>JAFRQT010000029.1 GCA_017428485.1 Bacilli bacterium | reverse complement strand
TAATACTGTAACAGTAACAGGTGTAGCTTCTGGAAGTGCAACAATAACAGTTAAATTCACACCAACAGATACAACGAATTATAATAATGCAGCTGATAAAACATACTCAGTTACTGTAGCAAGTTCAGCAACAAAGCCAACTGCATCAGGATATTGTAAAACAGGATTAACATATACTGGAAGTAGTCAAACATTAGTTAATGCTGCTGGAAAAGGTTATACATGGTCAGTAGGAACAACGAGAACTGCAGCAGGAAGTCAAGATGTAACTGCATCATTATCAAGTGGATATAGATGGAGTGATAATACTACTGCTGATGTTAAAATAAGTTGTAGTATTGGAAAGGCAACACCAACAATAACATTAAGTGATTCTTCTGGTTCTGTGGCTAAAGGAAGCACAATAACATTCAATGAAAAAGCAACAGCAGCTGGTAAATTCACAGTAACAAGTAGTGATACAGCAAAGGCAACAGTAAGCCAAGCAAGTTCTGGTGAAATAGCTGCTAATACTAATAATAAAGTAACAATTACCGGTAAAGCAGCGGGAAGCGCAACTATTACAGTGAAATTTACTCCAACTGACACATCAAATTATAACAATGCTGCAAATAAAAAATATACTGTTACAGTAACTGATGCTAGCTGTAGTTGTAATACTAAATGGAAATGGAATTTTACTTCAGCAGTTAATTGTGGTAATGGCTTATATTCTACATCAGCATGGACATCTTGTACTGATTATGGTGATTGCTCAAGTGCTGCAGCAGCTGCATGTTTAAATCGTGGAGGCAATTTGAATACCCCAGGTTGTTCTAAACAGGTATGTTATTACTGTGGAAATTGGCAATCTGCTTAAGGAGGAATTATGAAAAAAACATTAGTGCTTTTAATATTAATATTAGCATCTTTAGCTGTATTTGGTTATTATTATTCAAATAAGACTAAACCTAATTCAAATTTAAGTTCTTCTAGCAATGATTTAAGTATTGATATAAATGATGATAGTGTTAAAAAATTATATAATTATTTACATGATAATAAGCTATTTATTATGATAGATAATTATAAAACAATTTATCAGGATAAATTAATAACATATAATGATTTGACAAAATATACTATTTTAAGGAATGTATTTTATGAATTAAACAAAGAAAATGCTCCTATTGACATGTACAATAAAGAAATTTTTTCTAGTAATATAATGAAATTATTTAATACTCAAGATAATAATATAATTGAATATGCCGATAAATGTACATTTAATAATAATGATTGTATAATACCAATAAGCTTTGATTTAAAAGAAAATACAGGATATTATCAAATTGTATGTGATGTAGATGAAATGTGTATTTGGACTTTAAATGGAAATAATAGTTTTGATAAAGAACCTTTATATAAATTGATTAAAGCAGAAAAGATTAATGACGAATATTATTTATATGATAGTGTTTTCTATTCAGATGGAAAGAATTTATATGATAAATACTCTGATGGAAAAGTGATATATACTTCTCCAAATGATAATCTTATAGATTATAAATTTGTAGAGGAAAATTATAAGGATTATTTGTTTACTTACAAGCACACATATAAACAAAACGGAATTGGAAAATATTATTGGTATTCTACTGAACCAGTAACGAAATAAAAGAAGAATTAATTCTTCTTTTTTATCTTGTTTTATGTTAAAATTAGATTTATGGAAAGAGAAAAAATTAGAAATTTTTGTATTATAGCACATATAGATCATGGAAAGAGTACACTAGCTGATAGGATACTCGATGTTTGTGGTGCCGTAAGTGAACGAGAAAGAAAAGAACAAATATTAGATTCAATGGATCTTGAACGTGAGCGTGGTATTACAATAAAATTGAATGCAGTTGAGCTTAAATATAAAGGATATACCCTTCATTTAATAGACACACCAGGACATGTAGACTTTAGCTATGAAGTTAGTCGTAGTCTTGCAGCTTGTGAGGGTGCAATATTAGTTGTAGACGCTACCCAAGGAATTGAAGCACAAACTCTAGCAAACCTTTATTTAGCACTTGATGCAAATCTTAAGATTATTCCAGTTATAAATAAAATAGATTTACCGAATGCAGATCCAGAAAAAGTAACAAATGAATTAATAAACACAATTGGATTTACTAAGGAAGAAATATTATTATGTTCTGGTAAAACAGGTGAAGGAGTTAGTGAACTATTAGATGCTGTAATAGAAAGAATAGATCCACCTAAAAGTGAATCTAATAAATTTAGAGCATTAATATTTGATAGTTACTTTGATCCATATAAAGGCGTAGTAGTATTAGTTAGAATAATTGATGGAAAAGTAAAAGTTGGAGATAAAATTAAATTTATAAATTCTAAAGCAGAATATGAAGTATTAGAATTAGGAAAACATACACCACATGAAATTAAGAAAGATTCGCTTTCTGCTGGTGAAGTAGGATTTATTAGTGCATCTATTAAAAGTATTACTGAAGTAGAAGTCGGCGATACTATATGTCTTGCAAATGAAGATGTTCCAGCTCTTCCTGGATACAAAAAAATGCTACCTATGGTGTATTCTGGTATATATCCTATAGACAGTTCAAAATATAATATATTAAAAGAAGCTTTATTAAAATTAAAATTATCTGATGCTTCGCTAGTATTTGAACCAGAAACATCAATCGCACTTGGTTTTGGATTTAGATGTGGATTTTTAGGACTTCTTCATATGGAAATAATTGAAGAGAGAATAGAAAGAGAATTTGGAGTAGATATTATTGCAACAAGTCCATCTGTTATTTATGAGGTTTTATTAAATGATGGAAGTAGTATAAATATAGATGCACCATCTAAAATGCCAGATCCTACTAAAATATCCAAGATATTAGAGCCATATGTTAATTGTAATATATATGTTCCAAGTGAATTTGTTGGTCCAATTATGGAACTATGCCAAAATAAAAGAGGAATTTATAAAAATATGTCTTACATAGATGAAACAAGAGTGAATATTGTATATGAACTTCCTTTATCTGAAATAGTATATGATTTTTTTGATAAATTAAAAAGTTATACTAAAGGTTATGCATCATTTGATTATGAATTTATTGGAAATAAAGAGAGTAAGCTTGTAAAAATGGATATATTACTAAACGGTGAAATAGTTGATGCATTAAGTTTAATTGTTCATAAAGATTTTGCTTATAATCGTGGTAAAATAATATGTCAAAATTTAAAGAAAATAATTCCAAAGCAAATGTTCCAAGTTCCTATACAAGCGGTTATTGGATCTAAAGTAATTGCAAGAGAGGATATTAGCGCATTAAAAAAGAATGTTCTTGCAAAATGTTATGGTGGGGATGTTTCACGTAAAAGAAAACTATTAGAAAAACAAAAAGAAGGTAAAAAAAGAATGAAACAAGTAGGTAGTGTATCTATACCACAAGAAGCATTCTTATCAATATTAAGCACTGATAGTGAAGAATAATTTATTTAAAGAAAGTAAGAGTATCATTAAAATTTGTTCTTGTATGTTCATCTTTTAATATCTTACTTTCTTTTATTATGTTAGAATCATCTTTTTTAAATAGTGATTTTTCATGTGTCATATAAGGTTTAACTTGTCTATATACTGGTATAGTTTTTTTAATAATTCCAAGTGTTTTATTTGTATTAGAAATTATATTTGATAAACTAAGCTTTTTGAATAATTCTAGTATACTTAAATTCATTTGAATTATCACCTATAATATTATATTAATTAATAATTAAAATGTTAATTTAATCTTTTTATTTGCTGAAATATATGATATAATTTCTTTGTATAGAATAAGAGGGAAAGGTTTATGGGTCAAAAAAATGCAGCATTAGAAGTAGAAAAGCAAAATAAGACTGAAAAGACAAATACGGTTAATGTGACTAATAATACTAGTTCTCCTACTGCAGAAAAGGCAAAAGCAGCAGAAGTTAGTAAAAATGTAACTACTAAGAAATCTAGTAATCCATTATTTAAAGTATTTGATGTTTTCTTTTCTTTTATTTTATCTATTTTCTCTTATATCTTTTTAGTTTTTAAAGCAATATATAAAATTCTTTTTAGAAGACCTTTTATAGAGATATATGAATTATGCAAAGCTTTTTATAAAGGTACTGCTTTTTCTTTAGAGTGGATATTTATTGGAATACCAACTCATTTATATAGAAGATTTAGTAAGCCAGTTGTAAGTGCATATTATAAAACAAAAGATTCAATTGATAAAATTAAAAAGAAAGGTGCTGCAGAACAAGAAAGTGGTAAGACATTTACTCAAACAGTAAGAGAATATATTAATAAAAAATATAATGAAATTCCATCTGTAAAAGCTGCCCAAGCTAAAAAAGAAGCTAGTTTAAGAGTTATGTCAATTGATCCTAATAGTGATGATGTTATTAAAACTGATGAAAAGAGGACATATAAGTATATTGCTAGAAATAAAGATGGTGTATTAGAAGAAGGTTATTTTGCTGCGCAATCTAAGTTAGATGTTTATTCTTATTTAATTGATAAAGGAATGACTGTTTATGAAATAACTACATCTTGGGCAATTAATTTCTTTCATACTGAATCATCTAGTATTAAGAGAAGAATGAAGAATAAAGATTTAATATTCTGGCTTGCTCAAATATCCACTTATGTTAGAAGTGGTATTCCTCTTACAGATGCTGTTAAAGTATTGGCTAAACAAGATAAAAGAAGAAAATATAAAGGAGTATATGATTCAATTATATATGAACTTACAATGGGAGAACCATTTAGTGAAGCCTTAAGAAAGCAAGGAAATTCATTTCCAGCATTACTTGTTAATATGATTAAATCTGCTGAAATGATTGGTAATATTGAAGATACTCTTGATGAAATGAGTGATTATTATCAAGAAATTGAAGATACTAAGAAGGCTATTATTAGTGCTTTAACATATCCATCTATAGTATTAATATTTGCAATAGGAATTGTTGTATTTATGCTTGTATATATAGTTCCTCAATTTGTTGGTGTATATGAATCTATGCAAGCTGAATTAAATCCAGTAACACAAATAACTCTTAATATATCAGCATATTTAAAAACAAAATATATGAATATTATTGGATTTATTGTAGGAGTTGTATCCGTATATATTCTAGCTTATAAAAAAATCAAATTGTTTAGAACATTAAATCAAACTTTATTTATGAAATTACCTGTTGTTGGAAATTTAATTGTTTCTAAAGAAATGGCATTATTTGCAAGAACATTTGCAACATTAAATAAGAATAATGTATTATTAACTGATAGTATCGATATTCTTGCTAAAATTACTGGTAATGAGATATATAAAGCAATAATGCTTAAGACAATAAATAATTTGCTTAAAGGTGAAAAAATGAGCGTTTCATTTAAGGATCACTGGGCTGTACCAGAAGTTGCATATTATATGATATTAACTGGTGAATCTACTGGTGAACTTGCTGAAATGCTTGATAAAGTAGGTGACTATTATCATAAACTTGAAAGAAATAGTGTTAATCAAATCAAGACATTTATAGAACCAATTATGATAGTATTCTTAGCTGTTATTGTTGGATTTATACTTGTTGCTATAGTTGTTCCAATGTTTGGAATTTATCAAACTATTCAATAATTTGAGTGGGGGAAGTATGGAAATATTTATTTGTATATTATTATTTATATTTGGATCTATTATAGGAAGTTTTTTAGGATGTATGGGATATAGAATTCCAAATAAAATAAAAACAACATATCCTAATAGTTATTGTGAAAATTGTAAGAAAGAATTAAAGTGGTATATGAATATACCAATTCTTTCTTATATTTTATTAAAAGGAAAATGTGCTTATTGTCATAAAAAAATTAATTCTATATATTTTTTAACTGAATTATTATCTGCTATATTGTTTGTTATTAATTATTTGGTCTTTGGTTTTACTTTGAACTTTTATATTTCAACTATACTTACATGTGTATTAATTGTTACAATTGTTAGTGATTTTCTATATTACTATATATCAGATAGAGTAATTATTATTAGTACTATATTACTAATAATATTACAATCTGTATTCTTAAAAATCTATGCATTTAAGTATATTTTATCTGCTGCGTTAATGTTTGGCTTCATGTGTATTATTAAATTAATTGGGAATATGGTATTTAAGAAAGAATCCTTAGGTGATGGTGATATTAAATTAATGGCAGTTATTTCACTTGCAATAGGAATGTATAACTCATTTTTTGCATTATTTATAGCATCTATTACTGGATTATTATTCTCATTATTCTATATAAGAAAAAATAAGGATGGAATTATACCATTTGGTCCATTTTTAATTATCGGTGCTTTATCAATTTTATATATAAATAATTTCATAAATATGATGCAATTATTTAATGAAATTTTGTGATAATTTATTGACATAAAATTCTATAAATATTATAATTAGATAGTAAAGTAGGTTATAGATAATAGACACTAAGCAAAGTAGTGTGTGTTGTTGTGTAATTTACAAAATATACAGAAGGGAGATTTAAGATGGAAAAATCAAGAAATTATGTAGTATTTGGAGTACTTGCATTAGTTGTATCATTAGTTGCTGTATCTCTTGCATACGCAGGATTTACTCAAACACTAAATATCAATGGTACTGCTACTATTAAAACTGCTAGTTGGGATGTACATTTTGCTAATCTAACAAATCAGAGCGTATCTACAGGTGCTAGTTGGGTAACTCCACCAGCAATTCAATCAAATACAACTCAAATTGGTGATTACAATGTAACATTCAATACTCCAGGACAATCTGCAAGTTTTGAATTTGATGTAGTTAATACTGGATCATTTAATGCTAAGTTAACTGGTCTTACTGTTGGAACTCCAACATGTAGTGGTGATACAAACTTCTTATGTAATCAAATCACTTATACATTAACTAAAAAAGGAAGTTCTACTGCAATAACTGCTGCTGATAACTCAATATTAGCTGCTTATAATGGAACTCAAACTTATGTTTTAACATTAACTTATAAAGCAGATAGTACAGTTCTTCCAGCATCTGATGTAACAATCGGTGGATTGGGTGTACAATTTACTTATTCTCAAGATGGTAACTATGTTGCTCCACAACCATAAGACTATCCAGCAGTTAAAATTAAATTGATTTTTGAATATAATACGGTATGCTCCCTTCATGGGAGTATACCGTTATAATCAATTATTAATTACACTTTAGAAAGGCGATAAAAATGGAAAAATCTAAAAATTATATAGTATTTGGTATTTTAGCATTAGTTGTGTCATTAGTAGCTGTATCTCTTGCATATGCAGGATTTACTCAAACATTAACTATTAATGGTAGTGGTACTGTTAAAACTGTTAAATGGGATGTACATTTTGCAAATTTAGGTACTGCAGTTACTACTGGAACTGGAAGTGAAATCACAGCGCCTACAATTAAAAGTGGTGCAACAAGTATTGGCGACTATGTAGTGCAATTAGCTTCACCTGGCGATAGTGTATCTTATACTTTTGATGTTGTTAATGCTGGTAACTTTGCTGCCAAATTAACAGGTCTTACAATAGGTACACCTAGTTGTTCTAGTACAAAAACTAGTGAAGCAAGTGTTGTATGTAATAATTTAACATATAAATTATATGATACAACATCTAATACTGAATTAACTGCTGCAGATAATGCTGTTCTTGCTGCTAAAACAGGAGTTAGACATTTAAAAATTGTTTTAACTTATAAAGATACAACAACAGCTGCACAATTACCAACTGCCGATGTAAATGTTAGTGGCCTTGGTATTACACTTACATATACTCAAGAAGGTACAGCAGTATTATAATAATTATTAAAGTGGAGAATAGATAAAATGGAAAGGTCTAGAGATGTAAGAGTATTTGGCATGTTATGCTTAATGGTATCTATTGTTGCCATTTCTTTTGCGTATGCTTCATTAACTCATACATTGGATATACAGTTTTCTGATTCAGGAGATGGTTCTCGAGAAAAATGGGAAATTGTATTTGATAATATTTCTGACCCTAATATTTCTGGTAATGCAAAACCCGAAGGTTCTCCATATATAAAATCTGCTACTACAATAGCAAATTTTGAAACAACATTTTATGCACCTGGAGACTCAATATCATATACATTTGATGTTGAAAACAAAGGAACATTTAATGCAATGGTTAGTTCTATTCAAGTTACTAATCCTACATGTATTGGGTCTGACAGTGATTGCAGAAATGTATTAAAGCATGTCAGATATGCTTTGACTTATGATGATGGAAAAGAAATAATTCCAGGGGATATTTTATATTCATCAAATGATAATATTTTAGGAGATAATAATAAAAAATTAAAGATGTCATTGATTTATTCTAATAATATTAATGCATCTGAACTTCCTAAAAATGATGTACTTATAACAAATATTGAAGCTGTAATTTTATATGAGCAAGTACAAATGGGATAAGGAGGATAAAAAGTGAAGGGTAATGCTAAGAAAATATTGTTTTTAGAGATAATATTTATCCTTTTTGCTTCTTTATGCATTATATTTGGCATTAAAATTAATGAATATTTATTAAGCTTAATTTTATTTGCAGGTTTTGGTGCATCAATATACTTAATTGGATTTAAAAAGGACAAGATAGCTAAGAATAAAAAGATAATTATAACTGTTGCTGTAATAACAATAGCTATATTATTCTTAACATATGCTATTGGTTTTATTGGTGGATTTGTAAGATCTCCATATACTAAAAATATCTTCGGTATGTTAATGAACATTGTTCCTGTAGTACTTATTATTGTACCGATGGAATTATTAAGATATCAATTTTGTAGTGAAAAGAATTTGATAAATATAATTTTATCTGTTGTTGTACTTGTATTAATTGATATTATGTATTCAATGAGTTTTTATGACTTTATTGATAATTTTGTACTATTGGAGTTTGTTTGTTTAATTGTAATTCCAAGTATAAGTAAAAATATAGTAATGAGTATTTATAGTAAAAATTATGGATATGCTGTTACATTAGTATATACATTGATATTGGGCATATATGAATATATTGTTCCTATAACACCTAATTATGATGAATATTTAACATCTATTATGAATATATTAATGCCATTATTTAATATGCAATTTATTAATTTTTACTTTAGAAAAAGAGAGAGAAAAGATTCAAGAGATAAACATATTGGTTCTAAAATATTTATTACTCTATGTGTATTATTCTTAATTTTCTTAGTATGCATCTACAGTAACTTGTTTAGATATTGGGTTGCGACTATTGCATCTGGAAGTATGTCTCCTACAATTGAAGTCGGTGACATAGTTGTGATAGATAAATGGTATGCTGATAATCCTTCTGAACTTGTTGTTGGTGATGTACTAGTGTTTAAAGTTAAGAATACCCTTTATACCCATAGAATAATAAGTATTCTTGAAAAAAATAATAATTACTATATCAGAACAAAAGGTGATTATAAAGACAATGCTGAAGATAGTTGGGTAGTTGTCAAAGATGATATAGTAGGAAGAGTAGAATATAAAATTAAATATTTAGGATTACCATCAGTTTGGTTACATAATTTACTATCAAAAGGAGCGTAGAATAATGAATAAAAAGGATAAAGGAACTGTTAGTTACGTCAGTGATAATGATAAGCTGTATGTAATGCAAAAGAAGAAAATACTTAACACTAAGAAGTGGTTATTAATATTAATGGTTCTTGCTGTTATATTATTGCCTCTTGCTGAATCTTTATTGATTAAATCATTGGATTTAAAGAAACAAGAAGTAATTGTTGAGTATGTTGAAAAAGGTGATGTTGACTATAAGGTTTATTTAAAACAAAACAATTACTATAAAGAAAAGTATTTAGGTGAAGGCATGGAGTATGTCGCTAATATCATAAATACTATTAATCCAGATTTTAGATATGAAATACATGCTACTGATAATCTAGACATGTCATATGCATATAAAATTACTGCTACATTATTAATATCTAAAGACAGTGATAGTCAACCATTATATACAAGGACATTTGATTTGATTAAGAAAGATGTAAAGGTAGTTAATTCAAATAATTTAACTATTTCTGAAAACTTAATTATTGATTATGATGAATATAATAGTTTAGTTAATAGATATAAGAAGGATTTTGGAATTAGTGCTTATAGTAAATTAGTAATTAATATGGATATTAATATTGTTGGTAAACATTCAAATAATGAAGATCAAATGTTTATTAATAGGACATTACAAGCAAGTATTCCATTATCAGAACAAACTATTAGAATATCTATTGATACTGAAGAAATAAATAATAATGGATTGTTATTTGCGAAGGGCAAAATAACAGTAAGTAATATTCTTCTATTTGTAGTAGCTTTAGTATCATTAGGATTAGTTCTATTATTGTTAATTACAAGTATTAGATTATATATCAAATTTAAGAGAAGAAATATATATTACATAACATTAAATAAATATATTAATGAATATGATAAGCTCGTGATTAATGGATCTTATGAGAATACAAATATTGATGAAACAAAGTTTGATAATGTTGTTAAAATTGAAAAATTTGAAGAATTAGTTGATGCAGCGGAGAACTTATCTTTACCAATTCTATTCTATGAAGTTATACCTGGAGAATTAAGTTTCTTTGTAGTAACAAATGATAAAACATTATATAAATATACTCTTGATAAAGCGGCACTAACAAAGAAAGAAAAAGATGAGAAATAATAAAGAATGTCTTGAGACATTCTTTTTATTTTGATATAATTATTTAGTAATAGAATAGTGGTGATATGATGTACATTAAAGAAATAAAAATGCAAGGTTTTAAGAGTTTTGCAGATAAAATATCAATTGAACTTGATCAATCATTTACTGGTATTGTTGGACCTAATGGAAGTGGTAAAAGTAATATAGTTGATGCCATCAAATGGGTGTTAGGTGAACAAAGTATTAAATCATTGCGTGGGTCTAATAATATGACCGATGTTATTTTTACTGGTTCTGCTAGTAGAAATCCCGCTAATTTTGCCTCTGTATCTATTATATTTGATAATAGTGATAGAACACTTAATATTGATTTCAATGAGGTCGCAATTAAAAGAACAGTATATAATACTGGAGAAAATGAATATTATATAAATAATGAAAAATGTAGATTGAAGGATATTACTAATTTATTCATGGATTCTAGATCTAGTAAAGAATCATTTAATATTATTCCTCAAAATAAAATAGATCAAATATTAAGTGAAAAACCAGAAGAAAGAAGAATTATATTTGAAGATGCTGCTGGAGTATTAAAATATAAAAAGAGAAAAGAAGAAAGTTTATCTAAATTAAATCATACTCATGAAAATATAGATAGAATTAATTTAATTATTAAAGAAAATTTTGAGAATTTATTACCTTTAGAAGAAGCATCTAAAAAAGCATATGAATACAAAGAGGCATTAACAGAACTAGAAAGTGTTGAAATTGCTTTGATTGCTAAAGATATTACAGAATATAGTTCATTGCTAGAAAATAAAAAAGATAAAAAGGAAAGATTAGAAGAAGAAATTATTAAAATAGATTCTGAAGGGACATCTGATAATACTGAAGTTGAAAAACTTAAAGTAAGTATCATGACAATTGATGATAAAATCAAGTCTACTAGCGATGAGATATTTAAATTAAATGAAACATTGATTGAATTAAGTAACAAGAAAACTCTATTAACTGAGCGTAATAAATATGATAAAACATCTGATACTGTAAAAAACAATATTGTTAATTTAAAAAATAGAGAAGGTGAACTTAAGAATTCTATATCATTAATTGAACTTGATATTAAGAATTTAAATGAACAAATTAGTTCTGTTAATAAAAAATTATCATCTAGTAATAATGAATACAACTCTATTAATAGTGAAAAATATAAAGTAGAATTCACTTTAAATGCTAAAAAGAAAAAATTACTTGATAGCAAAAATGAAATTGAAGTTCTTGAAAATAATATTAATTCAATGAATAAAGTACCTTATAGTGTTAGAAGTATTCTTGAAAGCCCTACTTTAAGAGGAATACATAATATTTTAGGATCTTTAGTTAATACTGAAAAAGAATATGCAACTATGCTAGATGTTGCTTTAGGGGCATCTTCAAATAATATTGTAGTTGATGATGAGGCATGTGCTAAAGAAGCAATTGAATACTTAAAGAGTCATAATAAGGGTAGAGCAACTTTCTTTCCATTAAATGTTATTAAACCAAAAAGTATTGAACCAGAAATATTAAGAGATATTAGTAATATAGTTGGGTATGTAGGCATAGCATCTTCTTTAGTGACATATGATTCTAAATACTATAATATTGTTATGAATCAGCTTGGCAATATAATCGTTGCAGATAATATAAATACTGCAATTGCTATTAGTAAAAAAATCAATCATAGATATAGAGTAATATCACTTGATGGTGAAATAATACATGTTGGTGGAGTTATGACTGGTGGTAGTTTTAAAACAAATAGTTCTTATATAAGTGATAAATATGAACTTGAAAAATTAAAACTATCTATTGATTCTATTGTTGAAGAAATAAAATCATTAGAGGATAAAATAAATACATATGATAATGATTTAAATATCATTAAAGATGCAATATATAAATTAAATATTGATAATATTAAAAATAATGAATTATTAAATAGTAAAAATAGAGAATTAGAAGGCCTTAATAGCGAACTTTCTATGGTAAATAATGAAATAGATAATCTAAGTGATAAATCGCTTGATAATGAATTAAATAACGTTATAGAAGATTACTATAAACATGAACAAAAGAAATTAGAACTAGAACATAATTTAGAAGTATTTAATAAAGAAAAAATTGAATTAAGTTCTAATCTATCTACTTTAGAAGCATCTATTAAGAAAATGAATAGTGAATATAATAGAATTAATAATGAAATTAATTCGTTAGAAATTGATATAACTAAATTAAATATGTCACTTGATAATTTATTAAATAGACTTTCTGAAGATTACAATTTAGGATATGAAAGAGCTAAGAATGAATATACATTAGAAATAGATGAAGATATTGCTAGAAGTAAGGTAACTTCACTTAGAAGAAAGATTAAGTCTTTAGGAGAAGTAAACTTAGGAAGTATTGAGGAATATGAAAGAGTATCTAAGAGGGTTAATTTCTTAAATAAACAAAAGAATGATTTGGAAAAAAGCGAGGAAGATTTACTTAATATTATTAATGATATGGATGAAGTAATGAAAGAAAGATTTGAAAATACATTTAATGATATTAATAATGAATTTGGAAAAGTATTTAAGACATTATTTAAAGGTGGAAGTGCTCATTTAGAATTAACCGATCCAAATAATATATTAGAAACTGGCATAAATATTATAGCTATTCCTCCTGGAAAGAATGAAAAACCATTAAGTTTATTATCTGGTGGAGAAAGAACTATGACTGCAATTAGTTTATTATTCTCTATAATGAATCTAGAAAAAGTACCATTTGTAATTTTAGATGAAGTTGAAAGTGCTCTTGATGAAAACAATGCTACTATATTTGGACAATATTTAGAAAATTATAAAAATAAAACACAATTACTTGTAATTACACACAAGAAAAAAACTATGGAATTCTTGGATAAATTATATGGTATTACAATGCAAGAGAGTGGAGTATCTAAAGTAGTAAGTGTTAAATTAGATAATTAAAAAATCAGAATAATTATTCTGATTTTTCTTTTAATATTTCAATCTTAATTACTTTATCTTTTTGATCGAAGAAAGAAATTGTACTAACATCAGTATCTAATGTTATAACATAATGACCGAATTCAGTGGATGTATTTATCATTGGATAGCTATGATCAAATTCTTCTTTAATAGTGCCTTCAAAATCTAACATATTAATTACTGCTTTTATTGATTTGTGTAAATTATCGTCATAATTTCCACTTCTTATATAAAGAATATATTTGTCATTAGTTGATTCTACAAATACTTTTGTATTTGCCTTTGTATAAGTAAATAATCCATTATTTTTTAAATCATCGTTTATAGATACTATGTCATCTTCTTTAATAAATAATGTATCTAGTACTTCATCAGTTATTTCATCTAATAGTGTTGTACTAATATTTATATATGCATGAGTCGTATTTGAATCTACTACAATTTTTCCTCCTTGTTTGACAGTTGTATTATATAAATCTCCATAACCAAATTTTTCAAATAAATCTCCTTCGCGATGGTTATTTACTACAGATACAGCATCAAACATCGATGTTACTATAATAGTTCCAGTTGATTCATCTACTTTATTATACTTAGTATGTAGAACTTTTTCACCTTCAACTGTTTCATAATTGAATGCGAATGTTAAGTTAGCTAAACTTGTATTAAATATAACTTTAATTCCATTTTTCATTAATGATGCTTCTACTTTAACATTAGCTTTTTTATATTTTTCTAATTCATTCAAATCATTAAAAGTATCAACTATAGGCATTAATTCTTTTCTTAGTTTTCCACTCTTGCCATATCCACTATAATATGAATAAAAACCATATGCAGAAGCAACTAATACAATTATCCATATAAATCCCCAAAATATAAATCTAATTTTATTTCCTTTTTCCATGCTTTTCTCCTATTGTATATACTTCTATTTTACAATTTTTATGTAATTATGTAAATCTTTTTATTAAAATAAAAGTAAACAATTAATGTTTACTTATATAGCTCTCATATTTTCTTGATTCTTATATGGATTTTTTTTATCTATTTTATCTGTAAATAATATTCCATTTAAGTGATCTATTTCATGTTGAAATGCTACAGCAATTTCTTCTCTAACTCTTTTAGTTTGTTTATTTCCAAATTCATCATAATATTCTACAGTTATTCTAGCATATCTTGGAACTATTCCTTCAACATATCTAGTAACGCTTAAACATCCTTCTCCTTCTTCTACGTATATTTCTTCTTCTGAGTGAGATATTATTTTAGGATTTACTACTTTATATTCTTCGAATGTTCCATCTTCTTTTTTATATGATATTACAAAGAATCTTTTTTCTATTCCCAATTGTATGGCAGCAAGTCCCATACCAGCTCTTATATTGTTTTTTTCAGCATATTCTTCATCTTGACTAAGTCTTAAATACATTACCATATTATTTATTAGGTATATATCATCTTCTGACATTGGAAATTTAACTTCTTTACTAGTTTTTCTTAATGTTTTATTGTCTTTTTCAGTTAAAATATCACATTCTTTTATCATAAGCCCCTCCGGGAAATATTTTATCAAAAAATCTTCATTATTTCAAATTTTATTGAAATGTTGGTATAATAATTATATAATATTTTTAGAATAGGTGATAAAATGAGTGGTAAATTAAGTGGTAAAACTATTATATTATTTATTTTAATTTTTTTTGCTATATTACTCATGATTATATCAACATATGCTTATTTTAATTATAGAAGTATTCCTGAAACAAATAATGAGGATAATAGAATTAATGTTATTTTTAATGATAATAGTAGCATTGCGTTAGTTAATGCTAAAAAAGGTGATAACATTAATAAAAATTTTGTAGTCAAAAATACTACAGATAAGATATTATATTATAATATTGAATTTTATGATTTAATTAATAATTATGGCGATAATAAAGACATTGTTTATTCATTGATAAGCAATAAAAATGGTGCATATATTAATAATTCATATATGCCTTTGTCTAGTGAAGTAGTAGCATCTAATATTAAAATAAATGCTAAAGAAGAGCATCAATATAGTTTGAATATTACAATTAATGAAAGTCAAAAGGATAATACTACTTTCTCTACAAATATAAATGTAAAAGTTAATGAAGAATATTCATCATTTGAAAAAGATACTCTAGGATATAAAATATTAAATAATAACAACATAAAAAGTTTAAAAAATTTAGATACTAGTGAATTAGTAGAAGGATTATATTATACAAATAATACTAATGATGGAAAGACTATTTATTTCTTTAGAGGAAGTAAAAATTTGAATAATAATGTATTAATTGATAAAACTTGTTATAAAATAATAAGAACAACTGAAGATAATGGTGTACGAATCATTTATAATGGTGAAATTAATGATGGTATATGTGATGGAAGTATAAATGTTACTGGTGAAAGTGAATATAATTCTAAATCCAATTATAATGCTTATGTTGGATTTATGTATGGTACTGCTAATAGTGGAACATATGAAAAAGAACATCAAAATGTTAATTCAAGTAAAATTAAAACTTATTTAGACACATACTATTCTAATAATTTAAATAAATATTCATCAATTATTGCTAATTCAATTTATTGTAGTAATAGAAAAACATCAAAGTTTACTTATGGTAAAGTAAATTATGGTATAAATGGATATAAAAATGATAATACTGGATATGATTCTATGTATAAATTTATTAATAATATAAACACTTACAAATGTGATTTAGTTAATGATAAATTGCATGTTGATATATTATCTAATCCTATTGGACTTTTAACATCTGATGAGGCTTTATATGCAGGTATTAATGATGAAAGAATACTAGATAATTATTTGAATTCTGAAAATAGTTATTGGACTATGACCCCAGCATATTTTAATGGAGTATATGCATATAATTTTATTATAAAAGATGGAAAACTAACTCAAAGCAATGTAAGTGAAAAACATGGTGTAAGGCCTGTAATAACATTAAAAAATAGTGTTAAAGTAAAATCAGGTAATGGTAGTGACATTTCACCTTACGTAGTTTACTAAGGAGGATTTAATGAATATAGTCGATGCAATTATAATTGTTTGTTTAATTTTAGGTATTATGGCTGGCTTAAGAAGAGGATTAATTAAAGAAGTTGTATTACTTGTAGGATTGGTTCTTGCCCTTATAATATCTTTTAAGCTAAGAACTCCTATAGCAACTTTTTTATATAAAAATTTGCCTTTTTTCTCATTTAAAGGTGTTTATAGTGGTATTACAATATTAAATATATTATTATATGAAATGATTGCTTTTTTAGTAATATTTTCTATAGTATATCTGATATTAAGAATTATATTAAAGATAACTGGTTTAATTGAATTATTATTAAAAATTACAATTATACTAGGTATTATATCCAAGATAGGGGGCGCTATAGTAGGCTTTATAGAAGCTTATTTATTAGTTTTTGTATTCTTGTTTGTAACAAGTCAACCATTCTTTAATATTAGCGGACTTTCTAATTCAAAATTTGCAAATAAAATATTAGATTCTACACCAATTATGAGTGAAACTATTAAGAATACTAGATCTGCTGTATCAGATATATATGAACTTAAAGAAATATATAAATATGATAAAAAAGTATTCAATGAAGAAGCAATCAAATTATTTATAAAATATGATATAATAAGTGAGGAAAACGTTGAATTATTAAAAGAGAAAGGAAAATTAGATTAATGATATATTTAGAAAAAGAGAATTTTAAGGAACTAATAAGTAAAGGTAATCATTTAGTTGATTTTTATGCTGAATGGTGTGGTCCATGTAAAATGATGGGACCTGTATTAGATGAACTAGATGATAAAATAAATATTATTAAAGTAAATGTTGATGATCATGAAGATTTGGCTCGTGAATATGGAATTATGAGTATACCAGCATTGAAATTTATTAAAGATGGTGAAGTAAAAGAAGAATTAGTTGGATTTACACCAAAAGAAGAGTTAGAAGATATAATTGATAAGTTATAAATTATATCTTTTTATTTGACAAAAAGTGAGTATTTTGGTATCATAATGCGCAATTAATGGGGGTATTAATATGGATAAAGTGGGTAGTAGATTAATTATATTTTCTTCTCAAAGAGAATATGAAGAAATGGATTATGCAATGAATTGGCATTATTTAAATAGTTATTTAGAGACTATTATTTCAAATTTAGATTTATTTAAAAAAGTAGTTAATGGTAAACCAACTTTAGAAGAATTATTAAAATGGTATAGTATTTTTTATGGTAAATTAACTAAAAATGATAGAGAAAATTTAGATTTAATTTTTTCAATTAAACCTGAAGAAAAAGAAAGAGATTATCAATTATATAGAGAATTTGTATTAGAAGAATTAAATAAGTATAGTCCATTATTGTCAATGCATTTAAGTTCTGCTAATGAGGCTGTAAGAAGTCTAAATATGACTAATAAAAGAATAAATAATATTATGAAAAATGAAGTTGGTGAATAAAAATGGGAATATTAAATGTATATTTAATTACTGTTTTATTTGGTTTTATTCCTTATATGACAGAAAGAACATTAACTCAATTTAAGTTAAATAAAGATGGATATAGATATAATAATAATTATAGTGCACTAGATGATTTAAAAATAATTTGTGAAAATTTTTTTGTTAGTTTAATTCCAATATTTAATATTTTAAAAGGTATAAAAGGAATAGTAAGATTAATTAATTTTAAAAAAGCATATGCTGATAATAAAATGAGAATGCTAGTAAATAAACAAATATACAATCTAAAAGATAAAACAGAAAGTGATGAAATAAAAGATATGTTTCTTACATTTGGTGAAATAATGGGTGTTACTGATGAAGAAAGAGACCTTCTTCAAAAAGCAGTTGATATTTTAGAAATGTATGAATTTGCAATTGATCATGGATATCAAGTAGACCCTAATTTTAAAGAAATGAGTAATCATGAAAAATATAATTATTTAAATGAAATGGTTGGAGAAACTTTAAAACTATATGAACAAATATTTTATAGTGGATATAAAATAGATTCAGAATTTAATAATATGAGTGACAGTGAAAAATTAGAGTATTTAAGAAAAGTATCAAATGAAATAAATATAGAAAAAAATAAAGCTAAACCATATGATGAAATGAATACAAAAGAAAAATTATCATATTTAAGACGTGAAAAAGAAGATGTAATTAGGGGACAAGATTCTAATAAACATAATCTAAGTAGGGGAAAAAATGGAAAAAAATAAAGAATACACAATTGTAAAAAATGACAAAAAAGTAAAGGAATATAAAGAAGATATATTCTTTAACGTTGTTCGTGGTTATCTATGGACATTTCTTTCTATGTCTGGAATATTAGGACTTGCTTATGCATCTTTAAAAGAAGCCAATATTTTTAAATTATTAGGATATGGTGTTTTAGTATCCGCATTAAGTATTCCTGCTATAATGTCGTTTAATAATGTTGGTAATATAGCTGATGAAATGAATGATTATATTTATAAAGAATTAAAGAAAAAACAATAATAATTGTTTTTTTTTATAAATAATTATATAATGACACTATGATAGGTGAAAATATGAAAAATAAAAAAGGATTTACTTTGATAGAGTTGCTAGCGGTAATAGCTATTTTAGCTATATTAGTAATTATTGCACTACCAAATATTATTAAAACATATAATGATGCAAAAAAAGCAAGCTTTGTTAATGAAGCAAAAAATATATATAAAGCTGCTTTACAACAATGGCTTCTTGATTCGATGAACAATACAGATGCAGAAATATTTTATGCTAGATGCGATGGATGTCAAAGTAATCAACTTTCATTAAACGGAAGAGAGAATATAGATTATTTTATTGAATTTAGTACTTCAGGTGAAATATTAAATTTTTATGTAACTGATGGTGTTTTTCAAACCTCATATGTTAGTTTTTATGGTAATAAATTAGATATTAATGAAATTGATCTAGCTGATAGAATTTCAGATCTTGATGAAAACGATGTATTCAATGTGTTAGAAGTTGAAACAGAATCATATGAAAACTATGAATCTAATAGTGGAACTGGATTAGGATGTGCACCTGGATCATATTCAAATGGAAATACATGTTCATTATGTCCTTCTGGTACATATAAGCCAGGATATGGCAATCAAGAATGCACGCCTTGTCCTACAGACATGTGTAGTTCAGAGGGAGCGGCTTTGTGCAAATTCTGTAGTGGTATTATAACTCCAATTACGCCTCCATCTCATGAGTTATATTAAAAGAGTTTTAAAAACTCTTTTTTTATGTTATAATCTATTCGAAAAAAAGAGGTGAATCGCTAGGCTGTATTCCTAGTGGATATTATGAATTATAAAGACATTGAAACATATAATTATGATTTAGATGAATCTTTAATAGCACAATCTCCAATAAAGAATAGAGATCATTCTAAATTGTTAGTTGTAGACAAAAAAACTGGTAAATATATTGATGATGCATTCTATAATATTATTAATTATTTAAATAAAGGAGATACCTTAGTACTTAATAATACAAAAGTTATGCCTTCTAGAATAATTGGATATAAAGAAGATACTAATGCTAAAATTGAAGTACTTTTATTAAAAGAATTAGAAACTGATATTTGGGAATGTTTAGTACGTCCACAAAAAAGAGTACATATTGGTACTAATATTAAATTTGATGATGCATTTAAATGTGAAGTTATTAAAGTATTAAATGATGGTATTACTCATATTAAATTAATATATGATGGTGTATTACTTGAACATTTAGATAAAGTTGGAGCGATGCCATTACCACCTTATATACATGAGAGTTTAAAGGATAATTCTAGATATAATACAGTTTATGCGCTTAAATATGGTAGTGCTGCTGCTCCTACTGCTGGACTTCATTTTACTAAAGAACTTTTAAATAAAATAAAAGAAAAAGGAATAAATATTTTATATGTAACTTTAAATGTCGGACTTGGAACATTTAGACCGGTTAGTGAAAGTGATATTACTAAACATGATATGCATAAAGAATTATATGAAATAAGTGCGGAAGTTGCATCTAAACTAAATGAATGCAAAAAGAATAATCAAAGAATTATTTGTGTTGGTACTACATCTTTAAGAACACTTGAGGCAAATATACAAAAATATGGTGAATTTAAAAGTACTATTGAAGAAACTGGTATATTTATATTTCCTCCATATGAATTTAAAAGTGCTGATGCTTTAATTACTAATTTTCACTTGCCTAAAAGTACACTTGTTATGTTAGTTAGCGCATTTAGTAGTTTAGATATTATTAAAAATGCTTATGAACATGCTCAAAAAGAAAAATATAAATTTTTCTCATTTGGAGATGCTATGTTCTTAACTGATTTAAAGGAGGATAAATAATGGATTTAAAATTCAAATTATTAAAAACTTGTTCCTGTGGTGGTAGACTTGGAGAATTTCATACTAAATATGGTACTCACAAAACACCTATGTTTATGCCTGTTGGAACTCAAGCTACTGTTAAAACATTAAGTCCTGAAGAACTAAAAGATGCTCATGCTGATGTAATACTTTCAAACACATATCATTTGTGGTTAAGACCAGGAGAAGATGTAGTAGATAATGCTGGAGGTCTTCATGAATTTATGAATTATAAAACTGGTCCAATTCTTACTGATTGTGGTGGGTTCCAAGTGTTTTCACTTGCCAAACCAAAAGACATTAGTGAGGAAGGAGTTAAATTTAAAAGCCATTTAGATGGTTCTAATTTATTTTTAACACCCGAAAAAAGTATTGATATTCAAAATAAATTACATTCTGATATAATGATGAGTTTAGATGAATGTCCTCCTTATCCAGTAACACATGAATATATGAAAAATAGTGTTGAAAGAACTTTAAGATGGATGAAAAGAAGTAAAGATGCTCACAAAGATCCGGAACATCAAGCATTATTTGGTATTGTTCAAGGTGGAGAATTTGAAGATTTAAGACGTTTTTCAGCAGAAGAAACAGTTAAAATGAATTTTGATGGTTATAGTGTTGGTGGTGTTTCAGTTGGAGAAGATCAGACAACTAAACTTAAAATGATTGAATATGCCACAAAATATCTACCTGAAGATAAAATTCGTTATTTAATGGGAGTGGGAGAACCTATTGATTTAATTGATGGTGTTATTAGAGGAATAGATATATTTGATTGTGTTTTACCAACTAGACTTGCAAGACATGGTAATGCTCTTACTAGAAATGGAAGAACTAATATACGTAATGCTAAATATATTAAAGATTTAACTCCAATTGAAGAAGATTGCGACTGTTATACATGCAAACATTACACAAAATCATATATTAGACATTTAATTGTATCTGATGAATCATTTGGGCAGAGATTAATATCTATTCACAATATTAGATTCTTAACTAAACTTATGGAAGATATTAGAGAGCATATTGAAAAAGATGATTTACTGGAATTTAGAGAGGAGTTTATTTCTAAATATAAAAAATAAAAAACACAATTTAGTGTTTTTTGTTTACTCCAATTATTCCTCCTGTTACTGAAGATGCTATTAAAGTAAGAAAATATACTAGTTTAGAAAAGTCAATTTTATCAATTATAAGAGTTATTATTGTAAATATGATAATTAATACTAATGAAACTATAAATCCATTTAAATAGCCTTTATTTTGCTCTAAATGTGATGTTTTAAAACCAAGTATAAAAAATAATAATAAAATCATTATATAATTAATTATTCCAATAGTTTTAAATGATAATAATTCAAAATATGAAATTAAAGATATTATTAATAAATAAATAATAAAAATTAATAGAAATAAAGATATACTTTTAATATAATTAATTATTTTATTCATATATTCACCTAATTAATTATATTTATGTTTAAAAATAATATGAATATTACATAATAATATTGGGTGATTACATGGATTTAGTATCAGTAATAATAAGAACTATTTTCTTTTATATTTTCGTATTTATTTTATTTAGAATTATGGGAAAAAGAGAAGTAGGACAACTATCAATACAAGATTTAGTAGTAAGTCTTTTAATAGCTGAACTTGTTGCTATAAGTATAGAAAATTATAAAGATTCAATTCTACTAACTATTATTCCAATAATAATACTTTTGTTTTTTGAATTATTAGTTGGTTATTTATCATTAAAGTTTAATAAATTTAGAAATCTAGTAGATGGGAAGCCATCATTAATAATAAACAAGGGAATTATTAATTACAAAGAAATGTTAAAGCAAAGATACAATTTAGATGATTTATTATTAGAGCTTAGAAATAATGGTATTAAAAATTTAAAAGATGTTGAATATGCTATACTTGAAAACAATGGTAAATTAAATATATTTAAATATAATTTTTTAGATTCTAAAACTACTAATCCATTTCCACTAATATTAGATGGAGTTATTCAAAAAGATACTTTAAACTATATTGAAAAAGATGAAAAATGGTTAAATGATTATTTATATGAAAATAAATTAGATATTAATGAAATATTTTATTCTTTTTATAAAAATGAAAAAATATATGTAATTAAAAGAAATGAAATATTAAGATAAAGTATTTTTAATTTCTTTATAATACATATATGTTGATAATACTAAATTAATTATAATTGATATAACTAAACTATACATTCCAAATTTTAATAAAGAAAATATCACTATAGATATTAATCTTACTATTGAAGTAATAATTGTACATTTCATGGCTGACTTGCTTTTTCCTAGTGCTTGAAGAGCATTTATTAAAGGATACTCTATATAAAAAAGTATGGCAAATGGACTTAATAATCTTATATAATCTATTCCCTCATTAGTATGATATAAAATATTTAAAAAGAAATTTGGAAATATTGTTATTATTAAAGTAGAAATTCCTCCAATAACTGAAGAGAATAAAACTATTTGTTTTATTCTTTTTTTACACATATCTTTATTATGTTGACTATAATATTTAGATAATTCTGGGACTAAAGATGAAGCCATGTTTTGAGTAAAAAACTGAGGCATTAAAAGTAGTGATAAAGCATATGCATTAATTATTCCATATTCATAAATTATATATTCTTTAGTATATCCAACATATAATAAAATATTTGTAAGAATTATAGGTTCTAAAAAATATGAAATTGATCCAATTATTTTACTTGATGTTGCTGGAACGCTTATATCCATTACTTTTCTTACATCATTTTTATTAATACTTAGATTATCAAATTTAATACTATTTTTTGGAAAATAATATATCATTACAAGTTGGGATATTACTTCTCCAATTGCATTTACTAAAATAATAAAACATATTGTTTGAATTATACCCATTTGTAAAAATTTATTTATAAATAATGTTATTAATATAAGCCTAGCTATTTGTTCAATAAAATTTGACATCATATATGGAAACATATTTTGTCTTCCCCAAAAATATCCTTTTATAATTGAAGATACACTTATAAATGGAACTGTTATTGAAATACATATTAAGGGAAAATATAAAGTTGAATTTTTAAGTAAATATGTAGATAAAATAGGTGCAAAAAGAACAACAATTAAAATAATTATTAAACTCATTAATAATGATAATGGTATTAAAGAAATAATGATTGATTTTGGTGTAGTACTTCTTTCTGATATTACTTTAGAAATTGATGTTGGATATGAAAACGTTGCGATTACAGTTAAAAGTGAAACAGTAGGGGATAGTAAACTTAAAAGACCCATACCTTCTGTACCAAGATGTCTAGTAATAATAATTCTCAAAATAAAACCAACTAATTTTCCTAAAACTCCACCAAATAATAATATTAGTGTAGATTTAATAAATAAGTTATCTTTTATTTGTTTTAACATAATAAATTATATGATATTTTAATTATAAATTATTCTTTTTATTGACAAAAAATAGAAATACATTTAATATATAGAGTTAAGGATGTGATAGAATGAAATTTGATTTAAAAAATTGTTTAGTTGATAGTCATGTTGGTGATAATGCTGCTGATTTTGCAGTAAAAATGTTTGGGGATTATTGTAAGCCAAAAGATATAAGTATATCTTATAAAAATGGCAACATTCCACATATTGTTTTAACTAATCCAAATGGTAAAGTGTTGATTGATGGAGATGAAATCAAATATAATGATGAAGGTTTTTCTTTTAGATATTATGGAGAAATTGTTGAAGCTAGACTTTTGACTCCAGATGGTGTATATTATGCACGTTGTATATTTGGTATGAATAAAATCTGTTATTATTTTTATGATGCTGAAGCATTAGAAAATATGAAATATATTTATGAAAAGAAATTTGGTAAGAATAATAATAATTTGTTATTTACAAATTTTAGAGAGTTATACTTTCTTCCAGATGCTATATTTGAAACTGAAAAAATAAGTGATAAAGATGAAATAGTTGACGAGTTTAGAAAAATATTTTCTAACCCTGAAGTTATTGTAGAAAAAATAATTAATAAACAAAATTCTTTAAAAAAGACTAATAAATAATTTTATGTATTATTTGAAATTTTGATATGGAGTTAAAATATGAAAGAACATTATAATGGCGGAAAAAAACTTATTATTTCACATATTGCTGATGTAGATGGATTATCTTCTGTTATACTTGCTAAATTACATTATGAAAATATTGATTATTGTTTAGTTGAATTTTCTGAATTAGAAGAATTATTAAATAAGTTAGTAAAGAATGATTTATATAAAAAATATGATGAAATATTTATAACAGATATATCTTTAAGACCATCTACAATAAAGATTATTGATGCAAATGAAGAACTTAAAAAAAGAATTAGACATTTCGATCATCATTTATCAGAAGTTGATGTAATGAATAAGTATCCATTTGTAAACATTGTTAATGAAAGAAATGGAAGACTTGAATGTGGAACAACATTATTTTATGAACATATAGAAAAGGATTTTAAATATAAAAGTGAATATTTAGATAAGTATTTAGAAGCTGTAAGAAGTTATGATACAAAAGGACCATTTTGCGGTAATAAGTATGGTTGTACTTTGGTTATGTTATATGGAATACTTGGCATTGATAATTTTATAAATAGATTTTGTAATGGAATTAAAAATGGAAAAGATCCAATTACACCAGAAGATAGAGAATTAATTAATTTAGAATTAGAAAGAAGACGCGAATATGTTGATGTTTGTGATAAAAATCTAATTAGAATTAATTTAAATGGATATAACGTTGGAGTTTCAATTTCTGAATCTTATAGAAGTATAGTTGGTAATGAATTATCAAAAAAATATAAAGATGAATTAGATTTTATTTTAATACTTAATTTCCAGAGAAATCAGTTTTCTTTTAGAACAGTAAGAGATGATATTAATGTGGGTGAAATAGCAAAAAGTTTTACAAAAGAAGGTGGAGGACATTTAAAAGCTGCTGGTATGCCTCTTAATAGTGAAACATTATTCATTTTAAATTTAATTAAAGAAGCAATTTTAAAAAAAGAGAAAAAAATTGAATTATCAAAATAATAAATAATTGTGTTAATTATTATATAATGGTTAAAATTAATAAAAGAGGATGCTTATGAAAAAATTAGTTATATTTTTGTGCTGCGCTGTTATGTTATTAGTAGTTACTGGATGTGGCAAAAAGAATCAAGTTGTTTGCTCAAAAACTGCAGAAGAAGAAGGTCAAAAAATGACAGTAGAAGTAACAGTTGATTTTGATAGCAGTAATAAAGCTACTAATGCATCTATGGTGTATGATTTTGAAGATAAAACTTTAACTGAAACTTTCTGTAATCTATTTAAAGAATCAGACCAAAAAGATAATATATCTTGTTCTGGTACAAAGATTACAATCAAAGACTTAGATGCTTTTGAAGATGAAGAAGAAGACACTGAAAAAGTAGTTGGTCAAAGTAAAGAAGAAGTATTAAAAGCTGCTGAAGAAGAAGGCTTTACTTGCAAATAATAATATTTATGTTATAATTTAATTGCCGATGGGCAAACAATTTAAAATTACCTTATAAAGAGTGACTTAGAGACTGGCTCACAGGTCACACCAACCTTTTTAGTTAGGTGGTAAACCCAGATGGATAAGGATAGCTTATTAATACCTAAGTTATCTTAGGTATTTTTCTTTCTAAGGTAATATTACTGAAGGGAGGAAATTTATGAAATTATACAGTAATGAAATTGTTTTTAGAGGACATCCTGATAAAGTATGTGATCAAATAAGTGATGCATTATTAGATGAATACTTAAAAGGAGATAAAAATTCAAGATGTGGAATTGAAGTAATGGGAGGAAAAGGAAAAATTTTTATAACTGGAGAAGTAACATCTAAATCAAAAGTAGATATTCCAAAAGTTGTAAAAAGAGTATTACATGATATTGGATATGATACTAATTATAAAATAATAAATAATCTTGGTATACAAAGTAAAGATATTGCTCTTTGTACTAGTAACTCTAATTTGGGTGCTGGAGATCAAGGCATTATGTTTGGATATGCATGCAATCAGACTAATAAATATTTACCAAAGGCAATGGTAATTTTGCAGGAATTATCTATGGAATATGATTTATTAAGAAAAAAAGATTCTAGATTTAAAAGTGATGGTAAAGCTCAAATTACTGGTTATTATGATGAAAATATGAATTTAATTAAGATTAAGTATTTTACTATTTCATATCAAAATACTGAAAAAGAAAGAGATAAAACTGATAAAATAATTAAATCACTAGTTAAAAAAATATGTGATAAATATAGTATTAAAGTAGAAAAATATTTAATAAATCCTACTGGTAGATTTAAAATTGGTGGATTTGAAGGGGATGCTGGACTTACTGGTAGAAAACTATTGATAGATAATTATCATACTTTTTCTAAGGTTGGAGGTGGAGCATTTTCTGGAAAAGACCCAACTAAAGTTGATAGATCTGCAGCTTATAAAGCAAGATTAATTGCAGTAGATTATTTAAAAAAATATAATTTGAAATGGTGCACTGTATCTATTAGTTATGCTATTGGAATAAAAAAGCCTTTGTCTATTACAATTGACTCTAATATTGGAAATATTGCTGTCGATAATAAATTATATAATGAATGTATGCCTGAAAATATAATTAAAGATTTGTGCTTATTAGATAAATGTTATTATGAAACTTCTAAGTATGGCCATTTTATAAATTAAAATACTTATACAGACAAAGTGTCAAGTTATGTTAACATTATAGACAAATAAATATATTTGTGATAATATATAATTAACCTAGATGATAAATATAGATATAATCTCGGCTATGTAATATTATAGGGGGACTAATTAATATAGGGCGTTGAATATTGCCTTTGTGCAAGATCCCGAATATATTATGTGTCCTACCACTTGCGGGAACGCGAGCTTTATTACACTGTATTTACACTAGGCTTTTTTTATGGTAAAATATTTCTACCTTTTAAAGGAGGAAAAATATGAATCTAGATAGATTAGAGGCAATAGTTGGAGAAGAAAATTTAAATAAAATAAGAAAATTAAAAATCTTAATTATTGGACTTGGTGGAGTGGGTGGTTATGCTATAGAATCGCTAGTTAGATGTGGTGTTGAAAATATTACTCTTGTAGATGGAGATACTATTAAACCAAGTAATATTAATAGACAAATAATAGCGACTTCAAGAAATAATAATAGATATAAAACTAGAGAATGGAAAAAAAGAATTAAAAGAATTAATCGTAATGCTATTGTCAATATAATAAATACTTATATAACTGATGATAATTTTGAATTATTATTTGGTGAGCAATATGATTATATAATTGATGCTTGTGATACCACTAAAGTAAAAGTAAGATTAGTAAAAGAATGTCATGATAGAAATATAAAGCTAGTTTCTTCTATGGGCACTGCAAATAAACTTGATGCAACTAAATTAGTTATTACTACACTTGATAAAACAGAAACTGATCCTCTTGCTAAAAAAGTAAGACATGAGTTATCTGATTATAAAGAATATATGAAAGATGTTGTTGTAGTGACATCAACAGAAAATGCTATTAATAGTAGTTTATTAGGATCAACTGCTTTTGTTCCTGGGGTTGCTGGATTATTAATTACAAACTATATAATAAAAGATGTAACTAACATGTAGTTACATCTTTTTTTAATTGCATTGATTTATGTTTTATTGGTTCAAGTAATAAATCTTTATCTTCTAATTCTTTTTTAGAATACATTGGACTAGGCTCTGAAGAAATAAACTTATTGTAATATACCATTCCAGGTATAGCATAACTTTTAGTATCAGACTTTTTTTCGGGTACTCTTGAATCATAGAATGCATTTCCATATACAGAAGCCGCATCAGCATCTAAATACATATATCCAAAGTATAAGAAATCACAAACAAATTCTGCATCTTCTGGATTAATATAATGTCCAATAGATGGTTTTTCATATATAATTCCATCTCTTTCTTTATATCTATTTGCATCATCTTTTTCAAACAAACAGAATTGCTTAAACGTAGGATCAATTAGATAATATAATACATCTTCTACACCATACATATTTGCTTTAATACCAGCAATTACAAAGTTATTATTAGTAGCATAGTAATCAATTGCAGTCTTTGTGTTTAATACTTTAGCATTAATACCTAAGTCATTTAAATAATTACATATGATTGATGATGCTTCTAAATCCTTTCCTTTGAAAGTTGCTTTATACATATTATCTGATAATTTTTCTCTTACTTTATAGCAAATATAGTTAAGTAGTTTTTCTACTTCATTATCTGTAACGCTTTCATTATTTTTAATTTTTTCTTCAATATTACTTATTTCCTCAACAGAATAATTAACTGCATAAGGTGTTGCTTGAACATCACACATTATTTTTCCTCCTTAATTTTATTATTAAAATTCGTCATTTCTGTTTCATATTTATTTTTTCTTGGATAATAATACTTTCTATTTTTTAACTTATCAGGTAGATATTGTTGCTTAACCCAATAATTGGGATAGTTATGTGGATATTTATAATCAGGTGATGTAGTTTTAATGTGATTTGGAATTCTTCCAACATTGCCTTCATTAATATCTTTAATAGCTTCATTAATTGCTTGATCTGCAGAATTACTCTTTGGGCTTAATGCCATTTCAATTACTACAACTGATAATGGCTTTACTAATTCTGGATATCCGACTCTTTCACTTGCTTCAATTGCTGCGACAACTTTAGGACCAATTCCTGGATTGGCAAGGCCTATATCTTCATATGCAATTACTATCATTCTTCTATAAATTGAATCATAATCACCACTAACTATTAATCTGCCAAGATAGTGTAATGATGCATCTACATCACTACCACGAATACTTTTCTGAAATGCTGATAGCATATCATAATGTCCATCTTCATTTTTATCAGTAAAAAATGATGGGGTGTTATTATATAACTTAATATTGTCAATTGTTACTTTTTTATCATATCCATAATAAGCAAACTCTATTAAATTATAAGCATATCTTATATCTCCATTTGATAATTTAGCAATATATTTAATTACTTTACTATCCATTTCAATATCAGGTAATACATCTTTAACTCTTTTAATACCACTTTCAATATCTTTTTCATTTAATGATTTTAATTCTATTATCTGGCATCTGCTTCTTATAGCTTGATTAATTGAATGGTATGGATTAGAATTTGTAAGACCAATTAAGGTTACAAGACCACTTTCAATGTAAGAAAGTAATATATCTTGTTTATCTTTATTCATTCTATGTATTTCATCTACTATTAAAATCATATTTCCATATAATTTTGCTTCTTCAATTACCACTTCAAAGTCTTTCTTTGAATTAATTGTTGCATTTAGCATTCTGTATCTCATGTTTAATTCATTAACTAGTGCTAATGCAATAGTAGTTTTACCACAACCACTATTACCATAGAAAATAATATTAAATAACTGTTTATTTTTTACTAAATTAGTAAGTACTTTTCCTTTTCCAATTAAATGTTCTTGTCCAAGTACATCTTTAAGTAAAGTGGGTCTTAGTTTATTTTGTAACAATTCCATTTTTAAACACCTTTATCTATTGTATCAAATTTTTAAATAAAATACTATTTATTTTAATTGTATGATATAATTAAGTAGAACATAAGGAAGATATATATGAAAAAAATAGTTTTTAGAAGTACATTTATGTTTTTGTTGACTGCCTTTTTGCTATATTATATTTTAAAAGATAATTTTTTCGAGTCCGTTAATTTATTATTTTCTTCAAACATATTATTTTTATTATTAGCAATACTAGTATGGTTTTTATATTTTTTAGCTGAAGCAATATTATTAAAACTATTGATAAATAAGCATAATGATAAATATTCTTTAAAACAATCTCTATTATTAAATATAATGTCAAAATTTTTTAATGGAATTACACCTTTTTCATTAGGAGGTCAACCATTACAGGTATATCAATTATCAAGAGATAATGTTAAAGTAACTGATGGAGTGTTAGTTGTTACAGAGATGTTTATTATTCATGAAATTTCATTAATATTTCTGATATTGGTATCTATACTATGTAAATATTTATTTTCAATAAATCCTAATAGTTTTTTATGGGGAATTACTATATTTGGATTAATTTTTAATTCTATTGGTCTATTAATAGCTGTATTTGTTTCACTTAAGATTAATGCTGCTAAAAAGATAGGATCTGGAATAATTTCATTTTTTAATAAAATAAAAATTATTAAAAATAAAGAAAAATCAATAGAAGGTTGGTATAACAAATGTAATGAGTATTCAAATGGATTTAAAGATATGGTAAATAACAAAAAATTAATCTTTAAATGCGTTGTTTTAAATGTAATAAATTTTATATTCTATGCATTAGTTCCTTATTTTATAATACTTGCTATAGATAGTAGCGTTAATATTAATATATTTTATACAATAATATTAACTATGTTAGCATATGTATCATCTACATTTGTTCCAATACCTGGAGGTAGTGTAGGTATGGAATATGCTTATGTTAACTACTATATATTATTTGCTCCAGAAAGCATCGTTCTTACTAGTTTAATTTTATGGAGATTTATTTCATACTATTTTCCGATGATATTAGGTGGAATAATATTTAATATAGTTGATAATAAAAAGGCTAGAATGTGTAAAGAGGATGCAAATAATATTTAAAAAATATTCTAATTATTATATAATTATTATGTGATAATATGATAGATATTGATAATAAAGAATACATAAATGATTATAGTAGATATCTTAGTATTGATAAAAACTATTCAGATAACACTGTTGAGTCTTATATAAGGGATATAAGATGTTTTTTAGATTATATAAATAAAAATATTATTAATATTGATAAGAAAGATATAGATAACTATATTATCGAAATATTACCTAAATACAATGAAAACTCTGTTAATAGAATAATTTCTAGTATAAAAGGATTTTATAAATATTTATCATCATTTAAAGGATTTGTAAATATAAGTGAAGATGTGGAATGTTTAAAAAGAAAAAAAGTTCTTCCTAAATACTTGTCAATAGAAGAAGTAGATAAATTATTAGATATTAATTTAGAGACGCCATTTGATTATAGAAATAAAGCTATACTTGAACTTATGTATTGCAGTGGAATACGTGCTAGCGAACTTATTAATTTAGATGTAAGTAATATTGATCTTGTTAATATGGTAGTAAATGTATTTGGAAAAGGAAGTAAAGAAAGAATAGTTCCTTTATCTAAAATAGCAGTTAATTATTTGGACATATATATTAAAATATATAGACCAATGTTATTTGTAGAGGGGAAAAGAATAAGTGATATATTATTTTTAAATAATCATGGATCGAAAATGACAAGACAAGGATTATATAAAATAATAGGAAAAATAGCAAAAAGCAAAAATATTAATAAAGATATAACACCGCATACTTTAAGACATAGTTTTGCGACACATATGATTGAATGTGGAGCAGATATAAGAAGTGTTCAAGAATTACTTGGACATGAAAATGTAATTACTACAGAAGTATATACACATCTTGCTAATAAATTTGTTAAAGATAGTTATAATGAGTATTTTAATAGAAGTACTAAGGAGAGTGATTTAAATGTTTAAAAGAGTATTTTTAGTTGTTCTTGATAGTGTAGGGATTGGAGAAGCACCAGATGCAGAAAAATATGATGATGTTGGTGCTAATACATTTTTACACACTATTGGAGATGCATATAATTTAGATGTACTAGAAAGATTAGGAATGACTGAACTAGTTGGAAAACATGTAGAAAATACAAGAGGACTTTATATGAGAGCTAAACCAATTAATTTAGCTAAAGATACATTAAATGGACATTATGAAATGATGGGTGCAGTTCAAAAGACTCCATATAAAACATATCCAAATGGATTTCCTCTTGAACTCATTTCTAAAATACAACAAGCAACAGGAAGAGAAGTAATTGGTAATATTGCCGCTAGTGGAACGCAGATAATTGAAGAACTTGGTGAAATGCATATGAAAACTGGTGCAATTATTGTATATACATCTGCTGATTCAGTTTTACAAATCGCAGCTCATGAAGATGTAATTCCTGTAGAAGAATTATATAAAATATGTGAAACAGTAAGGGAACTTACTAAAGGTGATGAATATAAAATAGCAAGAATTATTGCAAGACCATTTATAGGTAGACCTGGTGCATTTACAAGAACTCCAAAAAGACATGATTACGCATTAGATCCTCCTCTAAATGTACTAGATTTGCTTGATAGAAATGGCATTGAAACTATTGCTATTGGTAAAATATCAGATATATTTAATAATAAATCAATCTCAGTTAAAATTAAAACAAAAGATAATATTGATGGTATGATGAAATTAATAGATTTTGCAAAAGGTGAATTTAAAGGATTATTATTTGCTAACTTAAATGATTTTGATATGTTATATGGTCATAGAAGAGATAGAGTGGGATATTTAAAAGCACTAGAAGAATTTAATTATTATTTACCAATATTACTTAAAAATCTTAAAAATGATGATTTATTAATTATTACTGCTGATCATGGAAATGATCCTACATATAAAGGAACAGATCATACACGTGAAATGGTACCAATATTAATATATAGTCCAATTTTTAAAAAAGGTAAACATTTAGATGATAGAAGCACATTTGCGGATATAGGTGCTACTATATTAGACAATTTTGGAATTGAAAATACTATTGGAATTGGTGAATCAATATTTAATGAATTTAAAAAAGAATAGATAGAAATATCTATTTTTTATTGATATAATATTTTTGAGGTATATTATGAAAATTGGAGATAAATATACAGTAATTATTGAAGATAATGATTCTAATGGAAATGGAATTGCAAGAATAAATAATTTTGTAGTATTTGTTTCATATGCTTTAAAAGATGAAAAAATAGAAATAGAAATAACAAATATAAATAAAAGATTTGCTAATGCTAAAATAATTAATATTATTAAACCTAGTAAAATTAGACAAGAAATTAAATGTTCTTGTTATGATAAATGCGGTGGTTGTAATTTTTTACATACACCTTTTGACTATGAAAAAAAGTTAAAATTAAATGAAATAAATAAATTATTTGGAAGTAATATTAAAGAAATTCTTACTAACAATGAATATAATTATAGGAATAAGGCTACATTTCATATTAAAAATAATAAAATAGGTTATTTTAGTGAAAAAACTAATGAATTAGTTGAAATAAATAATTGTTTACTTTTAGATAAAAGAATTAATGACATTTATAACTATTTTAAAGGTCAAAATTTAAGTGATCTAGATGAAATAATAATTAGAGTTACTAATAGAGAAACAATGCTTATAATAGATGGAAATACTCTTAAATATAATTATGATGATTTAATTAAATATAATAATATAGATTCTATATACTTAAATGATAAATTAATATATGGAAAAGCTTATATAGTTGAAGAAATAAATGATATTAAATATAGTATTTATCCAAATGCATTCTTTCAAGTTAATTATGAAAATATGATACTTTTATATAATAAAGTAAAAGAATATGCTGGTACTGGAAATAAACTTTTAGATTTATATTGTGGTACTGGTACAATTGGAATATATCTAAAAGATAATTTTAAAGAAATAACGGGTATTGAAATAAATAAAGAGTCAATATTAAATGCTAATATTAATAAATCATTAAATCATATTAATAATATTCATTTCATATGTGGTGATGCAAGTATATTAAAAAATGATTGTTATGATGTGGTAATAGTAGATCCTCCTAGAAGTGGTTTATCTAGTAAGGTAATTAATTTATTAAATAATTTAGATACAAAAAAGATAGTTTATGTATCATGTAATCCTAAAACATTAAAAAGAGATATTGAATTATTAAATAATTATATATTAAAAAGTATTGAATGCGTAAATATGTTTAATAAAACTAAACATGTAGAATGTGTATGTTTATTAGAAAGGAAATATTATGAATGAAATTATTTCTATATTAAAAAAATATTTTAATGAGGAAGATATCATTACATTAAATAAAAATCTTGATAAAAAACAAAGAAGTATTATTATAAATGAAAAATATTTTGCTAAAGTTGGTAAAAATACAGATGAATTATTTTTTAATAATCTAGTTAGAGAAATAAAATTATATAAAAACAACAACAATAATATTATATTGCCAAGAATATTAGATTCACTAGTAACTAATGAATATTGCGTAATGATACTTGAAAAAATAAATGGTAAAACTCTAAGTAATCAAAGAAACAACTATAATTCACATCTATCAAATATTAAAAGAATAGAAATTGCTAAAAATGTTCTTAATATTAGAAATATTAAAATAAATTATAAATTAGAAAAAAATTATAATAGAAAAGAGAAGTTAGATAAATATTTAGAAAAATCAAAACCATATTTATCTAAAATTACTTACAATAAAATAGTTTCATTATATAATATTTTATCATTAGAGCCTTCAAATATTGTTATTGCTCATGGAGATTTAATATTAACTAATATAATGATAGACAAGAATACAATTAAATTTATTGATTGGGAATATATTTCTTATAAACCTGAATTTTATGATTTAACATGTTTTCTGATGTTTAGTAGAGTTCATCATTCTTTAGATATTTTAGATAAATTAAATATAGATAAAAAAGAAGTATATATAGATTCAGTTATTTTATGCTTAAAAGAAATTCAAAATTTGTCTAAACTATATGGAAAAATAGATAATAATATTATTAATAAAAATATAGAACGTTGGAAGAAAGAATTAAATTATATTTTAAAGGAGTTTTAATTATGAATACAATAAGAGAAGAATTGTTTAAATTACAAGATAAAAAGTATAGAGATTTTCAAGCTAAATTGGTTCCAAATATAGATATTAATTCTTTAATTGGAGTGCGTACTTTTGAACTTAGAAATCTTGCTAAAAGAATGGTTAAAGAAAATAATTATTCTTCTTTTTTGAATGATTTACCTCATAAATACTTTGATGAAAATCAATTGCATGTATTTATTATTTCTGAAATTAAAAATTATGATGAATGTATAAATTATATTAATAAATTCTTACCATTTGTAGACAATTGGGCTACTTGTGATCAAATGTCTCCCAAAGTATTTAAAAAACATAAAGATGATTTAATTAAATATATTAAAAAATGGATTAAATCTAAAAAAACATATACTATTCGTTTTGGAATAGGAATGCTTATGCAATATTATTTAGATAATGAATTTAAAATAGAATATTTAGACTTAGTATGTAATATTAAATCAGAAGAATACTATGTAAATATGATGAAAGCATGGTTTTTCGCAACATCTCTTGCTAAAAAATATGATGAAACTATTAAAATAATTGAAAATAATATATTAGATAAATGGACGCATAATAAAACTATTCAAAAATCTATTGAAAGTTATAGAATAACAGCTGATGAAAAAGAATATTTAAAAGGGTTAAAAAGATAAAGTATCATTGTTTGAAATAATTAGTACTTTATTGTAGAATATAAATCGGAGGGTTTTATGATATTTAATAAAGAATATGATGCTTCACTATGGTATATAGTTAAAGCAGATAGAAAAAAAGGAAAAGAAATAGTAGAATTTCTAAAAGGAATTCCTGATGATGCAATTTGTGCCATAAGAAATGAAATTGAATTGCAAAAAGGAAATGATGTTTTAGAGGTACCAAAAACTCATAGATTTATGAGTAAAAATGAACCTAATATTTATTATAATTTTGATGTTGATCCTTCTGATTTGTGTTTGACAATATCTAAAGGTATTGATGATGGAAAAATGGGAATAGATTTATTTGAAATAATGCTTTTTCCTATAGATTTAGAAGAAATCAAAGAATTAGAATATTCTGATGAAGAATGGTTGGGCATAGTAACTAATATAACTAATACTAAATATATTGCTGACAACGCTCAGGAAACACTCGAAGATGAAATTGAATATAATATTCATCATTTCCCAATTGGATATTATGTATCACACACAAAAGAGATATTAAATGGTAAAAGAGAATTAGTTCTTTATAGACCAGTAAGTATTAATAAAGTACCTAAGAATTTAACTACAGAAAATATTTTAAGAAGAAGACTAATACCTAGAAAATAAAAAAGTTAGTAGTCAATTAAGAAATGAGGTAGTATAATATGGCAGAATATCAAATACTTCTTGAAAGGATAATGTGTATTTTTTGGTTATTAACATATATTATTTGTATAATAATATCAATTAAACAGAAATACGTAATGATTTCACCAATTACACAAATTATATTTATATCCTATGAAATATCTTATATAATAATGAAACTATATTATGGCTCATTTCACTTTAATTATATTGTCAACATTTATATTTTATGGCTTGTTTGTGAAATAATTTTTACTATTTTATTTATAAAATATAAGTATAAAAAAATAGATATTATAATATATTTTGAGTCATTATTATTTATGACTACTATATCAATGTATTTTATAGTATACAAACTATATATTGTTTCGTATGGATATCTAATAGCAATTATAGGCGAATTGTTTTGGTTATTTTATTTGTCTAGGAAAGATTATCCTATTTTAAAAAGTAATTTAATATTTTTAATTACTAAATTTTTAGCAAACTTAGTATTGATTCCATCATATTTTGATATAATGAATGTCTTTGCTCGTATATTATGTATAAGTTTGCCTGTTTTAGATGCTATATTTATCATAATTTATATAAAAAAATTAAAAGTTAAAACTGGAGAGTAATATGAAATTTTATTTTGCTGGATCTATCAGAAGTGGTAGAAATAAATTAAATGTATTTATTGAAATTAATAAAATATTAAATAAATATGGAAACGTATTAGATAAGCACGTTGCTTCTCCTAACGTATTCGAAATTGAAAAAAACAATTCTGAAGAAGATATTTATATAAGAGATATTAATTGGATAAAAGAATGTGATATTTTAGTTGCGGAAGCGTCCACACCATCACTGGGTGTCGGATATGAAATTGCATATGCAGAAAGTTTAAATAAACAAATAATATGTATATATGATGAAAATACAAATTTAACTGCAATGATAAGAGGAAATAAAAATATAAAATTAATTAAATATAATGATATAGACAATATGCTTTATGAATTAGAGGCGTTGTTAAAGGAGTTAGTTAAATGAAAAAAATATTTATATATTATAGTCTTAGTGGTAATGGAGATACAGTTTCTAATTATTTAAAAAGAGTAGGATTTAATTCATATAGTATTTTTACTTATGAGCCTCTTCCTAAAAATAAAATACTATCTATAATAGTTGGTGGTTTTAAAGCATCAATTAATTATAAAGATAAAATTGAAGAATTTGGTATTGATTTAAATAAATATGATAAAATTATTATTGGTTCTCCAATATGGAATAGTAAACTTTCTAGCCCAATTAATAGTTTACTTGATAAAATTGATTTAACTTCTAAAAATGTTACATTTGTTTTATATAGTGGAAGTGGTAAAGAAAATAAAGCAACTGAATTATTAAAAAGAAAATATAATGCAGAAGTTATTAATTTAAAAGAACCTAAATCTAATAATGATGAACTAATTAAATTGGATAATCTGTAGGAGGTACAATGTATTTAATTAAAAAAGAATCTTTTAGTGTTAGAGTTTTTTTGTTCTATCAAATAGTAGATGATGAAATAATATGAAAAATAAAGTAATATCTATTATTTTATATTGTTTATCTATATTGTTAATTCAATTATATTTTTATATAGAATTTTTAAGCAAAAATACATATAGTCCTATAATAAGAATATTATTACTATTATT
>JAFRQT010000002.1 GCA_017428485.1 Bacilli bacterium | reverse complement strand
TTTTTATTGTGATTGTTCAGATTGATTACTATTTTTTAATAATAATTGAGGATCAGCATTACCACTTGCTGTATTTTGTTGGAATGAAACATGTTTTACTTGATTTAATAAGCTTTTATTTCTTTGTTGGAAAATAAATACAATAACAACAAGTCCACCAATTAATAATAATAATATTCCTGCTACAATAAGGAATACAGTAGTACTAGGTCCTGAGCTTCCACTACTACTACTTTTAGGTGGTTTTCTTATTTGTACTTCACCTTTATATGCAACATATTCTAAAATAGTATCTTGTTGAATTTGAGCAATAACTTGTAAGTAAGCCCAATTTGATAGTTTTCCTTTTGCTCTTAAAGTGATTTTACCACTATTATCTGGTGGATTTCTTTTATAAACAGTATAATAAGGTGATTGACTTACTGCAATAGTTTGAACTTCTTCTTCGTAAATAAGAGTTAAATTTTCAACAACTTTAAAGAAATATGTAATATTTGCTTTTTCTCTATCTATATCAATTCTATTGAAAGTACAATCAATAACATCATCATCACCCTCTTTGCTTTCAGTATAAGTTAATTTATCATCGTTATTCAATATTTGATAATCTTTGAATTCGTCTTCACTATTAATATTTATATATTTAAATGCATAATTATATAAAAATAGAGTTCTATATTCATTATCTTTTCTATATATATTTAAAACTATAAATTCTGCTTTAGTTATTGAAGTATCTAATAATAAAATGATTTTTCCTCTTGCTTTTTCTGATTTAATAATTAAATTAGTCATATTTAATCTTGAAATAGCTTGATTAACCGCAAATTCTAGGTAATTTGAATTAAAAGAAAGCTCTATAACCATATATTTTTTGTTTTTTTCATTTTTTAATCTATAATAATTAGTATAATAACCAGTATGCCTTCCATAATTAAATGTTTTTTCAACAGGAATAAGTGCGCCATTTACTTTACTAAATTGTGCTTCAATATTAAATTTGGAATAAACTTTATCAGAAAATTCTTCACTTTTTTCCATTGCTAAATATAAAGTAGGATTATCTTCTACTCTTATATTAAAACTTCTAATAATAACACTAGATAAGAAAACAATGGCTGTTTTAAGTGCAGGATCATAAACACCAAATACAGATTTTTCTAAAGAAGGAGATAATTCTGGATTTAATTTAGATTTATATACAGTACTTTCTTTAGCAAGAGCAGCTTTAACTGATAAAGGAGATGTAGATAATTCTCCTTCATTATCTATTTCTGAATCCATAAATGTAACAGCAATATTTAAATCGTTGAAATAAGCACCAACTTTACTATATAAATAAACAGGTAAATCTGTTTCTCTATAAGAGAGTTCTAAAGATTTTCCATATTGAACTTCATCAAAGTTTACTTCAGGATTTCTTATATAATATGATACATAAAATACGAATCCTGGATCATCTTGAGCAGTTAAACTATTTGCAGTTTTTCTTTTTCTAATAATTATTTTATCTGAAGTAACTCCTGATGTCAAAGATAATCTATCACCTCTTCCTCTTAAATTGAATATTTTATTTTCATCATCCGCCCATACTACTTCTGCTTCTCCTCCTAAAGTTACAATATTAACTATAAGACTTGAACTTGTAAAGAATTTTAATATTAAATTTTTATCTTCTGAAACTGATAATAATTGTTCCGTAGTTGGATTAGGATAAAATTCAATATCACTTTGACTTATAACATTAAACATTGGCATAGATGTAAGTATAAATACATCATCTTCTTTATCTGTTATAACATTAACATAAAAGTAATATTTTTGCTGTCCTGAAGAGCTTTTTAAAGTTGTATAAATATAGTCAATATCATCTCTTTGAGTACTATATGCAGCAGTTTCTGACGTTGGAGTCATTCTTCTTAAAGTTTCAACTTCATAATGATCATAATAATCTCTTTCTATAAAGCTTCCATGGAAATATGTTAATGCACTTTGATTTACTGATGCAGCATGGACAAGTAATGGCATATCTAATTCTACATCTTGATCATCGTATGTTATCATAAATAAGCAACGAAATTGATTATCATTTAAATATCTTGGGCTACATAAAATTTTTTGGTCAGTATTTACTTCAACAATATCTAAAGTTACGTCATCAGAAGGTAAACGAACACTTAATGAAAATACTTCTGTATCTACTGAATCTGTTTTATCTGTCCATACACCAATTACTAAATTTATATCTTGTAAAGAATTTTCATTTGGAATTTTTATTTTTTTGGCTTGGGCTTTTTGTATAATACTATATTTATCAATAGATAAAATTGAATCTCTTCCAGGAGGTAATAATTTAAAGTCTGAATTTTTAGTTGTTGGTCTTGACCCTCCTAAATTAATATATAAACCGGCTACTTCAGATTGGAAATCAAAATCTACTCTGTATGAATCATGTGTAAGCCAAACTTCATAAAATTGATAAATTCTTTCATTTTCAGCGATATCGACATTTCCAACAATAAATTCATTTACTTGGATAACAACTTTAGGAATATCTGTATATGCCATATTATTTGGAGAAATTCTTGTAATAATAGAAAATGGATAAAATTTATAATCTTCAACATAATCACCAATTTGAGAAACTTGAATAGATAATAATAAATAGCATCCTTCAATACAATCTTGAGTATCTTCAAGATTAACTTTAAATTTTTTAATATATCCATTATATTCTAATGAATCTTCCCAATCTTCAGAGGGCATTCTATATATTCCTCTCCAATTAGCTTCTGCTTCTGGAGTAGTTTGGTCTTTTCTTACAATTTTCCCCCAAATTTTACCAAAATCTCTTAAGAAATTTATTGAAACTTCTCCAATTTCATTTTTTCCTATATCAGTATATAAATAATAAAAGTTATCACCACATGTAAAATCTTTTTTAGCTTGACTTTTTTGTAAATAACTAGGAATATTTTTAATTTGCCTTATAGTAATTTCAATCATTGGTTCTTCAGTAGAAGGTTTAGAAGCTATATTTTTATCAAAAGTAGCTTCCACAATAACTCTACATAAAGTATTTCTTGTGCAACGACTAGTTATATCATTTCCTGAGAGATAATATATTTTGCTTCTTGTAATTGTAAATTCTTTAAATGCATTATCTTCACTATTGAAATATATTTTTACAATATAATAAGCTTCATCAATAATATTAACATAAATAGCTAAATCTTTTTCAGGATCTGAATGAGGATATAAAAATCTGATACTTTTAAAATCATTATTAAAAATTACTTGTTGATTTACATTTTCTGCAACTACAATTTCTGTTTTTGATTGAGTATCTGGAGCTTCATATCCAGCTACATATAGCATGCACATTTTATGATTGTAATTAGATAAATCCGGTTCAGTTATTCTTATTGTATAATTATATGATTTTGAAGTATAACCTACTGTATCTTTTGTAATAATTTCTTGTGCATATCCATCAAAGAAACTTATTTCTTTTTCTTCATCAGAATCTTCTTTTTCCTTTCTAGTTACTTGGAATTCACAGTTAAGAGCGAAAAAGTTTGCTAAAAATGGTTGTTCTCCTTTTATTCTATAATTTGGTAAAAATACTTTTTTATATTTTTCTGTAGTAGTAGGATCAATTTGGACTAAATAACTTTCATCCGAAACTAATTTTTCTTCTAATTGTATTAAATTATAGGGATTAATTTCATATTTAATTGTAAAAAATGAATTAAGTTCAGCTTTATATGATATATCCATTTCATCATAGGCAAGTTGAGCAAAATTAAAATGATAAAATATTTTATTTGAAAGATAATATTTATAATGTGTTATTTCAATTTCTTCATCTTCTAATTTTACTTTTTTTCCTAATTTATTATTAAATCCTTGAACATCAAATGAAACATCTCCACTATATATCATAATATCAATAGTAAGTCTTTGAATTTTCATTCCTCCTTTGAAGTCCATTCTAAATTCACCTTTATCTTCTTTTAAGACATATTTAGAATATTGTTCACCTTCAACTAATGTTATTTGTTTTCCTGCAATATCAAAAGAAGTTTCAAATTCACAATATCCTTTATTATCTTCATCATCATCTTTACAATAAACAATCATTACTTGTTTATCATAATCTATAGCTTTATATGTTTTATCTATTTCAAAATCCCACATTGTCATTCTACTTATTCTTTTTGGCTTATTAAATGATTCAATTGCCTTTTTATCATATATACAATTTGGATATGTTGAACATCTAGTAACATACATATCAACAACACCTTTTCTATTATACATATTAAATGTCACTCTTTTATCACTTGTTTCAATTTTACCTGAATGAAAAACAGCTATTCCTCCTCTTGGAAGCGCTCTTATATTGACTGTTCCAAGTGTTTGAGGTGGATAATAATTATAGATTGATTCAAGTTTTGTCATTTCTAAAATAGATATAGAATAAGCAACATAACCCATTTCTACTATAGATTCATAAGAAAATTCAAAACAAACAGATCTTTTTTCTCCATTATTTTCTATTAAATGAAACAGTAATCCATCAGTAATTTCTTTTTCATCTGTATCCATATACATTCCATCTTTATCACCTAACCAAAATAAACCATATTTAGAATATATTTTTCCTGTTAAATAATATTTATTAACAGTTGAATATTTTTCTGAAACCAAAATACTCATTGGGAAGCATTCTTCTCTAAAATATCCTTCTTGCATACTTAATACACCCATAATAGTAGGACCATTAGGATATAATAAATTATCAGGAGCTGTGTTATAAACTACTGTATGAACATTAAGAGTTAAATAATCTCCAGGATTTGCTCCTCTAACTTCAAATACTCCTAAAATATTACTATTTCCAACACTATTTAAGGGAAAAGTAGCAATTCTAGCATTGTCTAAATAATACGATGGAAAGTCTAATTCAGGATCATCTACTTCTATATTAAGTTGAACAGAAGGACTTCCTTCGACACCGATAGTTAAATAACTTCCATCTTGTGCTTCCCCCATTACTTGAAATTTCATAACTCTATTTTCATTTGAAACTACATAAGAAAAAACTGAATTAACATTAATTTCTGCAGCTTGCCCACCTTCAAATTTAACTTTATAACTACATTTTTCTTCTTCACAAGTTACTAAGACAAAAAGTTCTTTATCAGAATCATCTATTTGTTCTTTTTTAAGATATACAGATGTTGAATCACCAACTCCGCCACTACCAAAAGCTATTCTATCATCTTTACAATTTGAATCTGAATTAGAAACACACATTAGTGGAGTAATAGTATTCTCTCCAGGGGTTACTGTAATTTTCAAATAAAATGGAAGTGAATCATATGTTAATCCTATAGTTTGTATTCTATCTCCATTAGTATGAGTATATTCTGCTGTATTAGTTGAAGCTTTATAGTCTACCCATTCTATTGAAGTAGATATGAAAGGTATTAAACAAAAAAATAATAAAGTTATTTTAAATTTTTCATTTAATATATTTTTGTTATGTTTTGCCATCTCTAGTTTTATATATCTTTA
>JAFRQT010000028.1 GCA_017428485.1 Bacilli bacterium | reverse complement strand
AATCTTTAAAAATTTAAATAAAAATTATTATTAAATATGAGTCTTTTAATAGATGAGTATGGAAGACCCATTATTCTCTTTGATGCAACAAATACAAAAGAAAGATTAAAAGGTGTAGAAGCATATAGAGTAAGACTAAATAATTTTTATGTATTAAAACATTATATTATAGTCTAATATATTAGCTGCATGTGGAGTAGCAAATGCTCTTAGAAGCTCAATTGGTCCAAAAGGTATGGATAAAATGTTAATTAGTAAAGATGGAGATGTCACAGTAACAAATGATGGAGCTACAATAGTAGAAAATATGAATGTAGAACATCCAATAGCAAAATTATTAGTAGAATTATCAAAATCTCAAGATAACGAAACAGGAGATGGAACAACTGGAGTTGTTATTTTAGCTGGAGCTTTATTAGAACAAGCCCAAAAATTATTAGATAAAGGATTACATCCTTTACAAATAATAGAAGGTTTTGACAAAGGTTGTGAATATGCAGTCGAGCATTTAAAAACAATTAAAAATGAAATTAATTATAAAGAAAATAATTTTGAAAATTTAAAGAAGGCTGCAAAAACTGCTTTATGCTCTAAAGTTGTATCTAAATATCAGGATAAATTTGCCGAGATAGCTGTAAATGCAATAATGGCAGTTGCAGATCAATCAAGAAAAGATGTAAATTTTGATATGATAAAAGTAGAAGGAAAAGTAGGAGGAAGTTTAGAAGAGACTCAATTAATAGAAGGAATAGTTATAGATAAAGAAATGAGTCATCCCCAAATGAGTAAAAAAGTATCAGATGCTTCTATATGCATTTTAAATATTCCTTTTGAGCCACCAAAACCAAAAAGTAAATATAATATAGATATTAAAAGTGCTGAAGAATATAAAAAATTATATGAAACAGAACAAAATTATTTTAGAGATATGATAAAAAATGTAAAAGAAAGTGGGGCTAATTTTGTTATATGCCAATGGGGATTTGATGATGAAGCTAATCATCTATTAATGCATAATAATTTACCAGCTGTAAGATGGGTAGGAGGAGCTGAAATAGAACAAATTGCATTAGCAACAGGGGGTAGAATAATTACAAATTTTAAAGATATAAAAAAAGAAAAATTAGGAAGAGCACGTGAAGTTAAAGAAATAAATATTGGAACAAAAAATGAAAAAATGATTGTTATAGAAGATTGTCCAACTAAAAAGGCTGTGACAATATTGGTGAGAGGTGGTTCTTCTATTATTGTAGATGAAGCTAAAAGATGCTTACATGATGCTTTATGTGTAGTTAGAAATATGATAAAAGATCCTACAATTGTATATGGAGGTGGGGCAACAGAAGTATCTTGCTCATTAAGTGTTGCAGAAAAGGCAGACAATACACCTTCTATAGATCAATATGCTATTAGGGCTTTTGCTCAAGCTTTAGAAGTAATTCCAATTTCACTTGCTGAAAATAGTGGGTATAATGGAATTGAATATTTAGCTAATTTAAAGGCTAAACAAATTAAAGAAAATAATCCTTGTTTAGGAGTTGATTGCTCTAAAAATGGTACTTTTAATATGATGTCTCAAGGAGTTTATGAGGGATATCTTTCTAAAAAACAACAATTTCAATTGGCCACTCAAGTCTGTAAAATGATTCTTAAAATAGATGATGTTATTAAACCACATGATTTAGATGAGCCTGCTTATTAAATTAATTCAAAAATTTATATTTCCATACTAATTAATATAATATTTATATTAAATAAATAAAAAATAAATAATATT
>JAFRQT010000027.1 GCA_017428485.1 Bacilli bacterium | reverse complement strand
GAGTGATATAACATTATATGCAGGGTGGAAAATAAGAACATATAAGATAACATTTAACTTAAATAATGGAACTGGAGGTCAAAGTGGGACTTTAAATGTTTCATATAATGGTACATTACCAACAATAAGTAAGAGTAGACCAACAAGAACTGATTATACATTTAAAGGATGGTATGATAATGCTGACTATACAAAGGGAAAACAATATTATAATGAAAATAATGTAGCAGTAAGGACATATGATAAGACTTCAAATTTAACTCTATATGCAGGATGGAGTAAAGTAGTAGTAGTACAGACATATCAAGTGACATTTAATATAAATGGAGGAAGTGGAACAACTCCAAGTACAGTTAATGCAGTACTTGGAAGTGCAATGCCAAGTATAACATCTAATTTGCCTTCAAGAACTGATTATACATTTATGGGATGGTATGATAATGCTGATTATACAAAAGGTACACAATACTATACAAATAAAAATGCATCAGCAAGAAGTTATGATAAAAGTAATGGAACAACATTATATGCCGGATGGAAAAAAGATACATATACATTATATATTCAATATTATGGAAATGGTGGCACATGGAATACACCAAAGTATGATACTTATGGTGTCAATAGTGATGGCTATGCAACACTTAAGAGTACTGGAAAAATATTTGAACAAACTATTAAATATGGATCAGCATTACCATCTGCTGGAGTTGTAGATTATAATGGCGCATATATGAATTGGACTTATGCTGGCCACTATGCAGAAAAAACAAAAGAATATGTCATTGTTAATGGAAGTACAAAGACAGAAATAAATCAAAACTTAGTATATAGTGCAATTGAACTTGCTAAATTTGGAGGATGTGATTTATCTAAAAAAGATTGTACAATTATACTAAGAGTTAACTGGAAAGCAGATCCAGCAAATTATGTAATTAAGTATAATTGTAATGGTGGATCTGGTACTGCACCTGCTAATCAAAAAGTAAAAGTGGGACAGACTTATACATTAAATAATAATACTTGTTCTAAAACATATAGAAAATTTGCAGGATGGGTTGATCCAACAAACAAAGTTTGGAAAAATAAGCAAAGTGGAACATGGAATCTTCATAATGGTGATAATGGTATTAAAGATGGAGTTTTAGAATTAAAAGCTAAGTGGGCAATTCCATTATCAACTAATGATACAGCAAGAAAACCAACTTCAAAATATGCTGGAGAATGTTCAAGTAAAACGAGTGGTGGAGTTTATAATAAAATGCCATTCTTGAATGTTGGCGAATATTGTTCTTTTGAAAGTCCAACTTTAAAATATTATATTGAACAAACAACAAGGTATCATAGAACAACATATATTTGGGTAAAAGATGCATATAATCAAATGAGAGTCGCAATGACTGAAACAAATGAAGATGGAACTCATAAAAGACAAAAAAGTGAAGCTATAATGAAACATGAAATTAAATCAAAAGGATATTCTAAAAAAGGTCTTGTAGGAGTAAATGCAAGTGCCATGATACCATGGGGAAGTAGCAATCCACCTAAAACATGGAATGGACAGCCAAGAATTAATTTGTTTATAAATGAAGGAAAAGTAATTAGGTATGATCCAAATACTTTCTGGTTCCATCAGAGACACTATGGTCTTGCAAGCGATGGAATATTAAAAGATTATCATATGGGTAATAGTAAAGACTTAGCTAAAGCAGAAAAAGTTAAAAAACAAATTTTAAAAGATAAAGTAAAATATACTTTTGGATGGTTTAAACCGCTAATAAAAGATGGAAAAAGCGGGTATAACGCATCAAGTCCTGGTGATTGGGATAGTATTAATATGGTTATGTCTTTATGCCAATTTGATTTAAATAACTTTGCAATATTTTCTAGTGCGACTGCAGCTAGAGATAAAGCTCATGGAGCAATATCATACCACCAAGAATTAGATTTATTACTAGAATTAGGTTGTAAATATGCATATGGTTTAGATAGTGGGGGATCAACTAGTTTCTTCTACAAATCTAGAAGTACAAATCTATATGGACCAGGAAATCTATATGATAATAGGGATATAGTTGACATAGTATATTTTGTGGAACAATAAAAAAGAAGAATTAATTCTTCTTTTTTTAAATCATATAAACATTATCACTTACTTCATTTGAAGTGTTTTCTAATTTTTGAATTCTAGTATCTAAATTTTTAACTTGTCTTTCTAATTTATTAATTCTTTCATTTAATTCATTATTTTCATCATAATATCCCATTTGTTCATTAGTTAAATTTGGATTTTGATACATATAAGGATTTATATTTGGGCCGTATGCTTGAATTTGAGAATTCATATTATATCCATTGGGAGGAATAAACATACCTGGGTTATTATATCCTTGATTTATATTTTGATAAAACATATCTCTATTTTTCATATTTTCACCTATGATAATATATGACAAAACATTTAATTTAGTGTATAATATTCTGGCAAGGAATGATTATATTATGAGATTAAAACACATTAAAAATGCAGATGTTATTATTGCATCTTCACCATATTTAATAAAGGAACCAATGTTATATAAAGGTAAATGGAAAGAATTATTTAATAATAACAATCCAATTGAAATAGAAATAGGCACTGGTAAAGGTAAATTTATCATTGGAAAATCTTTGGAAAATCCCAATATTAATTATATTGGAATTGAAAAATATGATAGTCCACTAGTAAATGCTGTTAAATTACTTGAAAATATAAATATAAATAACCTTAAACTAATTTGTTTTGATGCATTAAATATAAATGAAGTATTTGATAAGGAAATAGATAAAATATATCTTAATTTTTCTGATCCATGGCCTAAAAAAAGACATGAAAAAAGAAGATTAACTTCCAAGCAATTTTTAGATAAATATGAATTATTATTTAAAAATGATAAAAAGATTCAAATGAAGACAGATAATGATGACTTATATGAATATTCTCTTATATCATTTGAAGAAAATGGATATGAAATAATAAAAACTGACACTAATTATATAGACACAATAACAACAGAATATGAAGATAAATTTATTAAAAATGGAAAGAACATAAATTATATATATGTTGTTAAAAAATAAAAATTTTGTTATAATTTTAATGAGTAGGAGATAAAAATATGTTTAAAAAGATTATTATAATTATATGTTTATTCTTTTTAACTGGATGCGCACTAAGTATAAATGATATGTCATATGAAGAAATAATTAATATGAATCTTAGTGAAAACAATTTAAGCAATGTTAATAGTGTTGGATATAAATATTATTTGCCAATTAATTTTAGTTTATATCAAGATGATGGATATAATCAAATTTTACTATCTGGAAGTAATTTATACTATATGTATATTGATGTGGTAAGTTATCATTATAAAAAGGATATGTCTACGGAACATGGACTTGATGATTTTAAATATTATGAATTTGAGAAAAATGGTAAAAAAGGATACTTAAAGATAACCAAAAATAATGATAACTTTTTTGTTGAGTTGTGCTATAATTATGCTATAATAGAGGTAGAGGTAAAAGAAAAAGATTTAAAATACGCAGTATCAAGAAGTACAATGATTTTAAGTTCAATTAAATATAATGATTTGGTAATTGAAAGAAATGTTGTTGATGATAATACTGATATAGTTGAAAATGTATATTCTATACCTGAACCTGAAAATAAAAATAACAACAAGAATGTTCTTGAATATATCAAAGAGGATGAATAGAAGAAAGAGGTGCTTTCAAAATGGGTGTTTTTAGTAAACTAAAAAATATCTTTTATGATGAAGAAGTTATAGAAGAACCAGAAGCAGAATTGAAAAAAGTTGACAGAGAAATTAAAAGTGAAGTTGAAAAACCAAAAATTGAGGAAATCAAGGTTATAAAACCAGAACCTGTTGAAGATATTAAAGAAGAAATTCCAGAAAAAAAATTAGAGGATACATTTAGTGATAGAGATTTATTCAGAAATGAAAGAAAATTTAATTTTACTGAATTAGATGATGAAGAAGAAGTGTTTCCTTCTAGAAGAAATGTGTTAAACACTGAAAATAAATCTAAACCTGATACTACTTTTGATGCTCCTTCAGTTCAATTAGAACAACCTAGAGTATTTAAACCTAGTCCAATCATTTCACCAATATATGGTATTCTTGATAAGGACTATAAAAAAGAAGAAGTAGTAAGTAAACAACCAGAACCAGTAAAAGAAATAGAAACTCCTGCTAGAGACTATGATTCAGTTAGAAGAAAAGCTTATGGAACTCTTGAAGATGAACTTGAAGATACACTAAATTCAATGAATAAAATCACTCCTGAAACTATTAGTAAAGAAGTGAAAAAAATTGATGATGATATCGAAACTCTTGAAGAGAAACCAACAAAAATAGAAGATATAATTAACGAAATTGAAAGTACTACAAATAGTGATGTATCAGTTGGTGAACTTGAGGACAAACTAGAAATAGAGCATTTTGATGATGAAGATGAAGAAGAAAAAGTTGATAAAACTATGACTGATAGTACACTTGAACATGATTTATTTAACTTAATTGATTCTATGTATGATGATAAGGAGGAATAAAATATGGGATCACTTAGTAGTATATTACCAATAGTAATTTACATATTATTAATAATATTCTTAGTAGTTGCAATTATTATTGGAATAAAATTAATACTTGCGCTTAATAAGATTGATGCATTAGTAGATGATGTTACAGCTAAGGTGAAAACTCTTGATAGAGTATTTAGTGTTATTGATTTTGCTAGTGATAAGGTAGCAGTACTTGGTGAGACAATTATCAGTAGAGTTGGTGCTTTGATTAGCAAAATATTTAAAAGAAAAATGAAAGATTTGGAGGAAGATGAAGATGAGTAGAAAATCTGGATTAGCAAAATTTATTGGAGGACTTGCTTTGGGTGCTGGACTAGGAGTTTTATTCGCACCAGACAAAGGTGAAAACACTAGAAAGGTATTAAAGAAAAAAGTTGATGATTTAGTTGTAAAAATTAAAGATGTTGACTTAGCAGAAGTTAAAGATGAACTTCTTTATAAAGCAGAAACTTTGAAAGCTGAACTAGCATCTTTAGATAAGGAAAAGGTAAAAGAAGTTGCATTAGAACAAGCTAATAAAATCAAAGCTAAAGCTGAAGAGTTATACAAACTAGCAATTGAAAAAGGAACTCCAGTAGTAGAAAAAGCAACTGATGATGTAAGAAGACAAGCATTAAAAGTTGTAAAAGAAATAGAAAAAAAACTAGATAGTAAAAAAGAAAAATAAGCACTCTAAAAAGTGCTTTTTTATTTGCATAAATATAATAAATTTTGTATACTTAATATGTAATAATAGGAAGTGTAATATGAAGAAATATTTAAGTATATTATTTATATCAATAATGTGTTTAATATTATATGGATGTGAAAATGTAAAAGTAACATTTGATTATAATTGTCCAGGAGTAAGTGATTATTCTTGTAGTGTATTGGATAATAAAATAAACTGTACTTTTACTATGCCACTATGTGAGGATAAGGAGTTTATAGGATGGTATGATGCTCCTTCAAATGGAAATAGAGTAAATTTAGATAAAGATTTTACAGAAAATACAATATTATATGCATACTGGTCAGAAAAAAAAGAAGAACAAAAACCAGAACCAGAGCCAGAACCAATAGTTGAAGAAATAAAGTATAAAGTGATATTCAATGCTAATGGTGGAAAAGGTGGGCAATCTAAATCATTTGAGATTAAATATGAAGAAACACTGCCAAAGATAAGTCAAACAAAACCATTAAGAGATGGCTATATATTTAAAGGCTGGTATGATAACTCAGATTATACTAGAGGGATAAAATATTATGATGTAAATGGTGATTCTGTAAGACTATTTGATAAAAAGAATGATTTAATACTATATGCAGGATGGGAAAAGGACACATCTTATGTAGAACCAGAGCCAAAACCAGAACCAGTAATTGAAACAAAATACAAAATAACATTTAATGTAAATGGAGGTACTGGAGGACAAAGTAGTATTGTTTATATAGCGTATGGAAAAAATATGCCAAATATAAGTGCAAGTGCACCAACAAGAACAGGATATGAATTTACAGGATGGTATGATAACAGTGATTATACAAAAGGAAATAAATACTATGGAGCAGATGGAAAGTCAGTAAGAACATATAATAGAAAAAGTGACATAACATTATATGCAGGATGGAAAATAAGAACATATAGTATAACATATAACTTAAATGGAGGAAGTAGTGGTCAAACAGGAAGTTTAAGTGTTCAGTATAATTCGGCATTACCAACAATAAGTAAGAGTAGACCAACAAGAAGTGGATATACATTCAAAGGATGGTATGATAATACTGATTATACAAAAGGAAAACAATACT
>JAFRQT010000026.1 GCA_017428485.1 Bacilli bacterium | reverse complement strand
TGAATATACAGCTTTAATTTCTTTAAATCTTCTTTGTATTATAGCAATCTGAGATAAATACTTACTATCACTCATAATAGTATCGTAGTTTTTCAAGAAAAATTCTCTAAATTCAGGGTCATATTCTAGTTTAAACCCACCAATATAATGATGAATTCTACTAGGAGACATAAGTGACAATTCTGAAAATTTTTCTAGTGTTGATCTAATGGCCTCAGCTGTTTTGGGATAATTTTGCGGATTAATTGTTAAAGAGTATGAACCATCATCATTCTTTCTATATATTTGTGAAAATATAGGCTTAGCAAAATCCACATTAACTTTTTCATTTTTAATTGCAATAAATAAGTCATACAGTTCTTTATAGCCAATAGTAATTGTAATTGTTGAACTTACACACATTTTTCTCATATAATCAATCATATCATTTACTGCTTTTTCTTTGTAATCAGGTGGCATTTTAGGATTAATCCAGCTATTTCGTGCACTATTCAAATCTATAATACTGTCTACTTTTTTTATAACATCTTCATCTTGCACGTCAATTTTTCTTGGAATATAGCTAAGTAAATCTATTAATTTCTTAAGTCCCTTTTGATCATGATCAAAAACTCCAAAAGAATATGCTAGTTTTAATAATGCATCTCTTGCATCAGAATTTTTAGCAAATCTTTCTATCTTCATTAAAGTACTCCAGTTACTTGCTGATGACAAAAATTTATCCGCTTCTTCTAAACTAAAATTATTCATCACAACATAATCTGGAATAAATTTTTTTCCAGTTTTAATATACCATTCCCACATTACATTTATTTTTTCAGAATTAATCATATAAGTTACTGTTTCAGGTTTTTTTATTCCAAGTTCTATTCCTAATTCTTCTCCAAAACATGCAAAATAACCTTGGAAATAAACAGGTCTATCAGAACCTTTAATTAATGCTGTTTTAACTGATTTGCCTTTAAGATAAGGTAACCATTCTTTGTGGTTCTGTAAATTATAAAAGTCTAATTTTATATGACCATAAGAATAAAAACGCATCTTTAATTCACTAGGAGCATCTTCACTTAAAAATAATTCAGGACTTTTTTCTTTTAAGAAGTCTGGTGCAACATCATCATCATATAACAAATTACCATTTTTACACTCTTTAGCAATAATATCATCAATTATATTAATAATATCATTAAATTCTAACTTTTTTGACAAATTATTAAGTCTATAATATTTGCCATCTATAAATAATACTTCCCCATAAAGATACTTTGGAATGTTTTTTAGATAGCTACCATATCTAGCACATAATTCTAAGAATTTTTCATTTCCATATGCTAATATTAACTCTAATTCACTATATCCACGTGAGTTTATAATTCTTCCATCAATGTATTCTCCATTTCTTTGTCTAAAAGGAATGAATAAATTTTTATCTTTTAATATTTGAATAAGTTGTGGATATTTTCTAATGGTATCATATTCAAAATATCCACCATAAAAAGCAGTATCTAAAGATAGATTTTTAAACAGTTCAGAATCATTAGAATTTGAAAGATTTAGAAAGTATTCTGGATATTTTGAAGAAAAATCAGTTACACTTTCTAGATATCTATAATCCATAGTTCTTGAAATCATTCTATTATAAATAGCTGATTGTATTGCCAATTCCACAGCAGATTCACTTTCTATGTCATCAGTCATAATATTAATATTACTAAGAATTGCTCCATATTTTGCAATTAGTTCTAATGTTTTTTTATTTCCATGACGTGAAGAATATTCTTTTATGAAATCTATTTTGTTATCTATAGATTGATTACTAGTTATTAAATTAATTGGAGTATTTATAGTATTAGACAAATTCTTATCAACTAAAAAAGGAATCCAATTTTTATTAAAAAATAATTTATCAGCTGTTATGCCTTGAGAAAAAAAAGCTTCTTTTAAACTTTCAGGTGCATTTTCATCTATAAATATTTCAGGATGTTCATCTCTAAACTTTCCTTGAATCCAATTGTAATTATAATTACTAAAAACACCTGTTTTACGTATATTATCTAAAAATGCAGCAAATATATTACAAAATTCTTCATATGAAAGCGTGCCATTTTCAAAATTATTTCTATTACGATTATTCAAACTACGTGCTAAAAGATCAAATAACTGTAGTCTTTCATAATGAGTAAAAAAACCATATTCTTCATCAAACTTCTTAATATTTTCAATTCCCATATTATCTATTAATAATTGATGTCCATCATTTTCTATAATAACAAATTCATTATAACCATACAATTCTTCTTTTGTTGATATTCTATCTATTATTTTAAAATTAATAGAAGACATCCAATTTGGAATATTTCCATCATTGGAATAAGGTTCAAAAAAATTATAATAATGTTTTACAGTTTTTGCTAAACTTTCCTCAATATTATCTGTCATATCCTTTTGAAAAAAAGAAGTAAAAGTTAAAGGAGTATTATCTTCAACCATATGATTAAAAACATCTAAGTGATTTCTAACTAATTTTTGAAATTCTCCAGGTCCAAACTTCTCATTTATTATTTTTGCTAATGGATAATCTGTAGAATAATCGAATACTATATTATTAAAAGCATTTGGATAACGAACTAAATCTTTTAAAGTTAATTTTCTCTCAAAATATCTTCTTTTAACTTCTTTTGGAATATTAATATTTTTTAAATACAAATATGAATTTTCTTTTTGAAATAGTTCTGGCAAACTAGGTAAAGATAAAAATTTATTGTCATAACTATTTAAACATTTCTTTACAAGTTCAAAACACTTATTTTTTATTTGATTAGTGTTCATATTCTTTACTTTTTCTATAAAATCATTTAAAGCAACATTATATTTTTCTTCTTTAAATAATTCTAGTATTTTCCCAACAGTTTCATATTCCTTATTATAATTATTATATAATTCTATTACATTTTTTAATGGAATAATCTGCAACATAAAAGAATAATTAAAATCTTTTTTTAACTTATCATAATATTTCTTTTTACTTATTTCTATTATTTGCTCTTTTGATAATTTTGATAAATCTGAAATATCTAAAATACCAGAATAATACTTTTTTTTGAATTTTTTATCAAATTTATCACTTAAAAAGTATGAGTTATCAGATTTAACTACATCTTCATCAAACATCTCCGGAAAATGGTATCCATTTAAAGAATCAACATTTCTTAAGTTACAACCTTTAAAATTAACATAGCCTTTACATATTACTTTATTAAAATCTATATTTGCTTTTGTTTTTGAAAAATCTAATATGTTATTCTCTGTTCCAATTAATACGATGCTAAACCAACTATCAAATGGAATATCACTTAAATCATAGTTTAATAGTTCTTTTTCATATCGTATGTATTTTTCATTTAATAAGTTTACTACATTATTAGCATTTTTGGGTGCAGAAGTAAAATCAAGCCATGATTTACGTAGTGCATCTCTTATAAATGAAAATTTTTCTGGAGATATTTTTTCCATAAACATTACCTTTCTATATATTTAATTTTCTTTAATAATTATAACATATTATCGTGAATAACTAATACCTGAGTCTATATCTAATTCTTCCTTTAATCCAATTGCTTTATTATACATTGATTTCTGTTTTTTATTCAAAGCTGATATATCTACTTCCTTACCGCTAGCAATTTGCTCTAATGCCATTCTTATTTGAATGGCAACACTTTCTTCAATATTTAAATGTTCTCTTCCACTATAAACATCTGTATTAAATAGCAATTCACCAATTGTTACTTTATCTCCATCTGTATCATATATTATTGCAAAATTAGGTGTCAGAATAATTTTAGTTGTATCAGCATTTAAATCATAATTTTCTGCAATTGCACTAACAATTTTAGTGTTATCAGAATAGTCATCAATCGAAGTATCAAGATAACTTGGATTATTTTTAGTTATTACTTCTAATTTTTCTAAAGATAATAACAATTTTTCAGTAAAATTAGTATCATCATATTCAATATATTTATCCCTATGGATAGCTAAAGTTTCACCATCGATTTTTTTCCTATGTTCTATTTTCTCTAAAATATATTGAGTACGTGAATCACTTGTATATAATCCCCTATTTAATCCTACAGGGGGGTCAAATGGTAAAGGCCTTACAATATAACCTCTATCAGGTGATGTGTTTTTTTTAATTGAATCAGCAATATCATTATATCCTAATCCTACAGTTACTTTTCCTACTCTTAAGCCATCATATTGTTGTTGAGTTATCTTTCCACTTTCTAATAATTTTTTAAATTCTTTTTCATCCTCTATTATTAGTTCACGTGCAGCTTGTTTATATATATCATAGATTTCTTGAGTTATTTCTTTTTTATCTTTTTGCTTCTCTTTTGCATATCTTGAGAACACTTTATCTGGAATTTCTATATTATCAAAACATATAACATCTTTATTTCTCCATACCCAACTTTGTGCAATGATATTTCCTTTTTCATCTTTGATAACAAATATACGACCATTTTTATCTACCATGCTGTGTTCCATACATACTTCTGCACAATTATTAAGTTCTTGACAACAATCAGTAAGGGTACCTATTGCCATAGCAAGAGGATCATCTAACCTTAACATTTCATAAGTGTACCCGTTTTTCTCATTTTTAATTCTTGGTATACTACTAAATGTTCTTTGCCTACCATAATTATATATTTGCTGTAACTTATCAAAATCTGATTGAGTATATCCCGCTATTGAAGATACCTCCGCTACTCCTTCGCTGCCTTGATGAACGTCGTTATATTTATTTGTTTTGACATAACTGACAGCTAAATCCCATGTTAGTGATCTATTACTATTTAAAATCTTAATATTTGAAAAATTTTTCTGAATTGCAGACAATAAACTAGCGTCTTCAGAATCATATAAAACTTTATCAATATTTGCAAGTAAAAATTCTCTAAACTCTGGATCATATTTTAAATCAAATCCACCAAATAGACGATGTGCCTTCTCAGTGGATATAATTGGAAGTTGTCTATATCCATCAAATTCTTCTCTAAAAAAAGCAACAGTTTTAGGACAATTTTGAGGATTAATTATAAGCGTATAAGATCCATCATCATTTTTTCTGTATATTTGAGAAATAATATCTTTGTTAAAATCAATTGCTAGATTATCAGATTTAATTGCATCTTTTAGAGCTTCTACTCTTTCGTTTTCTACTTGAGCATTATATGATTTAGGCCTATAATTATTTTTTCTCCTATCTATCATAGATTTTATATTATATATTACATAAGCATGTTCTGAACTAATTTTTTTTGGTATATCAGTTAATAATTCTATAAGTTTCTTCATTCCTTTTTGATCGTGATCAAAAACTCCAAAGCAATATGCAAGTTTTAACATAGCTTCTCTAGCTTCGGGATCCAATGCAAAACTTTCTATTCTCATAAGACTGCTCCAATTAGAAGCAGAGTTTAAAAATTTATCCATTTCATCTGGCCTAAAATTTTGCATTACAACATAATCCGGAATAAATTTCTCTCCTGTTTTTTCATACCATGCCCACATTTCTTCTATTTTTCCAGCAGTTATCATGTAATCAACAGTTTCAGCTCTGCTAATTCCTAGTTTAATTGCTTTTTCATCACCAAAAAATCCAAAATATTCTTTCATATTTTTTCTTGTTGCTTTTGGTCTCAACAATGATGTTTTTAATGCTTTCCCTTTTAAGTAAGGTAACCAATTCTTATTCTCTTTTAAATCAGTAAAACTCATTCCCGTACTCATTTTGCAATAAAAACATTCTTTTAAGGGGGCAGGCGCATCATTGCTTAAAAATAATTCAGGACATTTTGCTTTTAAAAAATCATGTGCAGTATCATCATAATATGGCATTATTCCATTTCTGCATCCATCTATAATTGTATCTTCAATTATTTCACAAGTCTCTTTAAATAATCTTTCTATTAAAGCATTATCTTTTGATGAACCATCATCTTCAGATAATTTATTGTATATTTTTTTGAACACACGACTTGCTTTTTCATCAAAATAACAGAATATTTCATCTAAGTATCCACCATATTTATTACAAAGTTCAAGAAATTTTTCATCACCAAAAATATTTAAAATATCATATTCGTTAAAATTTGATGTATCATCAAAATCCCTATATATTTTATATGGTCTTGCTCTTTTCGTTTTTTTATTATGAAATGCTACTTTTAGATTTTTGCCTTTCAATAAGTTAACTAATTTTGGATATGATTTAATATCTGCACAAGTTAAATTTCCTGTATAATAGACTTCATTAAGATGCATCAATTGATTCATCCTTAAATTCGGTATTGTTGTAAAATCAACAAATAATTCTGGATAACTTGATGCAAATTCAGGAATTTTTGACAGAAAACGATATCCGCCATCTATGCCAGAAATAACCTTGTTATAGATGGCTTTTATTACAGCTTTTTCTATATCATTCTCATTTTCAATCTCATTATTATAATTTTCTATAGTAATATCCTGTAGAATAGATCCATATGTTGCAAATAAATTTAGTAATTTTTCATTTCCATGTCTTTTAACATACTCACTAATAAAATCTTTTTTAATATACTGTGTTTCTTCATAACCTGCATAATTAGTTGATTTTTGTAAATCTATTAATTTAATATTTGGGTGAAATATTTTTGATAAATTTTTATCAAGAAGATAAGGTATAATTTCTTTATGAATATATATATAATTTAAATCTATACTATTAGTATAAAAAGCTGATGTAAACTCATTTGGGGCATTTATATGCATAAAAATTTCAGGGTGATCATTTCTAAATTTGCCTTGTATCCAACCGTAATTTGTAAAATTATTAAAGTAGCCATATTCCCTCATTGTATCAAGACAATTAGCAAACATATCTAAAAATTCTTCATATGGTAGCTTCCCATTTTTAAACCCAGCAATTATATCCGTAACATATTCTGGTTTGTGTTGATAATTATATGTATACCTATCACTGCAAAAAAATTCTTTTAGAGCTTCTGCCACTGACCTATAAAGACTTGAATAATTCTCCGTACGAAAGAAAAAGCCTATTTCTGTTTCAAGTTTTTTCATATTTTCTAAACCTAAAATATTTATAATTGCTCTTTGTTTATCATCCAATACAATTGTCATATCATCACATTGTTGTAAAGTTCTATTATCATCAATATGTCCAATATATTTAAAATTGATTGAAGATAACCAATGTGGGTTTTCATATCCATCGTCAGTAAATTCATATGCATTATATCTGCAAATATACTCTTTTACATATTCTATGAAAACTGTTTCTAAATCTTCTTTTGTACTAGAAGTATGGTTTTTATAATCAATAATATCATAAAACAGCATTGTAAAAGAAGGTGCGTCATATAAGTCTATCATTAAATGCTTAAATACATCCATATGTTTTTTCATTAATTCTTGAAGTTTTCCAGGTCCATATGTCCTATTTATTATACTTACTAAAGCATTATGACCCATAAATTCATCGATTATTATGTTTTTAAAAGCATCAAAATAATTAACTAACTCATATATACTTAACTCTCTTTTAAAATAATCTTCTTTTACTTCATTTGGAATATTAACGCCTTCTAAATACAGATCAGAATTTTCCTTGATAAACATTTCGGGAAAACTTTGTATGTCTTCAAAATTTGGAACCTCCATTATATTTTTTCTAAGTATACTAAAACATTTATCTTTTATCTCATCAATTTCAGATGTATTAATTGCATCAATAATTTCACTAGCCGCTGGACTATACTCATTTTTTACAATTTCTAATATTTTACCAATAGTTTCATATTCTTCTTTAGATCTTTTATATAATCCTATTAACTTACCAAGTTTAGAATTTTTCAACATATATTTATATTTTGCTTTTCTATATAATTTACCTATCCAATTTTTTTCTTCAAGCTCATTTATTTGTTCAGAAGATAAATTTAATAAGTGAGTTATATCTATTAAGTTATCATAATATATTTTTTTAAATTCATCATTAAACAAATTGCTTAAAAAATACTTTGAATTTTCATTTACTACTTTTTCATCAAACATTCTTGGATAACAATTCACATTTAATGAATCAATATTTCTAATATTGCATCCTTTAAAACTTGTTAAACCATTACATTTTATTAAATTAAAGTCAATATTTGCTTTTGTATTTGAAAAATCAGCAATATTATAATAACTTCCTACAAGTATTAATCCTTTCCACTCTTCAAATGGTATATCACTTAAATCATAATTATATAAAGCAGACTGAACAGGGATATAATATCTATTTAGAAATTCTGACATATTATCATCCAAATCATTACCGCACAATAATTGTAATATTTCTTCATCATCCAAATATACAAAATAATCATTACCATATAATGAACGCTTGGCTTGTGAAATAATAGATAATAACTTATTTTTGATTTCTATAAATTTTTCTAGTGTCAGCTTTTCCATATTAGATACTCCCATTATCAAATATAATTATATCATATAAACACAATAAAAAAAATAAAGTAATTGCTTACTTTACTTTATATTTCTCTGGCTATGGAACATATATTGTATTGCTAAACCAGAATATTCCTTGTATCTATCTTTAGCAAATTTTTCTATGGTTTTTTGATTATTTTTAATATTATAATTTTCTGATATAAATTTTTTAACCCATGTATCTATAGGAAATGTATCAAATCTTTTATATCCAAACAATAATATACACGATGCAACTTTTAACCCTATACCTTTAATTTTCATAAGTTCATTTAACGCATCTATAGTGGATAAGCTATTTATATCTTTTAATTTCTCATAATTACAAATAAAATCATATAAATACTTATCTCTAAAGCCAACTTTTAAATTTGTAAAATCTTTTAATTTTAATTTTTTAAGTTGTTCATAAGTTGGGAACAAATAGTATTCTTTGTTATCATATACTATTTTATTACCATATTTTTTAGATATTTCTTCCACAGTTTTACTTATTCTTTTAACATTATTATTTTGACTAATTATATAACTTATACACATTTCAAAAGGATCTTGACTTAATATTTTATAACCTTTACATCTATCAATAATAGTTTTCATATTATTATCATTTTTAGTAAGTGCTTCATCAATTTCATTATAATTAGTTTTTAAATCAAAATAATTAATTATTATTTCTTTAATATTATCCATATTAGATGAATTAACTATTAAATGATTTCCTTCTTGCTTTATATTAATTACTCTATCTTTTAATATATTAGTAAAACTACCATCTTCATTTTCAGTCACTCTAAAACAAGAGCCACTTAGAATAGTATCTTTTAAATTAAAATCATTTACTTCTATTTTCATTTTATACCTAATTTCTTATAATAATTATAGTCTAATATTAATGATGACATAGTAAATTTTTGATTAACTACTTTATTCATTTTATCAATATATTCTTGTGAAACATCTTCATCAATTTTTTTAGTAAATTTTTTAGTTACATTATTATACGTTCCTTTATCAGATACCCAACTTCTATCAGATAAAATCGCAAGGCCTTCGGTATCACTAAAAATATCTTTGCCCATTATTAATCTAGAATCATAATCGATTCCAAATAAATTATATATTGTTGGAAGCAAATCAATTCCAGCAACTACTTTGTTTATAACAGTTTTCTCTATTGATGGATTATACATAATTAATGTAGAGTGATAGTTTTCGAATTTATCTTTTCTATTAGTTTTACTTACCTCATTAAGTTCATTATATGTAAGTCCATATGGATAATGGTCGCATGCCATTACGATTAGTGTATCATCTAATACTCCAGCTTTCTCAAGTTCACTGATTAGCTTATTCATAGCCTTATCAACCTCAATATGAGTTGCAATATATGCTTTTACAGCATCGCTATATTTTAAATTCTTAACAGCGTCTTTATTTCTATATGCCATATTATTACCATAAAAATTGTAATTTAAATGCCCACTTACTGTCATATAATATGTGGCAAATGGTTTACCCTTATTTAAATAATAATCAATTGTTGCATCCATCATTTCTTTATCACTATTTGGCCAATGACTACAATTCATTTTCTTTTGAAGTCCATTACCACATCCTAAATAAGTAAATCCTAAATTTGGATGAGATATATGTCTATCATAATATTTATAATGATGATCATGGAAAGCATAACTTAAATATCCTGCAGCTTTAAATTTTGTTCCAAGTCCAAAAGGCATGCTGTTTTTTCCAGACCTTTTAAGACTCCAAACACCTTCTTTTGGAATTAGCCCAGTTAAATTCATATACTCTCCATCAGAAGTTGACACAGGATATAAAGGTTGATAATAATTTGTAAATACAAAACTATTATTAGCTATTTTATATAGTGTTGGTGTAAGTTCTGGATCAAGTGCAATTGGATCAAAAGCTTCAGCAGTTATGAATACTAAATTTTTTCCTTTAAATAATCCACTATATTTATTCTTTTCGGTTGGTTCGACACTCTTGAAGTATTTATGCATGCTAATCAATTTTTTATCTTTTGTTTTACTAATTAAATCATCAAAATCTATTTCATAGACATTATATTCTTTTTCTTTATTAAGCTCTACTTCAACATCGTTCTCTTCATCATCAATATATATTTCTTCTTCGAAACCAAACATATATCTATAAACATCAATAGTTTCCATATTATTAAGACCAATTTTTTCTATTGTTATCATAGGAGCATGTGTCTCAAATAATAATCTTTTCAATGAATAAATACCACTATTGTCAAAATAAACACTAAGGCAAATACCTGTAATTGATACTATTAATAATATTATTTCAAAAATTGCTACTGGAAGTTTAATTCTTTTAAAACTAAATATCTTTTTATTAAATATTAAAAATAATATATAAGGAATTAAGCCAAGTGCAAAAACATACCAATTTTTAATGATTGCTTTTAATGCTCTTTCCCAAAATTGCATTGCTTGTCCTGCACCACCTGCAGTTAGTGAAAAGAATGAAAAAATTGAATCATATATCTTATAATAACCATATTGTGTTAATGTTAAAACACATAAAAAACCTGAAAAAACTATATTTAGTATTCTATTTACTTTTTCATTAAATAAATTAAGTAATAAATGTAAAACAATTACCCATGGAATGCAAAATAATAATACTATTAACGTAGATAAAGTAAACAAATTACCAATTACGAATGCTCTAAAAATAAACTCTAAGTAAACAAACCAAAACACCCACCAAATTAGCATTGTTAACTTCTTCTTTTTCATTACTTCTTTGCCTTCTTTATTATAGTTAAAATTACTACCGCTATTAATATAGCCAAAATAACACCCATTAATATTGCAATTTGAACATTAATTTCAAGATTTAATAAATTTACGTTTTCTAACAAATACTTCATCTTTTTCACCTTTTCAATTATACAAAAAAAAGCACTTTTAATCAACTAAAATAAAAACTCAAACCAATGTGGTTTGAGAGATTTTATTATATTGGAGGAGCCAGTCGGATTTGAACCGACGATGGAGGTGTTGCAGACCTGTGCCTTACCACTTGGCTATGGCTCCATGTACATATAATTATACTAAATTATATGCACTATTTCAAGACAATTGTTATCTTTTTGCCCCTAATCGAAAGGATTATTTCTATTTTATTTGCATCAATTATCTCTCTTGGAACCTCCAAATATGCTATATTACTTTTTAAATAATCAACATTTACTTTTTTTGCAGGCATTTCATATGACACGCCTAAATATCTATATTTTATTTTGGCAAAATATTCAAATAAATTTTCCACGTTGCTTAATTGTTTCTTCATGCTACTTTCAGAATCAACTTCATATTCAGCAGTAATTTTAATAATTACATTTTTATCACTATCTGATGGTTTTACTACATATGATTTATCATAACAATTATTTTTATAACAATATTGATATGAATCTTTAAAACTTTTAGATGTTTCATACCCCTTTATTTTTAATTTTGTGTCTTTCAATATTGTTTCTGTAAATGAAATGTCTTCAAACATATGATAACTACTGCTTTCAACAGATTCATCTATATTAATTGGATTAATAATTACATCCTTATATTGTTCTTTAACAGAATTAGCATTAATATTTTCAATATTGCTTATTTTAAATAGATACTCCACTTTATCCTTATTTTTATCTACTTCAAAAACAACATTAACTTCTTCAATATTTCCAGCATCTATTGACATAGGACTATATATTTTACCAAAATCAACAAATTCTTTATCCAAATTAAACTTAGGCAAAATAGATTGTTTTCCGGTATCTAATCTAAATAGTTCTCTGCTTAAATCATATTTTGTATTAGATCTATTATCAATTGTAACGTTAACAACTATATAGTCTTTTTCATTGTCTATTACTATTCCGTTTATATTCTTATCAGTTGTATATGCATTATTAACTTTATACCACATAGTATTAGCATATATTAGTTGATTTGTCATATATTTAACATTATACACTTTAATATTTAAATATATTGTTATTGATATTCCAAGCATTAACGCAGATAAAACTGCTGTTACAAAAAATTTGTTTTCCTGAATAAAATATCCAAGGTATCTCATAGATTTTACAATAAATCTCTTATATTTATAATTATTTTTACCAAGAGTTACTTCTACTTCTTCATTATCAGTTGTCTCTATTTGCAAATCTTCTAAATCTTTTTTAAACTCGAATTTTTTTAAATTAAATCCTAAACTTCTTAATAGAATAATAAATGAAAAAATTATCTGAGGAATTACTGCCATAATAGATATATCTCTTACAGCTCTAACAGTCTCTACCTTTAATGCTTTTTCCATCAATCCACCTAGAACACCTGAAATATAGATGAAATAAGCAAATAATATGAATGAATAAATGACAATAATTAAATAAATTCCCCTATTTTTTTTCTTAACAGATAATAAATAATATATTACAGCAGATAACAATGCAATCAGCATTAGTACAATAAACATAAACGTACTAACATACTCAGAAGCTAATGAACCTGTATTTGTAAAATAATGTCTGGTTGCATATTCATTAAAAAAAGTATAAATTGATGTAGATTTAACTACCATAAACACTAACATAACAAAAAGAAGACCATGTATTAGTCTAAAATGTTTTATTAAAAAAGCATATGGTTTTCTTATGATCAACCTAACCAACTCCTACTATAAAAATTATAACACGTAATAAAAAAAAAGACTAGTAGTCTTTATTTCTTATAATATATCATTTGTTCTGGCAATAAATATACAGTTTTATTGCTTTCAACCAATTTATCTACACTGACTCCAAATATATTACTAACTAATTCCAAAGTATCACCATCTTTAGTTATATAGTAACTTACATCTTTTTTGGGAACTAGTAGCATTTGTCCCGGATAAATATAATCATCCATATTTAGTCCATTTAATTCCGATAGCAGTTTAGTATTAACATCAAATTCCTTTGATATTTTATATAATGAATCACCTTTTTTTATTTCATAAACAAAATAATATGGACTTTCAATCTTAACATCTTTAAACATATAATCACCTATTTTATTATATGTTCAATAAGAAAAATTGTTATTTAATAAACATAAACACAGATTTTGAATTATTAAATGATAATTCATAATCATAGAATATTCTTTCACTTCCATTTTTTGGATTATATTTATAAAAACTATCTTCGAATTTATAATATAAATCGCTATTATTTTCTGCTACTATATTAATTTTATTTTCAGATATTTTAGTTTTAATATTCAAATTATTCTTATATACCTTGTATGTTCTATCTTCTATTTCATAATTATAATTTGATTTAAATTCATTATCTATAGTTATTTTATCATTCTTGTATTCACTTTTACTACATTCAATAAATTTACCGTTAGAATATTTTTTATATCCTTTTTCACTGCTTGATATTATTTCAGTTTCTCCATTTTTAACATTGATTTCATATAATATTGATTTTTTATTGTCATAAATATACAACATATTTTTAATATTTCCTACTACATATGAATCATAATCAATTTTTTTATTTAATTTAATTTTAGATACTTTTTGAGATACCATATCAAGTGCCACTAACTCATCATACTCATGTTTAACATCATAGTTAGGCATATATATAGTGTTTTTAATTTGATGTGCCAAATCATTATCATATCTATCATTATCAAAAATAGAAATCAATTTGTATTCTTTATTATTCATTAGTATATAACCTTTATAAGTCCATAGGGCTATATATATATTTTCATCCAAATTATTATTAAAATAAAAATCTTTTTCTTTTTTTTCGGGTATACTCTCTTTCTTATAATCAAGTAAAGCATTACTGTTAATTAAATTATAATCTACATTAACATTTTCTTTTTCACTATAACATATTGGGTAAGTATCAATATTTTCTATTATTGGTAAAATACATTTATAATCTTTTACCTCTAACTCTTTAATGCTTTTAATAAATATTTTTTTTCTACTTTTTGTATATATATCAAAATTATATTTTACATCTTTCTGTATCTCAAAATACAAAACTCCATTATCTAATTTTGAAATTATGTTATAACCATCAACATTATAATTTAATTCATAATTAGAAAAGGTATATTTTATTACAACAATAATCAATAATATAATTATAAATATAATTAATTTTTTATTCATTAATACCACCTAATATAATTTTACCATTTTAATATATTTAGTTCAAATAACCATTTAAAAAGAGCTATGTAATAGCCCTATTTTAACACTTTTGTTTGTTTTAAGAATTCAGTTAATTCTGAATCATCCATTTCACCAGTATGTGATCCCATAAATTTCTTATTATTAATAACAAATGTATATGGTACATATCCCTCATATCCATCTAATTCTATAGTAGAAGTTAATACGTTGTAATCATCATCATTTAATGTATCACCTTCGAAGAAATATAACTTAAATCCATTTTTTTCAGATGACGCAGTAATAACTGGCTTTAGATTTTGGCAATGAGGGCAAGTTGAACTTGCTAATACAGTTACAATTGTTTTTCCAGCTTCATAATCAGCATGCCAATCTGATACTTTAACTATTTCTGGTTCTACTTTTGGTTCACCATTAGTATGAATTAAAAATGATAATCCAAAAAACATCCATAATAGCGTAGATATTAAAGCGCCTGTCCCAGCACTCTTGGCTGCTTCTTTATCTTTTTTTCCCCATAACAAGAATAATACTAATCCAACTGGTGGTAATATTAATCCAACTAACCACCAAGCTTTAAATTTTTTTGTATCCTTTCTTATATTTTTTACTTCACTCTTAACCTCTTTTTTTACAGTCTTTTTTACATCTTTTTTAGTTTGTTTTGCCATGTTCCACCTCTATATATAATTTTATCATTATACATTTATTTTTTCAATATTTCACAAAAAAAGAAGTTTGTTATTCGCAAACTTCTTTACCTTCTACTTCTTTTGATTTTCCAGTTCGCTTCCATCCTGATAATGTTTCAGATGTACTCCATTTATAAGCTTTTTTAGTTACTGTTGTTTTAGTAGCTTTAGCGTCTACAGTTTTAGTACAAGTACTACCAGAAAGTTTATACCCTGATAAATCACAATAATTACTCTTAGTTGATGTAGTCTTATAACATGTTTTATCTTTTAGTGTCCATCCATTAGCAGTATCACAACTATAATTAGTTGAAACAATATAACATTTTAAATCTTTTCCACTACCTTCACTATAGTTAGAAGTAGGTTTACAAGAATATGTATAAGTATAATACCAACATTTTAAATTTTCTCCGCTTCCACTTTGATTTTCTTTGCTGATATAACTTGGGCATTTATATATTGTAGTAGCAGGTGTTGTAACATAGTACCAACATTTTAAGTTCTTTCCACTTCCACTTTGATTTTCTTTACTTATATTATCTGGACATTTATATATATCTTTATAACATGTCTTACTTGATCCTGATCCTTTATCAGTATATCCATTAGGACATACCCAAACATCATTATCAGTACATTTCTTATGATATACATATCCACAAGTATTACATACTTCTTCTAAAACTCCATTTATATAAGTTGGAACACATTGTACCTTACAATTTGGATCTTTTTCCTTAACTGTAGTACAAGTTGTTTCTACTTTCTTATCTGGATCAGTATATATTCTAGTTACTTCATAATCAACATCTACCTTCTCAGTTTTAGAAGGAGTTGTTGTTTTTTCATAACCTACATAATTCTTGTTTTTAGTTACGACAGTTTCATCTAGTTTCTTATTTGTTATTTTTGCAGCTGCTTTAGAATCAGTCTTAGTTATTGTTCTTACCTTAGCAGCAACTGTATCTGTACAACTCTTACCATTTAATTTACCAACTGTACAACTATATGTTGTTTTTGTTGATTTTACATCTTTAACGAATTGATATTGAGTAATTTTTTCTCTTGTACAAGTTTTATCTTTATTGCAGTCAACACATAAATCATGACATCCTAGAACTTTAACTATTTCATGTGATTCTTCACCACATTTTAAGAAAGTTCTTAGTTCATATCCATCTTTAGTTTTTACAACTTTAACATATGATTTATTTAAATCACATGTATCACCATTTTTATCAGTAAATGGTAATATATAATTCTTATCAAGCATTTCTTGTAATGTAAGTATTACTTCTTGTCCTTCTTCAGTAGGTAATTTATCATTTGTAAAATATGCTTCTCCAGCATCTTGCATTGAATTAATATTATCTCTGAAAATTGAATCATATAATGGATTTAGATTTGGAGTATTCTTCTTAACAATTCCCATTATTATAAATAAGAATAGTAATATAGCTAAACATATTAGAATCGCTCCTATAATACTAAATCCTCTTTTACTTATTTCTGTTTTCATAATTCTAACCCCCTTTATATTAATTTAACTTCTTAACAGCTTGTTGTGATTTTTCATTAAGTACATCTTTTAAATCTTTTGATACCATCTTATTTGGATTAAATACTTGATTTCCAATCATTATAGATACTTCTCCATTTAGACTTGTACCATATAACATAGCCTCATATACATCACGTGTTTCGATTTGTTTATAAGTATTATTTTCAACATCTACACATGCATCAAAACATACTGTTAAATCATTTGATATTAAGTATTCTTTAACATAATTTGCATATCTACCAATTGAAGCATTAAAAGCAAGGAATTTTTCTTCTCTAGTAAATAGATATGGGTTCCATCCACCATACATACCTTGTAGATGCCATTCATTATATAATTTTGTACTTAAGTAACCTACTTCTTCAACAAAACCATCTACGTTACCCTCAGCTCTATATGCAGCTATTTTATTATAAATTTCATCATATTCAGCACAATAACTTACTAATGCACTATTTTCATTACATAAGTTTGAAAAATGTACTGGATATAATTCATTCTCATGTCCTCCTTGAGCTCCAAATACATAGATAAATTTGCTAGCTAACTCATCAAATGTTCCTTCATTATATTTTCTGTTTAATGGTAATTCACCATTTACAAATCTTACAATATCAGAAATATCTTCTCTAGTAACTTGTGCTTCAAATGCAGGATTATTTAAACCTTGTATCATTGGATTTATATCTTCTTCATAAATTTTATCCACAGTATTCTCAACACTATATTCATCAGTAGGATCAAGTCCTGGCTCTACTGTAGATGTTGGTTCTGCAGTAACTACTGGTGTTGTTTCAAGTTCAGCAGTTGGTTCAGCAGTTGGTTCAACTGTTGTTGATGGAGTTGGTTCAGCAGTAGGTTCAACTGTTGTTGATGGAGTTGGTTCAGCAGTAGGTTCAACTGTAACATCATTCCTTACAACATCAGTTTCAACTGTTTGTTCATAATCATAGTTAACACACTTACCAGCACAATTCTTATTCTTAAATAATTTTTGTCCTAATAAAGTTGTTCCTATTCCTGTTCCTATTCCAACGCCTAAAGTTCCAAGTACTAAAGCAAAGATACCACCTTTTGTTAAATATTTTTTAACTGTAGGTTCTTTTTCTACAATTGTACAACTTTCTACTTTATTTACTTCTGGATTGTTTTCTTTTGTAGATGCTTTTGAATTAGCTTCATTTATTTCTTTAATTCTAGCATCTATAGCACTTACTTCTAAAGCCATTGGATTAATTTCCTTGGCATTTCTATTAAGTTCAGCTACTGATCCACCATTTGCTTCTAACTCCTTACGTGCTTCATATAGTGGAGTTAATTTAGACATTAGTTCCTTTCTTCTTAACATTAATTTTTCTAATTCTTCTTCGTACATATTATTTACCCCCTTCGTAAATATGCTCATTATAATAACAAAAAAAAGGCATTTTGTCAATATAAAATGCTTATTATCTACTAGAAATTAAGTTCTTAATTTTTATGAAAAATTTAGATTCAATAAGAGATAATATCAGTAGCAAGGAATATAATATTGGTTTTAATATGGTTTTAATTAGATAAACTGACTTAATATATTTACTAGAATAGTCTATGTAATCAATGGAATTTAATACTAATATATCCAAAACATGTGATAGAAATAATCCTATTACTCCAATTATTAAAAATTTGCTTATTCTTGCTAAAGAATATTTATCATTATAATTCACAGTAGTTGGAACAAGTAGAAATATGATTACTACATTTAATAATAGATATATTAATCCAAATATGTTTGACTTACATAATAAATACTTAACTAATTCAATAATAGTTAATAAAATATAACTTATAGAAATAAAATATAGTAAATATTTCTTGTATTTATACATATTACTGCTCCTATTAAAATTATATCATAAATTATCTTGTTATTGGAATTAAAATGCGTTATTATTAAACTAAGAGGGTTACATGGATAATAAATTATTAAATTTTGTTATAGATAGAAAGTTTTCAATTCATGATATAGATTATTTAGTAAGTGATACAAATTCCACGTATAAAGGTCTGATACGTGATTATTTTGATTTATTAAATTATTGTATTAAAAAATATGATGGATCAGATTCCAATAATGAAATAATATATGGTATAATAAGATTAATCTTAATTCTTTGTTCAATGGAAAGCTTTGATAATGAAGAAATAGAGTCAAATAAATTAAGTATCAAAAAAGCAAGAGACTTATTATATCCATATTCAGCAGAAAACAATTTAATATTAAAATCAATTAACTTATTAGACGAAATAGTATTAGAAAAGGATATTGATCCTAGCTTATTACAGAAATTAATAATTAAATTGATAGATAAGCAAGAAGATGTCAATATTATTAAAAAAGTAGTAAACTTAAATAAAGTAGTAAAAACTAACAATACTGTCTTATTTGATTATACATTTGATAAAGCTATTGTGGCATTAGAAGAAAGTAGTAGAGATATTTATTATTACATTACACTTTTAAAAATATTTTATAATTCAAAAGTTAATAGAAATAATTACATAAATAAGATATATAACTTTAAAAGCAACATCTTTGTTGATGAAATTAAATGTATTTTATCTGGGAATAGAAGGCCATATGATGAAGATACAGTATTAGATAAATATGGAATATCTGAAAGCCATCCTACAATTATAATTAAATCTTCATTTAACAGTAGTCCTAAAGGTAATATTATTACAATAGATGGCGATAATACATCTTTAAGAGATGATGCAATTAGTTTAAGAAGAGATGGAAATATATATATAGTAAGTATTTATATGACTGATTTAAGTACAATAATACGAAGAGGTAGTCCTGTTGACTTAAATGCTCTTAAAAATTTTAAAAGTCTATATCTTCCACAAAGAAAGATTTCAATGCTAGACAGAAGTATTGAAAATAATATTTCATTAAACAAAAACAGAGTTAGAAAAGTATATGTTTTAGATGTTTATATGAATAGTAATGGAGAAATAATAGACTCAAAAATAAGAAGAGACACTATTGCTGTTAAAGATAACTTATCATATGGGTATGCTGATAAACTATTAAAAGTTGCTAAGAAAGATAGTCCATATTATTTTTTACACACGTTAGATTCACTTTCCAAAGCACTTCGTAATAAGAATAAGAAAAAGAATAATTATTGGAAATTAAAAGATAATTCTGATACAGATAATATAAGAACAACATATCATAGTGAAAGAATAATAAGTGAATTTATGATTCTATATAATAAAACTTTCCCTGAATATGCAAGAGATCATGGTTACGCATATATTTATAGAGGAAAGGATAAAGAATATATATCTGAAATGATGGAAGATATGGGCATTCAGCTAAATAGTAAAACTAAGAGAATAGTTTCATTTATATATTTAGATAGTAGGTATTCTACAAAACCAATTCAGCATGCTGGTCTAGGTTTCGATTGTTATTCCCACTCCTCTGGCGTTGGCCGCAAATATGTTTCCATGTATAATCAATACTTATTTACAAAATTTCATTTTTTAAAAAGGGATGATATCAATCTAGACGACCTTGAAGAATTAGTGGAATATTTTAATCAAAGAGAAAGAGAACTTTCTCTACTAAGCTCAGAATATATTAGAGCATTACATTTAAAAAAATAGTTAGACACCTCTAACTATTTTATTTTTCTTTAATATAATTTTTCTCATAAAATCAAATGGTATTATTGAAAATGCTATCAATAACATAAATTCAAATTGATAAAGAGTTAAACCAGTTGTTCTAAATATTTCTCCTCCAAAATATATGAGTACTATTTGAACAATGGTTATAAATAAAATGATAAATATAAATACTTTATTTTTTAAAATGTTGGAGAATATATTTATTCTATGAGTTCTGGCATTAAATGCATTAAATATAGCTAAAAATATAAATAATCCAAAGAAAGCTGTCATTAAATAGGCATCGGATATATCATAATTATATATTGCTTTAATAAAATTAGATTTTAAGAATAATATACATATAGCTGTAGAATAAAGACCATTACATATAATTTGATTAATCATATATTTATTTATAATTTTTTCATTTCTTTTTTTAGGCATCTCTTCCATATATTCATATAAAGCTGGTTCAAAAGAAAAAGCAAGTCCAGCAAATGTATCCATAACCATATTTATCCACAGCATTTGTATAATTGTTATTGGAGATAGTATTCCAATAAAAGGTCCAATTATGCTAAGTAGAACTGCACATACATTCACACTTAATTGAAATATTACAAACTTTCTAATACTTTTAAATATTGTTCTTCCATATAGTATTGCACTTGTTATTGACATTATATTGTTATCAAGAATTACTATATCACTTGATTCTTTAGCAACTTCAGTTCCACTACCCATACAAAAACCAACATCACTTTTTTTGAGTGCAGGTGCATCATTAACACCATCCCCTGTCATACCCACTATCAATCCGGATGCCTGTGCTAATTTAACAAGTCTATTTTTGTCAGCCGGAAGACTTCTACTTAATATTTTTAATTTAGGTAGTATTTTTATTGCATCTTCATCTTTTATTCTATTGAATTCTTCACTTGTTAACACTAAATCATTTTCACCATCTAATATTTTTAACTCTCTTGCTATGGAAAGGGCAGTCTCTTTGGAATCTCCAGTAACCATCACAACATGTATTCCTGCTTTTTTTATTAAATTAATTCCTTCATATGATTTATCTCTTATGTTATCCTTCAAAAAAACAAATCCGATTAGTATATTATCTTTAGTAATTTCATTTCTATAACACAATGCTAATACTCTTTGGCCACTAGATGCTTTATTCTCAATAAAATTAATTGCCTTTTCTTTGTTAATAAAAGCTCTTACTTCACCACTACTTTTAATATATTTATTGCACATCGAAATTATTTTTTCATATGCGCCCTTTATAAATGTAGTTTTACCATTATAATTTGTAGTTATACTTGAATACTTATTTTGGCTATTGAATGGTATTTTTTCAATGATATTATATTTACTTTTATTATCTGTTTTACAAAATAACAATATTGCTTTATCGGTAGTATTTCCACCTTCAATTCTATTATCATAAAAAAAGGAATCATTATTATATACTAAAGATTGATATACTAAATCGTATAAATTACTATTTATTTTATTAATGCTATTATATTCATTAAATTCAGAATCGCAAAATGAAATGACTCTTAATTTGCCTTCAGTTAATGTACCAGTTTTATCCGTAAATAATATATTTAAAGACCCTGCCGTTTCAATACCAACTAATTTTTTAACAAGCACATTCTTTTTTAATAATCTTTTCATATTAGAAGATAATACAAGAGTAATCATCATTGGAAGACCTTCTGGTACTGCCATTACAACTACCGCAACACTTAGTGTTAATGCATAAATTAAATGAGGTATAAAATCTTTAAACTCTAATATTTTATTAATATCAAAATTATTCTTTATTACTATAGCATTAAACATATATGAAATTAATATTAAAAAGGCGCCAATATAACCAAATTTACTTATTTGATTAGCCAAGACTCTAAGCCTTGATCGTAATGGACTTTCTAAAGTGTTTTCTTGTATTCCCTTAGCAATGCTTCCATAAACAGTTTTTTCTCCTACTCTAGTAACTTGCATAATAGCGTTTTTTTCAGTTACTATTGAACCCATCATTAAATTGGAGTTATATATATCTTTATATTTTTCTTTGGTTTCTCCAGTTAGCATACTCTCATCTATTGTTATTTCACCGCTTAATATTATTCCATCTGCTGGAACTTTATCTCCACTTTCTAAAATTACTATATCGCCAACAACTATTTCATCCATATTAATAATTACTTTTTTTGAATTTCTTATTACCTTTACTTTGATAATGGAATTTTCTTCATTTAGTTTTTCGAATGCTTTTTCACTACCATATTCTGATATAGCAGAAATAAATGATGCCAAAAAAATAGCTATAAATATACCTAATGTTTCATATATATTTGAATCTTTAAATAAAAATATTATTTTAATAGCTAATGCTATTATAAGTATTTTAATAATTGGATCTCCAAGAGACTCTAACACTAACTTTAAAAAACTATTCTTTTTCTTAATATTAATTATATTATATCCATATTTTTTTAAAGATGACTTTATTTCTTCACTATTTAAACCTGTTTTAATATTAGTCTTCATTAATAAATTATATTCAAGTAAATAAAAAAAAGACTAAAATAGTCTTTTTAACTTATTTCTTTATACAACTCATTTCTCTTAAGTAATTCATCATGAGTACCAGTCTCTATTAATTCACCACTATCCATAAGGATTACATTATCCATTAATTTTAGTATTTTAGAGTCTCTAGATATTATAAGTATAGTATGATTTTTCTTTTTCTCATTTAATATTTTCATAACAATTTCCCTATTTGCTTTGTCTAAAGTCTCAATTATTTCATCGAATAAATATATTCTCGTATCTTTAAGAAGAACTCTAGCTATTGCTAATAATCTTTTGTCAGATGATGATAACAAACTACCATCATTTGATATTATTGTATCATATCCTTTTTCTAATGATTTTATTCTTTCGTGTATTCCTAGTTTTTTACAAACTTCTTCTATTTCATCAATACTTTTTCCTATAATCATTAAGTTATCTTTAATACTACAATTAAAGAAGAAAGGATTTTTTCTGGCTACCGATATTAAATTATAATATGATTCATCGTCAATAGTTGATATATCAATATTATCAATCATTATACCACCCTGTATTTGCCTATTCATTTTCATAAGTAAATCAACAACACCGGTTTTACCACTTCCAGTTTTACCCGTAATGGCTGAAATACTATTGGGGCTAATCACTAGTGAAAAATCATTTAGTACAGGGTCATGCCTATATCCATATAAAACATGATTAAACTCAATTTGTCCTTTAATATTTTCAACTTGTATTTTATCATCTTTATTATCTGATGCATATTCGAATAATTTATTAAATCTTGCTAAGGAGATTTTTAAATTTTTATATTCTAAATTTAAAGTTGTCACTAAAGATGAATTGTCAATTATTTTTTGATAATAACTATATATAATTACTAAAATGCCTATTTCTAAATTACCATTTGATATTTGAAATACTCCATATATAAGTAATATTAATCTTAATAATTCAAATACATATACAGAAATAATATTAACTATATTATACATAGTTGAATATTTTGCATTATCTGAAGCATATTTATTTGTATCTGTAATAGCCCTAGCATTAATATGTCTTCCTATATTAAAACCTTTAATTTCTTTTATACCACTAAATATATCGCTTATAGTACTTGTTTTCTTATCATATGATTCTTTTCTATTCTTGTTATATTTTTGGACCTTATCGCTAAATAAAATAATAAACATTAGTACAATTACTGAAGAAGATAATGTAACTATAAATAATGCAGTATTAATTTTAAGAAAGTAATAGAAAATAAATATAAACTCACCCATTTGAGCAATTCTATATATAGCATTTGAAAAAAAGCTACATATTATATCAATATCGCTATTCATAATATTTAAGTACCCACCAGAAGTGAATCTAGATAAACTGAATATTGAATTTTTATATGTATAATCCATTCCTAAAGAAGTGTACTCTTTATAAAGCTTATTATAAACAAAATAATATGTATATTGTCTAAAATATTCAAATAACTTATATATACTAATTAATATTACATATATTATTAAAACCTTAATTGCTTTGTTAAAATATGAAGTAGAAACATAATTAATCATATCACTATACAAAATAGGAACAATTAATAAAATTGCTCTTAATACCAAACAAACAAAAAATTCTAAAGCTATTTCTTTTTTTGTACCCTTTAATATTCTAATGATATGTTGTTTCACTTTTTCACCCCTATTATCATAATAATTATAACTATTAAGTATAAAAAATACAAGTTAGTTATTTTATTTATATTAAAATAATGATACAATTTATTTAGTACGTTCAAAATATTAGGAGTAGTAAATGAAATTAGATATAATTATACCAATTAATAATAATGAAAAACAAATAAATAAATTCTATGATGATGTAAAAGAAATACTTAAAAATATTAAATATAATTTTATTTTTGTGGATAATTCATCAACAGATGATTCTTTAAACGCCTTAAGAAAAATTTATAAAAGTGATGACGATCATATTAAGATAATTAGTTTGTCAAAATCCTACACCGAAAATGATTTGATTCACATTGGGCTAAAATATACTAAGAGTGATCTTATATGTGTAATGAATATTGAAGATAATCTATCTCATGTATTAAAAATGTATAAATTTTTAAATGAAAATAAAGATTATGATTGCGTATGCAATTGTAATAAAAACGTAAAAAACAATATTTTCAGAAAGATAGCAATTAAATATACAAAAAGAAATACTGATATTAATAATCTTGATGAATTATCAACATTAAAGATGTTTAGAAAAAATATGTTAACAGGAATAATGGATTTATCTAATAAATATGGTTACTCTAATGCTATATTTAGCAAAATAGGTTTTAATATATATTATGATAATACATATATGGGTGAAACTAATAAAGATAGTTTGACAAATTATATATTTAGATATTCAGATAGACCATCGAAATTTGTAACTATTTTTGGATACATTTTAACTACTATCTCAATCTTTTATATGATATATATGTTTATATTCTCACTTAATAAAATATCATTATTAATATTTATATTATTACTAAATAGTGGAATTAATTTTATAGTTATAGGCGTATTATGCAACTATTTGACCAAATCACTGTGCATAATAAAGTCAAACCAAACATATATAATAAAAGAAATAATTGGAATAGATGAAAATTATTTATAAAAAATATACACATATAATATATTTTGTGTTATTATATTTTTAGGAGGTATACGTATGAATTATTATGGTATGACAACAGGTTATAATGCACCAAGCTCATCAATTAGTGGTGGAGCAGCAATTTGGATGATAATTGCACTAGTTATTGCTATTATCGGAGGTATTTGCTTATACTTTACTGTTTTCAGTAAAAAGAATGAAGGTAAATACAAAGGTTTCATGGCTTGGTTATATGATTTTGTTAAGTTCAAAAAGATGTTTGCAGCAACAATTTTAAAAATTACTTATATGATTACTGCTATATTCATTACATTATTCTCATTTGCATTAATAACTAGTCCACTTGCATTCTTTGGATTATTAATTCTTGGTAATTTAGGATTAAGAATCATGTATGAATTTTCATTAGTTATTTTATCAATTCATGAAAATGTAGTTGAACTAAATAATAAATCAAAAAAATAAGATTTAAATAAATCTTATTTTTTTTACATACTTTTTAATTGAACATTACTTTTTGCATTTACATCTAACTTAGAGAATTGCTTATTCTTATATAAGATGTAAGCTGCTGCTCCGATCATTGCAGCATTATCTGTACAATATTTTTTATCAGGCATATGCATTGTTACATTTATTGAATCACACATCTCTTTTAATGAGTTTCTAATAAATGAGTTACTTGCAACACCGCCACTTATTAATAGCGTTTTAAGATCATATTTTAATAACGCTTTTTTTGTTTTATCAACTAAGTGATTAGTAACACAGTTTTGAAATGAACAAGCAAGATTATATTTATTTATTTCTTCTTTTCTTTGTTCAGCATTATGAGCCAAATTATTAACATGACTTTTTATTCCACTAAAACTAAAATTAAACGAGTCATCATTTAAAATCTGAGGCATGTTATATGTTGGCTTTCCCATTGATGCATATTTTTCAACATTTGGGCCACCTGGATAAGGTAAATCTAATATTCTGGCAACCTTATCATATGCTTCACCTATTGCATCATCTAATGTTTGACCCAAGTAATTAAATTTAGTTTCACTCTCCATTAATATTAAATCTGTATGTCCTCCGGATACTATTAATGATAAAAGTGGATATTTTAAATCATTTCCAATCATATTAGCACATATATGTCCCATCATATGATTTACCGCTATAAATGGTTTTTTATAAATAAATGAAAGTACTTTAGTAGCTTCTACACCAACTAATAAACTACCAAGAAGACCTGGAGCATATGTACATGCAAACGCATCCATATCTTCTAATTTCATATTTGCTTTTTCCAAGCACTCATCTATTACCATAGTTATGTTTTCCAAATGTAATCTACTGGCAACTTCTGGCACCACACCACCATATTTAGTGTGTACATCTATTTGTGAATTAATGATTGTTGCTATATCATCGTGTCCATTTTTTATGATGCTAACACTAGTTTCATCACAAGAAGACTCAATAGCTAAAATGTATACATCTTTCATTATTTCACCTTCTCCATAATAATCGCAGTATCATCACCATAATATCTATCCCTGAAACTTATTTCTTTAAATCCTAGTTTTTGGTATAGTTTCAAAGCATTACTATTATTTTCATTAACTTCAAGCATTATTCTATTATATTTTTCTTTTTCAAACATTTCATTCATTAATTTAGTAGCAATTCCTTGATGTCTATTTTCTTCATTAACAAATAAGTTCATTATATCTAAAACACCATCTACAAGCCTTATTTCTAAATAACCAACCACCATATCATTATCCATATAATTATAAATTGAATCAGTATCACTTAATATTTCTTTTTCTATCATTATTTTTCCACCTCAATTTTCTTAATATAATTTGCTTTAATATGATGTGGATTTTCTGATGGTAAATTTTCGCAATAATCTATTATTTTATTAATATTTAGTTTTTTCTCTACTTCAGCATAATTATAATTATTTTCTGTTACGTATTGTTCCTCAACAATACTTTTATTATTACTATCAAAAACAGATATATAATAGCCTTTATTATCTTCTATAACAGCCATTCTATCACATTCTAAATCACTACTTATTAAATAAGCCGTTAAGCTTGATATTGTATTTATTTCTATATTTAAAGCATATGCCATTGTTTTAGCAATAGAAAGTCCAATTCTTATACCTGTAAAACTTCCTGGTCCGTTAACAACAATTATCTTTTTTAAATCTTTTATATCTAATTTATTTTCATCAAATAATTCTTCAATCATTGGCATAGTAAAAACTGAATGACTATATTCACTCAATTTAGTTTTTACATATAATTTATCATTATTCTTAATAGCTATTGTAATTAATTCATCATGTGTATCAATAAAAAGTATCATATGCCAACCTCTTTTCTCTAATTAATTTAGCAAAGTCATATTATACTATTATAATAATATTTGTCAATTCCATAGGTTGCTCTTATATTCGCCTTTTTCAATTAACATATTAATATAATCAGTAACACTTTGTTTATCTTCTTTATATGTTACTCCCACCCATTTAGCAGTTGTATTAAGTACTTTTACAGGACAATAATTACTATCAACCGCTTTCATTACTATATTAGGAATTAAATATTCATCTTTTTCTAAATTACTATTTTTTAAAAATCCTTCAAAGTTTTTCTCTATGAATCCAAAAATATCTGGCAAGAAAGTTATCATATTCATTGAAACTTTTGTATCTTTACTTATTTCTTTAATATTTGTTGTTCCAAGAGGAGTAGCATATATTTTATCATTTTGTTTTTCTATACTACTTTCAACTATTTCAAGTAATTTTCCATTTAGTTCTTTCATAATGCCTCTTTTTACAGCACCAGTTTCAGTAATAGTATTTTCTACATTATATCCAACTATAGCAATACTATTTTCATTACCATTATCTAAGTACTCACTTGCAACTTTAAACGCATCATATCCATAAAAATCATCTGAATTAATCATTACAAATGGTTCATTAACTGCATTCTTTGCACACAATACAGCATGAGCAGTTCCTAATGGTTTAATTCTATCTTCTGGAATTTTATACTTTTCAGGAACATTATCATTATTTTGAAATACATATTCAACTTTAATATGTCCCTCTATTCTTTTACCAACGGTTTCCCTAAACAAGTCATAATTTTCTTCTTTAATAATAAATACTACTTTATTAAACCCACATCTTATCGCATCATATATTGAATAATCAATAATATATTCCCCATTTGGTCCAAATTTTTCTGCTTGTTTAAGTCCGCCAAATCTGCTTCCCATACCAGCAGCTAGTATTAATAATGTTTTATCTTTCATATATACCTTCCTTATAACTATATAATAAAAGAAGATTGTAAAAAATGCAATCTTCTATTCATTTTCTTTTACTTCTTCTTTCTTAGAAGTTTTTTTAGTTTCAACTTCCTCTTTCTTTGAATTGTCTTCTTCAGGCATATGTCCTGTTTCAACTAAAGAATCAATTTCTTCTTTAGTAAGAGTTTCATATTCAAGAAGTGCATCTGCAATTAATTTAACCAGATTTTTATTTTTAGTTAATATTTCTTTTGCTTTTTTATGGCAGTCATCCATAATTTTTCGTACTTCTTCATCTATTTCATGGGCCATTTCATTAGAAAAATTACGAGATTTATTGTAATCTCTTCCAAGGAACACTCCACCTTCTTGTTGCTCTAATTGAACAAGTCCTAGATTACTCATACCATATTCGGTTACCATTGCTCTTGCAATCTTAGTAGCTTTTTCAAAATCATTATGAGCACCAGTAGTTACCTCATTGAATTCTAATTCTTCAGAAGTTCTTCCTCCAAGTAAACCAGTTATTCTTTCTAATAATTCAGTTTTAGTAGAAAGATATGTTTCCTCGCTTGGCATCATTAGGTTATAACCACCAGCATTACCCCTAGGTATTATAGTAATCTTTTGAACTATATCGGCATGTGATAGTTTAATTCCAATTACTGCATGTCCAGCTTCATGGTATGCAACAACCTTCTTTTCACGATCCGTATATTTTCTTGATATTTTAGCAGGTCCTGCTATAACTCTATCAGTTGCTTCATCTATTTCGCTCATAGTAATTGCACTTTTATTTCTTCTAACAGCAAGCAATGCAGCTTCATTAAGTAAGTTTTCTAACCCAGCTCCGCTAAATCCTGGGGTTCTTTTTGCTAAATATTCAAGTTTTACAGAAGGAGCTAATATCTTGTTTTTAGCATGTACTTTTAATATTGCTTCTCTTTCTCTTACATCTGGAAGATCAACAGTAACTTGTCTATCAAATCTTCCTGGACGAAGTAATGCAGGATCAAGTACATCAGGTCTGTTAGTTGCTGCAATAATGATAATTCCTTCATTTTCACCAAATCCATCCATTTCAGATAGCAGTTGATTTAGTGTTTGTTCTCTTTCATCATGTCCTCCACCTAAACCAGTACCTCTTTCACGTCCTACTGCATCAATTTCATCAATAAATATTAAACATGGTGCTGTTTGTTTTGCTTGTTTAAACATATCTCTTACACGAGATGCTCCAACTCCTACAAATAGTTCTACAAAATCAGAACCACTAATATAGAAGAATGGAACTTTTGCTTCACCAGCAACTGCTTTAGCAAGTAATGTTTTTCCTGTTCCAGGAGGACCAACAAGTAGTACTCCTTTTGGGATTCTTGCTCCCATTTTAGTAAACTTTTTAGGATTTCTTAAAAAATCTATTAATTCTTGTACTTCTTCTTTTTCTTCAACAAGTCCAGCAACATCTTTAAATGTTTTTGTTCCACCTTCTTCAGAAAGTTTAGCTCTACTTTTTCCAAAATCAAAAGTACCTTTTCCATTACTTCCTAGTTTAACAAAAGTATAATATAATAACCCACCTATCATTAAAATTGGAACTACATTTATTAAAATGTTCAACCATAGACTATTTTCAGGATTACTATTAGTTGTAACTTCTAAATTGTTTTCTTTTGCTTTATCATATATTGAAGATATTAAAGTATCAGTTAGTGGTACACTTAATTTAAATGATTCATTCTTTGCATATGAATTAAGTTTACCAGTAATTACATAAATACCAGAACTATTCTTTGGAGTTACATTTAATTCTTTAACATTATTACTTTCTAATTCAATAGTTAATTTATTATAATCAATATTATTTATTTTAGAACTTAACCTATTGACATAGAAATAAGAACCAAAAATAACCACAAATAGCAGTATATAAGGTAAAAAATTCATTGTTTTTTTAGGTTTTTTTATATTCATAATCGTCTTCCTTTCATTAATAATATCTTAAGATAATATCATACTCTTTGCCACCTGTTTTGTCAAACTTTGATTTTTTAACACCAGGTATCCATACAATGTTATCTTTTGAATCTAATACTATTGGCCATAACTTTCTATCGCTGATTTTTATTTTTTCATTAATAAATATTTCGCTTACCTTTTTATGCCCACTCATACCTTTTATTATTATTTTGTCTCCATCTTTTCTATTTCTTACATATAAAGGCATATTTAATTCTTTACTATTTAGTCTAATTGTAAAATTAGAAGTGTCATTAATATCATCTATTTCTTCGATTATTTTACCATTTGGTAAATTAACCAGTTTATTTATTTCTATTTCATATGAACCATATTCTTCTTCATCATAAGAGAATATTAATTCATTATATGATTTAATAACAATAACATTATTAGGTAAATGGACAATACTATTAGATTTATTTGAATTGATTAATCCAAATATTAAATCAACATGCGCATCTCCAATAATAAGTAAATCATCACCATATATTTTTTCTAAAATACTATATATTATTTTAGTTTGAATTACATTATCAAGCTGAATAAATTTATCAATAAATAGCGATCCATCCTGAAACACTTTATTAAACACTTTTCTAGCTTCATTATCAATATAATTATTATTTTCTAATAACGTTTCACTAAACTTTAAGAACTTTTTATGCACATTTTTTTCTTCATTCTTTAAGAATGGCAAAACTATATGTCTATACCTATTTCTAGTGTAATGATCTTCATTATTAGAAGAATCTATTGCATACTTAATATTATTTTTTTTATTAAATTCATTAATTTCATCTTTAGTTACAGTGATTAATGGTCTTACAATTTTGTAGTCTCCTTTGTCGACTATTCTACTAAATCCACTATATCCTTTTAATGTTGAACCTCTTACAATTCTCATTAATATTGTTTCAATTAAATCATCACCTTGATGTGCTGTCATTAAATATTTTGCAGAATAACCCTCAACTAAATCTTCAAAGAAGTTATATCTTACGCTTCTTGCTTCATTGTGAAAATTGTCATCTCCCCATGACTCAATTTTTTTATACTCAAAAATAATATTGTTTTCTTTACAATACTTCTCTAAATCTATTTTTTCTTGCTCACTTTCCACTCTTTTATTATGGTTAACATGAGCGCAAACTATCTTAAAACCTATTTTCTTTTTAAATTCATTTAATATATATAAAAGAGCCATTGAATCTGGTCCACCAGATACACCTACAACCACAATATCGTCTGTCTTAAGATTAATTTCATCACTAATAAATCTATATACCTCTTCCATATCAAGCCTTTCTATTATTCTTCGATTTTTATTATTATTTCCCCGTTCTTAGAATATAAGTATTTTTCTCTTGCATATTTTGCCATATATTCAGGATCTTGTAGTTTGTTTATTTCATCTTTTAATTTTTCTTCATCTACTAATTTTTCACTATATATTTTTTTTAAATTCTCTATTTCTTTATTATTTTTCATAATTTGAGAAAAATATGAAAAAGCAGTAGACACAAAAACTACAATAGATATTATAAATGCTATTGATAAAAATGTCACTCTAAATTTCGTTTTTTGACTCATTTTTTTCATATTCTACCCCATATTATTATTAATATAATTATATATTACTAAGTATTTTATTTACAATCGATTAGTCATATTTTTACATTTTTTTTGTAAATTAAAGTAATTTAATAATAAAAAAGTAATCAATGTTATCAAAATAAATAATATATTAATTATTCCTTCATTGATTTTATACATAATAATGAAATAAACTAATGTACTATCAACAACAAATAATAAAGAGTTAAAGAATGAATATATTTTTTTATTTGCATATAAATACTTATATGATATTTTATATGCAAAATATATTAATATTCCATATAAAAAAGAAAATAGAATCGATACTGCTTGTTCAGTTAGACTCATTATTTAAATAGCCTTGAGATAATATTATCAGCTTTTATTTTTTTATTGTCATCTAAATAACTAAGTGATATCATTTTTCCTTTAATGGACAATTTACCTGTATATGTGTCTAGATTTAATAGTTCTAACTTATCTCCTTTTATTAATATAGAACCCATAACTGAATCAATAAAGAATTCTGTATCATCAAAACTATTTAATTTCTTTACTCCTGTTAATACTATATTTTTTCTTTCAGCTATTGTTATATTATGATTTAAAACTATACTATTTGTTGAATTTTGTGTCTTTTCCATTTTTTCACCCAATTAATTATATGAAGGATTTATTATTATATGAAAAAAGACGCTTTCACGTCTATTATTATAGTATCCTTTCTTCAGTTGACTTATATATTTCACTTTCTACTACTGCTGCTCTATCTAGTAAGTCTTGTGTAATTCTATCTTTTTTATATTCTTCTGGAATAGATGGGTAGTGATATAATCTATCAGGAAATTGTGAGTCTATTTGTATTGTCCAAAAAGATTCAGGATATCCAAAATATAATGTGCTAAAGTCTCTACCATCTGTTCTCTCTGAATCAATATAATGAACAAGTGATGGATTTAACATGTTTCTTTCAACAGAACTAAATTTATATTTTTTTGTTGAAGATGCAGCATATTCTCCAGCTTTCGAACTATTTAATGGTCTAAATTGATCACCAAAGTCAGGGCAGTGATGATAATTAACTTGATTTGTAAATTCTTTCAAATTAACATCTGATAGTGCGGTTATCTTATCTATTGATACAATCTTAATAATATTTCCATTCTTATCATATATTGTTCCAGTATATTCCATATACGTATTTTGATCTTTATTACTATTATCTATTTTTTCATCAAAACTTCCACCCTTAGAAGTAACAACTAAATTACCTTCATCATTTAATGATATTTCAAATCCATATGCAATATGTTGAGCTGTATATCCATTGTTTATTGCGCTAGGATTAGATTGGGAATAACCATAGTTTATAGAATTACCATCATCAGAAACCCTAAAATAATAATCATTACTATGCATAACGCCTCTTGTTACTGGACCATTTTGATTAACATATGATGGATTGAATTCTTCATACATTAAATTGGCTGCTTTTTCCAATAATTCTCTAAATTTTTTATTGGCATATATTCTAGGTGATATTTTTTGTATTTCATCACCGTACTCATGCTGTAATTTTGCAATATTTTCATTTTCCATCATAATATTTCTCCTATAATCATATCATTGTATACATTATACAATATTTTATAAGCTATTTAAATACTAATAATTAAAAAAGACCATGTAGGTCTTAATTTACTAATTATTCTTCTTCAGGTTCTGAAGTTTGAACATCTTCTGCTTTATCATAAGCATCTAGAATTTCTTTTTCAAACATAGTTCTTACTTCTTGGTTGATTGGATGAGCAATGTCTTTATATTCTCCAACAGGAGTTTTACGACTAGGCATTGCGATAAATAAACCATTATCTCCTTCAATAATTCTGATATCATGAATAGCAATAGCATTGTCAACAACAACAGATGCAATTCCTTTCATACGAGAATTTTCTCTCTCAACCTTACGAATTTTTACTGATGTAATTTCCATAAGTACCTCCTTAACATTTAGCTACTATAATTATAATACAATTCTTTTTTAATAGCAATATTTTTAATTAAATTTGCTCAATATCACTGCCTTTGTTGCTATGTCAGAATATGAAAAAGACTTAATTCCTTTATTAGTACTAACAGTAAAAATATTTTGATATATTTTATCTATTGTGCCTTCATAATATTCATATTTATTTCTGCCTATGTTTACTTTAATCTTTAGTTTTTCATCTTTGATATTTATAATTTTATTTTTTATTTTATCAATATTCAATTTTATTCCTTTCTTGGAAATCCATACTTCATTATTCCATTAATTATTATTCCACCAAAACCTTTACTGCCGTAGTTAGTATCATTTAATATTTTCTCTATGTCTATTTTTTTGTCAATATTTGAATATGAAACGTCTGCAGCAATTATTGCAGGATCAAGGGCATGTATATTTGAATGTGTTGGGCTTGATGCAAAATTTGCTCCAGACATCATTAATCCCTCATAATTGCTTTGACAGGCTCCGGCAATAATTATTAAATCATTATAATTTTTATATTTTTGTCTTATTTTCTTAACTGTTCTAATATAGTAATCACTGTTCAAATATTTATTCTCATTTTTATAATATGCATCATGTCCAGTTATAACTACTATATCAGGATTATTTTTTTCTATCAGATTAATAATATTTTTTTCAAAGTCTTTAATATTGAAGTGATAGACAAAACATCTTACTTTTTGACTTCGATAATATTTTTCACATCTATCCATATATTCTTCATCTGTATCAACATGTAGCACTTTGCCCGGAATATAGAAATACTTGCTTATATTTAATTCTCTTTTTATGTCAAAATTTTCTTTTTTTTTACAATATTTGCATTCTACTAAATCATCTATTGTTGAATTAGCGAAAAGTCTTACATCTGCCCCCATTAAATAAACAATATTTTTATCTATTTTAACTATTTTAAAAACTATATCATTATTATGTTTTCTTCTTGTCACATAATCTCCAATTTTAAACATATGTACCCCTAATTTATTTATATGTTTTATAAATGGAATAATTACAATAAAAAAATCTAATCAATATGATTAGATATTTCCATAAATTCATCTAATGTTATTTCTTCAGCCCTATATGTTAAGTCTTTATTAAAACTATTTAGTATTTTTTCTATATTATCTAAATTATAATTTTTTAAATTGTTTCTTAAATTTTTTCTCTTTTGTTTAAATGCATCTTTAACTAACTTATAAAATTTTTCTTCATTTTTAATACCGGTTTTTTTATTATTTTTAAGTTTAATAACCATGCTGTCAACTTTTGGAACAGGTATAAAGCAATTCTTACTAACTAAGCTTATTTTTTCAATATCAAAATTATATTGTAGAAATACACTTAAAGAACCATATTCTTTTGAATTTGGTTTTGCCATAAATCTCTCCGCTACTTCTTTTTGAATCATTATTATTATTTCATATGGGTTACTTTCAAATACTATTTTATTAATAATCGCTGTAGTTATATAGTATGGTAAATTACCAACAAAAAAAATTCTTTTATATTCCTTATTAATATAATCGCTTATGTTTATTTTTAAAAAATCTTTAAATACAATGCTTAATTTATCTGATTTGATTTCAGACAATACACTTTTTAACCTTTCATCTATTTCAAAACAAATAATATCAGATTCTTTTTTTACCAATTCTTTTGTTAATGCTCCAGCACCTGGACCAATTTCTATAATTAAATCATCTTTATTTGAATCAATTGTATCTGATATTTTTTTAATAATATTATTATCTCTTAAAAAATTTTGGCCTAATGATTTTTTGAAATCAAAATTCATTATTTTTTCCATCCTTCTCTCAATACTTCAAACTCGAGTTTTCTAACTCTTCCAACGTGTTTAATGGCATAATCTTCACTCTCAGTTAATAAATCTATTACATTGCCACCAACACCTCTATCAAGAATAATTGCAATAATAGGTTCATCTGATAGTTTTTTTACATTAAATTTAAGTATAGTTCCACAAGGATAATTTCTACTGCTGGCAACTATACGAACAGTTCCATAAGTTTTATCATTATAATAAATACCTTTTTTTAACACATTGGTTCTTGGTGGGCAAGCTAAGTATCCTGTACACAATGCACAGTCACCAGCATATCCAGTTAATTCACCCATAAATGTATATATAGGATTATATATTCCTTCTTTATATAATTCGTCCTGAGAAGCTTGAATAACATTCTTATCAACTGTTTTTTCAAGATTATCATTCATTGCAACAGAAAGAGACTTTTCAGTGAAAGTCGTATCATTAATAAACATTAGTATAGTAAAAATGACTATTGTTTCAATTGTCTTAATAATATTGTTTATTATATATTTTTTCATGCTACTTCTCCGTAACTAAATTATATAATAAGAAATATTAAATGTCAAAAATCTCCCTACAATTACGAGTTGTTTCATTAATCACTTCATCAATTGATATATTTTTAATTTCTGCTATTTTTTTAGCAACATAATATATATTATATGGATTATTTTTTTTACCTCTATATGGTTCGGGTGAAAGATAAGGACTATCTGTCTCTAATAAAATATCTTTTAAATTAATTTTTTCAATCACTTCATATAGTTTTGAATTTTTAAAAGTTAATACTCCACCTATTCCAAGTTTATATCCTATTTTTATAAATTCCTTAGCCATCTCATAACTGCCACTAAAACAATGAATAACACCTTTTAATTTATGTTTTTTTAATATATCAAAACAATCTTGTATTGAATCTCTTGTATGAACTATTATTGGTAATTTGTATTTTTCCGCAAGACCTAATTGAAGATTAAATAATTTTATTTGATCATCTTTACTTTCTTTATCATAATAATAATCTAATCCTATCTCACCAATTGCATATACTTTATTATTTTTAATTAATTCCTCTAATTCATTAATATTATAGTTGTACACGTTTTGTGGATGTATTCCAACTGCAGGCAATAAAAAATTATCATATTTATCATATGACTCAATCACTTCTTTTGAAGTATTAATATTATCTGCACAATTTATTACATTAATAACATTCTTTTCTTTTAAATCTATTATCAGTGAATAAATATTGTCATAATATTCATTTAAAATATGCGCATGAGAATCAATCATCTAAAACTCCAAATATCTTATAATATATAACTTTAAATATATAATATATCACAATAGAAATTGATAAGATATGAAATAGTATCAACTTATATTTTATTATTATTACTCCAAATACTATTGCAACAATTATATTAGATACTACAAATAAAAATAATGCATGTTTTTTTACTACATCTTTAATTTTATTCATAAATAATCACATTGAAATTTTATCATTTTAGCATTTTCATTTTCAATATGAAAGACAAAATAATCAAAAATTTTACATTTTTTTACATTATATATAATAGTTCTTAATCAAATTGTTAATTACTTTAGCATAGTTTAATACGTTTTCTATTTTATCATTAGATATTATTAATATTGAACCCAGTAAATCACTATTTATTACAATTGGATATATTACTAATTTTCCCTCTTTAATTATGTTTTTAGATATTTCTATTTTTGAAACTAAATCATTTATATATATTTTTCTTTCCTTAATAATATCAATATATTTATTATTTATTACAATGTTGTCTTTATTAATTATTTTATTATTTATTATCAAATTTATATCATAATTTTTAATTTCATTGAAACAATCTATTATTTTTAATAGTTCTTTATTATATTTTTTTAAATATGAATATTTTTCTAAAATTATTCTTTCACCATCTAATAAAATTTGAAAGTCATCGCCTGAATTAATATTTAAATGCTTTCTTAATTCTTTTGGTAATACTATACGCCCTAAATCATCTATTTTTCTTATGATACCAGTTTGATTCATTCAATCACCCTAGTTATATTGTGATATCATTTTATCTTTTTATACTAAGAATTTCTGCTTATAAATAACTTCTAATAGATCTTCAATATAGTACATATAATTCTTTTCTAAATTAGCTTTTAGTAATGTTATAAATATACTATTGCTCTTATAAGCAAAGTTAAATTTAGTAGTTATTTTTGTTGATTCAACAAACAATTTTTCAACATTTAAAGTATCTACTGTTTCTTTATTAATTTTTAATACACATTTTAGTTTATCATTTTCAACTATTTTTATTGTTGTTATTGATAATAGTTTTTCAATATACTTTTCATGTGCATATAATATTAATTTTTCATTTGTAATACCAAATCTATCCTTTATTTCACTTAGCACTTCACTTAGTTCTTTTTTATTTGTAATACCATTTATCTTTTTATGTAATTCAATAATAATATCGCTTTCATCACTATACTCTTTTCCAATATGTGTTTCAACATCTATAGGTATTACATCTTTTTCTTCCTTTTCATCATCCAAATTTATTCCATTTACTTCCTCATTTATTAAATCTAAATACATATTTACACCAACAGAATCAATAAATCCTGCCTGTTCTTTACCCAAAATATCCCCTGCTCCCCTAATAGCAAGATCTCTTAATGATATTTTATATCCACTTCCAAGTTCAGTAAATTCCTTAATTGCTTCAAGTCTTTTAATGGCAGTACTATTAAGTATTTTTTCTTTTTTATACATTAAATAAGCGTAAGCAATCCTATCACTTCTTCCAACTCTACCTCTAATTTGATATAACTGACTTAATCCAAATCTATCACTATCAATAACAATAATAGTATTAGCATTTGGAATATCTATTCCATTTTCTATTATTGTGGTACTAATTAAAACATCATATTTTTTATTAGTAAAGTCATATATAACATCTTGCATTTCATCTTTCGCCATTTTTCCATGGGCAAAACAGAATCTTGCTTCAGGAATAAGTTTCTCATATTTTTTTAAAAGTTCACTCATATTTGTAATATTATTGTACAAAATAAATGCTTGCCCACCTCTAGACTTCTCATTGAGTATTACTTCCCTTAAAAGCATTTCATTATATTCAATAACATATGTCTGAACCGGATATCTATTTTTAGGTGCACTTTCAATTAATGATAAATCTCTTATACCAACTAAAGACATTTGTAATGATCTTGGTATAGGTGTTGCTGATACAGATAAAACATGGACATTAGATTTTAATTGCTTTATTTTTTCTTTTTGTTCTACACCAAAACGATGTTCTTCATCTATAACAAGAAGGCCTAAATCTTTATAACCAACATCATTACTTAATAACCTATGTGTCCCAAAAACTAAATCGGTTTTTCCTTCTTTTAGTTTTTTTATTTTTTCTTGAACTTGCTTATTAGTATAATGCCTATTAATGATATCTATATTTATTCCATAATTTTTAAATCTTTCTTTAGCTGAATCATATTGTTGATGAGAAAGTAGTGTTGTAGGACATAGATATGCTACTTGTTTGCCATTCATAATAGTTTTAAATATTGCTCTAAATATTACTTCTGTTTTACCATATCCAACATCACCACATAATAGCCTTTCCATTGGTCTATTATTTTCAAGATCCTTTTTAATTTCTTCAGAACATTTTAATTGATCAGTAGTTTCTTCATATTGAAACTCTGATTCAAACATTATTTGCTCTTCATCATCCGGTTTAAATCCTTCAACTGTAGCTTTATTTCTTTCTTTATATATTTTAAGTAATTCACCAGTTATATTCTTAATTCTTTCTTTGATTTTTAATTTTGTTTTAGTCCATTCAATACTATTCAATTTATTAATTGTTGGTTTTGCGCCTTCTTTAGCAGAATACTTATATAATTTAGATATATCTTCTACTGGCATATATAATTTATCATTACCTTTATATTGAATTAATAAATAATCTTTTTTTAATCCATTTTTCTCTATTGTAGTAATCCCCATATATATTCCGATTCCTGATTTTCTATGAACTACATAATCTCCTACATTAATATTATCTATGGAACTTATTTTACTTCCATAGTTTGAACTCTTAAATATGTCTTTTTTATAACTATTTTCATATAAATCAAATTCAGAATAATAATATTTTTTATTGTATATAAATCCATGATTTAAATTATCTTCAACTATATTAATATTTTTATCATATTTATTAATTTCTTTGTTAAGCTGTTTATTTTTACTATATATAACTGCATTATTTTTTGATAAGTCACTTAAGAACAATTCTTTATTTGAATTATAATTATCAATACTTTTTGCCTCAATACTTAAATCTTTATCTTTATTATTAATAGTATCTATAAAAATATCTTTCTTTTTATCTACTAAGTTAGATACACTTACAATTTCATTTTCAATATTTAAATATTTTAATTGTGGTTTAATCATCTTCTCTTGGTTAAGTAATTGATGATAATTATGGAATAAAACCATGCCATCATCTATATAATCTCTTATAGTAGAATTATTAGATCCGAAATCGTCTTTTATAGAACATATTTCAACATTACTTATTTCTTTAATAGCTTTTTGAGTAATTGTGTCAAAAAATTTTATTTTCTCTACTTCATCATCAAAAAATTCTATTCTTATCGGTTTATCTTTATTAATTGGAAATATATCTATTACAAAACCTCTAACTGAAAAGTCAGATGTATCATATACCATACTTTCTTTTTTATAACCAATTTCCAATAATTTCTTGATTAATTCATCTCTATTAATTTTATCACCAGTATTAATTTTTATTTTTTTTGATTTATATTCTTTAATATCTGGTATCTTTTTAATAAAACTATTTAAATGAACTATTATTATCTTTTTATCATTATTACTAAATTTATTCAATAAGTTAGCTCTCATAAATAAAAATTCAGGAGAACTTGCTATTGCTTTTTTAGTCATAAAGTCATCTTCAGGAAATAAATATACTTCCTCAATATATTTTTTTAATTCATTATATATTTCAGTTGCTTCATTTAACGTAGGAACTACTAATAAAATATTTTTATTATAAGAAAAAAACATATATAACATGAATTGATTATATATTTCATTCTTACTAACATATACTTTTTTAAAGCTGTTAATATCAAAATTAAATAAATCTAAATATAGACTATTTTTCATTATTTTTATTATATTTCTCCATTAATTTATCAATATCATAATTAGAAAAATCATCGATAATATCTGATATAGTAGGCAATATTGCATTTAATAATTTATCCTCTGATTTTGAAAATTTTCCTAATACATAGTCCATTAACTCTATATTATTTTTAGAAATACCAATTCTTACTCTTTGAATGTCTTCCGTTTTTAAATTGTCAATTATATTTTTCATTCCATTATGTCCACCAGAAGATCCTCCTCTTTTAATTTTAAATGTGCCTATTTCAAAATCCACATCATCATAAATCACTAATAAATCTTTTAAATCTAAATTATAAAATTTCATATATTTAATAACTGAAGTACCTGATAAATTCATATATGTTTGAGGCTTTAATAATAATATTTTTTCACCATTTATAATATTCTCTGAATATAGTCCATTATATTTACTCTTGAATGTAAGGTTGTTTTTTTCAGCATAAAAATCAATTGCTCTAAACCCACAATTGTGTCTTGTTTTTTCATACTTTTTATCTGGATTACCCAATCCTACAATTAACTTCATGCTAATGCTCCTTTATATATTCATTATATAATTTATTTTTACTAATGTTATAGCAATCAGCAATTTCCTTTACGGCATCTTTTTTAGAATACCCTTTATTTATTAATTCATCTATTTTATCTTTGTAATTAATATTCTTTTCTTCTTCTTTACTGCCTTCAATTACTATTACTATTTCACCTATTATTTTATCACATATTTTTATTATATTACTAATATTATCTCTAATTACTTCTTCATATATTTTTGATATTTCTCTAACTATTGCTATTTTTCTATCTCCTAGAACATTTAACATTAGATTCAATGTTCTTTCTATTCTATGTGGAGATTCATAAAATATAATTGTGTATTTTATATCTTTAATGTTTATTAATTCTTGTTTAGCAATATTAGGTTTACTATCTAGAAAACCATAAAACAAAAATCTTTCATTAGAAAGACCAGACATATTTAATGCTGGTAATAAAGCACTAGCTCCAGGCAATGCAATAACTGTGATGTTTTCTTTTATTGCATTTTCAACAATATAATTGCCAGGATCACTTATAAGAGGAGTTCCTCTATCTGTTACATATCCTATATTTTGACCGCTTTTTAATATATTAATTATTTTTTCTAAATGTAGCATTTCAGTATATTTATGACAAGATTCAACCTTTTTTGTTATATTTAATTTTTTTAATAAATTTAGTGTTTCTCTAGTATCTTCAGCATAAATAATATCTACTTCCTTTAATGTATTAATTGCTCTTATGGTAATATCATCTAAATTACCTATTGGAGTTGGTATTATATATAGTTTTCCATATATACTATTTTCATAACTTTTTTGCATATTATCACTTCCCAAACATCTTCATTACTTCGTCAGTGTAACTGCCATCTTCATTATGTACATATAAAGGTGGTAGTATTTTTAAACCGGTTTTTCCATTTTTTCTTCCATCTATCAAAACTAAATTAGATTCACTATTTAATTTAGGATATATAAATCTTATTCTTTTTGGCTCAATGTTATTTTTCTTCATCAAATCTATTATTTCGATTAATCTGTCTGTCCTATGTATAATATTTAAAGAACCACCATTTTTTAATAGTTTCTTACTAACCTTAATTATATCTTCCAAAGTAAGTTTTATTTCATGTCTAGCAATGGATTTAATTTCATTATCATTAATAATACTTTTTTCATCTTTTTTAAAATACGGAGGATTACATGTAATAATATCAAATGAATCTGTTTCAAATTTTGTTGATACATCTTTAACATCAATATTTAATAGTTTGATTCTATCTTCTAAACAATTTATCTTTAATGTTTCTTTTGCTAAATCATATATTTCTTTTTGTAATTCTACTGCATATATTTCAGCATCAGTCATTAAAGATAATATTAATGGAACTGGAATATTTCCAGTACACAAATCAATTATCTTTTTTGTACTTGGATTTAAAACTACAAAGTTAGGTAATAATATTGAGTCCAAACTAAAATTAAAATAGTTTTTATTTTGAACTATTTTAATATTTTTAAAATAAACTAAATCATTAATTACCTTTTCTTCTGCATTCATTCTTAAATGGCACCTTTACTTCTATTTTATTTCCATCTTCAGTTATAAATGTATACTTTCTATTTGGAATGTCAACGCTAGTTACAGTTCCTTCATCATCACCATTTTTTACAGTATCACCTATTTCAGGCAAATCTCTTCTAAATTCAGTATATAAATCATCTTCAAATTTTAAACAGCACAACAATCTTCCACATAAACCATTTATTTTACTTGGATTTAATGCTAGATTTTGATTTTTTACTTGAGCTATACCAACAGAATCTAAATCATTTAAAAAATTTGAGCAGCAAAGTTTTCTACCACAAGGTCCTATTCCAGATATTTCTTTTGCTTTATCACGAACTCCAACTTGCCTTAATTCAATCCTTGTTTTATATATTGCCGCTAATGATTTGGCAAGTTCTCTAAAATCAACTCTATTATCGGCTAAAAATTGAAATACTAATTGCTTTCTATCAAATGTATAAAATGATTCTAAAAATTTCATATCAAGAGATAATTCATCTGCTAATGATTGTGCTTTTTCTAATGCTTTAGCAGCTTCGAAAATGTTTTTTTTATTTTGTTCGGCATCCTTTTTTGTTGCTACCTTTAATACTTTTGCATGTTCTTTTCCATCATTAATTTCACCATAATAAACAACTGCTTTACCAAATTGTAAACCTCTTTCTGTTTCTACAATTACATCATCGCCGATGTTTATATCTAAATTATTAATATCAAAAGTATATTGTTTACCTTTTTCTTTAAATTCTACTCCTATGCACTTCATTTATTACATCTCCACATTTCTATAATAAATCTATCTATTATCGAATTTTTATTTAAATAATTATCCAATAATTCTTGAAAATTATTAATAACTAATAATTTCTTTGACAACGTTATTATATCATTATTTAATATAATTTCACTATTTTCTTTATAATTTGTATCATTTGCAATAATTATGTTTAAAATATTGTTATATTTATCTAATAATATTTCCATAATTTTTTTAAACATTTCTCGACTTTCTATTTTATTATAAATATCCGCATTTAAAGCAATGCTTTTAATATTATTATTTTCTATACTCTTAATTAAATAGTCTGCGATTTCGGATTCTTTTTCATCATATTTTTTATTATAGTTTGATGAATTAATTATTATTTTTTGACATCTACTTTTAATTGTTTCTTTTACAGAATCTACATTTTTTGTTATTAAAAATGCATATATGTTACTTGCAGGTTCTTCTAATGTTTTTAATATTGCATTTGCAACAACATCTGATAGTTTTTCACTTCCGTTTATTATATATATTTTAGAATTACTTATTTGAGATGTTATTGACAAATTTTCTAATAACTCTTTTATCTCCTCTTTTTTTATTAATTTTTCATCTTGATCATAATAATATATATCTGGATTTTCTCTTAGATTTATACTATCTTTAAACATTATTCTCTTTTCTACTATTTCTTCTAGATCTTTTTCTATTTCATCAAAAACAACATTTCCAATAAGAAATGCATGTGATAAATTATCAATTTTTTTAAAATAACTTTTTAAATTATTCAAAAAATCCTCCTTCAGCAATAATATTTTAAGAAAATTATCATAAGAATTGCAAATAAATCATAAAAATATACCAATAAAACCGTATATATGTTTATTGGTATTATTTTATTTTGTTTGCTAATAAATATATTTACTGTGTACAATAAACATAAAGTATATACTATTTTTTTAATAATAAATAATGTCATAATAACCTCATAATAATTTATGATGAAATATTTATGATATTACTTTTCTATCATCCCATGCTTTTGAAATCATTATAGGATCTAAATATTCTATATCACTTCCCATAGGAATTCCGTATGACAATCTAGATACTTTAATATCTTTTTTTTCTAATAATTTTTGAATATACATAGATGTTACATCGCCTTCAATTGATGGATTCAAAGCAATTATTATTTCTTTCAATTCAGTATTTATTCTATTATTCATCAGTGATGATATATTTAGATCTTCAGGATTTTTTCCTTCAATTGGCGATATTAATCCATTTAATACATGATATAAACCATTATATTTTTTTGTTTTTTCTATGAAAAATAAACTTTTTGAATCCTCAACTATACATAGTGTACTTCTGTCTCTACTTTCATCATTACAGATATCACATATATCATTATCAGTTAAGGAACCACATATTGAACATTTTTTTATATTTTTTTTAAAATCTAACAAAGATTGTGCTAGTGCTTCAACCTCATCATCTTCCTTTTCAAAAAGAGAATATACATATCTTTCAGCTGTTTTTTCACCAACACCTGGTAATATGGATAAATTATTCACCAAATTTGTAAAACTCTTAGGTGTTGTCATTAACTAAAACAATCCTCCAAGACCATTAGTATATTTACCTAATTTTTTATCTTTCTCTGTTTTTACTTTTTCTAACACATTATTAACTGCAACTAAAACAATGTCTTCTAGCATTTCTCTATCTTCTAGAACATCCTCATTTTTAATTGTAATTTTTTTTATTTCATTTTTTCCATTACATTCAACTAAAATATTATCATTCTCATAATTAAATATTGTATTATCAATTTCTTTAGTTGTTTTTTCTAATTCTCCTTGTAATTTTCTAGCTTGCGCCATTATAGCTTGCATATTCATAATTTATCATCCTTTCAATCTACTTTTATTAATTCTTCACCGAATAAATCTTCTACAGTATTTTCTAATTCCGTATTTTTCTTTGCATTTTTTGATTTTAATTTTTCTTCGATATATTCATATTTAATACCTTTTTTTGTATTAGATATGTATTCTTCTCTTATTTTTAACCATTCCTCATTTGTAATTGCTACAATAGAATAATTTTTACCATATATTTTCTTTAAAAATTTTTGAATATCTTCCTCATTTTTATCAAATAATACTATTTCTAATTTATTTTTAAATGTAAAAATAATATTTTTATTTGATACAACTTCAGGTATAGCTTTTAATAATAAATTAGCTAACGAATTATATTCTTTATTTGAAACATATTCATTTAATATTATATATTTATTTAAGAATTCTTCTTTTAATTCTTTGTTTGCCGCTGATAAAGCATTATTTATTTTAATATCTTTCATCTGATTGCTTTCCTCAGATGTTTCAATTTCTTTTTCTATTTTTTTCTCTATAATTTCTTCCTGCTTAATTTCTTTTTTTTCTTCTTTTTCAATATTTCTAAATAATAATGTCATTTTAATTGAATATATTTCCATTATTATTTTTTGATTCGTTGTTTTTTTAATATCATTTATTAATTTAAATATTTCTTCGGATAATTTTAATAATAAATCTATCTCTATATTTGAATATTTTGATAATTTTTCTTCATATTCTTTTGTAAAATATTTTTTAGTATTGCAAAAGATAATTATATTTCTTATAAGCATTTGGAGTCTATCAGATATATTAACAAAATTTTTACCCTCTTCATAAAGAATATTTATACATTTTAATAATTCCTTTATATCTCCACTAATTATATTATCTAATAAATTAAATATTGTCTCTTCTGAGGTATCTCCTACTAGATAGTAGACATCATCAACAGTAATAATATCTTTTTCTAGTGATAATACTTGATCTAGCATATTTATTGCATCTCTCATACCACCATCGCTTAAATTTGAAATCAATTCAATTACTTCATCATCTAGCTTCTTTTCTTCTTTTTTTAATATATATTTTAATCTATCTATTATTTGTTTATTTGTTAATTTTTTGAAATCAAATTTTTGGCATCTTGATACAACAGTAGCGGGAATTTTGTTAAATTCAGTTGTTGCTAGAATAAATATTATATTTTTAGGTGGTTCTTCTAGTGTTTTTAATAATGCATTAAATGCACTGGTTGAAAGCATGTGAACTTCGTCTATTATATATACTTTATATTTTAAATGGGATGGCATTAATTTAACGTTATTTCTAATTTCTCTTATTTCATCAACACCATTATTGCTGGCAGCATCTATTTCTATAATATCAATTTCATCATCAAAATTTAATTTACAAACATCGCATTTACCACATAAATCACCATCTTTATTTGATAAACAATTTACGGCTTTTGAAAAAATTTTAGCAATACTTGTTTTTCCAGTTCCTCTTGGTCCACTAAATATATATGCATGGCCAATTTTATTATTTGTAATACTATTTTTTAATATTTTGACAACAACTTCCTGACCTACAACTTCAGCAAAACTTTTTGGTCTATATTTTCTGTACAATGATATGTATGCCATAGTGAACCTCCTCATTTAATTATATCAAAATTATATATTGATTACTATCTTTTGTCAGCAAAAAAATCTTTAATTTCATTTATAAAATATTTCTGGTCATCTATATTTATTTTATTTAAAATAAGTTTATTATTAATAATTTTTTCATTTTCTAAAATATAATCTATTTTTTTTATTTTAGCCATCTTAATAACTTCAACGCACATATCACATGGTTTTAATGTAACTAAAAGATTACAATCACTTAAATTCCATGTTTTTAATTTTTTAGCTGCTTTTTGTATAGCAACAATTTCAGCATGCAAAAGAGGATTATTATTTTTTTCTCTCATGTTATATCCTGTAGCAATAATTTTATTATTTTTTTCTATTATACAAGATACAGGAACATCACCATTTTCTATTGCTTTTTTATTTAATTTTTTTAATATACTAATTTTATTCATACAAACACTTATTCGCATCCTTATATAAAAAATATGTGCACATGAGAAACAAATTTAAGGCTGCTATCTTCCGATTCTGACCTGTTTCATTTATTTCTCATTGCACAAAATTATTTTATATTATTTTATTTTAATAATCAAGTATTATTTCATTTTTTAGTAATTAAATATTAAAAGTTAACATAATATTTAAAAAAATATTTCCCGGGAAATAATTTTCAATAATTTTTATACAATATTTAACATGAAAAGTATCTGTAAATATATATAAATGATACTAATGTAAATATAATAAGTTAATATTTAATTTAGATGTAAATTAAAAATATAATCTATATAGATTATTAATGCGGTAGTTAAAATATAAAACATCATATATAAAATAACTGTATTTGATCTAGTTTATTGAAAAAGAAAACTAATGTTCCACGTGGAACATTAGTTATATAATAATATATTATTAAGCAATTAATCATATAAAAATGATTATTATATTAAAAAATTATAATTATTATTTAATATACTATCGAATAAGTAATTAACAAAAGTATTATTTTTAATGTTCCACGTGGAACATTAAAAATAAAATTATATTATCAACTTAATAATATGTTATAACAAACTAGCTATATAAATAACTAATTTAACAACTTTATAATTAAAGAAAATAATGTTCCACGTGGAACTTTGTTTTCTTTGTCTTACACTTTAGTAGTATTCTACTATAAAATATTTCCCGGGAAATATTTTGTATATTTTTTAATGTTCCACGTGGAACATTAAAAAAGAAGATTATTCTTCATCTTCTTTTTCTTCTTCTTTTTCAATAACAGAAATAGACGCTACCTCATTGTTGTCTTTTAAATTGATCAATCTAACACCTTTTGTAACTCTTCCCATTTGAGATACTGATTCTACACTTATTCTAATAATCATTCCGTTTTTTGTGATAAGTAATAAGTCTTTATTATTGTCAGTTGCTTTGAAACTAACTATCTTTCCATTCTTTTCTGAAATGTTTAGAGTTTTAACTCCTTTGCTTCCACGTTTTGTTTGTCTATATTCATCAATTACTGTTTTTTTACCGTATCCTTTTTCTGTAACAACTAATAGTAATTTTTCAGGATCTGATATTTCCATTCCAACGCACTCATCATTAGTAAGATTAATTCCTCTTACTCCAGCAGCTGTTCTTCCCATTATTCTAATTTCATTTTCGTCAAACCTAGCCATTCTACCATTTGATGAACACATTAGAACTTGATCTTCACCAGTTGTCTTTTTTACAGATATTAGTTCATCATCTTCTTTTAAAGTGATAGCTATTTTACCTGTTTGCCTTATATTATCGAATTCACTAACTAAAGTACGTTTAATTAAGCCTTTTTTTGTTGCAAATATCAAACATTTGTACGTGTCGTTATTACTTATCTTAATCATTGCGTTTACTTTTTCTTCTTTATCAATAGGCAATAAGTTAATAATTGGTAATCCTTTTGCAGTACGAGAGTATTCTGGTATTTTATAACCTTTTAGTCTATATACTTTTCCTTTGTTAGTAAAGAATAATATATGATCATGAGTATTTAGTGATATTAATTGTTCTACGAAATCTTCTTCTGTAGTTGTCATTCCTTTAATACCAACTCCACCTCTATGTTGTACTCTATAAGTATCTTTAGATATTCTCTTAATATAATTCTTATTGGTAATAGTAACTATTATTTCTTCTTGTGGAATTAAAGACTCATCTTCAATATATTCTATTGCTGTATTATCAATTGTTGTACGTCTTTCATCGGCATATCTATCTTTAATTTCCAACATTTCTTTCTTAATAATTTGTAACACTTTTTCCTCGCTAGCTAAAATTGATTTTAATTCTTCAATTTCTTTTAATAATTCAGCTAGTTCATTTTCAATTTTGTCTCTTTCTAATCCAGTTAATCTTCTCAACTTCAATTCAAGAATTGCTTCTGCTTGAATCATATCTAATCCAAATTTATCTATTAAATTTGTTTTAGCTTCTTCATCTGTTTTAGCATTCCTTATTATTTTAACTACTTCATCTATATGATCTAAAGCAATTTTATAACCTTCTAGAATATGAACTCTTTTTTCATCTTTTATTAAATCAAACTTAGTTCTTCTAATTATTACTTCTTTTTGATGATCTATATATTTAGCAATTATATCTTTTAGACCAAGTGTTTTAGGAGTTAAACCATCTAACACTAAGAATATAATTCCATAATTTACTTGAAATGCGGTATGCTTATATAGATTATTTAAAACTACTTGTGGATTTGCATCTTTCTTTAATGTTATTGTTATCTTAACACCATCTTTTAAATCAGTGTGATAATCAGAAATTCCATCAATTACTTTCGTATGAACTAATTCAGCTACTTTATTTTTTAATTCCATTGTATTAACACCATATGGAACTTCAGTAAATACTATAGTATTATGTCCATCAGATTCCTCAATTGTTGCTTTACCACGAATAGTAATTGATCCTCGTCCAGTTTCGTATGCTTTTTTTATTCCCGAATTACCTAAAATTATTCCGCCAGTTGGAAAATCAGGACCTTTTATATAATCCATTAATCCAAGCACATCTATATTTGGATTATCAATATAAGCAACACATCCATCTATAACTTCACCAAGATTATGTGGTGGTATATTTGTTGCCATACCAACCGCTATACCCATAGAGCCATTTACTAAAACATTTGGAAATCTTGATGGCAATACTTTTGGTTCTTTTCTTGTAACATCAAAATTATCATCCATATCAACTGTATCTTTATTAATATCTCTTAATAATTCTAGTGATATTTTTGCTAATCTTGATTCTGTATAACGCATTGCAGCTGCTCCATCACCCTCAATATTACCAAAGTTTCCATGTCCATCTATTAACATATATCTTTGGTTGAAATCTTGTGCTAAACGAACCATTGCTTCATATATTGATGAATCTCCGTGTGGGTGATAATTACCCATAACTTCACCAACAGTTTTTGCACTTTTTCTATGAGGTTTATCTGGTGTATAACCTGATTCATACATTGACCATAAAATTCTTCTGTGAACTGGTTTTAAACCATCTCTTAAATCAGGAAGTGCACGAGAAGCAATAACACTCATTGAATATTCCATAAAAGATGTTTTTACTTCATCAACTATATTATTATGATCTAATCTATCTCTTTCATGAAAATATCCACTGAAGTTATTATTGTCAATACTTACTTTATCAATATTTTCAAATTCTTCTTCAGTATTTTCATTTTCTTTAATATCTTCTTCCATTTTAAACCTCCTAAATATCTAAATTTTGTACGTATCCAGCATTTTCTTCAATAAATTTTCTTCTAGGTTCTACTTCATCGCCCATTAATTTTTCAAATATAGCATCTGCTGCGATACAATCTTCAACAGTTATTTTTCTAAGTACTCTCTTATTAATATCCATTGTTGTTTCATTAAGTTCTTCAGCATCCATCTCTCCTAAACCTTTCATACGTGCAACTTCTGCTCTTGAACGTATATTTTCAGGAAGAGAATTCATATAAGCATTAAGTTCATCATCATTAAGAACATATTTTCTAGTTTTTCCATGCATAATTCTATATAAAGGTGGTTGTGCAGCATACACGTGTCCTGCTTCAACGATTGGTCTAAAAAATCTATAAAATAATGTTAATAATAGTACTCTGATATGTGATCCATCAACATCGGCATCGGTCATTATTATTATTTTGTCATATCTTAATTTTGACAAATCAAAATATTCACCAATTCCCGTTCCAAATGCTGTAATAATTGTTCTAATTTCTTCATTAGCAAGAGCCTTATCTTGTCTTGCTTTTTCTACATTTAATATTTTTCCTCTTAAAGGTAGGATAGCTTGAGTCATAGAATCTCTACCTTTTTTTGCAGACCCGCCAGCACTATCTCCCTCGACAATAAATATCTCTGATATTGTTGGGTCCTTACTCTTACAATCTGATAATTTACCAAAGAAATTTGTTGTAGCTAAGTCACTTTTTCTTGTTGCTTCCCTTGCTCTTTTAGCAGCCATTCTAGCATTTCTAGCCAAAATAGATTTTCCTACAATAGTTCTTGCTTCATCAGGATTTTCTAATAAAAATTGTTCATATCCCTCAGCAAATACACTATCAGCTAAATTTTTTACTTCGGAATTTCCTAATCTTCCTTTAGTTTGCCCTTCAAATTGAGGATTAGGATGCTTACAAGAAATAATCATTGTAAGTCCTTCTTTTACATCATCTATTGTTAAATTTTCATCTTTTTCTTTTAATATATTATTTTTTCTAGCATAACTATTTGTAATTCTTACTAATGCTCTTTTTACTCCTTCTTCATGAGTACCACCATCATGAGTATTAATATTATTTACAAATGAATATATATTTTCATTATATCCAGTGTTATATTGAAATGCTACTTCAAATGCTATTCCATCTTTTTCACCATTCAAATGGATAACTCTTTCATGAAGAGGTGTTTTTCCTTGATTAATGAATTTTACGTATTCACTGATACCACCCTCATATAAGAATTTTTCTCCTTGTGTATCTTCTTCATCTCTATCATCTCTTAATGTAAGTTGTAGTCCTTTATTTAAGAATGCTAATTCTCTAGTTCTTACTTTTAATGTTTCATAATCATATATTTCTGAATCAAAAATATCTGGATCTGGTTTAAATGATACAGTTGTACCGCTTCTATCCTTATCACATTCCCCAATAACTGTTAATTTTTGTACGGTTTTTCCGCCATTTTCAAATTTTGTTTCATATATTTTTCCATCTTTATATACTGTTACAGTTACCCATTTTGATAAAGCATTAACAACAGAAGCTCCTACACCATGAAGGCCACCACTTACTTTATATCCTCCACCACCGAATTTTCCACCAGCATGAAGAACAGTATAAACTGTTTCTACTGTTGAAATACCTGTTTTTGGATGTATTCCTACCGGAATACCACGTCCATCATCTTTAACTGTAATTGAATTATCTTTATTAATAATTATTTCTATATTTTTACAGTATCCAGCTAAAGCTTCATCAATTGAATTATCAACAATTTCCCATACCAAATGATGTAATCCTTTTAAATCAGTTGTTCCTATATACATACCAGGTCTTTTTCTAACTGCTTCTAATCCTTCTAATACCTGTATATCATTTACTCCATATTCTTCCTTCATTATTTCACCTTCTCATCTAAATTAAATATTTTAGCTTTTTCTATTATCTTTTTATCAATATTTTTTAAATCAGTAGTTGTTATAAATATTTGTATTTTTTTATCTAGTGATTTAAAAATATTATTTCTATTTTTCATATCTAATTCACTAAATAAATCATCTAATAATAAAATTGGTTTTATATCATAATTATTAATAAAAATATTAACTTCAGATAATTTCATTGCCAATATTATTAATTTTTGTATTCCTTGTGAACTAAATTCTTTACAATTATTTTCATTTTGACAGAATACATAATCATCTCTATGTATTCCAAAATCAGTCATTCCTAAATTTATTTCTTTTTTCCTATTTCTTTTTAATTCTTTGATTAATTTTTCTTTATCATTTAATTTATAATCTGATTCATAATCAATTCTTATTATTTGATTTTTTATATAATTTTTAAATATGTTGTTAATATTTTCATTTATTAAATCTATATATTTTTTTCTATAATTATAAATTTTTATACCCTCATCAACTATTTTTTCATCCAAAACATCTAAATATCTTTGATCTAGATTATTATTTAACATTAATTTTTTTAAATAATCATTTTTATTTTTAATTAAATTATTATAATTATTTAGATAATAAATGTATTCTTTATGTAATTGAGATATTTGAATGTTTAAATAATTTCTTCTTGTGTTAGGAGAAGATTTAATTAATTTTAATTCATCTGGTGATAATAGTATTATTCTATATTGGGAAATGAAATCACTTAATTTACTTTGAATTTTATCATTTATTTTTGTTTTTTTACCATTCTTATCAAGATATATTTCTAAGTTTTTTTTGGGTAAATAATCAAAATAATGTATTTTAATCTTAAAAAAAGATTCATTTTCTTTTATAATTGAACTTTCATTAGTAGTTTTAAATGATTTAGCAAGACTTCCTAAATAAATTGCTTCAAGAATACTTGTTTTTCCTATTCCATTTTTTCCAATTATAATATTTAAATTTGAAAAATTATCAAAAACTTTTTTGGTATAATTTCTAAAATTAAGTAATTCTATTTTTGTGATATTCATTTTTAAACCTCATTTTTGACCCCAAATTTTATTTTTTATCTTTTTATGTACTCCTACACACATAATAATTATATCACAAAATAGGTATTAAAAAAAGAATAATTTTAAAAATTACTCTTTTTTTCTGTTCTTTCTTCAAGTACATATTTTAATCTAGTTGCTCTTAAAATTTGATTACTTAAAGAGCCATAAGAAATATTAAATTCTATCAAAGTTCCATTTTTAAATAATATGGCTGATTTGTTAGAATTAATTTTATAATACTTATCAATAGATTCTAAATTTATCCAAGAACATTCCTCATTTTCAGGCGAAACAGTAGGAAAAAATATTACTTTATTACTTTCTTCAACTATTATAGGTGACTTATGAGTAATACCAAGTAATTTTTTAGTTCCATCTTTTCTTCCCTGAAATGAACTGCCAAAATATTCACAACTATGCTCCATTATTTCAAGAGTTGTATTATTAATAATATATTCATCTTCATTTTCTATGATTTTAGATTGCTGTTCATTTATGGGCATAATAAGCTGTGTATCATAATTAATTTCGTAATTCATGAATTTTCCCCCTTTCTTAAATAATGTTTTATACAATAACATATAGCATTTGTCGATATTTATCGAATTTTGTCAAATTTATAAAAAAATTAAAAAAAAAAACGAAAAATTCGTTTTTTAATATGTTTTCATAGGTAAAATTAATTCAATTAATTCATCATTATTCACTTCTTTTAAAATTATTGGACTTATCTCACCATTTAATAAAATATATACATATTCATTATTAAATACCTTTAAAGCATCTAACATATATCTAACACTAAATGATATTTTTATATTATTATTTAATTCGTTTTCAATTTCAATTTTATCTTTGCCTTTTCCTTCTAAACTGCTTGCACTAACTATTAAATTATTATTATTAATTTCTAAATCTACTATATTTTTTTCTTTTGATTGTGTTAAAGAAGATGCTGTATCTAATAAATTATAGAAATCTTTTAAATTAGCTTTAATTCTATATTTAAATTCTTTTGGGATTGAATTATCTGTATTAGGATAAGTACCATTTAATAATGATGTTTGAAACATTATATTTCCAAATTTAAATAATGCCTTATTAGAAAAAACATGAATTTCAATTTTATCTTCATTATCAATTATTTTTGAAAGTTCATTTATATTTCTAGCTGGAATTACTATATTAATATTTTCACTATATATTTGATCTAAATTAATACTTACCTTTGATAATCTATATGAGTCAGTAGCAACACATTCAAATAAATTTCCAATTAATTTTATATTAACACCTGTTAAAAGCGGTCTGCTTTCTTGTAATGAACATGCAAATGATGTATTGTTAATGATTTCTTTAAACTTTAAGCCATCTAATATAATAGGTGTTTTTGATTCTTCTAAAGTTATATTTGGAAAATCTTCTTCATTAAAACATGGAAAATTATAAATACCTCCTGTTTCAGTTTGAAAAGAAACTTCATTATTTTCAAAATTTTCAACAATAATATTAGTATTTTGTAATTTACTAATAGTAGTTAATAATGTTTTTCCATATATAATAGTACATCCTGTTTCTTCTATACTTATTATATTTTTCTTATCAATAAAATCATTGATAGTAATATCATTATCTGTAGCAGTTAAATATAAACCTTTTTTAGTTAATTCAAATTTAATTCCATTAAGTACTGGTATTATATTTCTTGTACTAAGTGCTCTACTTACATTATTTAATCCTTCCATTAAAATTCTTTTTTCAATTATCATCTTCATAATAAAATCCTCCTTTTTTTTATTATTTATTATATTATTATAGATGTTAGTTTGTTGATAACTTCTATTTTTTATTTTAATTACTATATTTTTTAGTGAATATAATTATGTTAATTTGTTAACATTTATTCACAAATTTTATCTTTTAATTTTTTTATTTCTTGTTGTAACTGAATATTAGTTTTTAATTCATTAGATATTTTCTCATAAGAATATATTACTGTTGAATGATCTCTACCTCCAAATTCTAATCCTATCCTTTCTAAACTTTCATCAGTCATGTTTCTACTTAAATACATCGCTATTGCACGAGCATCTGTAACATTTTTCTTTTTCATTTTGCCTTTTAACATTGCAGAATCTAAATTAAAGTATTTAGCTACTATTTCAATTATTTTAGTAACAGAATTAGTACTATAAACAACAGTAGGAACGAATTCTTTTAATGCTTCTTGTGCTATTTCTAAAGTAACAACTGGAATGTTAAATGTAGCTTTATATGCAATTATTCTTACAACTGCACCTTCTAAATTTCTAATGTCACTACCGCAGTTATTTGCAATATAATCAACTACGTTATCACTAATATCTAAATCATAATTATTAATTTTAATTTTATTTCTTATAATATTTTTCTTTAATTCTATTTCAGGTGGATTAATTGATTCAGTTAAACCCCATCTAAATCTTGTTTTCAGTCTTTCTTCAATTTTCTTATAATCATTAATAGATGTATCAGAAGCAATAATTATTTGTTTTTCATTTTCATATAAACTATTAAATGTATTTGTAAATTCTACTTGAGATTTAGGCATATTTTCTAAAAATTGAATGTCATCAATCATTAAAACATCAACATTTCTATATTTTTCTCTAAAAGCTTCTAAATATGAAAAATTATTATCATTTTTATTCTTATAATTTAAAATAGATCTATAATCAATAGTAAATTGTTCTGCTGTAATATATAAAACTTTTTTATCTGAATGACTAACAATATAATTACCAATAGCATGCATTAAATGAGTTTTACCAAGTCCACTTTTAGCATATATAAAATAAGGATTGTATAATTTACCAGGATTTTTTGCTACAGATAATGCTGTTCCATAAGCTAATTTATTAGATTCACCAACAATAAAAGTATCAAAAGTATATTTTGGATTAAAATTGCTACTATAATTATATTTATCTAAATCATTTTTTTCTTTTTTAGTTTCAATTTCATCAATATTTACAATTTTATTATCCAATAATATTTTGTCTATATCTTTATCAAAAACATATTTTATCTCACATGTATCATTTGTAATATCATTTAATATTTCTTCAATTATATCATTATAATTTTTATTTATATTTTGGAGTAGCAACTCATTTGAAGGTATAACTATTGTTATTTTTGAATTTTCATATGAGTAAAGTCTAAGATCTTTAAAAATATAATTAAATGACATCAGAGAAACTTTAGATTTTATTCTAGTTAAAAATTTTTCCCATATAGCATCATTACTCATAATCTAAATTCCTTTCTCAAATACTTCTAATAAAATTATAAATCATCCATTTGCAATGTCAAAGTAAAAAATTTTATTAACATTTATATTAACAACAATTGTTGATAATGTAAACAATTTTATGTCGAATTTATAGGTATTTTAATAAGTTATCAACAATATCAACAAAATTTTATTAACATATAATTTTTATGTTGATAATTTGTTAATAACTATTTTTTATTTTGTTAATATGTTGTTAATATAATTAAATAGAAGTTAACATAATATTTTTAAAAAATATAAAAATTGACAATTGTAAATTGATATTATATAATCTAATTCAGTAATTAAGAAAGGGAGGAAAATTATGAAAAGAACATTTCAACCTAATAATAGTAAAAAAAGTAAAACATCAGGTTTTTTATCTAGAAGAGGTAGTTCAGTATTAAAATCAAGAAGAGCAAAAGGAAGAAAAGAATTATCAAAATAAATAAATTACTTTAAATTAAGTAATTTTTTTTATATAATATTATTCGAAAAGGAAATATTATGAACAAAAAATATATTATAAGAAAAAATCAGGATATTGAAAAGATTATTAAAAGTAATAAAAAGATAGTTGGAAAAAATTTTATTATATATTATGATACTAATAATCTTAACTATAATAGATTTTGTATTAGTGTGAGCAAAAAAATAGGCAAAGCTAATGTGAGAAATTTATTAAAAAGAAAAGTTAAAGATATATTAATGAAAAATAATCTAGATAGTTCTTATGATTATGTTATAATATTAAGGAATGGTGTTATCAGTCTAACATATATTGAAATGAGAGATGAAATAATTAATTTATTGAAAGGAAATACAAAATGAAAAAGAAAATATTAATTCTTATATTAATCTTAATTACATTATCTGGTTGTACTAAAAGATTTAATATAAAAGATGAAGATGGTAAAAATCAAAAATCATATGTTTCAAATATTATTTGCAAACCTGAAAGTGAAGAATTGCAGAAAATATATGAAGAAAATAAAGAACAACTAAAGGTAGATTATGATAAATTACCAAACTGTCCAAAATTAAAAATTAATTCAGGTGGATATGAAGGATTGTGGACATCTATATTTGTAAAACCACTTGCGTGGATTATTGTAAAAATTGGATTATTGGTTAAAAGTAATGGTCTTGCAATTATGATAGTTGGTTTTCTTTTAAGAGCAATAATGTTCCCACTATCTAAAAAATCTACCAACATGAGCGAAAATATGAAAAAAGCTCAAAAAGATCTAGATAGCTTAGAAAGAAAATATAAAGATAAAAATGATAAAGAATCTATGATGGCTAAGAGTCAAGAAATGATGATTATATATAAGAAATATAATATTAGTCCAATGTCAGGATGTTTATTTGCATTTTTACAATTACCAATATTTTTTGCTTTTTTAGAAGCAGTTTATAGAGTACCAGCATTTTTTGAAAACAATTTTTTAGTTTTCAATTTAGGTCAAACACCATTAGAGGGATTTAAAGCAGGTAATTATTGGTATATTATTCTTGTATTATTAATTATAGGAGCAACATATTTATCATTTAAAAATATGAATATGAATGGTAATGCTGAACAGGCAAAGCAAATGAAAATGATGAGTACATTTATGATAGTATTTATTTCTATGGTTTCATTTACTTTACCAACATCAATAGCATTATATTGGATTGTTTCAAACGGATTTACAATAATACAAAATTTAATTTTAAAGAAAGGTAAGTTGTAGTATTATGGAGAAGTACAAATTTCAAGCAAAAAGTGAAGAAGGTTTACTAGATAAAGCACTTGGTGAATTAAATCTAAAAGCAGAAGATGTATTAACAAAAATGTATGAAGAAAAAGGTGGATTATTTAGCGGTAAAAAAATTACATTAGAAGTAGTTAAATTAAGTGATGTAGCTGCATTAGGTAAAGAAATATTAGAAGAATTACTAAATAATATAGGAATTAAAACAAATATTGAAACAAAAATAAGAGAATCACAAATTAAATATGAAATTTTTTCACAAAATAATTCAGTATTAATTGGAAAAAAAGGACATATATTAGATTCAATTCAAACATATGTAAGACAAGCAATATTTAATGCAATTGATCTATACGTTAATATTTCTGTAGATGTTGAAAGATATAAAGAAAAACAAAATTATTTTTTAGAAAAAAAAGTTAAAAAAATAGCTAGAGAAGTAACATTATCAAAAGTAGATGTAAAACTAGATCCAATGAATTCATATGAAAGAAAAGTTGTTCACTCTGCACTTCAAGGATTTAAATATATTAAAACCGAAAGTGAAGGCGAAGAACCTAATAGATGTGTTGTTATAAAATACGTTGAAAATAATGAAGAATAAAAGTAATAAAATACTTTTATTCTTTTTTATATTATGCTATAATCTAGCGTGAAGAAAAAGGAGGAAAATATGGAAGATACTATAGCTGCGGTTGCAACATTAGTAGGTGAAAGTTCTATTAATGTTATTAGATTAAGTGGAAAAGAATCTATAAATATTGCAAATAAAATATTTTCAAAAGATATAAGTAATGTAAAATCACATACTGTACATTATGGTTTTATTATGGAAAATAATGAAAAAATAGATGAAGTATTACTAACTGTATTTTTATCTCCAAAAACATTTACTAGAGAAGATGTAGTAGAAATAAGTACTCATGGTGGAAGTACATCCGTTAACAAAGTAATGGAATTATTATTATCAAATGGAGCTAGACTTGCCGAACCAGGTGAATTTCTAAAAAGAGCTTTTTTAAATGGAAGAATTGATCTAACACAGGCTGAAGCCGTAAGTGATTTAATTAGTTCTCAAAGTGAAAGTTCAAGAAAAATGGCTATAAGAGGAATAGATAAAACAATATACAATATAATAAATGAATTAAAAGAAAAAGTTTTATCATTAATAGCTAATATTGAAGTAAATATAGATTATCCAGAATATGAAGATGCAGTTGTTGTAACTAAAGAAATGATTAAAGAAAATACTGAATATATTAATAATAAGATAAATAAATTGTTAAAAAATAGTAAAAAAGGATTACTAGTTAAAAATGGTTTAAAAATAGTTATAGTAGGTAAGCCAAATGTAGGTAAAAGCAGTATATTAAATTCATTATTGAATGAAGAAAAAGCAATTGTTACAGATGTTAAAGGAACAACAAGGGATATAGTTGAGGGAAATTTATTAATTGAAGGTATTAAAATTGATATATTAGATACAGCAGGAATAAGAAAAACAGAAGATATTGTTGAAAGTATAGGAGTATCTCGAAGTGTTAATGCAATAAATGATGCGGATTTAGTACTATTTGTTATTGACAGTAGCGATGGTTTTACTGATGAAGATGAAGAAATATTAAATAAAATTAATAATAAAGAAGTACTTGTTATTTACAATAAAAGTGATTTAAATGAAAATTACTCAGAAGAAAAATTAACAAAATATAATCATTTAAATATATCAACTTTTGATTCTAAAAAGATAGATAAATTAAAAGAAAAAATATCAGATATATTTGATTTATCAAGTATAGCAGAATCAAATTACACATATATTTCAAATGCACGTCAAATAGCTTTATTAAATAATTGTGTAGACATTATTAAAGAAATCAATAGTGCTATAGAAAATAATTTAGAAATTGATATGATAGAAATAGATGTAAAAAGATTATGGGAAAAATTAAGTGAAATTACTGGAGATGTAGGTAGTGATGATTTAATAAATGAAATATTCAGTAAATTTTGCCTAGGAAAGTAGATGATATTATGAATTATGACATCATAGTTGTTGGTGGAGGTCATGCTGGTTGTGAAGCATCTCTTTCTTGTGCAAGAATGGGAATGAAAACATTATTAGTAACTACTAATCTTAATAATATAGCAGATATGCCATGTAATCCATCAATTGGAGGTTCTGCTAAAGGAATAGTTGTAAGAGAAATAGATGCATTAGGTGGAGAGATGGGATATTGTGCTGATAGAACATTACTTCAAATAAAAATGTTGAATGTTAAAAAAGGACCTGGAGTGCGTTCTTTAAGAGCACAAGGTTGTAAAGTTAATTATCCAAAACAGATGTTGAATACATTAAATAATACAAAAAATTTAGAATTAAAAGAAGATACTGTAAAAGAACTAATTGTTGAAGACAAAACAGTAAAAGGAATAATTACTGAATCTGGTGAAAATATTAATTCAAAGATAGTAATATTAACAACTGGAACTTATTTAAATTCTGACATAATGTGTGGGCACAATAAGTATAAGGGTGGACCTCATGGTGAAAAAAATTCAATGTTTTTAAGTAAGAATTTAGAAGAAAATGGAATTAAATTAATTAGATTAAAAACTGGAACGCCTCCTAGAATACTAAAAAGTAGTATTAATTTTAATGAAGTGAAAGAAGAACTAGGTGATAATGAATATTTAACATTTAGTAATTTTTATAAAGCAACATATGACATTAATAAACAAGTTCCATGTTACTTAACATATACAAATAAAGAAACACATAAAATAATAATGGACAACCTAGATAAATGTGCTCTTTATAGTGGAATGATTAAAGGAGTAGGGCCAAGATATTGTCCATCTATTGAAGATAAAGTAGTCAAGTTTAGTGATAAAGAAAGACATCAAATATTCTTAGAACCTGAAAGAAGCGATGATATAGAATATTACGTTGGAGGATTTTCAACAACAATGCCTCATGATATTCAAGAAAAGTTATTAAAGACTATGGATGGGTTACACAATGTAGTAATAACTAAATATGGTTATGCTATAGAATATGATGCAATAGATCCACTTCAATTAAATATGACATTGGAAAATAAAATAATTAAAAATTTATATACTGCAGGTCAAATAAATGGAACAAGTGGATATGAAGAAGCTGCTGCTCAGGGTTTAATAGCTGGAATAAATGCAGTTTTAAATCTACAAGGAAAAGAACCATTTATATTAAAAAGAAATGAAGCATATATAGGAGTGCTAATTGATGATTTAATTAATAAAGGAATAACCGAACCCTATAGATTACTCACCTCAAGAGCTGAATTTAGATTATTATTAAGACATGATAATGCATCATTAAGACTAACTGAATATGGAAGAAAAGTAGGATTAATTGATGATGAAAAATATAATATATATAGAAATATGTTAAATGAAATGACTAATTTAAATAAATATTTAGAAGAAACATATATTACTCCAACAAAAGAAATAAATGAATTTTTAGATTCTATCGGAACATCAAATATATATGGAAAAACATCAATAAAAGATTTAATAAAAAGACCAGAGATAGAAATAGAAGATATTCTTAATTACTTTAATTACAAATATGATGATAAAATAGCTGATATGGTGCAAATAGAAATCAAATATGAAGGTTATATTAATAAAGCTAAGAATGAAGTAGAAAAAATGCTAAAACTAGAAGATAAAAAAATACCAAATGATATAGATTATGATAGAGTATCAAATATAGCTACTGAAGCGCGTCAAAAATTATCAAAAGTAAGACCTTTAACAATAGGGCAGGCTTCTAGGATAAGTGGAGTAAATCCATCTGATATAACAATGTTACTTGTATATTTAAAAAAGGAATATAATAATGAATAAAGAAGAGTTTATTAGTGAATGTAAAAAAATAAATATAATTATAGATGATGAAATATATTTAAAATTTGAAAAGTACTTTAATTTACTTGTTGAATGGAATAAAAAATTTAATATGACTACTATCATAGAAAAAAAAGAAGTATTTTTATTACACTTTTATGATTCTTTATGTCTTTCAAAATCAGTAAATTTAAATAATTATTCGAGTTTATGCGATTTTGGAACTGGAGCAGGATTTCCAGGATTAGCACTAGCAATAATATTTAATAAATTAAAAATAACACTGATTGAATCAAATAATAAGAAATGCACTTTTTTAAATGAAGTAATTAAAGAACTAAAATTAAATAATGTGGTAGTTATAAATGATAGAATGGAAAATTATAGTAGAAAGAATACTGAAAAATTTGATTTAATCACATGTAGAGCTGTAACTTCTATACCTATAATATTAGAATTAAGTGTTAATTCATTAAAAATAAGTGGATTAATAATTCCATTAAAATCAAACTGTGATGAAGAAATAAATAAATATTCATATTTAGAAAAAGAATTAAATATTAGACTTATTAATAAAATCGAATACAAATTACCTATTAATAACGCAAATAGAACGATACCTATTTATAAAAAAATTAACAAAAATAATATAAAATATCCAAGAAATTATAATATTATATTGAAAAGTTATAAATAATATTCTTGATTAAATAATTAAAATGAATTAAAATGATAATAGAATAGGATAAAAGGGAAAAGGCTATGGAAGAAAATAATAACGAAAAAATTTACTATATAAATGTTGAAGACATATTGCCAAATAGGTTTCAACCTAGGCTTGCTTTTGATGAGCAAGAATTAAATAATTTGTCCGAATCTATTATTAAGTATGGAGTTATTCAGCCAATAGTAGTTAGAAAAATTGGCGAAAAATATGAAATAATTGCAGGGGAAAGAAGATACAAAGCTGCTTGTTTAGCTGGTTTAAAATCAATACCAGCAGTACTAAATAATACAGATGATAATACTAGTGCAGAAATAGCATTACTTGAAAATTTGCAAAGAAAAGATTTGTCTGTAATAGAAGAAGCTCAATCATATAAAAAATTAATAGATAGAGGATTTACTCAAGAAGAAATAGCTTCTAAACTTGGAATAAGTCAATCTGCAATAGCTAATAAAATGAGATTGTTAAGTCTTCCTAAAGAAATAAAAGATGCTCTTTTATACAATCAAATATCTGAAAGGCACGCTAGAAGTTTATTAACATTAAATAATGAAGATTTACAAAAAAGTTTATTAAAGAAAATAATTAGTGATAGATTAACAGTTAAACAAACAGAAGAAGAAATTAATTTATTATTAATGAGAGATAATATAAAACAAGAAAACTATATACCAGAGGAAATTCAAAGATTTTTAAGACCAGAAAATAAAAATGATCAAAAACCAGAAGCAAAAGAAGAAACTATAGAATTTCTCGATATAGGAATACCTGATATTCAACCAATAGAAGATGAAGATGAAAAAAATATAATAAAAGAAAATACAAAAATAGAAGAGGAACATACCGAAGCATTAACTGAAACAACTTCAACCGAAGAGGCTATTAATCCATTTCAATTGAGTACAAACAGCGATGAGCAATATATTGAATCAAGACCTACACCAATTGAAATAGAGAAAAAAGATAATTCAGAAGAAATATATAATTATTTAAGTAATATTATTGATAACTATTCAATTGGAAAAAATAATATTAAAACAGAAAAAATAGAATTAGCAGATAAATATCAAATAACAATTGAAATTGAAAAGTACTAATTAGTACTTTTTTTCTTTTTTCTTTTTTGCTATAATTAATTTGATAGAAAAGAGGTAAGTTTATGGGATTAATTAAAGCACTAGTAAGTGCAGCATCATCTACATTAGGTGACCAATTTAAAGAATTTGTTACCTGTCCTACAATTGAAAAAGATGTTCTTATTCAAAGAGGTGTAGTAAATCACGGAAAAGGAAATACTAATCCTACTGAAGGAGTAATATCAAACGGAAGTGGAATTGCTGTACCACAAGGAATGGCAATGATGATCATTGAAAATGGAGAAGTAAAAGAATTTACTGCAGAAAGTGGAACATATACATTTGATACTGGTAGTGAACCAAGTATTTTTACAGGAGGACTTGGTGAAGGAATTTTAAATACTATTAAAACAATTGGTAAACGTTTTACATATGGTGGACAAGCCGCAAAAGATCAAAGAGTTTACTATGTAAATTTACTAAATATAACTGGTAATAAATTTGGTTCACCACAGCCAAAAAAAATAACTGATGAAAAATATGGTATGTTAGAGGTTACATTCTTTGGAGAATATGCATTTAAAGTTGTAGATCCAGTATTACTTGTAAATAGTGTAATTGGAGCAAATCCAAAAGATACAGTAACTTATGATGAAATAATTGGAACTCAATTGCAAGCAAAATTTGTTGAAAAATTAACTCAAGCAATATCAATTGTAATGAGAAAACATAAAGTTTCATTTGGAGATATTGGTCTATATAATAGCGATATTTCTGATGAAATGAATACATGTTTAGATGAATCATGGAGAAAAAATTATGGACTTGAAGTTACAGATGTTGCATTAGGGGATATTAACTTAACAGATGAATCAATGGTTAAAGTTAATAAGATTGATGAAGCAACAATATTCTCTAATAAGAATTTACAATCTGGATTAATGGCTTCTGCTTCTGCAGATGCCCTTAGAAATGCATCAAGTAATGCAAATGGCGCTATGATGGGATTCATGGGAATGAACATGGCATCAGGTGCTGCTGGAGCAATGATGAATGCTGCAAATCAAGGGTCCGATGTTCCACCATACAATCCAGGAAATCAACAACCTGAAATGGGAACATTATTTGCAAAACCAGAAGAAAAAGTTGAAGAATCAGCTGAAGAAAAAGCAAATGAACAAACACAAGAGCCAAAATCTGAAGAAAAAACTTGTCCAAATTGCGGAGCAGTAGTTACTGGAAAGTTCTGTAGTGAATGCGGAACAAAAATTGAAGAATAATAAAAGAAATGAGAAATCATTTCTTTTTATTTGTTACAAAAAGTTCTAAATAAGAATCATAATCATAAGTTGGTTCAGTTCCTTTTTCATAATAGCAAACAAAGCCATTTTTAGATATATTTCCACTTATTGGATTAATTATTGCCGCAGTAACATCTTTTGGTATTTCATACCATGTCTTATTATTATCACTAATATTACTAATTGTTTTTGCCCATATTTTTTTAGTTATTCTAGATTCTGAACTTTTAACAGATGAGTTGTTATCATTTCCTGCCCATACTAGGATGAGATAATCTTTGTTATATCCTACTGTCCAGTAGTCAGTATTTGTACTTCCACTCTTTACAGCATATTTACTGTCTAGTTCATTTGAGATGCTTATAAGGGTAGGTGAAGTATAATTCAATAAAGAATAATTATATGTAGATGTTAATAAATTGTTTAAAATATACACATATTTTTTGTTAAGTATGTATTCATTTTTATATTTGTATTCATAAATGATATTATCATTCATATCAGTTATTTTTTCAATTAAATGGGGATTTTCATGCTTACCTTCATTTGCTAAAGTGATGAAACCATTACTATAATCAATTATATTTATTTCAGTTGTTCCTAGGGCTGAAGAGGCATTTTCTGAAACGGGTGTGCTTATTTTAACTTTTTTGATAGTTCTAGATAAGGCATCTTCTCCTAAAAAAAGATGAGTTTTTAATGCATACACGTTATCAGAATAGGCTATTGCTGCAAGCATAGATATTTTTTTGTTTGCATATATATTACCTGCATTTTTAGGTGAGTAAGTTATATTACCTAGATTAAAAGTTGTTTTTTCACTTAAAAAAGATGATGAAGGAGTAAAACCTTGCTCTAAAGCACTATAATAGAGAAATGGTTTAATTGTTGAGCCAACTTGTCTTTTTGAATAAATAGCTCTATTATATTGTGAATTTGAGTAATTTTTTCCTCCAATAAGAGCAACTATTTTTCCAGTTTGTGGTTTGATAACTATAGATGCAACTTCCATGGTAGTATTATTCATTTCGTTATTAATATTATTTTCTAATAATTTTTGAGTATCTCTATCAAGATTAGTATATATTTTTAAACCCTGAATTTCTGTAATTGAATCAGGTAAATTATCAATTGTTTTAAGTTCATTTAGTACAGCATCTTTATAATAATTTAAACTTGATAATTCAGTTTTGTTATTAATCCCATAGAAAGATAATTCTTTATTATAAATATTATTCATTTCAGTTCTAGATATATATTTATTTTTCACCATAGAAATTAATACATCTTTTTGTCTTTTTTTAGCATTATCATAATTAGTTATAGGATTATAATAAGTCGGGTTTTTAGGGATGCCTACAAGAATGCTTGCTTCTTCTAATGATAAATTTTTAGGTTCTTTATTAAAATAATATTCACTTGCTGCTTTAATTCCGTATTGGCCAGAGCCAAAATTAATTGTATTTAAATAACCTTCTAGTATTTCATCTTTTGAATAATGTGTCTCGAGTTCAATAGTTAATATTGCTTCTTGAAGTTTTCTTTTTAAAGTTTGATCAAAAGTTAAATATAAATTTTTAACATACTGTTGAGATATTGTTGATGCTCCTTGTTTTATTTTCCTACTCGATAAATTAACAATTAATGCTTTAATTATTCTTAAATAATCAAAACCTTTATGATTATAAAAATTTTTATCCTCAATTGAAATGATTGCATTTTTCACATTATCATTTATGTCATCTAATTTAACAAATTCATGTTTTTCTTCATCATTTAATATATTATTTAAAGAAGAGTCATACATTATAATATTATTTGATGCATTAATATTGAATTTTGGAGTTATAAAAGCGTACACATAAAAGCCTAAATTAATTACTATAAAAATAAACAATAAAAACAAAAAAATTTTAATAAAAATAACTATTTTTTTCATATATTTTTGCCCATTAATTATTATGCTAAATAAATATATAAAAAATACTTGATTTATTAAAAAAAATAAGTATAATTTTAATGGAAAGAGAAAATAATTGCTTTGAGGAGGCTATACAAAATATGAAATTTAAAACAATAAATAAAGAAGATTTAGAAACAATGTCTTTTGATGATATTGCATATGTTATTTTAAAGGAAAAGGGTAAAAAAATGAAAGTCAGCGAGATTTTTAAAATAATATGTAATGTTTTAAACTTAGGAGATGCTGCTTTTGAAGCACAAATAGGTGATTTCTTTTCATTAATATCTACAGAGAAAAGATTTATTCAATTAGAAAAAGGGTATATTGATTTAAGAGAAAATCATACTTCAGAAATTAATATTAATGAAATTGAAAATGAATTAGAAGATGATATGCCAACAGAAGAAGTACAAGAAGATGATGATGAAGATGAAGACAAAGATAATAATTATTATGATGATATAGATGATATGGATGATGATACTCCTGATGATGATTACAAAGATCTAGTAATTGTTGATGAAGGATATGAAGACGAGGTAGATTTATAGCTGATTTTTCTGAAATATTATAATAGAAAGGAAAAAATATGAAAGAAAGATTAGATAATATAAAAGAAAGATATGACATTTTATGTCAAGAATTATTGAAACCTGAAATATATGAAGATTATAAAAAAATGCAAGTAATACAAAAAGAGAAAAACTCTTTAGAAAGCATTGTTACTACATATAAAAATTATAATACAGTAATTGATGATATAGAGGCAGCTAAAGAAATGGCAAAAGATCCAGAGATGAAAGAATTTGCCAATGAAGAATTAGATAAATTACATTTAGAAAAAGAAAATTTAGAAAAAAAATTAAAAGTAATGTTATTACCAAAAGATCCAAATGATGAGAAAAACGTAATTGTTGAAATACGTGGTGCTGCTGGTGGAGATGAGGGAAATATATTTGCTGGTGATTTATTCAGAATGTATTATAAATATGCAGAAAAGCAGGGATGGAAACTTGAAGTAACTCATGAAGTAGAAGGAGAAAGTGGAGGATATTCCCAAATTGAATTCATGTTAAGTGGAGAAGCCGTATATTCAAAAATGAAATATGAGAGTGGAGCACATAGAGTTCAAAGAGTACCTGAAACTGAATCTGCAGGTAGAGTACATACCTCAACTGCAACTGTGCTTGTTATGCCAGAGGCTGAAGAAGTAGAAATAGAAATTAAAGATAGCGATATAAGAGTAGATATAACAAGAAGTAGTGGTGCTGGAGGACAATGTGTAAATACTACAGATTCTGCGGTTAGAATAACACATATTCCAACTGGCATAGTTGTTTATTGTCAAGTAGAAAGAAGTCAAATTAAAAATAAAGAAAAAGCTATGCAAATTCTTAAAACAAGATTGTATGACTTAAAACAAAGAGAACAGGATGAAAAACTTGGTAATGAAAGAAGAAGCAAAATAGGTACTGGAGATAGATCTGAAAAAATAAGAACATATAACTATCCACAAAATAGATTAACTGATCACAGAATTAATTATACTGTGATGCATCTTGATAAAATAATGGAAGGCGATTTGGAAGATCTAATTCAAGCTCTTATCGCTGAAGATGAAAAAATGAGAATGGAAGAGAGTAATGCTTAATAAAATACTAGACTTAGGAATTTCAAAAAGGGAAGCAGAAGAATTATTAAGGGTTAGTAAAAATATTGATGAAGATTATAATAAATTATTAAATGATTATCCTATTCAGTATTTAATTGGATATGTTGATTTTTATGGATATAAAATAAATGTTAATAAAAATGTTTTAATACCCAGATATGAAACAGAGTATCTAGTTGAAAAAACAATTAATTATGTTAAACAAATATTTGACAGAAAAGTTGATATTTTGGATATAGGAACAGGTTCTGGAGCAATATCAATCGCACTAAAAAAGAATTTAAAGTCCAATATAACGGCTGTTGATATTAGTAGTGAAGCATTAGATGTTGCTAAAGAAAATGCAAATATTAATGGAACAATTATAGATTTTATAGAAAGCGATGTTTTTTCAAACGTTAAGGGAGAATTTGATGTTATTATAAGTAATCCACCATATATTAGCGAAGATGAAAAAATAATGGATAGTGTAAAAAAATATGAGCCACATCTTGCATTATATGCAAAAGATAATGGATTATATTTTTATGAAAAAATAATAGATGAATCAAAGAAATATTTAAATAAAAAATTTATTATTGCATTTGAAATAGGATGGTGGCAAGCCGAATCAATATGTAATATTGCTAAGAAATATTATCATGACTCTAAAATAATAGTAGAAAAAGACTTGTCACAAAAAGATAGATATATTTTTATAATTAATGAATAAAAAGCAAAGAAACCAACCAATATTAATATGAAAGGTTGGTTTTTTAATGAAAAAAATATTTTTAGGATTATTTATTATTTTAGTAATAATATTCTTATCAGATAATCAAAATAATTTAACTGAAGATGCTATTAGATTTAGAGTAATAGCTAATAGTAATTCCTCTATTGATATAATTATGAAAATGAAAGTAGTTAATGTTTTATCTAAAACTCTATTTAAAAAAGAAGATAACATTGAAATGACACGAGAAAATATTATTAATAATATTGAGAATATTCAAAATGATATTAATCAAGTATTTACTGAGAATAATTACAATATGAACTATAACATAAGCTATGGTATGAATCATTTTCCTAAAAAAAAGTATAATAATCAAATTTTTAAAGAAGGAGAATACGAAAGTTTAGTTATAGAAATTGGAGAAGGAAAAGGCAATAATTATTGGTGTATATTATATCCGCCATTATGTATGATAGATGAAAATTTAGATGATGAAGAAGTGAAATATGATTTTAAATTAATCAAAGTAATAAAAAATTTATTTTAGTGTAAAAAAGGACTGATTTCATTGATAAAATATATTTTTAATAGTATTATTAAATTAGAAAGGCATTGGTGTATATGTCAAAAATTATTATTGATGGTAATCATGAATTATCTGGTGAAATTAAAATAAGTGGTGCTAAAAATAGTGCTGTTGCTTTAATACCAGCTGCTATACTCTCTGAAAATAAAAGCGTTATTTATAATGTTCCAGAAATAAGAGATATAGATTATTTAATAAAAATAATGGAATTATTAAATTGTAAAGTCGAACATAAAAATGATGCACTTTATATAGATTCCTCAAAAATAGAGAATAAACCTATACCAGAGGAGTTAAGCGTACAAATGAGGGCATCCTATTATTTTATGGGAGTTCTTCTTGCTAAGTTTGGCAAAGTAGAAATATCTTTCCCGGGAGGATGTAATATTGGTGCAAGGCCAATAGATATACATATAAAGGCATTTGAAGAATTAGGTGCTAAAGTAGAAATAGTAAAAAATAGATATACTATTACAGCTGAAAAACTAATTGGTAAAAAGATATATTTCGATTTTCCAAGTGTAGGAGCTACAATTAATGTTATGCTTGCTGCTATAGGAGCAGAGGGCACAACAATAATTGAAAATGCTGCAATGGAACCAGAAATTGTAAATGTAGCATCATTATTAATAAATATGGGTGCAAAAATACATGGCGCCGGTACAAAAACTATTGAAATTGAAGGAAATAAAAAATTAGATAATGGAGTAGTCGAAGTATTTCCTGATAGAATTGAAAGTGGAACTTATATAATAATAGGCGCTCTACTCGGTAACAATTTAAAAATTAAAGGAATAATTAAAGAACATATAGAAGCTTTATTAATGAAAATTAAAGAAATAGGTATTAATTATAGTATTGACAATGATACTTTAACTATATCAAAATGTAATGATATAAAGTCTACATATATTAAAACATTAGTATTTCCTGGCTTTCCAACTGATTTGCAACAACCAATTACTACATTACTTACACAGGCAAAGGGAAAATCAATAATTGAAGAAACTTTATATGAAAATAGATTTAAAAATACATATGATTTAAATAGGATGGGTGCTATTACAAACATACTATCATTAAACAAATTAGAGATAATTGGTCCAAGAAAACTAAAAGGAACTAATGTTATCGCAACGGATCTAAGGGGAGGGGCATCACTTTTAATTGCTGGTTTAATTGCTGAAGGAACTACAACAATAGATAACAGTGAATATATCTTAAGAGGATATGGAGATGTAGTTAATAAATTAAAAAATGTTGGTGCTAATATAGAAATAACTGAGGAATAATAAACAAAAATAATTAGTAATATTTATTAGGTGATTATATGAGAAAAATAAATATTCTAATTATTTTTTTGTTTGCTTGTTCTTTTACTATGTTGATATATGAAAAATATAAAAATAATGAAAAAAATATATTAATACTTGGAGATAATCATCTTTTAGAACTGGATAATAAAAACTATCTATTTTATTTAAAAAAAGAATATAAAAATATTAATGATAAATTTATATCTGATTACGATAAATATAATGATATAGAAAACAAAATAAAAAATAATTATTATTTATATAATAAAGGGGAAAAAAGGTATTTAAATATTGAAATACAAAAATCAGATATTATTATAATAAATGCCAATAATAAAATATTTATGTCAAAATGTAATAAAAATGACAGATTAATTAAAGAATATATTTTAAAACAATATTATGAATTGAATAGTTTAATAAAAATACTTAGTAAATTAAGTGACGCTAAGATTATAATAATTGGAAATTATTGTTCTGAATATAATTCTAATGTTTCAAATAAATTAAATAATTTATATAAAAACAATTATATTAATATGTATGATATGTATAATTTATATAAGAATAATAATCTTGAATATAATATATATAATAAAATAAATAATTATGTAAAATAACAATTAATCCTTGATTTTATTAAAAAATGTATGTATAATACTCAATGAAGTTATTTCTATAACTTAGTATAAGTTATGGCGAGGAGGAAAATATTATGAAAAAGGGAATACATCCTGTACAAAAAGTATGCAAGGTTAAATGTGCATGTGGAAATGAATTTGAAGTAAAATCTACAAAAGATGAAATTCAATTAGAGTCATGTAATAAATGTCATTCATTCTATACAGGTAAATTTAAAACTGTTAAGACTGGAAATGTACAAAAATTCAAAGACAAATATGGAATCACTGATTAATAGTGATTTTCTTTTAGGATAATTTATGATAATAAATAATGAAGAAATAAATATCGATGATTTGGTAGATCAAAAATATATGCACAAAGAAATAAATAAAAATATATTTTTATCTGATTATCAATGTGAAGTGCTATTAAATTATAATATAAATCCATATAAATGTGGCTCAGTAGATGATATATTATTTCAAATAGAAGAAGTTTTAGAAGATGATCCAGATGCAGATGAACTTGAAAATATTTCAAGAGAAATATCGGAGTTTAATTATTATGCAAACACAAACAAGTAATTGAATTATTACTTGTTTTTTGGTATCATAATATTATGAAAAATAAAGGAATGTTAGTTATAATTATTAGTACAATAATATTTGTAATAGTATCAATTTTTTATGTATTAAGTCTAAAGAATTTTGATAAAAATTTATTAAATCATAAGTGGTATCATTATAATAAAAAGAATGGATATACTGAAATACTATATATCAACGATGAAGAAATAATATATTACAAACCTAACAACGATAATCAAACAAATGATTATAGTTTTTGCAGTGATTATAAATATAATAAAGCTACAAGAACAATACTATTTGATTGTGGAAAGAAAATTGTGATTGATAATGTAGGCTCATATAAATTAGATGTTGAAATAGACAATGAAGAAATAACATTCTTTAAGAATGCAAAATATTCAAGAGAATATGAATTTAACAAATATTTTAATATGACAATAGATGAATATAAGAATAAAAGAAAACAAACGTTAGATATTATTAAGATCGATAATGATAAACTTATAGAAGTAATAAATGATAGCGAATATTCAAAAATAATATTTTTAGGAGAAAATTGCAAAAATATAGAATGTGCTTTAATATATGACATTATAGAAAAATGGATAAGTTATTCTAAAAATGTTTATTATGTAGACTCTAGTACTTTAAATACTGAAATATTATCTGAATTAAATTCAATAAATAACAAATTTAGTTTAGATAATAAAATATATGATGACATATATCCCTCTGTATATGTTGTAAGTAATAATAAAATAATAGATAATTATAAAATATCATGCGAAGGTTTTAGTTGTTCTCAGTATTATAATAAATAATTTAATAAAATGTTTTCATTTTTCACTTTATTTTCATAAAACAGTATTATATTATATCTAAGAGGTGTTTCATGAAAGTATTAATTGTTGATGATGAAAAATTAATTAGAGATGTAATAAAAGAATATTGCCTTGGCAGTAACTATGATGTAATTGAGGCAGAAAATGGTATTGATGCGATTGACAAAGCAAAAGATGCTGATATGATAGTTATGGATATAATGATGCCTAAAATGGATGGATTTTCTGCATATAAAATAATAAAAGAAAAATATAATACACCAACAATTATATTATCAGCTAGAAGTGAGGAATATGATATTCTTGCTGGTTTTGATTTGGGAATTGATGACTATATGACAAAACCTTTTAGTCCAAAAGAATTAATTGCGAGAATAAATGCTGTTATGAAGAGATACAAAGGTGAAGAAGAAACATTTATCTATAAAGATTTAAAAGTAGATTTTTTGGGACATGCTGCTTATATAAATGAAAAAGAATTGTTATTAACACCAAAAGAATATGATTTGCTAGTTTACTTTATAAATAATAAAGGGATTGCTTTATCACGTGAACAATTATTAAATAAAATATGGAATTATGATTATATTGGAAATGATAGAACAATTGATACACATATTAAAATGTTAAGAAATAATTTGGGTAAATATAGAGATTTAATTACAACCGTAAGGGGAATGGGGTATAAATTTGACATACAAGAATAATAAAATTAAAACCATATTAATAATAAGCTTGGTTGCTTTTTCAAACTTTATTTTATTGTTCGTTTTTTTAATGCAAATTGTGCTTTTAGGTAATTTCTATGAGTCTTATAAAATTAGACAATTAGAAAAAATAAAAAAAGAAATAATAAATACCGAAAATATTAGTACCAGTCAATTAGAAGATATAGCTTTTAATAATGGAATATGCGTATCAGTTTATTCGAATGGCTTAAATGAAACAATTTCAAACATTTATAATAAGGGCTGCGTCATTGGAGATAGAAAAACAAGCGAAGAATATATAGAACGATTTGTTAATAGTGAAAAGGATGAAGATTCACTATTTCTTTATAGTAGAAGATTTGGAAATAAAACTATTGTTAAAGCAATTAAATATGATGAAAGAACATATATTTTTTTAAATAGTTCTTTGCAGCCTTTAGATGCATCTATAATGCTTTTAAAAAGCCAGTTTGGATATATTGTTTTAATTACATTAGTTGTTTCAATAATTATTAGTTATGTTTTATCTAGAATAATATCTAAGCCTATAATAAAACTTAGCAACTCAGCTAAAGAAATAGCAAACGGTAATTTTAATGTATCTTTTGATACAAATACAAATCTTCTGGAAGTAAAAGAATTAGCAAATGCATTAGAACTTGCAAAAAATGAACTATCAAAAACTGAAGAATTAAGAAGAGATTTAATGGCAAATGTAGGACATGATTTAAAAACACCATTAACTATGATAAAAGCATATGCTGAGATGACACGTGATTTTGATAATTTACCTGAAAAAAAAGAAAAAGAAAATCTAAATATTATTATAGAAGAAACTGATAGATTAAATGTATTAGTTAGCGATATATTAGATTTGTCTAAAATGCAATCTAAAACATATGAATTAAAAATAGAAAAATTTGATTTAGATGATTTAATTAGAAATATTATTAAAAGATATTATATTTTAATAGATAATGAAGGTTATGAATTCATATATAATAATAAGAAATCAATATATATAGAAGCAGATAAAAAAAGAATAGAACAAGTAATATATAATTTAATAAACAATGCTATTAACTACACAGGAGAAGATAAAAAAGTATATATTAATATAAAAGAAGAAAATAAAAAAATAATTGTAGAAATTAAAGATACAGGAAAAGGGATAGATCAAAAAGATATAAAATATATTTGGAATAAATACTATCATAATGAAAAAAATCATAAAAGAAGCACTATTGGAACAGGGCTAGGGCTTTCAATAGTTAAATCAATATTAGAAAGTCATAAGTACAAATATGGTGTTAAAAGCGTAAAAGGGAAAGGATCTATATTCTTTTTTGAAATTAATAATAAAAATATGCTATAATTAATTAGTTGAGAGGAAAAATATATGAAAAAATATATATGTACAAATTGTGGCTATATTTTTGAAAGTGAAGAGATAGAAGAAGATTTTATATGTCCCATGTGTAATGCTACTAAAGATAAATTTAATGAGTCAGAACCAGTATATGATAATTTAGACTCTATTATAGATTCTGTTTTAGAAGATGCATTAAATGAAAAGAAAAGCAAAATAATCAATGACACATTAGAAGATAAAAAAGTAAGAATTAGTGATAATAATTATTGTATTTCAAGAATAATAGAAAAATGTATTAATTGTGGTCAGTGTAGAAACACTTGTGAAAACAAAGTAAATATCTCATATGATTTAAATAAATGCAAAGAACCTATATGTATAGGATGTGGTCAATGTATATTAAATTGCCCAACTGGTGCACTGGTGCCAAAATATTGTTATAAAGATGTTAAACAAATAATTGATGCTAATGAAAAAATAGTTGTTGCATTAATATCTCCAGCAGTTAGAGTAGCTATAGGAGAAAGTTTTGGGTTAGAAAACGGTGAGAACGCCGAAGGAAAATTGGTATCTGCATTAAAGGAATTAGGTTTTGATTATGTCTTTGATACTGCATTTGGAGCAGACTTAACTATTTTAGAAGAAGTTGCTGAATTTGCATCAAGGTTAACAAATAAAAAATCATTACCACAATTTACTAGTTGCTGCCCTGCATGGGTTAAATATGCTGAAATATATCATCCAGAACTATTAAATAACTTATCAAGTTGTAAAAGCCCTATAGGTATGCAATGTGCAATAATAAAAAGTTATTTTTGTGAGCAAAAAGGCTTTGATCCAAATAAGATAGTAACAGTCGCTATCACACCATGCACTGCTAAAAAAATGGAAGCAAGAGAATATACAATTAATATAGATTATGTAATGACATGTAGTGAACTTTCAATTTTATTAAAAGAAGAAGATATTAAATTTGAGTCATTAAAAGATGAAAAATTTGATAGCTTAATGGGTGAAAGCAGCGGTGGTGGAGTAATGTTTGGAACTACAGGTGGTGTTTGCGAATCAGTTATAAGAACATTATATAGAATAATGATGAAAACAAATCTAAAAAAAGATGAACTAGTTTTTACATCATTAAGAAATTATGATGGAATTAAGACTGCTACAATAAATATTGGAGAATATAAACTAAGAGTGGCAGTTGTACATCAATTGTCAAATCTTGAGGAATTGTTAAAAAATAATGAATACAAGAAATATCACTTTATTGAAGTAATGAACTGTCAGGGTGGCTGCGTAGGTGGTGGAGGCCAACCACTATGTCCGATAAAAGATTTAGATAAATATAGGGAAGAAAGATCAAAAGGATTATTCAATATAGATAAGCAAAGAGCAAAAAGATGTGCTCATGATAATGATGAATTAAAAAAATTATATAAAAATTATTTGCATCAACCTTTAAGCGAAGAGAGTTTTAAACTATTGCACACAACATATAGTGATAAGCATTATCTATTAGAAGACAAGGTTAATTAAAATGTCATTTTACAAAAAATGACATTTTTTTATTTTTTTTAAAAAAAGTGTTGACATACATTTTTATATTTGATAATATATAAATGTCCAATAGATAATTAATTTTATTTATTTTAAATTCTTATCTATAAATTTTATATTTATATTTAATTATTTATTATATTTAATTCAAATTAATTATTTTAGTGAAAAAATTCTATATAAATTTCTTATTTATATAAAATTATATTATTATTTTTTTTCAATATATATTTATAGTTAATATTAATTTATTGATTGTTTATATATATTTTACTTAATAATATTAATTACCTTATATAAATATCAAATCTTCTTAATCAATTTAAGAAATAGAATGCTTATCTACTAAGGACAAATGTTATAACGTTGAGAAAGCAAAACTCAAAAAGATAAGAAATTATGCTAAATACTGATAATATTTAGAGATGTTTATATTAATTTGGTTCTTCATAATTTAAATTAATTTTTAAGTTATGATTAACCTCTTCTAATATAAATGATTCATAATTCGTTTTCAGAAACTCGAAACAATCATGTTTTATCAGAACTGGTTGTTTTTTGGTGCAAAAAAATGTATTATTAATATGGTGATTATATGAGATACTTTATTATATTTGGAGTTACTATTGCAATAGCTCTTTTAATATTATTATATCCACAAAAATATTTATACAAATATGAAAATGAGATTACTATTGATTATAATAATCTTAAAGATACTACTGCAGAGTTATGGACATATGAAATTAATAATGAAAATTTGAAATTAATGAAGCAAGTGGATAAAAAATGGACATTCAAGATAAACAAAGAAGGTATTACAGATTTAATATTCTATTATGATAAGAATGGCGAGTCACAAAAATATAAAATTTATTATAAATTAGAAATAAAGAATGATAAGATTTATTGGCTAGAAGGCAATGCACTAGGACTGCTAGATTATCCAAACCCTTATTAAATATACATATTTCAAAATAAATATGTATATTTTTTTATAATTATATGTTATTATTATAATGTAAGGAGAATGTAAAATGGAACCATATAAAGCACAAAAATTACCAATTAAGTATAATTTTTCTGATGAACTGTTAAGACTTTTATGCAATGCAAGAGAGGCATATGGAGAATATAAGGGCTATCTAAAAGATATGGTATATGATTATAAAAGCTTTTTAGAAACTGCTTTTGTTAATGATACATATTATTCTTTTAAAATTGATAATAGTAAATTAGAAAAAGAAGAGATGTTTTTAATACCATATAAAAATAAATCAAATGAAACAATTATATTTAATAACATGCGTTTAGCGTTACTTAGTGCAGTAACATTAACTAATGGAACTAATTATGAAATTGATCACTTTAATAAAATAAATAAAATAATATTTAATAATTGTTCTAAAAATAATAAAACTAAAGGGAGCGGGCATTTAAGAAAAATACAAACTTATATTTTAAAACCTGGTCTTGCTGGCTCAAGTGTGTCATTTATTCCTCCTATACATACTGAATTAAATGGGTATATGAAAAATTTATGTGATTACATGAATAACTATTCTAGCGAAGTGTTTTTAGATACATGTATTACCCATTATCAAATTATGAGAATACATCCTTATGTTAGCGAAAATGGAAAACTTGGAAGAATGTTTATTCCGATACAAATATCACATTATAAAAAGGAAACGCCGATATTATTTATTAGTGAAAGCATAGATAATTTAAAAAACACTTATTTTACATTATTAAGTAATGAATCTGATAACATAGAAGCATTTATAAAATTAATGTTAGAATGTATAATTGATCAATGCAGTATTAATATTAAAAGAATTAAAAAACTTAACAAGATATATCAAGAAGATTTAGAAGAATTTAAGAAAGTAATTGGAGGAACAACTATATATAAAGTATATCCTTACATTGTTAAGAAATTGTGTTTTACAACAAATGATGTTGTAACTGAATGCAAATTACACATAAATTCTGTAAATAAAGTATTAAATAAATTAGTAGAACATGGATATTTAACAAAAGAAAAAAAGAAAGGAACTAATAGAGTTACTTTCTCATATAATCATATGTTAGATGTGTTTTCTAAATAATCGATAATATCAATATAATAAGGCAAGTTTTTACTTATATCTTCAAAGTAGAAATGAGCCTTATTTTTATTATAATTTAATTTTAATATAAGACTATCAAAATCGAGTTTGTCTATATTAATATATTTTTTTAATTTATTTACATTTTTAATATATCTATACATGAACAATTTTTTAAATTCGTTAATATAATAGTCTTTATTATCATAAAAATACACATCTGATAATAATATTTTGTTGTATTTGTTATCTAAAGTTAAATCTATAATATATCTAGTTTGAAGGGGGCTAATATTTAATAAATTTTTAATAAAACTAATATAATTATCAAGATTAAATATGAATTGCTCAATCAAAGTTATATCTTTTTTATGAATTAAGTGGGAATTAACTTTAATAATTTTTTTAGCATCAATATTACGTAATAATCTATTTATGCTTTTATTTTTTAATAAAACTTTTATATCAGAGGAATTATTTATGCAATTTTTTAATAATATAGAATTAATCTTCATAATTTTCCTCTAATAATTTAGTAATTGGCACATCTAAAACAATTGATATTTTATATAAATTTGAGATACTTATTCCTTTTTTTGTTTTGTTGCTTTCTAAACTACTTATATGTGAAACAGAAACATTAATTAATTCTGCTAATTTTTCTTGAGTCATTTTATTTCCATTTTTATTATAAATTTTTCTATATTTTTTAATATTTTTACCTATTATACTGTTTAGTTTTTCTTGATTCATGTTTTCACCCACTATCAAATATATTATAGACTAATATTTATTCTTTGTATAGTACAGCACTACATCAATAATATTTAAAACAATGTAAAATTATCTATAGGTGATATATGTGACCAAATTTAAAAGAGAATTTAATTTTGATGAAAATATTATTGAAACAATAGCATATAATGTTATAAAATACAGAAAAATAAATGGGATCACACAAGAGCAACTAGCGATTGATATTGGTGTATCCCCAGAGTTTATTAGAAAATTTGAAAGCACTAAGGGTAGTGAAGGATTATCATTATTATCCTTATATAAAATATCTATTGTTTTAAATACTTCTATTGAAAAGTTTTTTGAAAGTATAGAAGTTAGTGATTAATAAAAAAATTATCCATTGGTACTTCTAATACCTTACTTATTTTATACAAATTATAAACACTTATTCCTTGATAAGTGTTTTTACTTTCTAAGTTGCCGATTAGTGAAGTAGAAACATTGATTAGTTTAGCTAAGTCTTTTTGAGTCATATCAGATTTAGTTATACTATATAATTTTCTGTAATATTTTATATTATTTCCAATTATAGAATATAATTTTTTCTCACTTTCAAATTTATATACTTCTTCCATAATAACTCCTAATAATATTTTGCCAAAATTTATTTTTTTTAACAATTTACCTAAAATGATAAAAAAACACTCTCAGTGATATTTTTAAATAATAGAATACTTTTTTCTTGAAAAATAGGACAAAATAGTGTATCATTATTAAGCACGCACTTAAGGGGTGGTAATTTATGGAAAAAATAATAAATTTTGCAGTTGTAGCACATGTTGATGCTGGTAAAAGTACTCTTGTAGATGCATTATTAAAACAAAATGGTGTTTTTAGGGAAAATGAACAAGTAGTAGATTGTGTTATGGATAGTGGAGACTTAGAACGTGAACGTGGTATTACTATAACTGCTAAGAACTGTGCTATTAGGTATAAAGATTATAAAATGAATATAGTGGATACTCCAGGACATGCTGATTTTTCTAGTGAAATAGAAAGAATTATTAAAACGGTTGATACTGTTGTATTATTAGTAGATTCAGCAGAAGGACCTATGCCTCAAACTAGATTTGTATTAAAAGAAGCATTAAAAAATGGACTTAGACCAATATTATTTATAAACAAGATAGATAAAAAGGATGCAAGAGCAGAAGAGGTAGTCAATATGACATTTGATTTATTCTGTGAACTTGGTGCTGATAATGAACAATTGGATTTCAAAATAATATATGGAGTTGCTAAACAAGGCATTGCTAAATATGATGAGAATGATGATAATAATGATATTACTCCTTTATTGGATACTATTATTGAAACAACTAAACCATTTGAAGGCAATGAAAATGATCCATTACAACTTCAAATATCATCTTTAGATTATGATGATTATATTGGAAGACTTGGAATAGGTAGAATCAATAAAGGTAAAATCAAAGTTGGACAAACAGTAGCTATATCTAAAAATGATGGTACTTTAACTAAAGAGAGAATTAGTAAAATATTTATTAATGAAGGAATTAAGAAAAAGGAAGTTAATGAAGCATATTATGGAGATATTGTAATAATCGCTGGATGTCCAGAGATATCAATTGGAGATACTATTTGTGATGTTAACAAAATAGATCCACTACCTAAGATTGAAATAGAGAAACCAACTTTGTCTATGAATTTTCTAGTTAATACTAGTCCTTTTGCAGGAAAAGTAGGTAAATTTGTAACTAGTAGACATTTAAGAGACAGATTGATGGCAGAACTTGAACGTAATGTTGGATTAGAAGTTGAAGAATTACCATCAGGCGATGGATTTAAAGTATCTGGGCGTGGAGAATTACACTTATCTATATTAATTGAAAATATGAGAAGAGAAGGTTATGAACTTAGTGTTTCTAAACCAGAAGTAATTTTCAAAGAAATTGATGGAGTAAAGTGTGAACCATATGAAAAAGTAATAATTAATGTTCCAAATGAGTACAGTGGTACAGTTATTCAAGATATCAGTGAAAGAAAAGGCACTATGGAAATTATGGAACCAGCTGAAGAGAATTATGTACGTCTTGAATTTAGTTGCCCAACTAGAGGATTAATTGGATATAGAAGTTCATTTATTACTAATACAAAAGGTGAAGGTATAATGGTACGTAGTTTTGATTCATACAAACCATATGCTGGTGAAGTAAGCGGAAGAAAGAACGGAGTTCTTGTTTCAATGGAAACTGGAAAATCATTTGGATATGCTCTTTATAACTTGCTAGATAGAGGAACTATGTTTATTGAGCCTGCTACTGATGTATATGCTGGAATGATAGTTGGAATTCATAATAGGGAAAATGATTTGAATGTTAATCCATGTAAAAATAAAGAATTTTCAAATACTAGATCTTCAGCGAGTGATGAAGCAATTATTCTTCCTAGACCAAAAACATTCTCACTAGAAGAAGCATTAGAATTTATTGAAAGCGATGAACTTGTAGAAGTAACACCTGATGCTATTAGACTTAGAAAGAAAATACTTGATGAAAAAGAAAGATTTAGAAGTAATAGATAAAATAAAAATGTAAGAGTTTTCTTACATTTTTTTAAATTTATTTAACACTTTTGCAGTAATAAATATTATTTCATCACTATTTTTAATTGCATATTTTTTTCCTATTGCTTTTCCTCCAACTGTTAATGAGGAAATAATTGAACTTATAAGCAATGTAGTTATTACTACAGATATATTTAATTTTACAGATATATTAATTGCAAGTATTGCTCCCATTGAGCCACTTACTATTCCGCAAATATCTCCAATCACATCATTACATATGCTAGATACTCTATTAGCATTTTTTATTAAATAGACACCTTCTTTAGAGCCTCTAATTTTTTTAGCACTTTTTGCATGAAAAGTTGCTTCATCTCCGGTTAGAACGGCAGTACCAATAATATCAAATATTATTCCAATAAGAATAAATAATATACATATAATACTTAGAAGAATAAAATTATTATATTTTTGAACTATTGCATTAGATGCACTACTAAAAATTAAGGCTATAAAAAAAGTCATTAAAAATGCTTTTGGAATCCAATTGTCCTTTTTCATTTTTGATAACTCCTTATTATTAGAAAATAGCATGGAATACTATAAATTAATTTTACGGCTTTGGTCGAGTTGAATTTCTCTAGTATTTACCCTTAGTTACCTGTAGGCGATTTCTCTTTAAAAATACTAATCATCAGTTGCCTTTTATGATCACTCGATCACCACTTAGTCCGCACTTCAATCTTTATAATATAGACACACTAGAGGTTTTCCCAAACAAACATAAATCACTTTTATTCGCTTTTGCAATTTATTTTTCAATTTTTTTATCCCAACAAATCACGCACGACATGTGTTTTCATATAAAACGATCTGATAAAAGGATTCGGATATATGCCATTATATCTTTTCCTTAAACCTAAAATTATATATCTGCCCCAATCTGGGCGAAAGAAGCATAACATATAAAGTATCTTTTTACACAATTGATGGATTTTTAGCCCCATCTTCTAGTGGTATGTTTGACTAGCATAATGCTCCATACGCATGAAATTATATCAAATTTACGTTTTTTTGTCAAATTTGATGTAAAATTATATGCTACTATATTGACTAATATTCATTTTAAAAGAAATATTTTTTCTTTCTTTTTCTTTCTTTAATTAAAGCTATTGCTGTAGAAGAAAATTCCATAACATTTCCAATTATGCATACATAGGCACCACATTTATAATTGTAATATAACCATATTAATGCACAAAAACCAAATGTACATTTAAATATTTTTGGATTTTTAAATGTTGCTGAAATAGTATAAGCCAAAGTAATAACAATTGGAATCAATGATAATAATCCATCATAATTAAAATATCCTATAATAATTATTATAGTGCAGAGTAAAATTGGAAAAATAATTGGAATTTTAGTTTTAGTTTCATCAAATTTATAATAAATTAAATTTCTTGCAATTGCGACTCCATCCATATAAGCTGCAGAGTAAGCACCTAATAATATGTATTGAGTGCAATAAAATAAATGTGCTAGTGATTGAACTAACATCATATGATTTTTCTTTTTGAAATGAACGGATATAGTTATTGTAATAATAGCTAATATACCTATAATTTGTGCTAGTAATTTTTCCATACTCCTTTTACTCCTAGAATAATTATAATATTAATATTTAAAAAATGGAATAATATTTCAAAAAATGGTATCTTATGATATAATCAACTTATTAAGGAGATGGCATTATGAGTTTAATTAAAGAAACAGAAAAATACATAACTAAAGTAATTAAAGAATTTGGATTTGAAATAGACAATGTAGTATTGGAACCATCTTCTAGACGCGATTTAGGTGAAGCACAAATTAATGTATGTATGTCACTTGCTAAAAAATATGGTAAGAATCCTCGCGAACTTGCTAATTTAATTGTCAGTAAATTTGATGATAGGTTCACAAATGTTAATATAGCAGGACCTGGATTTATTAATGTTAGTTTTAATGAAAAATATTTATTACCTTATTTAAATAAATCTATTAATGATTTTGATAGGTTAGTAGATAAGCAAGAGGAAAAAACTATTATAGTCGATTACGGTGGAGCCAATGCTGCTAAGGCGCTTCATGTTGGACATATGAGAACTGCTAATATAGGAGAGGCATTAAAAAGATTGGCAAGGATACTTGGAAATAAGGTTATTGGTGACGTTCATTTGGGTGATTTAGGACGTCAATCTGGAATGGTAATATCTGAAATAAAGAAAAGGAAACCAAATTTATGCTATTTTGACCCTGATTATAAAGGTGAGTATCCAAAACTTGAAATAACAAAAGAAGAACTTGCAGAGTATTATCCAACTGCATCGAAAGATGCAAAGGAGAATCCTGAAAGAATGGAAGAAGTAAGACAAATTACTGCTTGGGTAGATGAAGGAAAAGAGCCATATATTAGTATGTGGAAAGATATTGTTGAAGTTTCTTGTGAAGTTATTAAAAAAACATATGATTATTTAAATTGCGATTTTGATTTATGGGAAGGAGAATTAAGTTCCCTTAAATATATTAAACCAACATTAAAGATACTTGAACCATATATGTATGAATCTGAAGGAGCAAAAGTAATAGATGTTAAAAAAGAGGATGATAAAGTAGATATTCCTCCACTAATAGTTATTAAAAATGACGGCGCAAGCATATATGCAACTCGTGATTTAGCAACTATATATAATAGAATTACAACTTATAATCCTGATGAAATTTGGTATGTGGTTGATGTAAGACAAGGCTTATATTTTGAGCAAGTATTTAGAGCATCTTATAAATCTGAATTGGTAAGGCCAGATGTTAAATTAGCGCATTATTGGAATGGAACAATGAATGGTAAAGATGGAAAACCATTTAAAACAAGAGATGGTGGGGTATTAGAACTAAATGATTTACTCAGTCAAGTTAGAGAAGAATTGTCTAAAAAATTAAACAAATATGAAAGTGAAGAAGAAAAGAATAATATTCTTGATATATTAACAGTTGCTACTGTTAAATATGCTGATCTTTTACCATTTAGAACAACAGACTATATTTTTGATATAGAAAAATTTTGTTCATTCGAAGGTAAAACTGGACCATATATTTTATATACAATGGTTAGAATTAAATCAATATTAAATAAAGCAAATGTTAATACTTGTGAAATTAAATCAATATATGGAGATACAGAGAAAGATATTTATATTAAGATATTAGAATTATCTCGTATATTAGACAAAGCATATAGCGAGAAAACGTTAAGTTATATTTGTGAATATTTATTTGAACTATGCAGTTTATTCAATAAGTTTTATTCAGAATGTAACATATTAAATGAAAATGACATTGATAAAAAATCAACCTATATTGCATTGTTGAAATTATTATATAATACTTGTGAAAAATTGCTTGATGTTTTAGCAATTAGGATTCCTAAAAAAATGTAGGATGGAAAGGAGGTATTAAAAGTGATTGATAGAAAAGAATTAAAAGCAAGAGCAAAAGAATTTGCATTTAATAATAAATGGTTAATTTGGAAGCCAGTATTAATAGTTGCTGCAATTATGGCAGTTGCTTCATCTGTGGGTGCATTATTTGGAGATGGAACTTTAGGAAAAATAGTAACTCTAGCACTTTCAATAGCAACTGTTCCACTTTTATATGGTGAGATTAGATATATTATGGATGCTATTCATGGTAAAGAAACTGATATATTTGAATGCTTAAAAGCAAAGTATAAAATATTTGTTCCACTATTAATCCTTTCAATTGTCGCTAGCGTATTAATAGGTTTGGCATCAGCATTATTAATTGTTCCAGGAATTATTTTGGCACTAGCATATTCAATGGCAGAATATATTGCTGCTGAAGCTGATGAAGAATTGGATGGAATTGAAACATTAAAGAAAAGTAGAGCAATGATGAATGGTCATAAATGGGAATATTTTGTTCTACAACTAAGTTTCATTGGGTGGATTTTATTAGGCGAGATAACACTTGGAATTGCATTTATATGGGTATTACCATATATGACAGTAACTCAAGTATATTACTATGATGAGTTAAAGAAATTGGAAAAATAGTTTATTTTTAGTAAAAAGATATAAATATATATCTTTTTATTTTACGAAAAAATAATGTGAAAAATGTCGAATATTGTTGACATTTTTTAATTGTTTCCCTATAATTAAAGTATATATGATAGTAGAGATTTTTATCATGTATTGATTACTACTTTTCATAGGAGAGTATTTATGGCAAAAAACGATGTAGTAGTTAAAGCAAATAGAATTAGAGGGTGGCATAAGTTAGGTAGATTTATTAAACTTTCTGTATTTTTGTTGCTTTTGTTATTAATAGTTGTTTATATTGTTTTAAAGATTCTTCTTGATGATGGTAGTTTCATTGTCTCACTCGATAGAAATGAGATGTTATATAGTGGACTTGCGATGTATGAGACTTTAAATGATCCAACTCCAAAAAGGAGACTAAAGGCGGATGACTTGCAATTTATGGATAATATATCCATAAAGTGGCTTCCAAATGATATTACGGAACATGAAGGATCACACAATGGAAAAAATTATATAGCATATTCATTCTATATGGAGAATCAAGGACAAGCTATTCTTAATTACTGGTATTACATTATGATGGATGATGTTATTAAAAATGCTGATGAGGCACTTCGAATAATGATTTATCTAAATGATGAAAAAACTGTTTATGCTAAGGGTAGTAGTATAAATGGTGCACCAGAAAAAGGAACAGTAAAGTTTAGAGATGATGAAGACGGAACTATTATATTAGAACAAAGAAAGGACATGAAGGCCGGAGACCTTGATAAGATAACAGTTGTTATTTGGATTGAAGGCGACGATCCTGAATGTACTAATGCTCTAATTGGTGGACATGTAAGATTACATATGAAACTAACAGAAGAGCATAATAGCGAAACAATAAAAGAATTGGAGTGAGGCTTATGGCAAAAAAGAAAAATGATGAAAGAAGAAAAAGACTTAGATCATTAATATTATTGTTATTTTTAACAGTATTAATGTTGTCAACATCAACATATGCATGGTTTACTGCAAATAGAACTGTAACAATTGATCCAATCAATGTTCACATTGCAGCAAGTACTGGTTTACAAATATCTACTGATGCTAATGAATGGAAAACTATCATTAGTAATACAGATATTACAACTGCCACTGCATATACAAATAACATTAATATGCTACCTAGTGAATTAAATCCAGTTTCTACAAGTGGTGTAGTTACTACTACAGGAACTGCGAAAGGTTTATTGGAATTTTTTAGAGGTACTGTAGAAGGTGATTCTAACCAAGGTGGTGCATTAGCATTAACTACTGGCTCTAGATTACCTGAAGCAAAATGGACTCAAGGAACATCTACTGGAACAAGCCCAGATTTTGTTGCATTTGATATCTTCTTAAAAGTTGATGAAGCTGCAACTGTTTATTTGGATAGAGGATCAGGCGTTGTAAATACTTCTGGTCATACACAAAAATACCTTGAAAATGCTGCAAGATATGCATTTGTAATTGAAGGAAATGATGATGCTACTGCATCATTAGCAACTTTACAAGGACTTAATAATGGTACATCATCTATTATAGTTGAACCAAACTATGATGCTCACACACAAAATGCTATAACTACAGCTAGTCAATCATATGGAATTACAGTTCCTACTTGGAATTCATCAACAGGTTTAGCAACTGAACCAGTATCATATGTTGGAGTTAAGGCTGCAATTTCTAGCCCAATTATATTACCAAATACTAACCCACCTGGATCACCATCAAGCACATACTTTGAGGCTGTTGGTAATTCACATGCTACATTAGTAAGAACTAATGCTGCATATTCTCAAACTAATGATGCAACTTTCTCATATTATGGTAAAGCTGCTTCAGGAGCAACTGATTATTATCCAATATTCAGTTTAAGTGCTGGTGTTACAAAGATTAGAGTATATATGTGGGTAGAAGGTCAAGATATAGACTGTGAAAACTCAGCATCTGGTGCATATTTAACTTATAATTTAGGATTCACATTAGATGACCCAACAATAACTCATTAATAATTAAAAAAAACGCAGGTTTTCCTGCTTTTTTTGTGCCATTTTTTAGCATAAAAAAGAAGCACAAAATATTGTTAATTCGACACTAATATGATATAATTTTAAATAGAATGGAAGAGTAGGAGTTAAATGAAGGAAAAGGTATTAAAACAACTTAAAGAAAGACGACTTATAATAGCAGTATTTGTCCTATTTTTCCTTTTAAATGCAGTAATTTTATATAATACATTTAGTGAAAAAACAACTTCTACTATTTGGGATGGTACAGTTGCTAAGAAATTCGCTGATGGTGATGGCAGCATTAAAAATCCATATATAATAAATAATGGTAGTGAACTTGCATATTTTTTTACATTAATTAATAGTGAAGAATCAGTCCAATATTATGATAAATCTTATGAAATAAAAAACAACATTAATCTTGATGGTCATGATTTTTCATTTGCAAAATTCAATAAACCATTTAGTGGAGTATTAAATGGTAACGGATTTACAATTTCTAATTTTGAAATTAATAATTATTATCTAAATGATGTTGGCGACGAGGTAACTTTCTCATTGTTTGATTCATTATCTAACGCTAATGTTAGAAACATTAATTTTAGTGACATTACTATTAATGTTGATAATATTAAGGAGGAAAATAAAGAACTAGTCGAGCCTATTAAAGAAGAAACAAAAAACAATGATGGAAATAATGAAAATCCAGAAACAGATGATGTAAAAACACAAGAAGAAACAAATGATGATAATTTAAAAGAGGAAAAAAATGATGATAAT
>JAFRQT010000025.1 GCA_017428485.1 Bacilli bacterium | reverse complement strand
CTTAGGAGAAAATCAGTTTAAATTTCAAATACGGTTTGATTTTTTCAAAACCCTTGTTATTATTGCGAAATCTAAACGATTTTTCAAATTTTAATTTTAAAATCAAAATGGATTTTTTAATTATTTTAAATAGTATTTGCGAAAGTTCGCGACATATTCGCGACACACTATTTAAAAATCCTATCCTAGCATTTGGAACACCAATTCACATAACTAATTATAACATAAAATATCGTTTTTATCTATCAAATTTTCCTAGTGGAGATAAAATAAATTCATCTCCATATTTTTGTTTATATAAATCTAAAACATCCCATACATTATTAAAATTAATTCCTGTTATATCTATCTTTTTAAATATAGGATACCTATTATCAATATATTGTTTTATCATATTATATTTTTCATCTTCACCTACTCTTAAATCTACTGCAAATTTTAATAAATTATCTAACTCTCTTTGTGATGCAAAATTAACTCTTGTATATAATGATAACATTTGATTAAAATTAATCTTGATCTCACCATTGACATTATAATACTTATCAAATACTGATATTGCCTCTTGTGTTTTATCTTCATTTGAATGTGTATAAATAAATGTTGTTGTTAATTGTGAATGCCCCATTAATTTTTTAACATCAGCAGGAGATAAATTAGGATTATCATTCATTTGCATTGTGCAATAACTATGTCTTAATCCATGTAAAGAAACATTTCTTATTTCTTTATGTCTATTTCTAAAATCAAGCCATTTGCTTGATGGAGTATCAGGAAACATTATTCCACCATATTTACTTAAAAACAAATTTTTAGGTGGTGTATAATCTTTATACTTCTTTTTTAATCTTTGAATAATTCTATCTCTTAATTTTAAATATTCTTTTATTGCTTCAGTACAAAATAGTGGCATAGGAACTTCTCTAACACTACCTTTGGTTTTAGTTGCCTTTTCCAAAGTCTTTTTATTTTTATAATCCCACACTACTGCTCTTTTTACTGAAATCATATTGTTATTAAAATCAATATCATCTATATGTAATCCAACTAATTCTCCTCGCCTTAAACCTGTACATATAGCAATAGTAAATAATGCTTCCGTTAAAACATCTTCGGTTTTTAATATATCTAATATTTGTAATAATTCTTCCCTATTGTATGATTGTTTTTCTTTTTTAGATACTCCTGGTGCTTTTACTTTCTTTACAGGATTAGTTTCTATATAATCCCAAGCGATAGCTTTATTTAATATTTTTCTTAATAATCTATAAACATTATTTACACTTGTAATTGATAATTTTTGAACATTACCATTCTTATCAAGTCTTTCTTTATCTCTATCTTTTAAATTATTAATTATTCTTTGAATTACAAGTGCATCAATCTTATTTAATGGCATATTAGCAATCTCAGGTAGAACATAATTTCTTAATTCGTTTTTTCCACTAGTAATTGTAGTAGGACTTAATTCTACTTCTGCATATTCCTTATAATATATTCTCACAAAATCAATAAATTTAATATTTCCTTTATCACTTTTACCATTTTTAAGTTTTAAATTAGCAAGTTGAATATCTCTTTCCTTTTTTGCTTGTGATAATGTACCTTCAAATACAGCAGAATAATAATCTCCTTTTTGACCATTTGAGCCACCTTTTCTAATAAATATTCTATATTTCTTGCCCTTTTCTATTTCATATATATATTTATCAACTTTGCTTTTATCTTTACCCTCTGGACTTTTTCTTGGCTTTTTAGGTTTACTTTCTTTTTTAGATTCTTCATTATCATCCTTAATAGCAAATATATCATTTCTATCTTTAACTTCTTTTTCTAAAGTTAAACCATTTTCTTTTAATTTATCATCTCTTAATTTTCTAGCATCTTCCAAAGTACCAATAACATATTGATCAAAGCTAATTCTAGTATTATTTTTCTTATCAACCTTTAAGAATTTTACTCTATACTTATTATCTGTAACATAATATATATATTTTTCTACCTTTTCTTGCATAACTATCTCCTCCATTAAATTTCATATTTTGTTTTATCTTTTTTTAATTTTGATTCTTTATCTAACCACTTTTCTACCTCATCTTTGTTAAACATTCTTTTGTTTCCAATAGTAAAATAAGGCAATCCATCTTTTTGAATTGCCTTATTAATGTTATACCTAGTAAAAAAGGGATATTGCTCAATGAGTTCATCTATTGTATAAAGAATTTTTCTATTTTCTTCTTGATATTTTTCTATAATCTTTTCATTTTCATTTTTCATTTCACTATAACTACTTAATATTTGTGCAAATTCTTCTAATGTCATTTTCTTTAATGTTTGATAAACATCATTATTGGTAATCATTGTGAATATCCTCCTTTCTCAAAAATCGTAGTTATAAACCTTTTCATTTAGATTAAAAGGTCTTATATCATTACTTAATATTTGTTCTTTTGTAATATCAAAATCTGAACACCAATATATCGCATCAGTTTCTTTATCAAAAGTTTCTACTTCAACCTTATTTCTATATTCCCTTATAGTTTTATAAGCATTATTAATATGACAATAATAATTGTGAAAAAAAGCATTATTTATATTTTTTGATTCATCATAATATTTACCAAAGTCTTGTTCTTTAATTTTAAATACAATAGGATAAATATCATCATTAAACATTTTTATTACATCAGTTGTAATTCTATAAAATTCGTATTTGTCTTTAAATTCTTTCATTACATCATTGGCATAAGTATTACCACATTTAGACTTTAATATATAACTTTTTTCTTTTGCATCTCTAATCAAATACCATACTTCATTGTAGTCATTATCAGTAATTTCATATATTTTTTTAATTACCTTTTTCTTATCTAATTCTCTTATAGCATCTATTCCTGCCATTGTAGTTTTACCCATACCATAATAATAACTCCATAAAACTTCGTATTCTCTTCTTTCCATACTATTTACCTAATTGATTTTTATAATCTTTAATCATTTTAGCAATAGCATATCCATCAGATTTTGAATCAAAAGTTAAAATAGTTAATTTATCTTTAAAATATGTTTCATTATCATATCTAATGATTATTTCACTAAATACATCTAGTTTTTCATTAAAGTTTAGTTTCTCAAAATCAGATGCTATTTTTTTATCAATTTCATCAAGTTTTATTCCTAAAACATTACCATTATCTTCATAAGCATCTTTACTACTTGTTAGTATGTTATAAACCATAACTAAATATTGTAAAAATACTGTGTTTGCATTTTCAGGAAAACCAAGTGAACTAAATGTAAATATATTAATATCATCATCCTCGCTTAAGTCTGGATTTGCATCATTTTTATCATTTATTTGATTATTATTTAGTAAACCAAATATATAAATCAAAAATTTTAATTTATTTACATCCTTTAACTCATCAATCTTCTCAAATAATTTTTTTACATTTTCATTTGTTTCAGTAATATACATAACATCATTCCTCCCTAAATATTACTTTTAAATCTGATTAAATCATAAGACCGAAATAAAGCCGTTTTAAGAGGTTTTATTTTTTAGTGCTTATAACTATTCAACCTCAACCATCAAGTTTAATACCGATTAAATTAGATATATTTAACGGCTTTTTTTCTTCGTTCCATTTATCACTTAAAAAAGTGAATTTTGCAAGAGTTTTTTTACAAAAAATCTAAAAACTTTTATCTTTCCATTTCTTCTTCATTTCCTTGTTCTACACTTCTAGCATTTTCTTGCTTATCTAAATCAAGCTCACTATCTATTCGTGCTTTTTCTTTTTGAAGTTCTCTAATTCTATCTTGTTGTGTAAATGGTTTGTCAAGTTCATCTTTTATGTCAATTAATTGTTTCTCATTATAAGCAATTTGATCCTTAACAGTATTGATTTTATTTTCAAAACTTTTAAGCATATTTTCTATTTTATAAATATTACCTATTTCATCTAAATTGCTAATTTCAACTTTATATTTTCCTACTCCTTTTACATATATTATAGGTTTAAACCATAACTCATCTTTTGTACCGACAATGTCAAATCCACTTATTTGTCCTAGTACAGTTTCTTCTCCTGTTCTTAACAATGAAAAACTTTCATATAACTTTGTACTAGCATCTTTTCTTGAAGGATATATTTTATCTCTAACTAGCATCATAAAATTATCTCCTGATAAATCTTTTACATTTTTAATATCTTCTTCAAGTCCACTTAAATATTGTCTTTGATATTTTAATTGTCTTGGTATTTCATTATTATATTTTGATTCAAGTTCTATATGTGATTTATCATATCTACTTTTAGATAGATATAATTGTTTTAATTCGTTTTCAACTTTAAACTTTTCTAATATTAAAGGATTACCACTTGCAAGAGCTTTTACTTCAGCATAAGTCAAAGTATCTCTATCTAAATCTTCGGCAGTTCTTCCACCACCATTACTATTAGCCATGATTTGATTTATAAAAGTTGATTTAGTTTGAATTAATTGATATGAATATGCATCAAAACTACCTTCAGTTACATATCTATATATTTCAACTTCTTCATTTTGATTTCCCTGTCTTAATATTCTACCTTCTCGTTGTTCTATATCAGATGGTCGCCATGGACAATCTAAATGGTGTAAAGCAATTAATTTATCTTGAACATTCATACCTGCTCCCATTTTAGAAGTTGATCCTATAAGTATTCGTTTTGTTCCATTTCTCATATCTTCAAAAAGTTTTAATTTTTGTGGATTAGTTTTTGCATTATGAATAAACTCTATTTCTTCTTCTGGTACACCTTTGGCAATTAGTTTGTTCTTAATGTCATCATAAACATTAAAAGTTCCATCATTTTTAGGTGTAGATAAATCACAAAAGACAAGTTGTGTTAACTTGTCCTCTTTATTTTCTAACCATATTCTATAAATATTTTCTACTGCCATATTTATTTTAGAATCAGGTAAGTCTGGCATAGTTGGATCTATCATTCTTAAATCTAATGCTGCTTTTCTACCATCATTGGTAACCAAAAGCATATTATCAATTCTAGGATCGCAACCATTTCTAATTGTTTCACTTCTTTCTGCTAACTTTTCTACATACTCTCCTAATTCAACACTTTTTGGTGCAACTATCGTTTTATAATCTCCACCTTTTAATTTAGGAACAGGAAGATTTAACATTTTAGATGTTTTAATATCTGCTACTTCTTTAAATAAAGTCATAAGTTCAGGAATATTAAAGAATTGAGCAAATCGTGCTTTTGTTCTAAAACCACTACCATCAGGAGCAATTTCAAAACTATTAACTACTTCGCCAAAAGTTGATGCCCACTCATCAAAATGTTCTAGTCCCATTTCTCTTAACCTATCAATTTGAAGATACTTTTGCATTGCAAACAATTCTCCCATTGAATTAGATATTGGAGTACCTGTTGCAAATACTGCACCTTTCCCTCCATTTTGTTCCAATATATAACTTATCTTCATAAATAAATCAGTTGCTTTTTTACTTTCACTATTATTAATTCCTGCAACATTTCTTATTTTAGAAAACATTGGCAAGTTCTTAAACATATGTGCCTCATCTACAATTAATTCATCTACTCCAAGTTCTTCAAATGTTACTACATCATCTTTTGGTGCATCTAATAATGTTTTTAATTTTGTTTCCATGCTTGTTTTCATTTGTTCAAGTTTCTTTACACTTAATCCATCATTAGTTTCTGCTTTAATTCTTTCAATAGCATTTACTACTTCATCTATTTGATTTTCCATATGTCTTTGTTCGTATTCTTTACTCATAGGAATTAAACCAAAACTTGAATGAGCAATTAAAACTGCATCCCATTCTCCTGTTGCTATTTTCCCCATTAGCTTTTTTCTTCTTGTTTTTTCAAAATCTTTTTGAGTAGCAACAAGTATATTAGCAGTGGGATATAATTTTAATATTTCATTTGCCCATTGCCCTAACAAGTGATTAGGAACAACAAACATTGGTTTACTAACAATACCTAGTCTTTTTAATTCCATAGCACTTGCTATCATTTCATAAGTTTTTCCTGCACCTACTGCGTGAGCAAGTAAAGCATTACCACCATATAAAACACGAGCAACTGCATTTTTTTGATGTTCTCTTAATTCTATATTTGGATTCATACCATCAAAAGTAAGATGACTACCATCAAACTCTCTTTCTCTCATACAATTAAATTGT
>JAFRQT010000024.1 GCA_017428485.1 Bacilli bacterium | reverse complement strand
TTTTTGATAATGTTTCTGCGTCTGTGACATCTACTGATGAGCCAACGGATAATCCAATGTGTCCTGATTCCATTGCTATAACGCTTACAATAGCCATTATAATAACAACACCTATTACAATATAAAATCCTTTACTTTTAACTAAACGATATAAATCAGATTTTATAATATTAAACATTTTATTCAGCCTCCTTTACTATTGATTTAAAATATTCTTCTAATGAAATGCCTGATTCATAAATACTAATTACATCAATATCATTTTTGGCTAATTCTTTATTTACTTTTCCAGAATTATCTAAATAATCATATAATCTTACTTCGTGTTTATCTATTACTTTATAATTTGTAGTATTTAATTCCTTTTCAAGAATAAGACAAGTTTCTTTCACATTATTTGTTTTAATAACTATTGCTCTACTGCACTCTACATCTAATTCTTCTTTTGATAGTTCCTTTATTATTTTACCTTTTTCAATAAAACAAAATCTGTTTGCTAATAAATATAATTCTGATAAAATATGGCTTGAAATTAACATTGTAATATTAGATTCTTCATTTAATTTTTTTAATGTTTCTCTCAATTCACTAATACCTATCGGATCAAGTCCATTTATAGGTTCATCAAGAATTACAAAATCGGGATTATCAAGCATTGCAAATGCAATTCCTAATCTCTGTTTCATTCCAAGTGAAAAGGTTTTAAACTTTTTATTTTTACTATCTGATAATTTGACTAAATCTAAAACCTTATCAATTTGTGAATAATCAATAATACCTTTTTGTATTGCATAATACTTTAAATTTTGATAAGCAGTTAAATTTTCAAAAAATGCAGGATTTTCAATTAAACAACCTATTTTTCTTTTTGTTTCAGTTAAATCACTGTCATCTTTATCAAATAAATAAAATTCTCCACTCGTTTTATTAGTTAAAGTTGTAATAACTTTCATAAGAGTAGTTTTACCTGCACCATTTCTTCCAATAAGTCCGTAAATATCTCCTTTACTTATAGTAATATTGGAATTATTAAGAGCAGTAAAATCTTTGTATTTTTTTGTTAAATTGTTAGTTCTTAAAATAACATCTTTCATTATATATCCCTCCAACAATTTAATTATACAAAAAAAGTATTAAAAAACTCTTAACACAATTCTTAAAAAAGCCTTAAATTTTTATTTTTTTAATCTATAACCTATACTCCAAACAGTTTCAATGTATTCTTCATCTGGATTACATTCTTTTAATTTGTTTTTAATTTTGCTAATATGAACATTTAAAGTGTTGTCATCTGCTGAATTTTCATCATTCCATATACTATCAAATATCATACTTTTTGTTAATGTTTGATTCTCATTTTCCATAAGTAATTTTAGTAATTCAAACTCTTTTTTTGTAAAAGATACTTCTTTATTATTGCAATTAACTGTGAAATTAACTCTATTCAATTCAATATCCTTAAATTTTAATATATTTGAAATAGTATTGTTTTTATCTCTTAATTGAACTTTAATTCTTGCTAATAATTCATCATTGTGAAAAGGTTTTGTTATATAATCATTCGCTCCTAAATCAAATAAATCCACTTTCTTATCAATATCTTGAATAGCACTCATCACAATTACAGGAACATTATTTTTATTTTTTAATTCTTTAATAATTTCTTCTCCGTTTTTTCCCGGCAACATTAAATCAAGTAGTATTAAGTCAATACTATCATCGTGAACTAATACTCCCTCTGTTCCAGAATAAGCATTTATTACATTATAATTATTATTAGTTAATAATTTTGTAAGCATTTCATTTATATCTTTATCATCTTCTATTATTAAAATTGTAGAGTTCATTTTATCACTCCCTATAATTCATATTACTTTTTATTTTTATCTTTTTTTATATTTGATCCAATAGCAAGACCTATAACCATACCTGTTGAAACACAAATCGGAAGATAATATGTTACTTTTGTAATTGCTATAACTATTGCTCCAATTATAGAGCCAAATGATACTCCGTATAACATTCCTTCACCAGAATATGTATTATCTTTTTCTTCTTTTATATCTTTTTTATTTTTTGCTTTCATTTTTTACTCCCTTTTTATTTTTAATCCTATTAGCAACTAATCCAAATAATATACCTATATATGATATAACGGCACCCGAAACAATCATTGAAAATTCAGGTAAATTAAATTTACTAAAAGATGTCATATTCGCTAAACTAAATGTTGCATATTCAACCAACATATACATTACTCCAAAAAATATTGGCATAAAATATCTAGCAAAATCCCAACTTTTATCTTTTCCAATGATAAATGAAAGAATAAAAGTAGTAATAGGTATTATACAATAAAGAACCATTAATGAATATCCGATACCATCTTGCTCTCCTGTAAATAACCAGAATGTAAGAATTGATAATGCCCATATTCCTAAATAAATACATATCAATATTCTTTTTGACAATTTTTCTTTGGATTTAACAATATCAACATTTTCTTTAATATGTTCTATCATATTTTTATTACCTTTGACTAACTCATCTAAACTTAAATTGTATAAATCACTTAATTCTATGACATATAAAATATCTGGATAAAATTTATTATTTTCCCAATTAGATATTGTTTGTCTAGTAACATTTAATTTTTCTGCAACCTCATCTTGAGATAAGTTTGCCTTTAATCTGGAATCTTTTAGTTTTGTTCCTAAATCCATATAAATCACCTCATAGAAAAGATAACATTATAGACCAAAATAATCTATCAAAAATTTTTTACATACATATAAATTGTAATTTGTGTTTCTAATACTTATTTACAATACCAAAATCTTGTAAACATTATTATTAACTTATAAATGGCTCAATATATTTTTGTATAAATTGAACTCTATCAAATACTAATGGCTTAAATGTTGCTGTAACTGATATAACTATATTCTTATCAGTATTAACATATATTACATTTCCACTATCTCCAATAGCAGAGTATATATTCTTTTTATCATCTATAATCCACCATAAATAACCATATTGCATAAATGCAAATTTTTCATCACATTTTATATAAGGTGTAGTCATTTGTTCTATCCATTTTGAAGAAACTATTTGTTTATTATTATATATTCCCTTATTAAGACTCATTTGTCCTATTTTTGATAAATCTTCTGCTGATAAACATAACCCAAATCCTGCTGTTACAATTCCTTTATTATCGCAAAACCAACCATTTTCTTTTGGTAATTTTGATGTTACAAAGTTTATATGTTCATCTTTATTTTTCACTATATACTCTTTTCTTGCTTTAATATTAAGTGGCTCAAAAAGATATTTATTTGCAAATTCTAATGTAGTCATATTACTTACTTTTGTTATTATTGTACTTAATACATGAATACCTAATGATAAATACTTAAACTCTCCAGTAATTCCATTTTTTCCACCTAATAAGTCAAGAATAGCATTTGTCCAGTCTTCACTTGTACATACTTTAGTCCAAGGCTCTGACTTACACTTATAAGGTGCTGTCATTGTAAGTAGATTATATAAAGTAACATCTTGTATTGTTTTTTCTCCTCTTTTTATAACATAATCAGGAAAAAAATCTAATACTTTTTGATTAACACTTTCTATCATACCTTTATCAATAGCAATTCCTATAAGAATAGATATAATACTCTTTGTTACTGATGCAATATGAACATTATCTGTTGTTTTATAATTATTCCAATTATCATTATAAACAATTTTATTATTCTTAACTGCTACTATTTGACATATATTAGGTTGTTGTTCTTCTATAATTCTATGCAATTCTTCTTTATTCATAAAATTTAATCTCCCCTATAAATTACTATTTAGTGATTAGTTTTAATCAGAGAAAATTATATCATATTATCATTTATTTAACAACAATTCAAACAAAATTTTCAACGGATTTCCGTTATTTTTTTATGTACAAAGGTTATTTCTTTAATTTAGAAATAACCTTATCTATTTTAATAAGCAGCAGTAGTATTCCAACAAATAATTTTACTATTGAAAGTATCATTTATTCTGCCTTAAAATAATTAAATTGTGTTGTCTTTCCTACTTCATAAGCATTCCACATTATAGTCTGGTCAGTAGCCGGATCAACCATCATAACATTGACTGAATCAACTCCTGTAATCGCAACCCAATGTTGACTTCCTTGTGTTGCACCTTTTACTTCTGCTGTAAGATAATAACCTTGACTAAAATATTGTGAAATAGTTGCTAATTTTTCACTTCTTGATTTTCCTCTTAAATTAACATTACCAACATATTTAAAACCCGGTACTGCTTTACTTACTGCTGCATATTGTAAGTTCCCATCTCCATCAAAGCCACCATTTTTATTAAGTGCTTCTACAAATGTTCCGGGATTAAATGGACTAATAATTGTATTAGCACCAGACTTTTCTATTAGTATTGCAATAGATGTGACAAGACAACCAATTCTTCCTACTGTACTACTTGTATTTCCTATTCTTACATTAGACCAACTAGGGTCGCCTTGTCGCCAATTAACATACTCGCCAGAGCCATTACTTCCATATATTACTCCACTCCATAAACTTGCATATTTATCACTTGATAATTCTGCTAATTGATTATTCTGTGCAGTATTAAAATTATATTGCGATTTCATATCTTCTACTGATTTAGAAGTTATTTTTATATGCAATACTTTCTTTTGTACCTCTTTTGGCTCCTCGCTTGTATTAACTCCTCGTTCTGTGACAGTTTCTTCTTTTACTTCTGAAGATAAACTATTCATATCCCAGAATATATCTTTAAGAACTTTCTTTTTACTATCGTCCATAGTGACAACATCTGTTTCATTTTTACCATTAGATTGTTTTATTGTATAAACAAGTAATATATCTTTCCAAGAAGCCATACTACCATCTAAAACATAGTCGTCGTGTTCCTTTGTATTTTGTATTTCTTGAATTTTATCTGCAAACTCTTGATTACATTCTGCTACAACTTCATTCATAGTCACGGCATTGGCACTTGTTTTCTCACTTGAAAAGAATATTCCAAATATAGAGCCTACTAAAAGTGCTACTAAACAAATTACTATTATTACAACTACTGCAACCCAACCACCTGCAACAATAGCAGCAATCAATGCTTTTGTGCCGGCAATGATTGCTTTTATTGCAGATATTGTTGCCTTAACTGCCAACTTAATTCCTTGTGCAGTTCGTTTAGCAGTTTCTTTTGCAATTTGTGCTGCTCTTTTACTTGCTTTAACTGTTTCTTTTGCAGTCTTTTCTGCTTTCTTTGCAACCTCTTTACTTGTTTTAATTGCAGTCTTGGTATTTTTAACAGTTGATTTGGCTTTACTTTTACTTTGCATTTTCTTTTTAAATGCTTTAATCTTCGCCTTTGATTTCTGATAATTCTCTTTTGTTTTCATTAAAGACTTTTGTCCTTGTTTATTGAATTGATGAACTCCCTCATCAACTGCTCTATTAGTTGCAAACATTACTTTATTACTTGCGTATTCATTACTACTAATATCATTGCTTACACTTTCTTCTGCTTTCTCTTTTGTTCTTACAATGGTATCTTTAAATCTTTCGGTTTGTACTACTGCTTTATTTATAGTTTTAACACCTTTCTTCGCTACATCTCTGACTTTAATATCTGCCAAGATAACCACCTCCTAATCGTTAATTACCTTCGCCCGGTTTAGTAGTCATCAATTTATAAAGTTTTGTGTTTGTAGGGAACTTGTTTACAAAAGGAACTAATGAACTACCTACTTTTAATAGTCCTCGTCCTGCTCCTACATTTGTGATATATCCCATTTGTAATTCTGATATATTTAATAGTTTGGCAAGTTCTAATCTATCTGTACTTGCTTGATTAAGCATTACTATAAACTCTGAATTGGCTAACATTGTTCTTGCAGTATGGCTTTGTAATAAGTCATCAACATTTTGAGTAATACCGGTACAATATGCACCATATTTACGAACACGTTTCCATAGTGTGAATAAGAAGTTTGCTGAATATTCGTGTTGGAATAA
>JAFRQT010000023.1 GCA_017428485.1 Bacilli bacterium | reverse complement strand
GTTCAGAACGTCGTGAGACAGTTCGGTCACTAACCGTAGTGGGCGTTAGAAAATTGAGGAGAGCTGACTCTAGAACGAGAGGACCGAGAAGGACGAACCGATGGTGTATCTGTTGTCACGCCAGTGGCAGTGCAGAGTAGCTATGTTCGGAAGGGATAATCGCTGAAGGCATCTAAGCGAGAAGCCCACTCCAAGATGAGTTTTCTCTATCTTTAAGATATAAGATCCCTTGTAGACGACAAGGTTGATAGGTTAGATGTGTAAGCATAGTGATATGTTGAGCTGACTAATACTAATAGATCGACAATTTAATCATTTTATTAATTTGATATTATGGTCACATTATCTTGTTTCCAGAGAACAATTATGGTATAATACATTTAATTGGTGACGATAGCAAAGTGGATACACCTCTTCCCATACCGAACAGAGAAGTTAAGCACTTTAACGGCGAAAATAGTGTAAGCGAAGATAGCAAGTTGCCAATTTTTTTTTGTAATTTTTTTATGAGATTTACATATATGTGTAAATCTTTTTTGCTTTTTTATTGAAAAATTTATCAGAATATATTAATATTAAATTAGGATATGGTGATGATATGGATAGTGAAATAGCACTTTCTGATATTAATTTATCAACTATTGTGAATAATATGAATTCTGAAAGTGTAGAAATATCTAAGTGTTTAGAGGATATTAGTAAATTATTTGATTCACTTAATTCATCTATTAGCGGCGAACTTAGTGAAAAAATCAAAAGTAAAGCTGCTGAAATAGAGGACAATTTTTTGATAATTAAAAATTGTGTTGAATCTTATATTGCTGATTTTCAAAACTTGGGAATCGCTTTTGACAATCAAAATTCATCTGTATCTATGGGAAATGTAGATCTAGCGAAAGGAGGAGAAACAGTAAATGTTAAAAGTTAAGTTAGATATACAAAAGTTTGGCGGTGGAGCTAATTTCACAGCTGGTATTACAAAATCTGCAATTGAGGCAGCATATGAAGAATTTCACGCGGAAATTGTTGCTACAAATGAAGCAATAGGAAATATTGATAGAGTTCGTGAGGCTTTAACAGCAGGATGGAGTGGTAAGGACTGCGAGGATTTTTTAAAAAAGTTCGATGAACACCAAAAAAGTGTTGTAAAACAAGTTTCGGAGTACGATACTGCAGTTAAAGCTGCAGTTGCCAAATTAATTAGTGAATGGGAAACATTCCAATCTGGATTAATAAGCTAATTTATAAAGGAGGAATAAAATATGTCAGAATCAGGTTTAGGTTCAAGTTATGATAACATGGCTATTGATGCCAATCAAATAGACAACATGAAAAGTGCAATAGAAAAATATACAGTTGATGTAGAAAACCATTTAAACAAAATTAGTAAAAACGATATTACTGTAGGAGATGGTGTTTACGGCGCTGCTCAAATTAAAATGGTTAATGATTACATTGATAATACTTGCAAACAGATTAAAACTATAGTAAGGTATTTTGATGATTTCAAAGGAAAATTAGATGTAGTTAAAGAACAATATGAGAAAGAACAGGGCAAAGTAAGTATGGGAACTGTTGAAACCGCTAAAGAAGCTAATGAAAGTGAAATGGTAACTGTTAACCGTATAGAATAGTATAAATGATAGAGGAATATCAAAAAATCATTGATAGACTCTATTATCAGAATAGAGATTTATCTTCTAGTTTACAATCGTTAAATAATTTGAATAGTAAGTTATTAGATTTTAATGTGAAATTAAATAGGGAATCTACTAAGCTAGATTCTTTTGCTAATAAAGTGGTAAGTTATTATTCTATTGATGAAATTGCTATAAATAAAAAAATAGTAAAAAACAAAGAAGATGTTGATTCTGTTATAGCATATGTCAATGGAATTGTATCTGGAATAAGTGAAAATATATCAAGTACATCCGATAAAATAAATAATAATAAAAATAAAATTAAATATTATGAAAGAAAAATTAAGGAAAAAAAGAGTTAGTTATGAGTGTAATTAAAGCAAATACTATTAAATTAAATAATTTGATTTCTGACTTAAATAGTTGTTCGCTAAGTTTTAAAGACCACATAGATCAATTCAATGATTTAATATTAAAGACTGATGGATGTTGGTCAGGGAAAGCTGCAGATGAATATCGTAATAAGGCCAATGCTTTTAATACTGCCGAATTTCAAAACTTTTATTTATCTTTAAGTAGTTTTATTAGTATGTTATCGGATATAGAAAATGAATTAGAGAGAGTAATTAATTCGAATAAAGGAGATTAAATGACAAAACTTAATATAAATACAGATTTATTAAAGAGTAATGTTGAAATATCTCTTAAAGAGGTAAGAAGTAACTTAAAAGAACTAGAGAAAAGTGCTTTAGGAATTAGTAGTCCTTTAGTTTTTTCTGGTAGTGAAAAGTTAGTTAATATTTCAAAAATGATTAATAATTGTGTGATTGGAATTGATAGTACAATTGAATGGTATGTCAATTGTTCAAATAATTATGATCAGTTCTCTGAGGAAGCAATTTCTGATATTGATTCATTAGAAACTTACAAGTTTCAAAGCAAAAACTTTAATATAAAAAATAAATCTTAAAAGATTTATTTTTTTTTGTTATAATTATATCGGTGGTAGGGTATGGAACCTAATGAATTAATTAAAAAATTTAGTAAGATAGAATATGGTTTTTTTGATAAAAATGGAAAAAAATATAAAAATATCGGAGCTGGATTTTTAAGAAGATATAGATTACAATCAATAGAGCATATAGAAAAAACTATGGTTGGAATATGCTGGGAAACTGTTGAATTATCAAGATATTATTTAGAAAAAAATGGGTATAGTTGCAAAACATATTTCTTCGTTATACCAAGAGACAAATTTTATAATCATTCAATTCTTGTATACGAAAAAAATAATAAGTATTATTGGATTGAATACAGTTTAGTAAAATTAAAAGGCATAAGAGAGCATAAAAGTCTTAAGGATATAATATTTGATGTTTTAGATCATTTTAATTTGGTTATGCCTAAGAGAAAAGTAAGATATGAAGATATAAAAATATTTGAATATAAAATACCTCGTGCCAATAGTAGTTGTTTACAGTTCTTTTATCATTGTATTTCGAGTAAAAATTTAACTTCTGAATATATTCCAGAGTACCTAAAAAATATTGCTCAAAAGCAAATAATTTGATATACTTATATAGAATAGTGGGTTGGTAAGTGTGAAATTATATTTGGCTGACGAAGAGAAAATTAACACTTTTAATTTACCTGAAAAAGTCGAAGAGAGTTTTTTGTTTTCTTATACGCCAAATTTTACTAATATTGAAGTTTTTTTAAATATTACTTCCTCTGATAATAATTGGCATTTAAAAAGAAACGATGATATTCAATTCAAAGAGAATGCTAATGATATATTATTGGAAAATTATAAACATTACAAAATTAAAATAAAAGGTAATCCACATGAATTCTATTTATATACATATGATAGTTATAATAACAATTATAGAGATTATTCATATAGTGGAATAGATACAATAACTATTGGTAATAATACTTCTGATACTATAGTTTATGGTGATGAACTTGCAATAGCAAAACAAGTAGTAATTAGTATTAAGGAAGGATTTGCTTATATAACATGTAATGAAGAAAGCAAAGCAAATTTATATATAAATAAAAGAAAAATAACAAAAGAAACTTTACTATATAATGGAGATACTATTTTTATAAATAATATTAAAATAATATGGATGGGGACTTTCTTTAGAATGTTTTTAACAGATGTTGATTTTTCCATATCATCAATTCTTCAAAATATTACTGATAATAATGTTACTGATAATAGTAGTTTTACTGATTATAAAATAAAAGAAAATGATATTGAATTATATTCCGATGAAGATTATTTTTTCCATAAACCCAGACTACTAGGGTCTTATGATGAAGAAAATGTTAAAATAGATGGGCCAACAGCACAAGTAGGTAAAGATGATATACCATTTCTTTTCTCAATAGGGACTGGACTAACAATGGTTATATCTTCTAGTGTATTGTTATATAAAGCTATATCAGGTTATAAGGTCGGAGAAACTACAAAAGAAGATTTAATTATCACTATTATAAGTTCAGTGGCAGTGATAGTTTTTAGTTTCTTTATTCCTAAAATTGCCCAAATATATAATGAAAAAAGGGCTAAGAAAAAGAATTTGTTAAGAGAAGAGAAATATGGAAAATATCTAAATAAAAAAACAAATGAAATAAATAAGATTCTTAAAGCAGAAAGTCAAGCAATATTTAATAATAATCCATCTGCTAAAGATTGTTATGAAAATGTAATCGGTGTAAAAAATAAACTATGGGAAAGAGATATCACTGATTCTGACTTTTTAACGGTTAGATTAGGTCTTGGTAATATACCATCTGCAATTGATATAGATTATCCTCAAGAAAAGTTTGAATTAGATGAAGATGAACTTATATTAAAAGCACAAGAGGTTGCCAATACATCTAAAACATTAGTTAATGTTCCAATTACTATGTCACTAACGGAGAATATAGTGTCATCTATAATATGTAGTTTACCTAATTCTGAAGATTATATTAAAGGAATAATGCTACAATTATTAACATTACATAATCCTAAAGACCTAAAAATAGTAATATTAACCTCATCTAAAAATGTTTATAAATATGAATATTTGAAACTAGCGCCTCATTTATATTCTGATGATAAATCAACAAGGTATTTTGCTGAAAATGAAGAGGAAGCAAAGAGAGTAATAAATGATATAGACGTTACTTATAATGATAGATTAGATGAGATAAAAGATAAAAAAGAAGAGGTAACTAAAGAGCAAAATACCGATGATTATTATAAAAATTATACACCATATTATTTAATAATTACTGATAACTTTAGAAAATATAAAAATATTAATTTTATTAGCAAACTAGTTAGGTTCAAGAAAAATGTTGGTTACTCATTGTTAGTATTGGATGATAAGTTAAAAAATTTACCTAATCAGTGCACTAAATATGCTTATATAGCAGAAAAAGAAAGTTGTTTATTTGAAAGAGAATATAAAAAAAGTAATCAGATAGTGTTTACCTCTGAAACAATTGAAAATTTAGACATGTATAGAGTTGCAAGAGAACTTTCTAATATTCCAGTACAATCTGTGAGTGAAATATTCAGTCTACCAAAAATGCTTTCATTCCTAGAAATGTACAATGTTGGTAATATAGAGCAGTTAAATGTATCTAATAAATGGGATACTAGCAATCCTATGAAGAGTCTATCATGTCCAATTGGAGTAAGTGAAAGTGGGGAATTATTTAAATTAGATTTGCATGAAAAAGCACACGGGCCTCATGGATTAATTGCTGGTTCTACTGGTAGTGGTAAATCCGAATTTATTATTACTTACATTCTTTCAATGGCGATAAATTATAGTCCAAATGAGGTACAATTTGTATTAATTGATTATAAAGGTGGAGGACTTGCAGGTGCGTTTGAAAACAAAGAAACAAGGGTAAGACTTCCTCACTTAGCTGGTACTATTACAAACTTAGATGTGAGTGAAATGAATAGAACTTTAGTTTCAATTAATAGTGAAATGAAAAGAAGACAGGCTAAGTTTAATGAAGTAAGAGATAAACTTGGTGAAAGTACAATAGATATTTATAAATACCAAAAATACTATAGAGAAGGTCTTGTAAGTGAACCAATTCCACATTTATTTATAATTTGTGATGAATTTGCTGAATTAAAAGCACAACAACCAGAGTTTATGGATGAATTAATAAGTACTGCTCGTATTGGTCGTTCTCTTGGAGTACATTTAATTTTGGCAACACAGAAACCATCTGGAGTTGTTAATGATCAAATTTGGTCAAACTCACGATTTAAAGTATGTTTAAAAGTACAAACTAAACAAGATAGTAATGAAATGCTTAAACGACCAGAGGCAGCTTCAATTAAAGATACAGGTAGATTCTATTTACAAGTAGGATATGATGAACTGTTTGAACTTGGACAATCTGCTTGGGCGGGAGCAACATACTTTCCAACAGAAAAAGTTATTAAAAAAGTTGATGATTCAATTAATTTTGTCGATAATACGGGCGAAGTAATAAAATCTATTAATAATGTTAATACTATTGAAAAAAATAGTCTAAAAGGCTATGGAGATCAATTAACAAATATAGTTAAATACTTGAATAATATGGCTATTAAGAGAAATCTTAAAAAGAATCAATTATGGTTGGATAGTATACCTGAAGAAATATATTTATCCAACTTAATGACTAAGTATAAATATCAAGCAAAACCATATATAATTAATCCAATTATTGGTGAATATGATGATCCAGAAAAACAAATGCAAGGATTATTAACTGTTGATTTAACTAATACAGGTAATTTACTTGTTTATGGTATTCCTGGTTCGGGTAAAGAAAACTTAGTTACTACTTTAGTTTCATCAATATGTGCATCGCATACTACAGATGAGGTAAATGTTTATTTGTTAGACTTCGGTGCTGAAACTTTAGGAAAGTTTAGAAACTTCCCTCAAGTAGGTGATTATGTATTTGTTGATGATACAGAAAGAATTAATAGCTTTATTACATTTTTATATAAAGAGATAAATAGAAGAAAAACTATGTTTGCACCATATGGAGGCACATATTCTAGTTTTATTGCATCAAGTGGAAAATCTTTACCAAATATAGTATGCGTAGTACATCAATTTGAAGCTATTAACGATGGATACTCTCCTATTGCAGATAAATTTGTTAATTTATTTAAGGATGGTCCTAAATTTGGTATTACATTTATTGTTACTAATTCATTATCATCTGGTATAAGAATGAAAACATTACAATTATTTAATAATAAGTTATGTTTAAAATTTGCTGATGAAGATGAATATAGGTATGTTATGGATGCTCCTCGTGGATTAATACCATCTAAATACTTTGGTAGAGGACTTGTTAAACTTGAAGACAAAACATTGGAATTCCAAACTGCATTCTTATCTGTCTCAACTAATGTTAATAGAGCCGTAGAAGAAATGGCTAACAACTTGAAAAAACTTAATATGAAAAAAGCTAAACCTATACCAGCAATGCCTAAATTCTTAACGGTTGATAATCTAATTAATACGGGTTATACATTAAAGAATGTTCCAGTAGGTATATCAAAAGATAAATTAAGTATTCAAACATTTGATTTCTCAAATAGTTATTCACAAATCATTACTAGTGATGTTGGAAATAATATGCATTTTATATATGGATTAATAGAATTATTAAAACAAATTCCAAATGCAAAAGTAAGAGTTATTGATGTACTTGATTTATATAGAAATTCCCAGGGTGTAACAATATTCAATAAAGACTTTAATACAATAATTAAACAAATTAAATTAGAAGTTCAAATTGAGGAAAAAGGTGAACTAGACCACACTAATATATTTATAATTATTGGACTTGGAGCATTTAAGAATAATGTTCCCGAAGCTACTCAAAAACATTTTGTATCAGTATTTAGTGAATTTAAAAAATATGAAAAAAATAAGTTCATTATTTATGATGATTATAACTCATATAAGAGTCTTGAATTTGAACCATGGTTTAAGAATGTTGATAAAGGAACTGGTATTTGGTTAGGTGATAATGCTGCTAATCAATTCTCAATTAGAATGCCAAATTTAACTATGGAGGAGAGAAGAACAGTATTTAAGCAAATGGGTTATGTTGTTAAGAATAGTTCTCATAAAACAATAAAATATATTGTAGATAAGGAGTTCGATGATGAAAAATAAAATATTAGTTGATATATATGTGCCATCATTTGATGAAGAATACAACATATTTATACCATTAAATAAAAATATTGCAGATGTTATATTATTAATAGGTAAATCAATTAGTGAAATGAAATTAATTGAGGAAGTTAATTTTAATAATTATTCTCTTTATAATAGAGAAACAACATTAAAATATAAACCAGAAATGTTAGTTAGAGAAACTAATATAAGAAATGGTGTTAGGTTGATTCTAATGTAATAAAAATAGTAAGTTATTCACTTACTATTTTATTTTTAATTAATAATTCTTTTATATCTTTAATATCAGTTATCTTGTTGGAATAATCAATTAATTTATTATTATTAACTAATATTACATATGGAAGATATCCAGTATATTCTTTTAATTCATATGTTGTTTTATATGTTTCTTTTGTAGTATCATCTGTTTCATCCATTTCAATATAATATACTTTTAATTTACTTTCATATTCTTTTACCTCTTCTTTAAGTTTATTACATCTAGATGATGTTTTCATACAGAATATTGTTAATACTTTAGTAGCTTTATTATCAATCAACCATTTCTTTGCTTCTTCTGATATTTCAGTATTCTTTTCTACTTCTTTAGTTATTTCGTTTATCCTTTGATTTTCTTTTTCTTCTTCCATTTCTTGTTGCGTTTTACAAGCACTTAATAAAAGAATAATAAAAGTTAGTATAAGTAATTTCTTTTTCATATTTTCACCAATAAAAGTATATTATAATTTTTTGTTTTTTTCAATATTTATGTTAAAATTAAAATAGGTGATAATATGAGGAAATGGCATATTAAAAAGTTGACAAAAGAGGGTAAAATATTATTTATATCACTTATAATTTTTATTCTAGTAATTATTGTAATATTTAATAGTTGTGAAAAAGAAGAAACAAAAGTAATTGAAAATGATATTGTTAATACAAGTGAAATAGATACTGACGTAATAAATACTATATTTGCAGATGGTATGAACACCAAAGATTACAAAAACATATTAAATTATATACCTACCAAACTAATATCGGGTGTAAATTATAATAAAATAAACTATGAATTTGAGAAAACTTTACATTATAATGATATAGAAGCATTAATAAATGAAATGAATAAGTCAGATATTGTTAATGTTTATATAATAGGTAAATCCCATGATAATAGGAATATATATGATGTTGAAATAGGTAAAGGAGATAAAATTTTAATGTTAGATGCTAACATGCATGCAGCTGAAAGTGCTAATGCACCAATCTTAACTAAGTTTTTAATTGATATTTTAAATGATTATGAGAATAATGATAATGAAGTAGTAGAACTATTAAATAAAGTTAAAATAGTCGCCATTCCATGTATAAATCCAGATGGGTATGAAATATATAATTTTGGAGTAGATTATTTAAATAATAAAAAATTATGGATATATCAAGATAAAGATAATGTATTCTTTGACCATTTTAAATATAATGCTAATGGGGTAGACTTGAATAGAAATTTTCCAACTCAAAACGCTGGACTTTATTATAATGAATATAAATTAATAAGTAGTGTATCTTTGTCTAAAACGACTCAAAGACACACATATTTTGGAGGTAATACTCTTGGAAGTGAACCAGAAGTAAGAGCTGTTATGTATCAAATACTATCTCATTATAAAGATACATATGCATATGTTAATATTCATAGTCAAGGAAGAGTTATATATTCTGGTAAACCAAATCTATCAGATGAATATAATAATTTAACAATAGAATTATGTAATAGAATGTCTACATTTAATAAGTATAAAGTTCATGGACTTGATAGAGAAGAAATAGGAGAAGGTAATGACGGAACAGCATCAGATTTTATGGCAGAATTAGTAAATGGATTTATATTTAGTTCTAAAACGGGTAGATTATCATCTAATTCATATAAGAATAATAACTCTTCCTTAAAATATCATGCTCCAGCAGTAGTACTCGAAACTATGAATGATAATTATAAAGATCCAAGTAAATATAAAGATGAATATTATAATCATGGATTAAAAGAAATGTTTTATGATTTAGTTAGATACGTAAATGAAAGAGAATAGATTATTCTCTTTTAATTTGCTATAATTATTATGGTGAAAATATGAAAAATATTATTAACTCTTTAAAACAAAAAAACATAGGATGTGGATATTTATATTTTTATGTTCATTTTATTACTGAAGTGGCTTGTTTTTATTTTTTATCAAAAGTAACCGGTAACTCAAGAATAGTTTGGTTAATACCATTTATATATGATGGTTTAGCCTTTGTACCACAAAGCTTAATTGGATATATTAATGATCTAAATCCAAAACTAAAAACAGGCATAATTGGAACTATATTACTTATATTATCTTATTTGATATATTCATTTCTGCATGTTAATGTAATTCTACCACTGGTTATATTGTGCTTAGGTAATGCATTTTTGCATATAAGTGGAGCTGAATGTACTTTGAAAGCTAGTAACGGGAAATTATCACATAGCGCTATATTTGTAGGAGGAGGATCATTTGGTGTTATAACTGGAAGACTTCTTGCTGGAACATCATTTACACCACTTATTATAATTCCATTAGTATTAACTATGATACCATTTATATTACTTGCTGATACATATGTTGATTATAAAGAAAAAGAAACTAAATTTGATTATGCCAACCCTAAACTATCACCATATTTAATAGTATTTTTATCTGTACTAGTAGTAATAGTCAGAGGATATATGGGATATGGAATTCCTACTAGTTGGAATAAAACAACTCTTCAAACTGTAATACTATTCTTTATAATGGGTATTGGTAAATGCTTAGGAGGAATACTTTCTGATGCTTATGGAATAAGAAAGGTTGGGATTATTAGTACGCTTTTAGCAATTCCATTCTTGTGTTTTGGAAATGAATATATGTTAATATCATTAATTGGTGTTATGATGTTTTCAATGACAATGGCAATAACTTTAGCAGTACTTGTAAGTATATATAAAAAGAGACCAGGACTTGCTTTTGGATTTACTACTATAGGTTTATTTTTAGGAACTGCACCAATATTCTTTATTGGTATTACAAGTAATATTGTTAATATAAGTATGATAATAGTTCTTTCAGTATTATGTTCATTTATACTTGCAAAAATAATTAAAGGAGAGAAGTATGATTAGATATATATTTGATAGTAAATTTATATCTGGTAATGAAATAATATTTTATATTTATGTTATCTCAATCGTAACTATGATTATTTTATCAATAGTATTTGGTTATAAGGAGATACGGAAAAAATGAAACTTATAGATTTACCATATGTAATGATAAGATGCTTAATATTAACAATAATAATTGAAGTTGGAATAGCATTAATCATAGGATATAGAAAAAAAGATTTAATTAATGTATTACTTGCTAATATACTAACCAATCCAGTAGTTACTAGTGTTCCTGCATATTTCAATGTAAAATTTGGGGTACAAAGTAGAAATATATGTCTACTAGTGCTAGAATTAATGGTGTTAATTGTTGAAGGATTCATTTATAAGAAATATTTAAAAAATAGAAAGATAAATCCATATATATTATCACTTATATTAAATGGTTCATCATATTTAATAGGTGAAATAATTAATTATGTAATATATTAAAGAAGGTGTATAAAATGAAGTTATCTAATATATTAGATGTTGCTCCACCGGGGTTATTAAATACTGGTCTTAGTGACAAGGAATTAATACTAATATGTATTTGCTTAGCAATTGTTTTAGCAGTAGCGACAATAGTATTAATTAAAATAATTAATAAAAGGAAGAGGGAAGTAAAATGAAAAAAGTATTTTATGTAATATTAGGTATCTTGTTAATATTACCATTAACAGTAAATGCAGATATGTCTGCTCCAATGATTGAAAGATATAAAGCAGTTGTCACTAATCCAAATGGTGCTAGATTATATGAATATGGATATGATGCAGAAGATGATACTGCAACAGATGAACTGGTAGCAACTAATGTATTCATCCCTTATAATAAACAAATAGAAGTAGAGGGAGAAAATGAAGATGGAGAAACTGCTTGGACAGATGATTATGACGGATTCTTCTACTTAAGAGATATAACATTAGTAAAAAAAGATTATAAAATAGATACCAGAAAATATGGAGAAAAATTTACTTCAACAGTATTAAAAGATACCGTTATTAAAAAAGGACCTGCAGAGATATATGATTCAACTGGAGTAACAATCAAAGCCGGAGAAACAATAACACTTAGACTTGTTGATAGTGAATGGAATCCATGGGCATATGTTGAATATAATGGTATAAAAGGATTCATTAATACAATGGGTGGAACTGTAACTTATGATGAGGTTGAAATAGAACTTATAACGAATGTAATGATTAAATTAAATGATAAAGTTACAATTCCAGTAAATACAGTATTAAAAAAAGATGTATATAATTTAGATCCATGGAATTCTAAATACTATGTAAAATATAATGGAGCAGCAGGATATATTAATGAAGAAGAAATAGTATCTAAATCAGATGAAACTATGGAAATAACAGCATTAGAAGATCTTAACATTTATGAACAAGCAAATGAGTTAATTAATAAAAAGAATTTAAAAGTAATAGGCAAGTTAAAAAAAGGTACAACATTTAAAACATATTATTATGATGACTATCAAGAATGTACAGCTTATTATGAAAAAGACAATGTAAAAGGTTGGATTTATACTGAATATGATTACGAAAATGAACTTGATAATGGAGAATATTATTGTGGAGTTCAATTTGGAGATGAAGATGAAGAAGAATATGAAGATCCAATAGAAACTCCAGATAATCCAGAAGTCATCGTACCTATAGATATTAATCCAAATCCAACACCAACTGAAATAAAGCGTAATCCTTCAATGGAAACATTATATTGGTGTTTAGCTGCCGTGGCTGTAGTAAGTATTACCTCTATAGTAACAATAGTACTTATTAACAAAAAGAAAAATAAAGAAGAAGTTAAAGAAAATGTAAAACCAGAAGAAAAACCACTAGAAAATAATGAAGAAAAGAAGTAGTTATTAATTAACTATTTTTTTTGTAAAAAAGACTTATATACTTGAAAAACAATTATTAATTTGCTATAATACTTTTGCTTATGGCGTAATTGGTGAAGTGGTTAACACGGCGGATTGTGGTCCCGTTATGCGTGGGTTCGATTCCCACATTGCGCCCCAGATTGAAAAATCGTCGCACCACGCGACTTTCATTAGAAAATTCGATTAAATTTAATCGAGTTTTTTAATGCTTAAAGAAAGGGAAGTGATGAGATGATGTAAATACTTCCACTGCTAACGGTAGATTCTTTGTAAGAATGTTAACTGTCTTATCACAATTAGAAATTGAAATAACTTCAGAAAGAACAAAGTTTGGTTTAAATGGAGCTATTAAATCAGGTCATTTACCTGGGAAAACTCCTTTTGGATATATGAGAGAAAATAAAAGAACAATTAGAAGCAAATAAAAAAAGTATTGAAAAGAATAGTGAAAAGATTAAAAATATAAAACAGTCCTCACAAGAATTAAATGAAGTATTAAATAATCTAGAAACTGGAAGACTAGGTGAATATAAATTAAACGGTAAACAAAAAGCAAGATTAAAAGATTTACTTAAAGATGTAGAAGATTTATCTAAATATTTTGATAATTTTACAAATGTAATTAATGATTTATCTATTATTAATGATAAATTAAAAAACGAAAGAGAAGAAAACAAAGAATTAAAAACTAAAAATTTAGACTTAATAAGAGAAATAAATGGTAAAAATTATGATCTTGATGAAGTAATTAAAGATAATTATTACTTAAGAAAAGAACTAAAAGATAAAAAAACAGAAGATATAAAATTAATGACATATTTATCGGAAGAAGTTAATAGTAGTGATATAAAAAAAGCAAAAACGTTTACAAGAATAACTAATGACTTAAAAGATTTAAAAATTATCAAAAATAATGAACATAGACTTATATTTAGACCACCCAAATTACTTAGTGAAGCTGAATTTGAACAAGGACTTAAACATATCAGCGAAGAAAATGAACAAGCGGCTGAAGAGTTTTATAAAATGAATAGCAATTCAAAAAAGGATAACTACAATTGGTAGTTATCCTTTTCATTAAAAAAGCCATAGTTTTGATTTAAGCTATGACTAAGTTAATTTACTTTTTATTAGGAACAAGTTTTCTTTGAGGACACTCTAGAGTTGGATTAACAATGTTTTCTATATCTTCATCCAATTGATAAATTCTTTCAAAGATTTGTTCATTGTCAGAAGTTAGTTCTTTGATCTGTTCATTGTTATCTTCAATCTCCGAAACCAAAAATGATTTATAATCATCTAATGGCATAAATCTGTCGCCTCTTTCAAGTGAATACTTTATACCATCAATATCTACCACTTCATATATTTGAACATACCATGGACTACCATGAACTGATCTATCATCTGATTGATGACTGCTAACAACTGTTCCAAAAGTATAATCTCCATTAATTTTATCGGAATCCTTAAAAATTATAACTTTAGTTCCATTTTCTATTATTTTTTCCATAACTCCTCCCTTATGGCTCTATATAATAATTAAATATGTAATGAAATGTCAATATTTACCCATTTAAAAAGCCATAGTTTTCATTTTTATTTTAAACTATGACTAGTTATTAAAATAATTCCTTGCTTTTTAATTTATACTTATCTTTTTTTATAATTATTTAAATCTATAATTTCAGATGATGAAAGATCTACTATTAATTTTTCTTCAGCTAATCCATCATATTTTTCCAAAAATATTAATTTATCCAAATAACCTATAAAACCCATTCGGCTTGGCAATAAGTTATATTTTTCTAAAACCTCACTTATTTCAACCAATTTTTTATATAATTTTTCAGATTCTTTACTATCACTAGATTCAAAAAATTTCTTATCTAATTCAATTCTTTCTTTATATAGTTTAACTAATGCTCTATGAGTGCTAGAAGATATAATACTTAATTCCATCAATCTATCTATTTTGCATAACATAACCAAATCCATAAAAGTGTATTCACCATATTGATTAATAAATCGTTTGCAATTCGAATTTTTTGAAATCCAATTAATAGTTTCACTTAGTAAAATATCAAAATTATTTAACACACCATCTTTTTTTGTATCATCCATTGAAATATCCCCCTCAATTAAATAGTGTTTTATAGTATACTAAATTTATCGTCAAAGGTCAATTTTAAACCAGTTAAAGCCATAATTTTTATTTTGAACTATGACTAATTATTTATTATTTCTTATATATTTTTTGATATACATTCCAAGTATGCTCTGGCGTCATATATTTCACATCATGTTCTTTTTGATAATAAGCCAAGCTGTAGATTAATTCTTTAATATATTCTTTGCTGT
>JAFRQT010000022.1 GCA_017428485.1 Bacilli bacterium | reverse complement strand
GTAAAAGGTAGAATTGCTACTTATTCAAAAGATATTGAAAGAGATGGAAAAACTTATAAAGATAAAGCTATTGATATTTTAGGTTTTGAAATCACTGATAGAAAAAATAATAAAGTTTATACTTCTGATGGTCAAGTTCAAGAAATAACTTCAAATAAAGAAAACGATACTGAAATGGAAAGATAATTATGAAGTACCAATATAAATTATTAAATTATTGGAACGATCAAGATGATTTGTATGTAAATTATACAGTTGAAAACTTGGAAACAAATGAAATAGCAAATTGTATTGATTATCATAATACATCTGATATAGGTTGTGATTATAATACTGCATCAGAAGAAGTAATAGAAAATCATTTATATAGACTTATTGAAAAAAATAATGGATTAGAATTTAATATGCCAAAGGTAAGCAAACTAAGTCCATTATTAAAATATGTTTATGATCGTGTTTGTGAAAGTGAATCAAATATGTGTCATATTGACTATAATGAGTGGGAAGAATTAAAAGAGGATTATGATTTTTTAGATGATGATATAAGCACTTTAAATAATGAAATAAAAAAATATAATCTTGATGATTTAATCACAGTAGATGATGGAGAATATATGATATGTGGTTATGGTTGCTTACAAACAATGTTCAATGATGACAGAGATAAAGGAAGTGATGAACTTGAAAGATGAATTAAAAAAAGGTCAAGCATTTATAGGATTAGATGATAATAAATATTATTTTCTAGGACTAGATTATGATGACCAAATATTCTTTACAACTCTTGATTTATGGAGTGATAAAGAAAAGGGCTTTATGTCTAAAAGTAATATATTTATAAAAGAAGTATTAGATGAAAAGTCTGACATTATTGAAAATGCTACTTGGTATTATCAATCAATGAAAGAATTAGATAGTTCATCTATGGAAGAAAAAATTAAAAGATGCTTGGATATTATTAAAAATTCAAATACAAGAGAGTTTGAATTAAGACCAACTGAAATTGGTCCATTAGTAAGAGGACAAGCATATAGTAAAGAATTTAATCAATATTACGAAGTTATCGGCTTTATCGTTGATAATGATATATATTTAGATTCTGAACTTAAATCAAAGCAAAAAGGATTTTTTGCAATATATCACTCTAATTGTGAAAGCACAGTACCATTAATATTTGAAAGAAATTTTAGTGATAAAGATAATTCTTTTGATGGTAAACACTTTGTGGCAGGTAATGAAGATAGGGTTGATATAGAAGATGTCATTTGTAATAAGGATTTAGTTAATTCTTATATGAATGATTCACTAATTGAAAGATTAGAAAATAATAATAAAGAAATGTCAAAATGATGGGGCTACAATTAGTAGTCCCTTTATTATTTAAAAGAAAGGGTGATTATAATGAATAAATTATTTAATGTATTATCTATTAATCAATTAGATGGTGGAACTTATACAGTTGATACTGTACTTAAAGTTATTAAACAAATAACTGATTGGGCATTAGCAGTTGGTATATCACTAGCAGGAGTTGCTCTTGTAGTAAGTTTTATTATGTATGCAGTTGTTGATGTAGATCAAAAGCCAAGAGTAAAAACAAGAATTATGCAAACATTACTTGGAATATTTGGAATAATTATGGCGATTTCATTAGTTAATATTATAATTAGATTATTTACATAGGTGTATGCTTTATGATGACAAAAGTTTTTGATTTATTAAGAAGTCTAGGTTGGTATATAATTCATTTCATATATGACTTAATAGATGGACTTTTACAAATTATAAAGAAATTAAATGCTTTTGATATAATCAATTCATTGTCAAATAATCAAACATTTAGAAGTTTTTATACAGGAGCTATGGCAATAGCAGTAACATTATTTGCATTATTTATAATATGGAAATTTGTAAATAAATTACTTGATCCTGATGAAGAAACAACTTTTAAATATATAATGATGGAAGTAATAAAATGTGGAACATTAATCATGATGTCCACATTTCTTTTTGTCCAAGTATCTAACTTTTCTATAACACTCTCAAATTATACAGGTAATATATTTGAAAGCAGTACAAACACAAAAATGAGTGATACAATGCTCACAATGTTTATCTCGTATAGAGATGGTTATAAAAATAGTGATAAGTTTGATGAGAAAAAAAGTATTGCAGAATTAGTATCTAGTGGATCTTTTAATGATGACGAATTATATATATCAAAATATGTAACGAAATCACGAATAATATTATCTGATGAAAAAGATTATAAGTATGATATTAATTGGATTATGGCTATCCTTTGTGGTGGCTTTTTCTTATATAGTTTATTCTTTGCAGGAATAATGCTC
>JAFRQT010000021.1 GCA_017428485.1 Bacilli bacterium | reverse complement strand
CCAATCCCCATATTTCAAAAATAAAATTTTTGTTTAAAAATATTTAATAAATTATGAAATAAATAATTATTTTTTTTATTCATTCGTTTTTAAATAATAGATTTATCTAAACAAAAAATAAAAATATATAATACACTAATGACTGCCTTTCGTTTTAAAAAGTTATTTGAAATTTTATTAGTCTTTTTGTCCTTTTCACAATTAAATTCACAAAATTTAAGTTTAGTTACACCAATATGTAATAATAATGGCACTATTACTTATTCAATGTATGCTAATGTTACTGATTACTTACTAAACAATAATAATATAGATAAACGAAATTACTATAATAGACCTTCTGACCTTCAAACTAGAACAATTGGAATTTTACCAGGTTTTCCAATTACAGGGACTTATGGAGATATAAAAACTTATCCAACTACTGAAGCATTGATCGAAGCCTTAAGAAATCATACAGTAGATGGAATTGTTGTAGATAAAAGTACTAATGATTATATAATTTTACACAATTATGATACATATAAAATTCCTGAAAAAACTGGCCAAGCTCAATATGGAGTTATTTTTCAAAAAGATTCCGACCTTGTAGAAAAGTATAATGATTTTGCTTCAAAAAATAATATTCTAAGTATAATGGAAACATGGAATGGAATTAATTACGATGGTCAAACGATAGATAAAAATTTAAATGGAAATAATGGCACTTTAAAGGCAATTTCATATTTAGGAAATCGTCCTTATGCTTACAAAGATGCAAATGGGAACCCAACTGGTTCTTGTTTAGATATTATCTATTCATTTGCAAAAAGTGCTGGATATAAAGTTGAGTTTACAGAAGCAAGCTCTTATGATGCACAAATAAATGGTATTAAAAATAAAAATTACGATATTTCATGTGCATATATCAACGATTCTTTAAAAAATGATGTATCTCCTGGAAACAATATTCCTTCACAAGATACTTATCCAATTGTTAGATTATCAAATAGTGCAGCATCAAATGAAAATGATAAAGAATTATATGAAACATATAAAGATTTAGATGGAAAGAAATTAGGAGTTCTTACAGATTCAGTTTTTGAAGATATAACTAAGCGAAATTTTTCAAAATCTGAATATTCCAATTATAATGACTCTTTCCTTTTATATAAAGCATTATTTACAGGAGAAATCGAAGGATTTTTAACTGATGTTCCAAGTGCTGAAGATTTCCAAAGAAGATTTCCTGAGAAAGTTTCATATTTCGGAGAAAATTTTTATACCAATTATTATGGATTTGGTTTTCAAAAAAATAATTCTGGTTTAGTTTCTGAATTTAATAATTTTTTACCAACACAAAATTTAACTGATATATATCCAAAATGGAATGTAAGAGATACTAGTAACTTAACAGTTGATAAAACACTTCCTAGCAATCCTAAAAAAACAATAAGAGTAGCAATGTTTCCAGATACAAAGCCTATCTGCTTTGAGCAAAATAATGAAGTAATAGGATATGAAGTATATTTAATATATGAATTTGCTAGAGCTAGAAATTATAGCATTGATTTTATAACCCTAGAAAATTCTGGCGATAGAGTAAATTATCTCCTTGAAAATAAAGCAGATATTGGTGCTGGAGCATTGACTATTACTGATGAAAGAAGGGAAGTAATTGACTATTCATATCCAACACTTACTGCTGGAACAGCTTTAGTCGTATCAAGAGAGAATAGAAAACTTCCAGGTAAAATACAATCATTAGATGAAAATTATCAACCAATTGAAAATAATACAATATATTTCCCTGTAAAAGTTGGAAATACAAATACAGTTTCTTCTTGTGTTTTCCCAGAAAGTTATCCTTATGGCGGATTAGCTTTAATTAATTGCACCATTTCAAATTTAAATGGTACTGATCCAACTAGAAATGGTTTGGTAATTGGAACTTCAAACGATACACTTGGTTTAAATAATGTAGAATATAGTCCAACTAATTTGCTTAATGGAAATACATTATTGGGAAGAAATATAATTACTGAAAGTAATAAAACTGATTATATATGTTACGTAGCCGCTGCTTCTACTCAACCAGTAACAACACTTACTAGTACAGTTGCAACTACTGTTATTACTACTACTACTACTTCTCCAGCAATTAAGAATTCTACTTACAATTATTATAAAACTTCTAAAAAAGGATTATCTACTGGAGCAATTATTGGAATTATTATTCCTTGTGTTGTGGCATTATTAGCAGCAACTATAGGAGCATTTTTATGCAGAAGAGGAAAAGCTGTTCCTGGCCCAGCTTATGCCCAAAGATTAGATACAAGTAATTATAAATTAAATGTGGCTCCTCAATATCCAATGCAAGAAATTCAAGTTCATCAAGTCCCAGTTACACAAGTTGTTCCAGTAGAACATATTGTTCCAGTAACACATACGGTTAAAATGCAACAAGTTATTCCAGGACAACAAGTTATTCCAGGACAACAAGCTATAATTGCTGAACAACCAGCTGTTATTGTAAACAATCCTTAAATTTCTAAGAATAAATATTATTAAAATTTAAATTTTTAAAGAATTATATTTAATAAAAATAATTTTTAAATCTCATTAACAACTTTAAATTTAATTATTTTTTTTCTTAATAAAATAATATTTATTAATTAATTATTT
>JAFRQT010000020.1 GCA_017428485.1 Bacilli bacterium | reverse complement strand
TGCTCCACTGGTTTGATTAATTGTTGCTCCACTTGTGTTATTACTTGAATAACTTATACTTCCTGCTGTTCCTCCACTTCCACTCGCACTTGCTGTTGCTGTATAACTTGTTCCATATGTTAATGTTGAACTTGCTGCTGGTGTTCCACTATTCCATGATAATGTCCTTGTATATTTTTGTACTGTTAATGTTACATCTTTTGAACAACTTGCATAATAATTATCTCCTGCATCTGTTAATGTTACTACTACGCTTTGATCTGTATCATTCTCTGTACTCATTGCCCCTGCTGTTAGTGTACATCCACTTATTGTACTCGCTGTTGTTGTTCCATTTGTCTTTATTGTACATGTTACTGTACCTTTATTATTGCTTGCTTTTGTACTTACATCTAGTGAAGAGCCTGTATACATTGTTGCATTACTTACTGTCATCGGGCAGTCTATATTTTTCTTTACTTTTACTACTACTCCACTTGATGTTGCTGCTTTTACTGTCGCACTTCCTGCTCTTGTTGCTGTGATTGTTGATTGTGCTCCACTTGCTCCTACTGCTGTTATTGTACTTCCGCTTACAGTAAATGCATTTGTATTACTACTTGTATATGTAATGCTTGTACTTGGTGTTCCTCCACTTCCTCCATTACTTGTTGCTCCTGTTATGCTCTTATTATATTCTACTTCTTGATTTGATGTTGGAGTTGTTATACTTAAGCTTCTTGTATATTTTTGTACTGTTACTGTAACTGTTGCACTTCCCTCTTTTACTGTTGTTGTTCTTGCACTTGTTACTGTTATTGTTACTGTCTTATTCGCATCATCACTTGCTGATAATGTTCCTGCTACAAAGTTTCCATTACTTATTGTTGCCTTTGTTCCGCCTTCATTATCTGTTCCTTTTGTTGCACTCAAAGATCCACCATTATTACCCGTTACTAGGCTTGTTAATGCTGTTGTGCTATTTACATATACTGTTTGATTATTTGCTGTTAGAGTACTATCTTTCTTTTGTACTGTTATTGCTACGTCTTTTGAACATCCATTATAGTTATCATTTCCTGCATCTGTGATTGTTACATCTACTGTTTGGTCATCATCACTGCTTGCGCTCATTGCTCCTGCAGTTAATACTCCATTACTTATTGTACTTGCTGTTGTTGTATTATTTCCTCCGCTCTTTAATGCATAGCTTAATGTTCCTTTTGCATTATTTGCTGCTGTACTTAATGTTAATGTTGCTCCTGTCTTTATTGTCTTTGCTGTCGTTGTTAATGTACATGAGGCTTTTCCTATTGTATAAGATTTTGTATTACCTGTTAAATTATAGTTTTCACATTTTGCTCTTCCACCACTTACACTGTTACAACTTGCTGTTGAAGTGTATGCATTCTCGCTTGCATTTGTCTCTTGTGTTCTTGTAACTGTCATTGTTTCTCCAGTTACTCCTGTTGTTACGCTTGCAGTTGGTGCTTGTGGATTTCCATTATATGTGAATGCTGTTGTACTTCCCCAAGAAACGCTTACATCTTTTTTATTTATTGTTAATCCTAATGTACAGTTCTTACTTCCTGCATTATAGTTTGTGTTTGCTGCTGTTGTCGCTGTTACATAATATGTTTTTGCATCTTTTGGTGCTCCATTTGTACTACTTGCTCCACTATTGGCTGTTGTTGTACTAGTACTACAGTTACTATCTATATAGTATAGTAAGCTTGGTGTTACTCCAGAATCAGCACTTGCGCTTGTTGTATGAGTGCTTCCATCATAATTTACTGTTTGAGGAGTTATTGTTATTGTTGCATTTTTCTTCCCTATTGTATAAGATTTTGTTTTATTTGTTAGATTGTAATTTGAACATTTTGCTCTTCCACCACTTACACTGTCGCAACTTGCTGTTGAAGTGTATGCATTCTCGCTAGCATTTGTCTCTTGTGTTCTTGTAACTGTCATTGTTTCTCCAGTTACTCCTGTTGTTACGCTCGCTGTTGGTGCTTGTGGATTTCCATTATATGTGAATGCTGTTGTACTTCCCCAAGAAACGCTTACATCTTTTTTATTTATTGTTCCTGTACTCATTGTTAATGTTGTTGTACTTGAATTATAATTATCTTTATTTGTTCCTGTTAGTGTGAAACTTGTACATGTTATTGTTTTATTTTCTTTCGCATCTGCATCATCATAATTACATGTTGCATTTGCTGATGCATTTTCACTTCCTACAAGTCCATTAACTGTAAATGTACATGTTGCATCTGTATTTCCATCATATGTCTTTGCTGTACATGTATCAAATGATACTGTTACTGTTTTCTTTGCTATATTTACTGTATTTGTTTTTGTTGCAGTTGTACTTGATAATGAATATTCTCCACTATCATTTCCACTTAATGTAATATTTGTACATGTTACTGTTTTATTATTTGCTACTGCTGCATCACTTGCTGAACATGTTCCACTCGCTGTTACACTATCTCCACTTTCAACGCCTGTTAAACTTAATGTACATTCAACCCCTGCTTGTCCATTATATTCTCTTTCTGTACATGTATTAATACTTGCTGTTACTCCTTTTGCATTCACGCTTCCACTCAATGTTGTTTTCTCATTCTTATTTCCTGCTGTATCTTGAATGCTTGCTGCATTTAAGTCTATTGTATATGCTCCTGCTCCTGTTCCTCTTAATGTTACTGTATATTTATATCCTCCTGTTACTTGTGTTGGGGCACTTACATTTGAAACTGTTACTATGCTTGAATTACTTGTTGTGAAATTACTTGCATTTAATGTCTGGCTCGCCATTGAATCATTATCTGTACATGTTAACTCTACTGTTGATGTACTTCCATATGCTACTGTTGGCGCACTTGACCATGTACATACTGGTTTTTCTGAATCATGCCATATTGCATATCCTACTACTCCTGTTGTTCCCATCATTGTCTCTGCTGTTACATCTGTTCCATTTCCTGTCGCACTTGTATTATATTTTACAAATGTATATCCGTTTCTTGTTGCCGTTGGCAAGTTCGCTACTGGATTATTATAATATACCTCTTTTGTCGCTTTTGTATTTGATTCACTTAATGTCCATCCTGTTACACCTTGCGCTAAACTAAATGTTGCCCCATTTCCATTTCCATGTAATGTGACTGTATATTTATTTACTTCAAAATTACAATATACTGTTATATTTGCTAATGCTTTACTTGTTGAAGTTACTTTTGTTCCATTTCCATTTGGTTGGGTATACCATCCTTCAAATGTGTTTCCTGTCTTCGTTGGTGCACATAATGTTCCCCATGCTGTATTATAATCTTTTGTTATACTTCCTGGATTACATGTATATTCACAATTATACGTTAATGTAAACGCTTTTGTTACTTCTACTCTATTACTCCAGTCACTCTTTGTGTTTTTCTCTGATACTGTTCTATACCAGATATAGAAGTGTCCCTGATTTATACTACTTGTATTTACTTTATCACTTGTTGTTCCACTTGCTTGTGTATTTTCTCCTGGTGCTGTACTACTTGTACTTACATAGTATTCATAATGATCAACACTAAATGTACTTGTCCCTGCTTGCAATAATTGTACTTTTGTTCTATCCTGCGTTAATTCTATTATTGGTGCTGTCACTTCATCATATACAAATTCGTAATCTAAGCTTACTACTATGTCATTATTTGTTGTACCTGGCTTATTACTTATTGTTATTGTAAATGTCTTCTCTTCGTTTGGGGCAAATTCATATGCCATATCATCATCTGGTAATGTATATGTATGTTCTCCGTCACTTATCGTTATTATTACATTTGGCCCTACGTCACTTAGTACTTTTATCTCTGGCAAGAATACTCTATCTCCATAGTTCTTTATCGTTACTTCATATTCTACTTTTGAATTGCTTGTTGGCAAGTCTACTGATGTGTTCGTTTTATCTACATCATAGTTTGGATTATAGTTCTCTATTGCATTTCCATAATATCCACTATTCTCTATCCCTATAACTCTTATATCTGCTTGGGCTCTTAACATTCCACTTCCACTTATATATAGTCTTGTATTAAACGCTGCAAAAGATACGCTAACAAATGTTATCGCTATAAATACTAACGCTATTATATAATTTCTTGTTTTTCTCATACATACCTCCAAGTGAAAAAAGGGTCACTTACTATCATTTAACTATTCATATTAATTATACTATAAAGTGACATATTTTTTCAATGAAAAATTAGTCTTTTTTTATAAAAAAAAATAACCAATAAAAAAAGCCTTTTAATAGGCTTTTTTTATTAGTTTAAAGCATCTTTTAATTTGCTTCCAGCTTTGAATGATGCAACTACTTTTGCAGGAATCTTAATAGATTTCTTAGTTAAAGGATTGATTCCTTCTCTAGCAGCTCTTTTTTTAGCTGAGAAAGTTCCAAATCCAACTAATGCAACTTTCTTTTCTTTCTTAAGTCCTGTAGTAACACCTTCTAATACAGCATCTAATGCTCTTAGAGCATCAGCTTTAGTTAATCCGGCTTTAGCAGCAACGAATTCTACTAATTCAGTCTTACTCATCGTAAATTACCTCCCATATAATTATAAGCTTCAAGTATATTGTACGTCATATACGATGCTTACATAATTATTTTAGCATAACTACTTAAAAAAGCAAGTATTTTAGCATTATTTTTATAAAAAAAACAAAAAAATAGATTAATTATCTATTTTTTCTTCTCCATTTTCTAGCAAGTTTTCTTGCAGATTTATCAAATAATTTAAAATCATCAAGATTTGTTTTCATAAATGACTCTCTGTTAACAAGAGCAAAACTATAACTTGAATCTTCTTTACTATCAATTGTACTATCCAAAAATTTTTCATATGATTCTAACGTGGATGTTTTATTTTCTTCTACATATAATCTTTCAACTATCATTGGAAATAGTTCTTCTTGAATTTCATCATAAGTTTGTCCGATTTTTTTATACCAATAAATTGCATGAGCAATTTCATGAACAGCAATCATTGTAGTTATTCCATCTACGCAATATGGTATTGTTAATTGAAATCCTTCAATTTTACCTGTATGATTATTAACTTTAGGAGGACAGCCAACTGCAAAATTAATATTTTTATCATAGTAATCTACTTCATTGCTTATACTATATATATATGAAAACATTTCTTTATTCCATAAATTATGTTTTTTAAAAAAATCTTCTATTTTTTTATTAAACATATTATTACCCCCAAAACAATACTATTTTCCACATTCGCTGCATATTATACCAGATTTTTTCTCAACCATCAAGCCATTACAGTTAGAGCACATTTCTCCAGTAGGTTTATCCCAAAGAGCATAATTACATTTTGGATAGTTATTGCATCCATAGAATGTCTTACCCCTCTTAGTTTTTTTCTCAATTATTTTATGACCGCATTTAGGACAATCGCATATTTCAACAATGGTTTTTTCTTCCTTTTTAACATACTTACATTTTGGATAATTAGAGCATGCCACAAATGAACCATATTTACCCTTTCTAACAACTAAAGGACTACCACACTCAGGACATATTTCTCCTGTTTCTTCTGGAGAATCTTTTTCCATTTGTTTAAATGCAGTTTGTAATAATGGATCAAAATCTTTATAAAATTTATTAAGTACTTCATACCATACTAATTTAGCATCAGCTATTTCATCAAGTTCACGCTCCATATTAGCAGTATAATTAACATTTATAATTGATGAAAAAAATTCTTGTAATTTATCTGTTACTGTAATACCAGTAGATGTTGGATAGAATTTTTTATCTTTAATTTGTACATATTTTCTTTCTTTTAGTACACTTATTATTTTAGCATATGTACTAGGTCTTCCTATTCCTAAACGTTCAAGTTCAGCAATTAGTTTTGCTTCAGTGAATCTTGGCTTAGGTTCAGTGAAATGTTGTAATTTATATACTTTAGATGCAACTATTACTTTAGATTTATAATTTGCAAAATTTGGAAGAATGGTATCTTCACTTTCTTCATAATCTTTATATACTTTTAAATATCCATCAAATACACAAACAGAACCATTTGCTCTAAATATATATCCTTGATTTTCTAAATCTACAGAAGTTGCCTCTACTTTAGCATCTGCCATTAAAGAAGCAAGAGTTCTTACATAAATTAAATTATATAATTTATATTCATCTGGCTTTAAATACTTTTTGATAGATTCAGGTGTTCTTAATATACTTGTAGGTCTAATTGCTTCATGTGCATCTTGTACATTATCATTACTTTTAGCAGTTTTAACATAACCGATGTACTCTTTTCCAAAGTTAGATGCTATATAACTCTTAGTATCACTAACAAACACATCAGAAAGTCTAATAGAATCTGTTCTCATATATGAAATTAAACCAATAGTATCTTCTCCTAAATTAACACCTTCATATAAAGTTTGAGCAATACTCATTGTTTTAGATGCAGGAAATCCTAATCTGTTAGATGCCATTTGAGTTAAAGTACTTGTAGTAAATGGTAACTTACTTTGCTTATTCTTAAGTTTAGTTTCAACATTATCTATGTTATATGCATTTGATAATTTAGAAAGTATCTCATCCGCATCAACAGCAGTCTTTATTTCTATATCTTTTCCTCTATATTTTTTAAGTTCAGCTTTAAAATCTTTAAAATCAGCTTCAATTGTATAATACTCTTCAGGTACAAATGCTTCTATTTCACGTTCTCTATCAACAATTAATTTTAAAGCAACACTTTGCACACGTCCCGCAGACTTACCATCAGTCTTACTTTGCATAAGTCTACTTAATCTAAATCCAATAATTCTATCTAATATTCTTCTAGATTCTTGACTATGAACTAAATCTTCATCAATAAGTCTAGGATGCTTAAATGCTTCTTCTATTGCTGGCTTAGTAATTTCATTAAATACTACTCTACCATAATTATTATCTTTTATTCCCAATGCTTCTTTTAAATGCCAACTAATAGCTTCTCCCTCACGGTCTGGATCGGTAGCAAGAATAACTTTAGAAGCATTTTTAGCCTCTTTTTTAAGATCACTAACAAGTTTAGTTTTACCTTTCATAAGAATATAATTAGGCTTAAAATTATCTTCTAAATCAACACCCAAGCCATATTTACCAGTTGTTGATAAATCTCTTATATGACCTTTTGATGATAATACTTTATAATCACTACCTAAATACTTTTCAATAGTCTTACTTTTACTAGGACTTTCTACAATTACTAGATTTTTCATGAACTCTCCTTTTGACATCTCTAATTAATATTATCTATTAAAATCTTTTTTGTCAAGATAACAAAAATTATTATCAAAATAAAAAGTGTAGACTTACTACACTTATAATTTTTTTTTATTTAGATAATGTTGGAGCTGGATTCTTTGTATCTTCTTTAATTAAATTTGTAAAATACTTAATCGTTCTCATTATATCAATGTACATATTTACATCAAATCCATTTATAACTAACATTTCATCTATTGCAACTTTTTCTGCGCCATTACTAATTGCTTCCATTACTCTAATACTCATTTCTAAAATTGCACATGAAGTTGGATTAATAGTTTCCATTTCAACATAACTTTCCCATGCTTCTTTTAATTCTTCTTTAACATATGGAAGTCCTTTTTTTGCTAGATATGGTCCTTTTAATCTTGACATAGCACAATCGATTGCTTCTTGTCTTTCATTTTCATCTTCATATAGTTTTAATGCTAGTCTTTCAAAGTTTTCAGAAGCTTTTTTATCAGTTTTTTCAAAAGATGGATTTTCATATATAACTTTTCTATTTTTAGTAAGTAAAATTGTTTCTATGTAAGAACCATATCCCATAAAAGGAAGATATACTCCTTCTAAAAATACACCAGTATCTGTAACTTTACATAACTTTCTTTGATATGTTTCTAAACGACCCATTTTGTTATATAAAATAGTTACATTTTTTCCAATATTATTTTGAACTTTATTAATTATTTCTTCCCAATACATTTTTATTTCCTCCTATTTATTATTATCTTTTAATTCTAATTTTGAATTATTATTTTTTAATTCTAATGTTGAACTATTATCTTTATTCAAAAGATTAGTAAAATAACTTACTGCTCTAACTACCATTAATATAGTATATTCTGAATATTTACGATCATCAAGTAACATATCAATTTCTTCTTGAGATTTTCCACTACTTAATGCTTCCATATATTTAACAGCTAAATCTACAAGTGAACATGAATATGAATCTGTAACACTTTTATCAACATATTCAGACCATTCATTTTTCAATTCTTCTTTAACATAATTTAAACCTTTTTTCTTTAATATCGATTTTTTTAATAAAACCAGCTTATTTAATTGTTCTAAATCCATTTTAATATCTTGTTGTCTATTAATTCTTCTTCTTCTTTGCTTAAGTGCTACAGCATCTCCATAAAATCTTGCTTTTGCTTTATCAATTGAATCAATGTCAGTTTTATCATATCTTACTCCAACTGTAGGATTATGGTATAAAACTTCATTATTACTACTAAGTTTAATAGTTTTAATTGCTACTCTAGATCCTATAAATGAAATATATCTATGAAATGGACTATATTCGTCCGTATATTCAATACCATCATAATATTTTACACCAGCTAATGTTATAGTATCTGTAACTAATTTACCATCATACCAGTATTCACAATCGATTTTCTTACCAACATGTTCTTTTAATTTTTTAAACATATCTAATACTCTCATTTTGAACCCTCAATATTTAAAAATTATTTTAATGTTCTTTGTGGATTAGTACTTTCTGGTAATGCTAATACTTCTAAAAGATTTGTAAAATGCAAAACCATTTCAATAGCACAACCTATAGAATACCCAGATGCTCTTTTTTTAGCACAAATTTCCGCAATAATTTCTCTACTTGCACCTTCACTCAATGCATCCATCATATCACATGCCATTTCAATAATAGCACATGAATATGCATCTGTTGTATTAATTGTGACATGTTTAACCCATTCATCTCTTAAATCTTCATGGACATGTAAAAGACCTCTTTTAATTAAAAGTTGTCTTTTTAATTTGGCTCTTTTATCAGCATTTTCACTTCTTTTTTTATCGTTTTGTTTTCTTATATCTCTTCTGTTTTTTTGTTTAAATACAACTTCAGATCCATATGTTAAAGCCCTAACTTTATCTATTTCTTTTTGGTCTGTTAAATTGTAACCTTCTTCAATATTTGGATTATAATATATGGTTGATCCATTACTTTTAAGTTTTATACCTACAATTGCACAACCGCTTCCAATAAATGGTATAAATGAACCTTTACATTCAACTCCCCTAAAATAGCTTACTGTTTCTAATTTATCTTCACAAGTAACGGCTCTTCCATAATGCCAATAATAACATACTATTTCTTGTCCTTCATATTTTTTTAGTTCTTTAAACATACCATCTGCATAAATAATATTTTCCATATTTCCCCCTTTTTCACAATCGCATATACATTATATCACGTTTGATACAAAAAGTCAATAATATCTCCTTTTAAATAAAAAAACTAGTTATTAACCAGTTCATTTATAATACCCCTTTTCTTCAATTCTGCTAATATAACTAGATATTCTAATTGCACAATATACAAAAATCATCATTACAAACATTAATATTCCAATTATTAAAAAAATAATAGTTTTCATATACAACACCTATTATATAGTATGCTACATATAAAATAATTAATGCTCATTATAACTATTTTTATATTTACCACTTAATATATCATTAAGCCAATCTTGATTATTAACATACCAATTTATTGTCTCTTTTATACCTTTTTCAAAAGTATAGCTTCTAGTCCATCCAAGTTCTTTCTCTATTTTGCTTGTGTCCATAGCATATCTTAGATCATGTCCTTTTCTATCTTCAACAAAAGTAATTAAGTCTTCACTTTTACTCAATTCTTTTAAGATAGTTTTAACAACAAATAAATTGTTTTTTTCAGAATGGCCTCCTAAATTATATATTTCACCATTTTTACCTTTTCTAACAATTAAATCAACACCAACATTATGATCATGAACATGAATCCAATCTCTAACATTTAATCCATTTCCATATACTGGTAATTTTTCATTTCTTAATGCTTTAGTTATCATTAATGGAATTAATGCTTCTGGAAACTGATAAGGTCCATAATTATTAGAACATCTACTAATAGTTACTGGCATATTAAATGTACGAGCATACGCAAGAACAAACAAATCAGCACTTGCTTTAGAACTAGAATATGGACTAGATGGACATAAATAAGAATTCTCAGTAAATAATAGATCAGTTTTATCTAAAGGTAAATCTCCGTATACTTCATCAGTGGATATTTGATGATATCTTATTATTTTATGACCAAATTCATCTCTTAACATTTTAAATGCATTTAATAAATTTACTGTACCAATAACATTAGTTTCAACAAATATATTTGGATTAACAATAGATCTATCAACATGACTCTCTGCTGCAAAATTAATAACAATATCAAACTTTTCAGTTCTAAATAAATCATTTAAAGATTCTCTATCTCTAATATCCATCTTAATAAATTTATAATTATTATATTTTTCTAAATCTTTAATATTATTATAATTACCAGCATATGTTAAAGCATCCAAACAAATAAATTCATCATTTGGATATTTATTAACAACATAATGTAAATAATTACTACCAATAAATCCAGACCCTCCAGTTATTAAAAATTTCATGACTTATAACCTCTCATATCATATGATTATTTAATTATTAAGCATTTTGTCTTTAGCAATTTTAAATAAATCTTCACTATATTTTGAAATATCTTCAACATCTTCGATATTATATTTTTTAATAATTCTATTAAAATAACTATCCATATCATCCAAACTAATTATTCTGCTAGAACTTTCGTCTGGATTCAAACCATTTCTAGTATTTATCCATGGATCAGTCAAGTGTGACATTTCTCTTAGCACTCCGCCACCATATAATCCAAAATTTTTTATTATAGAGTCTAAATATTTTTTCTCATTGTCTGTCAAATTCATAGAACTATTTTTAAGTAATTCATCATAATCCAACTTTTTATATCCATAATAAGAAAAACATTCATAGATATCTTTATAAACAGGGCCATACTTCCAAGCTTCAGACTCATCTTCGATTAAATGCTTACCTAAAAATTTATTTGATAATCCATTTGCAAAATATAATAGTTTTTGTAATGATAATGAATCAATTTCTTTTAACTTGCTAATTAGATACAAAGAAACATCATATATTTTAGCCTTACCCATAGTAAACTCAATTTGTTTAGTTTTACCTAATGATTTTTTATATGCAATATCAGTTATCTTATCGTGATTAACAGTTAAATACATTTCATATAAAGTTGGATTATCTGCAATTAATTTTAATAAATCAGAATTTTCTTTACTTGGATTTTTGCCCTCCAAATATCTAATCAAAGTTATTTCACCCAATCCCAAGACAAGTGATAATGGCTTTTTTCCTATAGAATATTTATTTAATATTTCTTTTATCTCATCAATCGTTATTAAACCTGTTTTCTTTCTTAATTCATTATTTGCAGTAATACTATTGTAATCAAGAAAATTCCCATATATTTTTGAACCGCAATTATTACAAATATAAAATTTTTCCAAATATTCAATTTCAATACCATCAATTATTTCAGTAATGAGTTTCTCATTATATTTACAATCAGCATACCCCATACAAGTACTACAAAATTGTTTTTTCATCTTAAATATATGATATCATTCACTTTCATGAAAAGATACAACAAGTATTCCAGATTCTATCTCACATATTTTTATATATATTTTTTTAATTCTATCACCAAATTCATTATTCAATTCTAACAAAACACAAAAAACATACAAAAACTTACTTTTAATTTTCTTATCTTTATTTTCTATTCTTTCAATAAAATATTTTTCATCTAAAGAATAAATTATTTCTTCTATATCACTAATTAGTAATGAATATTTTTTTACAAATTCTAAATTTTTGTCTCTTTCATATAAAAATACTTTCTTACTACCAATAGAATCCAATATTTCTTTAGCATAATTCTTAGATGTATATGATACCATGTATCCTCCTTTCTCTCCTATTCACTTTAATTATATTCAAAGAAAAAATATTTGTCAATAATAAAATAGTATCAATGATACTATTTTATATAAAAACAATAAATTAAATATTTAGCTATTCTATTCTTTCAATATGATTTATGTATTCAGAAGAATTATATTTAATCTTCCCTTCATAAGCAAGTCTTGAATATAAGAAACATAATGGAATATTATTTTTAAGAGCAATATTATCTTTATTATCATAATCATCTAGTATTTGATTATATATTTTTTCATCTAGCATTTCATTTAATGCCTTAATATCAATATCTTTTTCATCAGCTTCAACCATGGTTTTACTTTTTAATTTATTGTAGTCAGTTTTTAAATGCATAAGTTCATGATATAAAGTGTAATAAAAAGATGACTTTTCTTTTTTATAAGTTGTCATATATATTGCAGGTGTATTAATCATTACTTTAACACAACCTCTTACTTTACTTCCTTTTAAAGCATCTTCTATACATAATATAATTCCATATTTTTTAAATAATGAAATTAATCTTTCTTTATTAAATTTCTTCATTCTTACTATTTTTAATTCATCTAGTAAATCTTTTAATTTACTAGATTTATATTCGGGCACTTCAATTCCTTTAGTTACTATATCACAATGTCTTACCCATAAAAATATCTTTAAGTTATCAGCATTATTATATGCTTTCTTAAACAAATATCTTTTAGATAAATAATTATCTATTAAATTTGTATCTCTAATTCCCATATAATCAACTAGATCTAAATAATTCTGAGTAAATTCAACTGAGTCTTTTAATTTTAACCATTTTTTATTAACCATTTCATTCAAATGAAATGAATTTAACATTTTATTTATGTTTTTCTTATTTTTATATTTTTCAATTAATTCATCATAAGTTTTCTTCTTGTTTTCAACAAAAAATATTAAATTGGCATCAATATCAGTAAGTATACTAATAGAAATAATTAATTCATTAGTTAATCTAGTTTTACCATTAATTATTTCATTCATATGTTTTTGAGTAATACCAAGTCTATCAGCAAATTCACTTTGAGATATTCTATAATATTCTAAATAATCTCTTAACATACTTCCAAATCCGTGCATATATTTCACCCTTTCTTATAATGATCATTATCAATATCAACAAACTCAATATCAGTTATTTCTATGGTATTATATGGATATTCTCCAATAGGCATCATAATTAATCTTAGTTTATTATTACTATTATCAATTCTAGCAGAAAAATCTTTTCTATTATGATGAAGTTGTTCAATATGATAAATATCTTAAAAGGATCAATTAATACTTCATGTAAATTATTTTTTCCGATTAGAAAATCTTTAATATCTTGTATTCTCTTCTTTTCTTTAGTACATCTTTTTAACAATTTGCTGTAAGATTTTTTATATTTATCAGTTTCAATGATGTTCATATACAATTAATAATCCTTTCTTGAGATATTATAACCCAATGGGTAATTATATGTCAAGACTTGCTTATCATTTTTTCTTTTTTAGATTAAAAACATCACATATAAATTTTTTGGCAGAATTATATTTATTACTATTAATTCTGTATTCCTTAAACATTTCATCAACCCATAATTCTCCATGATATGATCCAAGTGGATTAAAGCTTTCAATTTCCCCAACATCTAAAATATAGATATTATTCTTTTTTAAATATTCTTTTATTTTATTATATTCATCTTTACACGTTTTGTTTTTAACACAGAATATTCCTTTTTCTTTAAGCACTCTGTAATTATTTGGAGTTTTTACTAAATTTTTAATTTTTTCAGCAATATCGTCTGTCATATATTCATCAGTAGTAAAACACTTTTCAATTTCTTTCCTAATTACTGCTTGCTTACGAATTGAATTAAACTTTTCTTTCTCAAATAGTGCAATAAAATTATTATGAGTTTTCGATATTTGATCATAATTGCTTTTTTTCGTCGAATTTAATAAATCCTTCATTGATTTTTTATTAGTAATTAAATCGATATCAGCAATAACTGAATATTTAATATTTATTTTCTTCAGTAATGGTACAATTTTTTTAAATGCATCTTTTCCACCAACACCACAAAATAAAGTGTCTAAATATTTGTCTGAATCAATATCGGCAAGCAATGTAGAATAAAACTTACAATCACTTTCATTTTCACACAAAACCACTTTACCATAGAATAATCCATCAAGAATATTTGTATATTTGAAGTTTTTATTTATGGATATCTCTTTTAAATCTTTTTTATTTACTTCACTAAAATAATTATTGTTTCCTTCTCTATCTATTTTAATTACCCTTACTCTATTGGAATTATTTTCAAGTATTCCCTTTAAAAAGTCTATATCATGAGTTGCAATAATATATTGTTTACCTTCTGATAATTCCCACATAAATTTGCCAAGCATTCTAGCTTGAGGTGGATGCAAAAACGTCTCAGGCTCATCTATTAAAAATAATTTATGTTTTCCAGCAATTAATGAACTAAGTATAGCGGCAAAACTTCTAATACCGTCCCCCTGGCCTGACAAATTTTCCAATGATTTTAATTTGCTTATTGATTTAATATAATTTTTATGAAGCAAATTATATATTTCTTTATTACCGCCTATTTTATAGGTTATTGAAGAGAGTTCTTCATCAACACATATCTTTTTGTTAAAAGCTTTACATAAATATTTATTTAATTTATTTAAGTCAGAAATATTGTATCTAAAATGTTTAATTTTATTTATTATACTATATTTCCTAGTATCAAAACTATTAATAGGATTTGTCATTAATAGTCTATCTTCAGTACCTAAATAGGTAAAAAGTATACTATATAAATGCCTAAACTCACCATTAACATTATTAAAACTATTATCATTATATCCTGTTGTCGAAAAATCATCATTGGGTACCTGATAATAACCATCATTGTCTATAATATAATTAGATTTAATAAAATTAACCATATTTTCTTTATTAACATTTTTCTCATTATAATTAATTCTTTCTACAACTATCTTTGATTGTTGATTTTGAATAATATCATTTTTAATATCCTTTATAGTTCTACTTTTTCCAACATTATTACAGCCTACAAGTATTATAATATCATCGTCTTCCAACTCTAATGTATATCCATTATTGAATTTTATTTTTTTTATTGTTATCGATGGACATTCAACATCACCCATATTTTTACCTCCATTAACAAATACCTAATATATTTCTTATTGTTCTTTCTTGAACTTCTTCAAATATTGTTTTTTTTATTAATCTTTCAATTTTTATACAAATATCTTTTTTGATTTTTTTTATTCTTAATATAATATCATCAAAATTGTTACAATTACTTATATCAATTCTACAATATGCACACATATTGGTAATTACTTTACAATTTAGTTCAAAATTTCCATTATTAATCACACAGATAGTTGTTATTTTTTCTATTTGATTAATATAATCTTTTTGATTATTTAATAATAAGATTTTATTAAATATTGTGCCAAATCTTAAACTTTTTACAAACAAATTTAACATAATTTTTCCTCCTTTCATTAATAAACATAGTTTATTTAGTAGATACAAAAAGGTAATTATAAAAAAATATATTACAGTGAGTTTAATATACCAACAGATTTTCCTATCTATCAATAATGTATTGTAAATTAAAATAAAAAAATAAACAATAGTGATTTGCATAAAATACCTATTTTTTTGCATAAAAAATGTCAAATCTTAATTTGACATTTTTTAATGTAATTATTTATATTCACTAAATAAAAAACAACTAATATAGTTGTTTAATCTCTTGAGAATATATCTCTTGTATAAGTAATCTCTTTTACATCATTAAGTTCATCATCTACTCTATTAACAATAATAACATCACTTATATCTTTAAATAATTTTAAATCATGAACTATTTCAATACCATTAAAAGTATTATCTTTAATAGTTGGTTCATAAATTATTATATTTACACCTTTAGCTCTTAGTTTTTCAATTACCCCTTGTATAGCACTAGCTCTAAAATTATCAGAACCAGTTTTCATAGTTAATCTATAAACACCAACAGTTTTAGGCTTGCGACTTAATATTTCATCAGCAATATGACTCTTACGTGTATCATTAGATTTAACAATTGCTTCAATCATATTTTGAGGTACATCATCATAATTTGCAAGTAATTGTTTAGTATCTTTAGGTAAACAATATCCACCATATCCAAAAGATGGATTATTATAATGATTTCCAATTCTTGGATCTAAACATACTCCTTCAATAATATCTTTAGTATTTAATCCCTTAATTTCAGCATATGTATCTAATTCATTAAAGTAACTAACTCTTAAAGCCAAATAAGTATTAGCAAATAATTTAACTGCTTCAGCTTCAGTAGAATTCATAAATTTAACTGGAACATCTTCTTTTAAACAAGATTCTTTTAATAAATTAGCAAACTCTTCTGCTCTTTTACTTCTTTCACCAACTATAATTCTAGAAGGATATAAATTATCATATAGAGCTTTTCCCTCTCTTAAGAATTCAGGACTAAACATAATGTTATCAATATTATATTTCTTCTTCATATTTTCAACAAATCCAACTGGTATAGTAGATTTAATTACCATAGTTGTATCTATATCCATGCTAATAACCTTCTGAATAACATCCTCTACAGAAGATGTATCAAAAAAGTTCTTCTCTTCATCATAATTAGTTGGTGTACTAATTATTACAAACCTAGCGCCTTCAAAAGCATCCTTATAATCTAAAGTTGCCCTTAAATTTAATTTCTTTTCACTAAAATATTTCTCAATATATTCATCCTTTATAGGTGAAACACGATCATTAATCATATTTACCTTTTCAGGTATTATATCAAGTGCTACTACCTCATTTTTAACACTAAGTAATGTTGCTAAAGAAAGACCAACATACCCAGTTCCCGCTATTGCTACTTTCATGTTATTACTCCTTTACTGACTAGACTAGTATACTATACATTTTGAACATTTTCAAGCGACTTTTTTCTTCTAGAAAAATGTTTAAATAACCAATTTATGAATAATGAAACAAAATAATCAATTACTGCACATATTACAAAAACTATTAATATAAACAAAATTGAATAAACATATTTATAATTACTCATTTGAATATATTTAAATACTTCAGGAAAAATATAGTTTTTGATTAAATAATTATCATGTAACAAATATATTCCGAATGTACTAGCAGACAAGAAGCCAAAAATTCTTCTATACTTAATTTTTGAATTAATAAAATATATGAAGCAAAGAACAGAGCTTCCAACAACTAATATGGAATTTAATCTTGTAAAATAATACTCTCTTCCAATCAAAAAGTGATGTGCAGAAGATAATTTTAAAATTACAATAGAACTTATAAATATTAATAAATATAAAAGTATGGATGTTATCAAATGAAGATAATTTTTTGAAAATATTTTAAATTCATATTTATTAATGTATGCACCAATTAAATAATAATATATTAAACATGATGTATTATTAAAAATATAATTAAAATTTAAAATTGGAAAGAATATAAGTAAGATTGTTAGCAATATTAGTAATTTAATATACATTGTTTTATTAATTTTATCTATAACTACATTTATATAAGGTGATAAAAAATATAATATTACATATGATGTGGCAAACCAATATCTATTTGTGATTACTGGTAACAAACTCTTCATAGTATTAGTAAAATCAATTTTATATTTAAATACAAATGCAAAAATAAAGAATAACAAATACGAATATATTTCAACTCGAATTATTAATTTCAATATTCGTTTAAATTCAAATTCTTTCTTAGAAATGAAGTATCCTGAAATAATAACAAACAATGCTGTTCCAAACTTACCTCCAAGATATAGAAAATTATAAAAATAATTTGAAGAATCAATAATATTTAATGAAATTGCATCATAAACAAAATGATGTGCTATTATAAAAAGTATACCTATTATTTTAATAATATCTATATTCGAATTGTTTCTATTTTTCATTTTTATCACCTCTTAATTTCAATATGTACATATGTAATATTTCTAGATATTGTTTCCTATAAACAAATAAAATATTAAATAGCAAAAGGAAAAATGCTGATATTATAAATACAACTACTGCATATTTTATAAATATCATCAGACTACTAAATGATATATTGATAATTACTTTTTTACAGCATAGAACTATTAATAACACTTCTATAGAACATATTATTATTTTCTTTATCGACTTAAAAATTGAAACTTGAACTATATTTTTGGCAGAATATATTATTAATTCAATTGTTCTAATAGTTGTTGCAACAAGTGTTCCAATTGCAACTCCTAATAAACCATACTTACTAACAAGTATTATTGATAACAATAAATTAACAATCGCTTCTACCCAAGCTCCAAATTTTGTTTGCTTAAAATGTCCAATTGTTTTAACTAGAGAATGATATGGAATTTTAATTGCATAAATATAACTACACAGAATCATTATAAATCCAAATGCCGGTAAAACATAATTTGCATCATGAATATTTGAAGTATATGCTCGTACAAAAGGAATTATCAATGAAAAGGCACAAGAATATATTAAAGCAATAATTGTGTAATAAATTATTTCATATTTTTCAAAGGCATTTTGAAATCTTTTTTGCTCATTTTTTGCAATTAAATTTCCAAAAGATGCATCAATCCCATCAGATATTGATTGTATAATTTTTTGTAAGCTACTAGTAACTAAATAATAAACAGAATATATAGATACCTGAATGACAGAAGTAAAAACTGTTAAAACTGCAACATCTGTATTAGTATAAACTATTGCAGCAATATGCTGAGCTAAGCCATCCCAACGATTTTTTAATTTATAATTCTTATCCGCTTTTGAAAAATTCAATTTATAATGCGTTTTTACATAAATCATTTGTGCCAAAGGTCTAATTACAAAAACAAGACTACTCAATAATTTAACAATTAAAATATTTGTTTTAAATAATGCAAGTATAACTATAATAATGGTATTTAATATTGTAGTTCCAGTTTGAATTATAGAAATTATATATGACTTTTGATCAGAATGTAAAAAAAGTGAATATGTCATTCCAAAAAAGTATTCTGCAAATGAACTGATTGCTATTATTAATAATAGCAAAGATGAAAAAGATCTTGAAAATGATGTATTAACTAACATCGGATAAAAAACTAATAATAAAATGATATATACTATAAAAATTAAAGCAATTTTTCTAAAATAACTTTCTGAAGCATATAGAATATTCTCTATTTCCTGTTTATCTTTTTTAGCAATAGGATTGTATAATTGTGATTTTATTACTGGCCCTATTCCTGCTTCTAATAAAGTAATATATGCTAAAAACTGTGTCACTGATGCTATAAGCCCATTTACATCCGAACCATATGTTTTAATTATTAAACGTGGTACAATAAAGCCACAAATAATTGCAACAGCTTGTCGACACAATGAAAATACTACATTTATTAAAGCTTTTTTACTTCTCATCATTTTCCTCTTTTAAATGTTTTTCTATTATTTTCTTTTTTTCAGTTGAAGACATATTCTTAGTTTCTATTACATGATCTTTTATTTTATTATAATATGTTTCAATATCTTCAATTTTTTTAGCAGGAACACCGGCATATACGCAATTGTCTGGAATATCCTTAGTAACTATTGAACCACAGCCTATAACAACATTATTACCAATTTTAACACCAGGCATTATAATTGAATTCCAGCCAATGTGAACATTATTTCCAATAGTTATTTTTCCAAATTTATCGATATTTGGTTTTTTATATTTTCTTCTCAAAACCCATAGCCCACCATCATGTGTCACAAATTTACAGCCTTGTGTAATCCTAACGTTGTTCCCTATCTTAATTAGATATGGTTCACTTCCCCATATTATACCACTATATATTTCACAGCCTTTTCCAATTTTTACTCCGAGACTTCTTGCATATTTTTCTTCACCAATTAATCTGCGCTTAATAGCATTTATATATGAACTAACATCAATTTGAATATATTTATATTCATTTTTATCACAATACATTAAATTATATATTATCAAAAGTACTAGTTGCATAAATGCAAGTGAGTATGTTACCTGACCTATTTCAGTTAAAGCAATTGATAGAATCAATGATATTGCAATAATATGATTCTTATTTTTATCTTTTTGCTTAAAATAATTATATATGATATTGGCATACAGATAGTAATAAATACACAATCCAATTACACCAAGATTAACTAATAATTCAATATAATTATTATGTGAATAAACACCATCAGTTCCGGCCCATGTAACTATATTATTTCCTAATAAATATCTAAAACAATCTAACCCATAACCAAGTATTGGTTTATGTGTAAACCATTCAAAGCCATTTTTTATCATTACTATTCTAAAAGTAGTGCTAGCATCTGATTTTGTTCCAAATAATGCAAATAAAGCAGCATCAATTCGATTACCTATCAGTTGATATAAAAAGTCTATGTGCATAACTAAATAGTAACCTATAACTACTATGTCTAGAAATAATGCAATCCTTATAAGTATGCTCCCTCTATTTTTTGCAGAAAAAAGGAAGTAAGCAATCAAAAATATAGGTATAAATATTAACACTTTTTTTGAAGCTGTTAAAAGTGCAAAAATAATATTCAATGTTGTAATTAAATAATGAAAGTATTTATATTTGATTTCTTTTTTTAATAGCAAAATGATACAAAAAATGAAAGCAAAACTTGCAACTATAGAGAAAACACTCGCATTTTCAACAATTGTTCCACCTCTTTGATTAAAATATACGTTAAATCCATGAAACAAAAATATTTTCAAGCCATGGATTATGGATCCAAAAATTACAGTTTTCATTATATAATATATATATTTGTTATTCTTTATAGTGATAGATATGACAATAAGATTGCATATTATTATATATAGTAGCGATAGAAACGCAGATATAGTGTTACCACTATTAATAGTCCATAATAAAGAGGCAAAAGCAAAAATGGAAAATGCTAAACACCATTTCACATATTTATTGATATATAATTCAATTTTATTTTTACGCACAATATTAAGCAAAAAGGAAAAGAATAATAAAAGTCTTGCTATTTTTACAACTAAAGTTCCTGTAGACGCGGAAAAAGCAATAGCAAAACAATATATTAATCCAGATATTTCCAATGCATTTACGGATGCTTTTTTCATAACTTGAAACAATCTAACATATTTTTTACTTTTTAGTTCAGAAATAATAAGTTTTGCATTATCGAAAACAACAATTGCATTTTCTTTGAAAATATCGAATATCTGTCTACACTCATCACCAACATTTCGAATAAAACTACTTAATACTATTTTTATATTTTCAAAAAAAATCAACAATTTTTTATTATTTTTCATTTTTATCACCCATTTTTTTCTATAACTTGAACCCATTTTTTAAATATTTTTGAAGGACTATATTCCTCTTTTATTTTAACAGAATTTTTAGATAAAGTATCCATTAATTTTTCATCACTGACTAAATATATCATTTTTTGTGCAAATTGTTCACAGTCACCAACTGGAGATAACAAACCATTCACTCCATTTTTAATCGCCATCTTTGCGCCTCCGCAAGGGCAATCTGTACAAATTGTTGGCAATCCAATTGCCATAGCTTCTAGCATTGAATTTGAAATACCTTCAAAATCAGATGTTGAAATAAACATTGCACAATCAACTATTTCATTATGTAAGTCTTTTTTAAATCCCTTAAAAAAGACTTTGTTACTAATATGTATCTTTTTACTATATTCTATTATACCATTTTTTTCGCTTCCATCACCATATATTTCTAAAGAATATTGTGGGAATTTTTTTAAAAATATTTTAAATGCATCTAGCATCATATAAAGATTCTTCTGCTTTTCCACCCTACAAAATGTAACAATTTTATTATTTCTTTTTCCAATATATCTAGAAGGTAATTGGGTTCTAATCGGATTGGGTATTACAATAGTCTTTTTTTGTATTTTTTTAGAAAAATAGTTTTTTGCATCATCAGTTTGACACACTAAAACATTTGCAAATTTATACAAAAAGTTTCTTAATATCCTTTTAGTATTATCTATTCTAGATGGATCATTTCTTTCAGAAACAATTAATTTATTATGCAAAAAACAATTAGCAATAATTGCTCTCATATTTATAAAATATTCAAATGAAATAACAACTGTGTTTTTATTTTTTCTAAGAATTTTTCTTAATTTAAATATTGCCTTAATTTTCTGAAGTGTATTTAATTTCATAGAATTTGTTAAATTAATATATTTTGTATTTACAGGAATATTATATTTATTATCATCATCAAGAAAAGATATGAGTGAAATGTCATATTCATTGATTGGCAGATTTTCAATTAAAGTTTTCATTACTGTTGCTGCACCACCATTACCAAAATAATTGGTGATAAATATTATCTTTTTCAATTAAACACCTACTTTTTTATTTTAAATTATTAATAATATTATTTACATTAACAATGTGACTATTACCAATTGGTTCGTCCGTTGATTTGATTTGATTTTTTAAATCTTTACTAACTATAAAAGTGTTTTCATCAGCCAAATCTTTATATTTTTTTGATATAAAACATATTTTGTTTTTATATTTAAGCTTTTTAAAATCTAAAATGTTTTGTTTTTTACACTGATTCATTTCACTAAATTTAAATAGAATATTATTATAATTTATTCTCTTTTTTCTTTCATTCCATTTTTCAATAAATTCTTGTTCACTATGATAGTGTAAGCAAAAGATTTCAATATCATCTAATTTAACAATTGGATAAGTCCCAAATGAAGAATTTGCACTCAGATATTTATACCATTTTGATTCTTTAGGGTTCATAAATATTATATCATCTATATCCAAATAATGTTTTAAATTTGAAATGAATTTTATATAATCATCTGCCATGAAGAACATACCAACAGTTGGAGTGTTGTATTTCAATGCATAACTTTGATAAATAAATCCTCCCCAACAATTGTTACTAATAATAGTAAAATTATCATTAGTAATTTTTTTACTTCGAATCTTTGCTGTTTTTTTTATATAATACCTTCTTACTTTAATTTTAATAGTTTCAACAAGATTTTCAAATTTATTCATCGTTATCACCAAATTTTTTTAATTTTAACATGTCTCCAAAAATTTTATCCCATTTTGAAGGATGAAATTTAAAGAAACCACCCAAATGATAAAATGTAAATTCACCGAAATATATTTCATTATTAATTACATAAAAATCAATCCTGACAAAAGGAAAATCACTTGATAATTTTTCAGAAAGTTTCTTCATTTTTTCAAAGTGCTTAGGTTTTGATGGCATTACATCAGCATTAGGATCTTTAAGGTGTAAATCCAAATGATTAAAGTTCATATCGAAAAAATCGGTTCTAGGGTCTTCAGAATCATCTTTAGATATATACATAAATTGTGGCTTACCATTAAAGCAAAAAAATTTATAATCCGTCAACGCATCTGATTTATCATCTTCCATAAATTTTTCAATCAATATTCTTGGCTTAATATTTTTATATGGCCATTCTCTATATCTATTATAAAAATTGCACTTAAGTTTCAAATCAAAATAAATTTTTTCTTTTTTATAATTAAAATTCTTCTTGTCTCTTACAACTGTTACACTACCAGAATCATGCGTACATTTAATAACAAATTTATTTGGCAATTTGTCAAAGTCAATATCTTTAAACCTATTATAAACACCTAATGTTGGTATAGTTTTCAAATCACATGGTTTATAATTATTACTTATATATTTCTTTACTTCATACTTATCGACCAAATTGGACATTTCATTATCCCTATAATTTAGCTTCAACCACTGTAATTTTTCAGTAAAATTTTTTGGATTTTCTAAATTCAATTCCTTATTAAACATTTTTTTATATTTCTGCTTTAAATATCTTTCATCAGAAATGAAATTTAGTATTCCTAAATCAATTAAATATTTCCAGATTTTTTTAAACATTTTTAACTCCTACTTTGCATTATTATATAGTTTTATATATTCATGCTCCAACATCTTTGCATTTTCTTCTATATCATAACCAGATGTTTTTATTTCATTTATTATTGTTTTTTTATAGATACTTCGATCAATCAATTTAATATTTTCTACTTTATCTACCCATTTTTTACACGAATCAATTGATTCAAAATATACTAAGTCAGTTACCTTTACATCTTTAGTAATTTTATCAGATATAACACATGGCAATCCATTCATTTGCCATTCAATTAAAACATTAGGAAATCCCTCAAACCTTGATGGGAATAACATTATATCCATTGCATTTAATAATTCAGCGACTTGTTCAACAGGAATTTGACCCAAGAATAAAATATTACTTTCAATATTCATTTCTATAGCCATAGATTTAATCTTATCTTCTAATTCTCCACTACCAGCCAAAATCAAAAAATAATTATTATTTTTTTTATACAATTGATTAAATACTTTAATTAAAAATTCATGATTTTTTTGATAGTTGAAGTTTCCAATATGCCCTAAAACTATTTTGTTATCTAAATTGTATTTTTTTCTATATTTTTTCCTACTCTCTTCATTATAAGAAAACATTTTGCTATTCTTACCATTTGGAACCAAGATAAATTTCTTATTTTTTCCAAATAACCATTCTCCAGCTTCTTTTCCACATGAAAAAGCAACATTATAAGATATATTAAATAGCGGTCTAAATAATTTATTAATTAATTTATGATCTGTTTCAGTATTTCTACTATGTGCAATTCTTACTTTAACTCCTGCAATTTTTGCAGTTAATAATTGCAGAAACATCAAACTACTCGAACCATGCACATGTACAATGTCATAGTGTTCTTTTTTTAATAATTTATATAATTTTAGACAAAATAGTAGTGGTCTTCTCTGATGCAATTTTTTTCCATGATAATCAAATTCAAATATATTATTTTTTTTAGTTGTAAATTGTTTTTTTAATTTATCCTCAACAACATTTGGTACCAAGTAATCTAACTGGATATCCTTATTATTAATATTATTATAATAGTTTAATAGACTCATACCAATGCCATTATAATTTAATCTACTAGTTAGAATATTTAATACTTTCAAATAAATCATCCCCTATTTTAAATTAATCCAATCACCAAACTTTTTATCCCATGAAGCGGGATTGAACTTTTCAAATCCACTAGCAGGGAAAAAAGTTATTTCTCCCAAGTACACTTTATTATCAACTTCGTAAAAATCTATTCTTACGAATGGTATCTTTTTTGATAATGAAATAGCCAACTTTTTCATCAATTCAAAGTTTTTAGGACGTTGCACATTCTTATCAATTCTATGTTTATTTTCAACAATTGGTAATAAATTCCATTTTTCATCGAACCAAGTTTCACACATGTTGTTTGAGGAAAACCTCTCGGAACAAACCAAAATAATTTTAGGGATGTTGTTAAAGCAAAAAAATTTATAATCTGTTAATTCAACGCAATTACTATCAACCATGTATTTCTCCGCTATTATTCTTGGCTTAATGTCTTTATAAGGATACTCTCTGCCAATATAAAAAAAATTATATTTCATTGCTTCTTCTAATATTTTTTTTGCTTGATTCTTATTAAATTTCTTTTTATCTTTTACTATTACTAACCCCTCTGAATCATGCGTACATTTAAGAACGAATTGATTGGGTAATCCATCGAAATCTATATCATCAAATTTATCCCATACACCTAGGGTAGGAATAACATATTCTTCACCTATAATATTTGCAACGTATTTTTTTGCCTCATATTTATCAACCATTTTCGTATATTCTGGTTTTCTATCAAAAAGTTTTAACCAATTTAATTTTTCATTATATGTTTGAGGATTTTCAAAATTGATAAACTTTTTAAAATTTGCAAAATAATAAAGTTGAAGATAAATTTTATCTGGAAGAAATCTAAAAAAATACTTTATTCTTTTTTTTGTCTTCTTATTCACTTTAATTACCTCCAGTTATCTTGTATGAATTTATCTATCATATTTATTATAGCCATAGGATCTTTATTTTCCCATTTAACTAAACCATTATTTTTAGATTTAATTTTTTTAAAACATTCGCCTAAATTTTCCAGTTCTAAATCAGCCATTAAAACGTATTTATTTTCAGCGAAAGCTTCATTATTTTGTATTTGGTGGTCATTAATATGTTCACCATACTTTTCTAATCTTGTTACTACTATTACTTTTTTATCAGCATTTAATGCTTTCATTATTGATCCAGAAGCTCCATGAGAAACAACGATATCTGCTTCTTTAATATGCTTATCAAATTCTTCTGGAGAAATAAAATCTTTAAATTCATAATGCTTGGGTTTATAAGTTGACGTTCCTATTTGAGCAAACATCTTCTCTTTAATTATACCATTTTCATATAAATTATCCAGCTTTTTAAATAATCTATCAAATGGATAATTTCTTGAACCTACAGTTACAAATATCAATATAAACACCCCCCATATATTGCTTTCTTATAGTGTTTCTTTTGACTTTCCCATTGAACTATAAATAAATCAGAGTGTTTTTCCATTTTTTTACCTGCCACTGTCGGCATATTTGCGCGTCCAAATGTTTCTATAAAAACAAATTTTTTATGAAGTAGAACTGCTAAAAGATAAAATGGATAGGCAATCATTGTTCCTGTTGTAATAACAAAATCAGGTCTTTCTTTTATCCAAATGATTAATGCATATATACCATTCCATAGCATTTTAATTGGCATTAGTTTATCTTTTAAATCAGTTTGTCTCATAAAATATTTTACAAGTGGTGCTTCAAATTGGGTTTTTTCTGTTACCATAAATCCAGTATATTTATCAATTAATGGTTGTAACTTTTGAAGTTGCTCCCAGTGCCCACCACTGCTTGATACTAAACATAATTTTGGTTTTCTATTATGTTTTTTCAATTTTATCACTCTTTCTATTATTTATAAAATTCTTTATACCACTCTGCAAACCTTCTTAATCCTTCTCTTAAAGATGTTGATGGTTTATATCCAAAATCTTCTTCTAATGCTTTTGTATCAGCATAAGTAATTGGTACATCTCCAGCCTGCATTGGGACTAATTCTTTATGACTTTCGAAGTCATAATCTTCAGGTAATACTTTTGCACGTATTAATTCTTCTTGTAGAATATTAACAAAATCTAATAAGTTTTCTGGATTATTATTACCAATATTATAAATTGCATATGGTGGTATTGGTAATCCATCTTCTCCATTTTGTTTTGCTGGAGCACCCTTCATTACTCTAATTATTCCTTCAACTATATCATCTACATAAGTAAAATCTCGTTTGCAATTACCATAATTAAAGATTTTAATTTTGTCTCCATTTATTAATTTATTAGTAAAACTAAAATATGCCATATCTGGTCTACCTAAAGGTCCATAAACTGTAAAAAATCTAAGCCCTGTAGTTGGAATGTTATATAATTTTGAATATGCATGAGCAAGTAATTCATTTGACTTTTTAGTTGCGGCATATAAGGATACAGGATTATCTACTTTATCATCTGTACTGAATGGAACTTTAGTATTTCCACCATATACTGAGCTACTTGATGCATAAACTAAATGTTCAACTTCATTATATCTACATGCTTCTAATATGTTATAAAAACCTATGATATTGGATTCTATATAAACATCAGGATGATCTATTGAATATCTAACTCCAGCCTGTGCAGCTAGGTTTACAACAATATTTGGTTTATATTCATTAAACATTTTTAATATTAATTCCTTATCAGCAAGATTTCCTTTAATAAATGTAAAATTGTTAAATTTATACAAATTATTTAATCTTTCCTCTTTTAACCTAACATCATAATAATCATTTACATTATCAAATCCGATTACTCTTATATTCTTAATTTCTTCAAGTAATCTTTTTGATAAATAATATCCTATAAATCCGGCGGCTCCAGTAACAATTACAGTTTTATTTTCTAATTCCAACTTATTTTTCATAATTCTCCTTTTACACAGCAAAAGGAATACATTATTCGTGTATTCCTAAGTTTTTACTTTGCTCCATCGCGTCCTAAAACAACACTGAACGTTTTAAAAAATATACTTACATCGAATCTAAATCCTTGATGTTTTGAATAATATTGTTCCATTTTTAATCTATCTAAGAAAGTTCCTCTACTTCTTAAAGAACATTGCCAAAACCCTGTAAGACCAGGTTTAGTTTTAACTATATCATCAAAATACTTGCCCATATCCTTTTTCTCTCTAGGCAAATATGGTCGATTGCCTACAAATGACATATCACCCAAAAATATATTTATTAGTTGTGGCAATTCATCAATTGATGTTCTTCTAATTATTTTTCCTACTTTTGTTATTCTAGGATCATTATCTAATTTTTTATTTATGCGATATTCACGTGCTAATTCTTTATCTTTTGCAAGCATTTCTTTTAATACTTCATCAGCATTAACAACCATACTTCTATATTTATAGAATTTAAATAATTTGCCATCTTTTCCTATTCTTTCTTGAACAAATATAATTCTATGAAAATCTCCATTAAGCATATATGCAATTTTAATTATAAGCGTAATTGGTATTAAAAAAATACAACATAAAAAAGAAACAATTATATCAAACAACCTCTTTGTAAAAAGATATAATTTGTTCTTTGATTTTGCTTTAACTTTAGAACAATCAAACTTATCGCCTAATACATATTTCGCTGTAGCGTCTAATTCTCTTATCATTCCTTTTGCTCCTTAACTAATGTTGTAAAAATATTATATCATATATTTTATTAAAGTTAAACTTTATTTTCACATTTAACATAAAAAATACATTTTAGCATATTAAAAGAGTTCAAAATTAAATTTTGAACTCTTATAAACATTCTACAAATGTATCATCTAAGCATCTTACTGCACATAAACAATTAGCATCCATTGTAAATATTGAATTTGTTGAAACATATGGATATTGAGATGTAGTATCTGGGTTTTGTGTTAATACTCTAAATGTACAACAGCATCCATCAACTTTTTCTACTCTAAATACATTGCTTGTAGTTGTTTCAGTAGCACTTCTACTTATTGGCATAGCATAAGGTGTCCCATTTCCTGAACAAGTATATAACATAATTGGTCTGGTATTACATATTGGACAAGTAGGTCCTCCTCCTAAAGCTGGCCTATCGCATGATAATAAACAATTATCTGGACAAGCATTATTTTGAAGTACATTTATTACTTGTAATATCTCCATTATACAATTATTACAGCAATTATTATCATTGCTTTTATTATTACAATTACACATATAATCCACTCCTTTATTTCTATTCATTAATAAGTTATGAATTATATTTAATTTTAGTTCCATTATTTACCCAAAAGAAAAAAGAAATATTATTTCTTTTCTAATATTTCTTTTATTTTTTCTTGAGCAGCTTTTATTGATTTTGGATTCTGATACATTACACTTCTCTTACATTTTGGACAAGTATATGTTGGTTCCATACCAGTAGATCCATCTAAGTTTGCTGTTGTTATATTCCATCCTCTCATATCATTTAATTGAAATTGTACAGCAGAAGTAATATTCTTAGTAGAAAGATCTGTTTCGAAAGAACCACTTAATGCTTTTAATAATTTATCATAGTTCATTATTAAAGTTTTAGATGAAGAAATTTTTTCTATTATCTTTGCAATAACTTGTTGTTGATTTTTACCTCTTTGTCTATCTCCACCTTTATATGAATATCTTTCTCTTACAAATCCTAATGTACATATACCATCAAGTTTGTTTTTACCAGGACGTATTACGCATCCCTGGCCATGCCTAGGAGTATATGAATAGTTAAATTCATTATTAATAGTTATTCCTCCAATTGCATCAACTAATTTAACAACTGAGTTAAAATTAACCCTTATATAATTATTTGCCTTATATCCTAATAAATCTTCAAGTGTAGCCTTAGAAAGCTTTACTCCGCCAATACCACCTGCATGAGTAAGTTTATCCTTAAGTCCTTTTGTTCCATGAACTTGTACATAATAGTCTCTTGGAGTGTTTACAAGTAATATATCTCTTGTTTGGGGATTAACTACAACAAATATATTAACATCGCTCAAACTCTTAGTTGGCATTTTATTACTTCTTGTATCTATACCACTAATATATAATATAAATGGTTTTGACATTAAATCTTCATCAGAATTACTTTGTTCTATTTTATTTGTTAATTCTATTTCTGCCAATATATTAAACTTATTTTTTACTTCATCAATATCAACATTCTCTTCAGATTCCTGATTTTCTAAATAAGAATTATAATTTCCTTCACTTACCAATATAATTCTTTCTTTATCTTCAAGAATACTAGTTATTAAGTTTCCATAATCATCAGTTTCAGTTAAAATAATATTAACTTTTTTACTAACACTTTGCTTTAATTTATCAAAATCTTCTACATCATTAAAATAATATACAAATTTATTTTCAATTGATTTCAAATCCTTATAATTACTTTCAGAATTAACCATTAAATAATATATTTCTTTAGTTTCAACAACTTTAATATCTCGATCTAAAAATCCATATATTTGATATAGTTTATAAGCACCATAACCCTCTACTAACATGAATAGTATTGCAAATATATCTAATATAATTAAAATTACTGGTTTAATTCTTTTATTGATGCTAAACAATATAAAAATTAATTCTAAAAAAGATAATATACCAAATATTAAATAAAAATACTTGCTTGGAAGAATATTTAATTTTTTTAGATAATATAAAAACATTACTAAAACAATTAAAGCTGCAAAACAAATAATTTTGCTAAGTATTCTTATTTTTTTCTTTGATTTTTGCTTCATTTCAATCACCTTTTTCCTATTTTAACACATTATTATTTTTTATACCAGCATTATATCCTCTTCTATATACGTAATAATATGTTCCATAGAATAAGATTCCTGCAACTCCGCCTATAGTATCTATTAAAACATCCTTTATATCCCCTGTTCTATCTTTTACGTATGTTTGATGATATTCATCAAATCCAGCAAGTGCAATTATTAACAATAATGTAATTAATGCCGATTTTAGATATTTTTTATTCTTAAAAAACATATTAATTGTAAATATAATCATTAAAGCAAGGACTAAATATACACTAGCATGCATTACTTTTCTTAATGGTTTATTTAACAAAACAACTGCTTTATTTATTTTTTGATCATCAGGATGGGAATTAGTAATCCCATATTTATTGGTAATATCCAATGTATCTTCAATAAATATACCAATTATATTTCTGCTGCTTCCATTGGAATTAGACGAATTCATCGCACTTAATTTATAAATTCCTACTATCCATAGAATTATGAATATAAAAGCAATTGCTATTATAATCTTTTTATTTTTACTCATTTTTCACCTATTTTATAGAGTGTTTTTTCTTTGTAGTATGAACTTCTATATAAGTTCTGCCATCATTTACTTCTATTTCTTTACCATCTAAATATGTGTATATACTTTTAGAATCTCTTGTCTTTTTACTCCATTTAATTGGTACAGCGTAGCCATTAGTAATATAATATCCATCTCCAGTACCTGTTGTATGTAAATCCCAATAATAATGATCTGACGCCATTTTATAAGTTATTTTTTGAATAATAATATTTTTTGTAGTAATATGTTCTCCTGTATTGTGATCTTTTATTTCTTTATTATTAACATATTTAACATATTCTTTAGTATTTTTATCATATTTAAATACAGTTGTAATATTTCCATAAGGCAATGTTACTGTATTTGCAGTAATTGCTTTATTCATATTATTTAAATTAACTTCTTCAGGAGTATAATTCAACACACGTGATTTATCACTTGTAAGTCTATAATTATGTCCTTTTGCATAATTATAAACTTTTTCTATACTAGTATACGCAGTATGCTCACTAGCTAATTTCTCAGGATTGCTTCTCCAAAACAAACTTGACCATCTTGATGATATTCCATTAATATAAGCAATTTTTTGTTGTTCAAGTTCATCTTTAGCATAATGACTCCATCCATAACATACTAATACTGCATCATTTTCTTGAGCAAAATCAATAAAATTATGTCTACAACTACGAATCGTTCCGACAGTTAAAGTTGGAACATCTTTAAATAATGCCATAAGTCTAGAAGTAAATCCTTCTGTAGGAAATTCATATACTAAATATGCTTTAGTTACTCCTTCTTGTACTTTAACAGCAACTGGAGTATTATTTACTACAATTGCAAATGGTCTATTTTTAGAAGTAGTATCAAATATTTTAAATTTAGATACTTCCTTGACAGGTTCTTCTTTTTCTGGCTCCTCAATTTTTGTTTCTTCTTTCTTTGGTTCTTCTTGCTTTGGTTCTTCTTGCTTACCACAACCCACTAATAAAAGTGAAAAGACTAACATTAAAATAACTAATATTTTTTTATTTTTCATAATTACATCACATCCTACATAACATTATACCACTAATATATTATTTTTTTAATATAACTTATTTTATTTACATAAAAAAAGAACTAATTTCTTAGTTCTCATAAACACTAACTTGTTTTTTATCTTTTCCTTTTCTTTCATACTTAACTGTTCCGCTAACTTTAGCATATAAAGTATGATCTTTACCCATTCCTGTATTAGTGCCTGGATAAATCTTAGTTCCTCTTTGACGATAAATAATTGCACCAGCTTTAGCAACTTGTCCATCACTAAGCTTAGCACCTAATCTACGTCCGATAGAATCTCTACCGTTTTTTGTAGAACCAACACCTTTTTTAGATGCGAATAATTGTATATTTAAATTCATTTTATTCATGGTTTTCCTCCTTAATATCAATATTTTTATCATAACTATCCTTTAGTTCATATATCATATTAACTAAATTATTAAGTAAACTATTTGTTATATTATCTTTCTTAATATTAATAATTTTTAAATCATTATTATCAGTATAACTAATAGCATCTTTATCAATTTCAAGTATACCATTTATAGTAGTTATTATCATTGTACTAAATGATGCACATACTATATCTTTACCATAACCAGCATAATTTGCATGACCATGACAATTTATACTTTCAATGATATTATTTTTCTTATTAATTTGTACTTTAATCATTACTTTGTTATTGATTTAATAAGTATCTTAGTATAAGGTTGTCTATGTCCTTGAGTTTTTCTATATTTCTTTTTAGGTTTATATTTAAAAACTAAAATTTTCTTTTGTTTTCCATGCTTTAAAACTTTAGCAACAACCTTAGCTCCTTTAACAGTAGGAGTACCTACTTTACCATCAACATATAAAACTTCATCAAAAACAACTTCGCTATCTACTTCATTATCTAGTTTTTCAATATATAGTTCTTGTCCTTCTTCAACCATATATTGTTTTCCACCAGTTACAAATATTGCTTTCATATTATTCCTCCTTCAATAAGACTCGCTTTATAAGGTAAAAGTTAACTTTATTTATGACCTTATTAAATGCGGTTGTAGAGAAAGATTTCTACAAACATGAGTATTTTAGCATATTTATACCCTTCTGTCAAACAAATTCTTATTGATTATCAATTCTATAATTTACATTTTCTTTTTCAAGTGTTTTCAAGCTCTTTTGAGGTTTGGGTAAGCTTTCTGGCATAGTGCCACCTAGTTCTTTTATTGTGCCTCTAATTTTACTACCAACTTCAAAATGTGTTTTATTAGCTTTGTTTTCTCCATAAATATTATCTCTTTTTAATTTTTCTTCAGTTTGAATTATTCTAAATAAATTATCTATTAGTTCTTCACTTCCCATATTATCAAGAATATCTTCTCTATATCTAAGCTTCTTCCTTTTTGCAATATCATCTGCAGTTTCTCCACCATATAGCCCTCTATATCCAGCATTATGAAATTTATCAAAGTTTTTAACGCCTGCTTCTTTTGCAGTTTGATTTAATGAATAATTTCCTTTTTTAGTAAGATTTCTTTGATATAATCTTTTTTCATCTTCATTCATTAAATTATATTCTTTTTCTAATATTTCTTGTTTTCTAGTTTGAACTGCAAAATATGTTTGTGCAAGTGCAACAACTTCTTTTCTAGGATCAGAATTCTGAGCAATTAAATAACAAGCATAACGAGATAATCTATAATCAATTATATTTCTAATTGAATCTCCTGTTTTAACCATTTT
>JAFRQT010000019.1 GCA_017428485.1 Bacilli bacterium | reverse complement strand
ATTAATAATAAAATTATTATTTTTTATAATAAAATTAGAAATAATAATAAATGTTATTATATTTAATGATTAACCATATAATAATATTTAGATATAAGCAATGATTTGACTTGCTTTATACATGCAAGGAGATTGTGATTCTATTCCTTTCTTTCTGAAAATTGGAGGAATTAAACTAGTTACAAAAGGCCAAATATTGCAAACAATGAAGGCAATGAGAACGTTAGTGAAATAATGTCCTTGAGAATTCTTGAATACAGCGCAGAAAGCAGCTACATAGTACCAGCATAAAGCAATTAAAACAGCAGAAATAGCGAATAATATGATCAATTTAATTTTTAATAATTTTTTAGTTTTGTCACATAATTGTTTTTTTTCTTCTTGAGTTCTTGAACAATTTATTTTGGAAATATCTCTTTCACTTAAAGAAACAAATCTAACAATGAAATTCATAATTAAGCAGCATAAACTAGATAAAATAATATTTGGGATATGGACAGCAGCATCAGTATTTCCTTTATAAATATAAATTTCTCTCATTATTTTGTCATTAAAGAATAGAGCAGTAAAAGCAAAATAGAATGATACAAATAATATGAAAAGAGCAATTTTAGCTATTCTTAAATTATAATCAGTAGAAGTATAGAAAGTGAAGATAAATAGTTGTTTAAGCTTTAATAATGACCAATAAATCTTTAAAAATCCTCTTTTATCTTTACTTACAGCTATTTCATAATCAGCATTATTTAATTGTTCCTCATTCATAATGAAATCAGATTTTCCGATTTCATTTTGAATTCGCCTGTCAGTTTTTGTGCCTGTATTAATTTTATTATTATTTAGCTCAGGTTGAGATTGAACACCTTTTGGGCCTGGAGGATTTGCGACAATTGGATTTCCATTTAAACTCTCAAATAAGGCATTAATTTTTGAATGACCTTTAATAATATAAAAAGCTACTACGCCTATAAAGCTTGCTAAGCATGTAAGTAAGACATATGAACCGAAATTCTTTTTTTGTCCTTCAGATGAAAATACTTGAGAGGCACATTTAAATACTTCGATATTTGAGTTCTTATGTTTTTTATAAAAGTCTTCAGGTAATTTTTTAGTAACAACATTTTCATTACTACTTTGTTGATTAATTGTATCTTTTATAGGACAACGACAAGAATATAGATTTGTTTTGGGATTATATTCTATAAATGTACATCCGTCATCACAAATATTTAATACTTCATTAAAGTAATCAGCAACACGATCATCTAATAAGACATCATTACCATTTTCATTTGTGAAAGGTGTGCATATATCATTATAAAATGGGCTATCACTACTAAATGCATCATATCCATTTTCTATTACCGGCTTTGTTTTACTTGCGAATAGGGATATTAAATTCTCAGTATTGAAAGGATTTGTAACTGTTACTTCTTTATCTTTACAATCTGATAAAGGTAAGAAAGCTCCTAAAGAAGTTGAGAATAATTGATAATCTACTTGATCTCCATAATAATAATTTAATTCTTTGAATGTATCTCCTTTAATTATCATTAATTCTTCTTCGTCTGAAAGACCGTATTTCTTTTTAAGGAATTTTTCACACTCTGATATATCTAAAATTGAAGTTTGATTTTGAGATACTTTTTCATTTCCACTTAAAATGTTAGCAAGTTTTTCTAATTCTAATCTAACTGAAGTTAATTCTATACTAATATTATTACCTATAATAATTTCACTTTTTGGTAAATTATATATTTTTCCAGTTCCTAAATAATTATTTATCTCATTTGTTACCGAATTATAATCTACATTTATAGATTCCAAGTATTGTTTGAAAAATGTTGATGAAATAATTTGGTTTATAGTAACAGTTTGATTTATAGGATAATATAGATTTGGTAATTCAAATGGATTTTCTAATAATATAAATCCAGCATTTGTATGATTCATAAGACAAGTTTGAGACATTATATCAGTAAATGGACATCTTTCTACACATTCCCTTGTTGCTACCACGAAAAATGGGAATCTTTCGGTGCAAGTTCTATTAGTTAAACAAACATCACAATCTTGCCCGCAATTATCTTCATCAATTCCTAATTGATCAGCTAAATCATAATCATGATAATATGGTAAATCTTTACATTTATGAGTGTATCTTATACAATCTCCATATCCTGGTCTATCTTTATATTCTCTTAAACCATAAAGACTAGGATCTCTACATGATGTACAATTATGATAACAACTGCTTCCCCAACCATCACATGTTTTACATCTATCATAGCATTTTGATAATTTATTATAATATGTAATATTAATATAAGTTTTTTTAGCGAATGGACCACATACAAAGTTATTTTCAACTTGTCTATAATTATTTTCTCTTAATCTACAATTATAACAAACTCCTTCACCATTTAATACTTTTGGTACACCTCCAACTGAATCACTTTTATTAAATGGATATTGTTCAATACCTTGGCATTGTTTCTCTGTATAACAAGGGAAGTCTAGATGTGTTTCGTTTAAACTAAAGAAATCTTTTTTATAATAATCCGGGAAGCATTGAGTACATTTTTCTGTATACCAAATAGAACAATTAAAGCATCCTCCTTTACAGCCTATAAGCCAATTACATTTTTCATCAAGAATATGATGTTTTTTTCCTTTTACATCTGGATCTTCATAAGTAATTATTGGAATTTCATCATAACATGTTCCATTCAAATTATATTTAGGGGATAAATATCTTGTTTTGCAATTAACACATTCCATAAGATTATCATCTTTTGCTAAGCAATATCCACAATCATCAACGCAGCTTTCATGATCTGGCATTAAATAGTGTGGTTTAAAGCATTGATCGCATTTTGTAGCATTTTGGCAAATTTGACAACCATCAAGACATTCACAGCATTTCAGCATATCTTCTTTCTCTGTTAAGAAAAATCCATTATTTACACATTTATCATGGCAAGATCCAGGAATTCCATGTCCTTTTGTTTGATTACAATAGAAATAAAGACCTAAATCATTTCTACATGTATCACATTGATTATCATCATCATTTCCAGGACCTGAGCAACTTGCACAATTTTTATGACATTGTTTCCATCTCCATTCTTCTTTTTTGTCTTCTCCTGGAGTTTTATCTAAATATAAAGGACCATGAATACTTTCCCAATATTCTTTTGTTCCATAACTTATACAAGTTCTTTCATCATCAACAAAATGATAATAACCATTTTTATAATCACATTTTTTACAATTTGTTGTTGCAGGTTTCAATAAAAATGGTCCAAAGCAAGAAGAACAAGAAACATTACATGGATGACAAAAATGTGGTCTTCCAAATCCATCATTAATAGCATCTGGATCTTCTTCTTCATAATAACCAGGAATACATCCTCCTATACAATAATGATGTTCAGGAGTTCCACTTCTTGAGCAAGAGTAGCATCCAAGTAAGCATTTAGGAGTATAAAAGTTAACACTGCATGTTCTACCTATTATTTCTCCATCATATACATCTTTTCTAGTTGCTGTATATTCAAGTGCATAATATTCTTCAGTAATATGTGGAGTAATTTTTAATGATAATTCTGGATTGTAATCTTTACCATAAACTATTTCCTTTTTATTATCTGAATTAATTATTGAAACATTAGCATAACTTTTAAATCTAATATATATTGTTTCATTGGCTCTTGAAGCAGGATATGGATTAACCATAAAAACTTTTCCTTCAAAACTTAAACTATCATAGCTATAATGTTTAGGTATAGTAAAGGTTTTATTTGCTTTATGGCAAAATGGATAATTCATTAAATGAAAAGCGACACTTGACTTTTGAGTTACAGATTTATGAGTATAGAAAATACCTAAAGTTTTATCGAATTTAGCAAAAGCAGGATTTTTAACTGTTTCGGCATCAAAATTATTAAAGTTAAATTCAATAATTGTTTCTTCAAGTGGATTTATTTCGAATCCTCTAAATCTACCAATACTTGTTTCACATGTAACATAAACTCTTTTTGGAGAAAGAACAGCAACATCAACTTTATAATCTTCAGGATCATCAATTTTTGAGCATTCATCATATAAATATTCATATCTTTTAACAGAAATTGAATCACCATCAACCAATAAATGATAATAATATAAATCTTTTCCAGAATTTCCATATTTAGGTAATTTATTTCCATTTCCAGTTTGGAATACAACAATAGCTTCATTATCATTATAACGAATAGCTTTAACAAAGTTAAATACAGTATAAAAATTTTTAATGACTTGTTTATTTTCGCTATCTTTAACAGTAAAAGACAAATTTACATCATCTATTGTTATATGCTTTATTCTTAATTTAGAAACATAATATTCTTCCCATGAAACATAAACACAGTAAACTTCATTTGTTTTTTGTTCATAGCAACTAATATATCTACTATAAGCATCTTTTAAAGTAAGAGGAGTAGCTCCCCACTTATTCTTAATTGGATCAAATATATTTATTTCGACAGATCTTTGAGCTCCGAAAGCTTCTACTTTATTTATTCCAGCAACAAAAACTTTTCCATTTTTTAAGGCAAGAGTGGATTGTTGGTCAAATATATTATTTTTATTGGTAAAGTATCTTGAAATTTCACCTTTTTTAAATTCTGTATAATATTCTTTAGCTTCAGCTCCTTCTAAACCTTGTTTATTGTGGTGTGAAAGGAAATAGTTTGGTTCTGTCCCATTAACAGAAAGGGGTTGAACTATTTGAGCACTACCAGTATATCCTCTGTCTAAAGTCATATTTCCATATACAACATCTCCAGTTTTATCATATTGACTTTCCAAACATTTTTGTCTACCTATTATAGTTGAAAGTACTAAGACATTTTGATCTTCTAATGTACAAACTTTAGCAAATTCTGAATCTTCATGAATTATCTCTTGATATGTTGTTGATTTCGTGTTGATTTGGCAAAATAAAAGGTGCGAAATAATGAGCATATATAATTTCATGTTCATAGTTTTCATTTTTTATTTATTATTTTATATTAATAAGGTCTCTTTATATTTTGAAAATAATAAAGCTATTTATTTTTTGAATTTTATTCAAAAAATTTT
>JAFRQT010000018.1 GCA_017428485.1 Bacilli bacterium | reverse complement strand
TAAGAACATCAGCTGGAGCAACAAACATAAATTCAGAATCATTTGATGTAAATTTAGATACAACATTAAGTGGAATTTTAGAAACAATTTATGGAACAAAAAGTGAATAAAAGTTTAGATTAAATTCTAAACTTTTTATTTATTTGTGTTGAATTATATGATGATTTTGTGTTATACTTAAATAGAATAGAAATAATAGGATGGTGGAAAAAAGAATGAGTAACATTTTATATGGAATTAAAAGGTTTTTGAAAAATAAAAACACTGTAACAATTATAGCAATTGTGTTATCACTTGTTATAATTTATTTTGCGTATAATGCAAGAATTAAGAAAGCTACTGAACCTCAATTGGTGCCATATGCTTTACAAGATTTGGCTCCAAGAACATTAATTACAACCGAGATGGTTGGAACAAGGAAGGTGCCAGGAAGCGTAATAACACCTAACGTTATTACAAATAAAAACTCAATTATAGGCATGTATGTAAGTAATAAGGTTCAAATTCCGAAGGATAGTTTGTTCTATAGGAATACATTATTAACTTGGGATGAATTACCATCAAGTTTATATGAAAACATTCCAGAAGGAAATACAATTGTTGCCTTACCAGTTTCAATTGAAACAACATATGGAAATTCTATATTTGAAGGAAACTATATAGATCTATATTATTCTGGTAGGGATACTGATGGAAAAATATTAGTTGGAAAATTTATTGAAAGTATAAAAGTATTAGCAGTAACTGATACGGCGTTTAATAATATATTTGAAAAAACTTCTGATATGGGACAACCTGCATATTTAGTGTTCTCAGTTCCAGAAGAAATGCACTTATTATTAAGAAAAGCATTGTATTTAAATGGTGGTAGTATCTATCCAGTACCAAGAAATGCTGAGTATTCAAAGAATCCTAAAAATACAAGAATCAGCAGTTCATATATTGAAAATTTAATCCTAAATCAAACTGTTAATGTTACCTCAAAAGACTTAAGTGGAGTAAGTATTAGAGAAATTGAAAATGGAAATACTCAAGGAGGTGAACAATAATGTTAAAAAGAATATTAGGAAATAAAGGTCTTGTAACCTTAATTGCAATGGTGGTATGTATAGTAATTTTATTCTTTGCTTATAAATATAGAGTAGATAGAGAAATAAAAGCAACTTCAGTACCATATGCGATTGCAGACATTCCTGCAAGAACAGAAATAACTGAAGAGTTAGTTGGAACCGTTAAAGTTGCAGCATCAATGGTTACAAGTACTGTTATTACAAACAAAAATAATGTTATTGGAAAATATGTTAATTATAATACGTATATACCAGCTGGAAGTCTATTCTATTCTCCTTCAGTTGTAACTTGGGACAATATGCCAGACTCAGCTTGGACAAATATATATAATGAATATACTATTTTCTCACTTCCAGTAAGTAATACAACAACATATGGAAACTCAATTTTCCCGGGAGATAAGATAGATTTATATTACAAAACATATGATAATGAAAAATTAGTTTATGGAAAGCTAATTGAAGGTATTGAAGTATTGGCTGTTAAAGATAAAGATGGAAGCCATATCTTTAAGAAAAGTTCTGATCAAAGAGAAGCTGCCGCATTAATTTTCTCTGTACCAGAAGATTTACATATCTTATTAAGACAAGCCATATATATTTCTGGAAATCAAAGTTTAGTTCCAGTACCAAGAAACGCTAATTATGATCCAACTACAACTATTAGTAGTGAATATTTAAAATCATTAATTAAAAATCAAACTAGAGAAGTACCACTTGATAGAGAATAAAAGAAAAAAAGACAAAAGATTATAGAAAGGGTAGAATAATGGATGATGTTGTTTTTTCACAAATAGATTTTGGTGTGCTAATTCCATTACTTCAAGATGATGACATAACGGATATTTCATATTCAAATGGTGGACAATTGTGGATTAAAACATTAACTCAAGGTGTTAAACCATATCATATTGATGGTCTTAACAATGAAGTTATGGAAAAACTGGCATTTCAATGCTCTAATGTAATGGGAAAAACATTTAATATGGCTCATCCATTATTAGACGCCGAGAGTGCTGAGTTGCGTCTTAATTTCGTACATGATTCTATTGCAACTAATGGAATCGCTGTACTTATTAGAAAAACGCCAGCTAAAATTAGATTAAAAAAAGAGAAACTAATTGAAGAAGATTATGTATCTGTAACATTACATGACTTTCTAATAACATGTGTAACTGGACACTGCAACATATTAGTTAGTGGAGAAACCGGTTCAGGTAAAACAGAGTTAATTAAATATTTAGCTAGTCATATTAAAGAAGATGAAAAAATAATTACAATTGAAGATACATTGGAACTTCATTTAGATAAAATTTATCCAACAAGAGATATTGTTGCGATGAAAACAAATAACATTGCTTCATATTCTGATGTGTTAGTTGCATGTATGCGTCAAAACCCAAGATGGATTTTACTATCAGAGGTTCGTTCTGCAGAGGCCGTTATGGCAGTGCGTAACTCGATTTCATCAGGACACAATATTTTATCTACAATACACTCTGATAAAGCATCAAGTATACCAATGCGTTTATATTCACTTTTAGAAACAAGTCAAGACATTGACCAGTTTGTAAAAGGTATGCATAGATATATTCAACTCGGTATTCATGTTAAAGGTTTTTTCTCCAAGAAATATAATAGGTTTCAAAGAGAGATTACTCAGGTTGTTGAGTTTTATGTAGATGATGTTGAAAATGTTGCAAAAGTAAATGTTTTGTATTCAAGAGATTTGATGGGAAATGAAACATATAATAATCCTACTTCACACTTAATAGATTATTTGGCATCTCAAGGAGTTCAAATGAGAGAAGATCCATTTGTTCCAAAAGATGCAGTACTACAAACATCCACTGAAAATAATCCAGCTGAAAATAGTCAACCTAGCAGTGTAGAAGTTTTAGATATTTAAAGGAGGTAAAGTATGTATATAGAAATATTAGTAATAGCTGTTATTTTGATATTTGTATTCATATATCGTAAAAATAGTGAAAATAGTTCTTATAGATTTATTACCAAGAGCATTGATGGTGCCTATGGTAAATTATCACCATACTCATTTAAAGTAGTACGTGAAAAAGCAAAAGAACTAGGTCAAGAATATACTTCTAGACAATACGCAATACAAGTTGCAGTATTTGGAATAGCAGCGGCATTCATTTCATATTTATATTTTTATAGCATTATTTGGAGCATAGTATATGCAGCAGCAACAATTGCTGTAATTCCATATCTAACATACATGAGATGTAAAAAAGCATATAGTGAATTTATTTTTGAACAAATTCAAGTATATACAACAAATGTAATAATGGAATTTAATACTACACAATCATTTGTTAAAGCTTTAGAAGGTGTAAGAGATTCTGGTGTATTAGAAGATCCTGTACTATCTGATGTTAATGAAATGATTAGAATGTCATATGAAAATGGAACAATTGATGAAGCTATAAGATTTATGAATGAAAAATATGATTATTACGTAATAAAAAATATGCACCAATTATTCTTACAAATTACTAAAGAAGGTTCAAAAGATTCTGGCGAGGCATTAGAAGGAATGCTTCAAGATATAGATATGCTTGTTGAAAGTGTATATAGAGATAGAATTGATAGAACAACATTCTATAAGCAATTCTGTACATTTGGTGTAGCACTTTACCTACTTGTATTAATGGTTCAATTATTACTTGGAGAATCAAGTTATATGACACTACTTGATGAGTGGTATGTACAATTATTACTTCATGGGGTAATATTAATAAATACATACTTCTTACTAACAGGTATCAAATATTACCATGAGGATGTGGGTGCTGAATAATGGAAATATTTTTAGTAGGAATAATATTAATCTTCTTGTTTAATTACTTGGGAACATTTAATTTTAACAAGTTTGTTGATGATAACAAAGTAGTATTTGGAAAATTAAAAGAAGACGATTATGACTTTTTAGTTATTTCTAAATACGGAGAAAAGGCTGACCCAAATGAAAGATATCAGAAAAGAGTGAAAACTGCCATTGTGACTTTCTTTATAGCATTTGTTATTGCTTTAACAAGCATTAAAAGTGTTAACATGGCAATTAAAATAGTATTGGTATTGGCAGCTACATATTTTATGTTTAAAGATGATTATAGCAAAGTAAAAAGATATTATAAGCAACACTTACATGAGATTAACTTAAAATTACCATATTACTTAAAAAGTTTAGAAATCTTAATCCAACACTATACAGTACCTGTTGCAATTACAAGAAGTTTAGAATCAGCTCCTGAAATGTTTAAACCGGGACTTAGAGATTTGATTGCTTCTATTGATGCTGGTGATTCAACTATAGAACCTTATATGGCGTTTGCAAGACGTTATCCTGTCAGGGACTCAATGAGAATGATGAGACTTCTTTATAGACTTGGTCTTGGTAGTCAAGAAAGAAAGCAAGATCAATTAATAGTATTTTCAAGAACAATATCAACATTACAAAATAAATCAAGAGAAACTAAATATAAAGAACGTTTAGAAAAGATGGAAAAGAAAACTATGACAATGCTTGTGGCAACTGGTGCAGGAGTTATGGTTATTCTAGTTCTTTCAATATTACAAATATTTATGGCAGTGTAAATTAAGTGATAATTAATGTGTAAAACATATTGATTTAGTAAATAATAATATTGTATAATTTAAGTAGATAATAAAGGAGGAATCGAATAAATTATGAAAGAAGCGAGTGGAGAATTAAATATGACAGTTGTAACTATAGTAGCTGTTGCTGCTGTAGGTGCACTATTCTATGTGTTTATTTGGCCAGTAATCCAAAGAAGCATTGTTACTCAAACATGTAGAACTTATGGTACTAACTGGAGTGCTGTAGAAACTACTGATGCATCTGGTGATAGTGAAATCGATACTGGTTCTAATGCTACAGTAAGAGTATGGATGTGTTGTCCAGACGGTGATGCTAGTAGCAATAGATGCGTAAGAGCAGAACAATAAAAAATAATTATTAAAAATAAAATGCTATAAATGTCATGTGTGGCATTTATAGTTTTTTTAAAGAAGAAAGAGGAAGTGAAATATGAGAGAGGCAATCGGAAGTACATGGTTAATTGGAATTGTAATAACTTTCATTGCAATATTTTCTGGTTTTTTAGCATATTCAATTAGTTATACCAAGGCATTTAGAGTAAAAAATGAAATAATTAATATTATTGAAAAAAACGAAGGATATAGTAGTGCTGGCGGAGTTGATTTAAATATTCCAGATGTACTGAATGAAAATAAAAGTACTGAAGCTAAGGCATTTAAATTTATTAAATCAATTGGTTATGATTATGCAAAGTTTGATTCTTCAAACCCATGTAGTGAGGGCAAATTGCAAACTGGTGGTTATTGCCTTGCTAAATATTGCCCTAGTAATGGAGAAACAAATAGAATATATTATAAGGTTACAACTTATATTTCATTATCAATTCCAATTATAAATGTCGGAGTTAATTTACCAATTTCAGGCGAGACCAAGGCATTGTATAATGACTTGGGTGAGTTCGAATGTGAAGAGTAGGAGCGTGATATAGATGAATGTAATGGTTTATAATAAATATAAAGATTTATTATTAGGATTAAAATTAGATGTTATGAAATCTATGGAAGGTGTATTTAATGTAGATGAAATAATTGATACATTTGCTAACTTCTATTATGATAAGATGATATTAGATATTACTGCTATACGTGACTATCAAAATACTGATAATTTGCAAAAATTAGCAATGAATATTAATATGGAAAATGTCATTCTACTTTTAGATGATAATGAACAAACTAATACTAAAGGGTACTTATCTAAACTAATTTCACTTGGTATTTATAATTTTACTCGTAATGCTGATGGAATTAATTATTTGCTTGTACATCCTCATACTTATAGAGATGTTGTAAGTATTCATAATTTAGAAGATATAGACATTCCACCTGCACAAGAGACACCAGCACCTGTTATTCAAGAAACGGTAGTTGTTAATAATGTAGTAAATGCGAGAATGCAAATAATAGGATTTAAAGATGCGACTACACATGCAGGAGCGACAACTCTTGTATATATGCTTAAAAAAGCATTACAAGACACTAAAAATGTTGCCGCTATAGAAGTAAATAGAGTAGATTTTTTATATTTTAATGATAAGGATTTAATAAGTACAACAACTACTGATTTACCAAAAGAATTAATGAAAAAGAATTCATGTGATTATGTTTTTGTTGATTTAAACGATTATGATGATTTATCAATATGTAATCAAGTTTATTATTTGATTGAACCATCTACAATTATGATTAATAAAATGCTAAGAAGAGATAAAAATATTTTAGAAACTCTTAAAAAAGAAAAAATAATTTTAAATAAGTGTATTTTATCCAATGAAGATGTAGCTGCATTTGAGTTTGAAACAAAACTAAAAGTTGTTTGTGCTATTCCACCATGTGATGATAGACAAAATGACCTAAAAGAAATCAAGAAGTTTGTAAATAAGATTGGATTATAAGTCAATTTTATTGACAAAATAACTAAAATTATATAAAATTTATATAGAGGAGAGATGTTTATGTTTAGTTTAGTTAATATTTTAGCCAAAACTGTAAGTAGCGTTGCTGAATTTTGTAATTCTGCTTCAGGAATATTAAGAATAGTAGGATGGGTATATGTAGGTATTGAAATTGTTGTACCAATCATTTTAATATTCATGGGTATGTTTGATCTTGCTAAGGCGGTTACTGAAAAAGATGAAAATAAAATCAAAGCTGCTCAACAATTATTAGTAAAAAGAGCAATTGCTGCAGCATTAGTGTTCTTAGTAGCAGCATTGGTTGGTTTGATTATGAGAATAGTAGGTAATGATGACTATAAGAAATGTTCATATTGTATGACTTCTCCATGGTCAGAAAAATGTAAAGATACAGATCCATTTAAATAATAGTTTATTAAGAAGCATGATGCTTCTTTTTAAATTGAAAAAAAATTGATATAGTGTTATAATGTTCACGAGGAATCATTATGAAAAAAAAGAATAATATGGGCTTTAAAGATAAAATATTAAAATATTTTTCTACAAATATTTTATTTTTATTGTTTGTTATTATTTCTTTTTTAATGAGTTTTATAATGAAAGCGGTTACAATAGGTTTTCCAATACATTTTAAGTCATTTTTGGGAGATATAGCTGCACTTTTATTTATAGGTTCATTTAGTTATTTAATAAAGCCAAAGAGAAGATATATTTATTTTTTACCATGGATGATTTTCTTTGTTCTTTTAACAATTGGCAATACTATTTATTATCAATTTTATCAATCCTTTTTATCGATTAATTTAATTGCTACTGCCGCAATGGTAACGGATGTTAAATGGGCTGCTTATGATAAAGTAAAAACATGGCATTTCTTCTATGTATTTGGATTGATTATATTTATATTCATTAATAAATATTTGAAAAAAAGAAAATATTTTGATAAGTTTGATAATAATGAAAATGATAAAAAGAGTTTTACTTATACATTATTAATATCTATCATTATGTTAATATACTTAACTTTTACTGTTCCGTCTATAGATACTATAAGACTTCAAAAGCAATGGAATAGGGAATATATTGTCCAAAGATATGGATTATATTTATATCATACTAATGACATAATACAAAGCATACAGCCACGTTTAAATGAATATCATGGATATGATGAAGCGTCTTTAAAGTTCAGGAATTATTATGCTTGTAAATATGAAAGAAAAAAAGAAGCAAATGAATATACTGATTATTTTAAAGGAAAGAATGTATTATTTATTCATGCTGAAAGCATTCAAAACTTTTTAGTTGATTTAAAAATAAATGGTAAATATGTAACACCTAATTTAAATAAATTAGTTCATGAAGGAATGTATTTCAGTAAATTCTATCCTCAAATTAGTGTTGGAACTTCTTCTGACACAGAGTTTACTTTAAATACTGGTTTATTACCATCTTCTAGTGGAACAGTGTTTGTTAATTATTATGATAGAAAGTATTATTCCATGCCTCAGTATTTTCATAATATGGGTTATTATACATTTAGTGCGCATGCTAATTATGCTGAATATTGGAATAGAAAAGTAGTACATAAAGTATTAGGATATCAAGATTTTTATTCTAAAGAATATTATAATGTTCCAGAAGATACTAGTGATATGGAATGGGTTGGTCTTGGTCTTTCAGATAAGTCTTTCTTTAAACAGTTAACCCCAATTATAAAAAATATTAAAGAATCTAGAAGTCCTTTTATGGGTACAGTAATAACCCTTTCTAATCATTCTCCATTTGGTGATTTAACAAAATATGGCGAATTTGAAGTAACTATGGATTATGAATATATTAATGATGATGGTAAGAAAGAGAGTGGAGTTGCACCATATTTAGAAGGTACTACTTTGGGTGATTATATAAGAAGTGCTCATTATGCTGATGAAGCTTTAGGAGATTTTATTGAATTATTAAAAGAAAACAATATATTAGAAAATACTGTGATAATACTATATGGTGATCATGAGGCAAGGCTTCCTAAAAATGAATTTGATTTATTCTTTAATTATGATCCCGTCACTGATAGCATTAAAGATATTAATGATCCAACATACATTAGTATGGATAATTATAATTACGATTTGTTAAAAAATACGCCACTTGTAATATGGTCTAATGAGGAAAAATATGAAAAAGTAGTAGATTATACGATGGGAATGTATGATGTTCTTCCAACCATAGCTAATATGTTTGGATTTGAAGAAAAATATGCTTTAGGGCATGATATATTTAGTTCTAATGAAAAAATAGTTATATTCCCTAATGGTAATGTTTTAACCGACAAAGTATATTATAGTAATCTTAAAGATGAATATATTGTGTTTGAAAATAAAATTATCACTAGTGATTATATTGATAAAATAAAGGAATATTCAACTGAAGTATTAGAAGTCTCTAATGGAATAGTAACTTATAATTTGATTCAAAATGAAGAAGATAAGATTGGAGTGTGTAATTATGAAAAAAACTACTGATAGAAAAATATTAGCATTATTTATATTAGTTGGCATTGTGCTTTTTAGTTATTTGGGTTATAAAGTATATAATGACTTCTTTAAAAGTAGAAATACTCATAAACCAATTGATTCAATAGAACTTTATGAATATACATTAAATAATAATGATACATCTATATATAAAGACAATTTTAGGGCTCTATCAAAGGTTTTAAATGATAAACCAATAAATTATAGTGAATATTCTAAATTAATATCTAAGCTCTTTATAATTGATTTATACACGCTTAATAATAAAATGGGTAGTACAGACATTGGCGGATTGGAATTCATTCATAAAGATTTAAGAGATAATTTTAAAGATAATATGGGTTCATCTTTATATAAGTTTATGGAAACTAATTTGGATGGACAAAGAAAACAGGAATTACCGGAAGTAAAAGATGTTGAAATAATAGATATAACTGATACCACATATACATATAAAGATAATATTTATGATGGTTATATATTAAATGCAAAATGGACATATGTTAAAGATTTAGGCTACCAAAACACGATAAAATTAACAATTATTAAAGAAAAAGATATATTGTATATAGTTAAAGGAGAATAAAAAAGATATTCATTATTGAATATCTTTTTTCTTAACATATATTGTTAAGGTTTTAACAAGTTCTAGTATAGTGTCTTTATGTTCTTTTTGACTATGGAAACTATATTCATTAAAATTATTTAGTGATAATGTTTCATTTGTATCAATGTCTATAAATTTAAGTGTTAGTCCATTTGATCTTGCATAATTTTTTATTTGATCAACAGAGTACCCAGACATACTTTTAAGAACGCTTATTCTACTTTCACTATAGCTTCCTTGGCCAACAACAATATCTTGGTATAAATTATTTAAATCGAAAGAAGCCTTTTTTACTAATGTTGCTTTTGACTTGCCAAGGTTGATATTAATCTCTTTTTTGATATCATTAATACTTCCTTTATAAGGAATTGTTACGGCAGGATAACTCTTTGATGAAGGATCATAGACATATTTATATACACCATATCCCTTCAATTGCATTCTTTGTATATTAACTAGGTTTGCACTATCATTGATAATAATTGATTTTCCCAAACCATATAATGATAATACATCATTAGTTTTAATATTTGTTTGGAAGTTTGGTTTTATTGTAGTGAGAATATCAATTGCTTGATTAGGGTCTGTCATTTTAGTAGCAGCCTTAATAATTCCCAAAATAACTTTCATTTGTATTTTTCCTCTTGTATAATCGCTTCTACTTCCATCTGTATAAGTGGGGCAGTATTGAGCCATTTTCTTACCAGGATTACTTCCATCATTTGGTTTATGTCTGTTTCTTGATAATGCTAATGCTTGCTCACCATTAAGATGCTGTTTCCCTTTTTCAACAAAAACTGTATTATTTCCCCAAGAACGTGAACTGTTTTGCTCACATATTGAGTAAGGTACATCAATATCGATTCCTCCAACAGCTTCAACTAATTGTACAACACCTTTGAAATTAATTTTTGCATAATAATTGATATTTACTCCAAATAGGTTTTCAATTGTTTTAACAGCACATGCGGATGAACTGCCCCAAGTAGTAGTATTTATTCTTCTATAGTTGCCATTAGAACAAGCTGTTTTTAAATACGTGTCTCTTGGTACAGATGTAAGACTTGCTCTTAGTGTTTTAGGATTAAATGTCACTAAGAGTAATACATCACCATTATATCCGGATGTGACTCCGTCTTTTGAAGAATCCACACCAATTAACAGCATAGTGAATGGTTTTGTTAAAGTTGCATTTGCATCTTTAATATCTTCTTCATTTGAATCATATATTTTTGATTTCTCATATAATACTTTTGTTTCATCTTCTATATCTTCATATCCTTCTAAGGAACTGAACATATCTATATAGTTTCTACTAAAGAATGCTGCATCTATTTCATTATTTTTGAGTTCATATAATAATTCCATTGTTGATGTGTATTCTTTAATAGTATTATTATCTGATAGTTGTAATTCATTTATAATTTCATTAGGAAGGATGTTACCCTCTATATCTTTTTTATCATTAACAATGCCAATTGTTTTATTATTTAAATCTTTATAACTGTTATATGATTTATTATAAGTTACCAAAACAGAATAATATTCATTCGTGTTTTCACTATACGAATCAATTGATTTGTATATTTTATTTAAATAATAATATCCGAATGCTTCTACTCCAATAATTAATATTGTAACAATAGCGGATACTATAAATCCAGTCCAGTTTTTCTTTTTAATTCCTCTAAATAATAAATAGGACATGAATAACAATAAGTATAATAGAATAGCTATTCCATAGTATCTATAGAATGTTTCTACGCCTTTATATAGTATTAAACTATAACTGAAAAAGGAAAAACTGATAATTTGAACTATCAGTAAAACCGATGATATTAGAAATTTAAATATTTTGTTTAACTTCATACTAACAACTTCTTTCTATTTTGCTTTTTTATTTACTTTTTTGTGTTTGTCTCTTTCTTCTTTTTCTTTTTTTAATTTTTCAAATTTTTCACGTTTCTTTTTATCTTTTGCTACCTTATTTATTAGTATACCAATTAATACTAAGATTATTAATAATGTTTCTACTATTAAAATTGATAATAGTTTTGTGTATTTTTTAATTGATTCTTTATATGGTCTTACTTCTTCATCAGTATATCTAATAACAGTATTAGTTTTTGAATCATATGTATAATAATCTTCTTCTCCTGAATCTAAATCTTTTGCATGAATTATATAGTATTCACTTTTTTCTCTTTTTAATGCCTCAAATATAGTATCATCAATTTCTATAGAAGAATTAATATAATCATCTAAAACTAAGTTCATTTCTAATGGGTATAGTTTTATTTTATCTAAATTAACTTCATTATATTTAGAATATTTATTAGCATCTTCGTCATATATGAATAGGTTAGTTTCACCATTTGAATTTTTTAATCCTATTAATGTATAACCAGTAACTTCATTATAGAAACCTGGTATTTTTTGATTACTAATAGTTAATTCTTTTTTTTCGTAATTAGCTGGAGCCTCTAGGTTAGCTTCTCTTTTTACAACTACATATTCTTTATTATCAATTGTAATATTGATTGGATTTGGATCGGTGACACTAACTATTACTGTATATTTCTTAACACTTCGATTTTGAGCGGTAACTGTTATTACAAATTTATTATCACCTTCTGATACATTAAATGTTCCAGTACCATCAACATCTGATTTTGAATCTTCTGCTTTAGCACTTATTTTTATATTTGTGATATTAGCATTGGCACTAACAGTATATTCTGTTACATCCTTTTTAAAAGTAGGGGATAAAGTCAAATCTCCAACAGTTAATGAAGATAGATAGTTGTTTTTCGATAAAGATGCCTGATAATCACTTTGAGTTATTACCTTAATTGTTTTAGTGTTTTTTGAAACAGATAGATTCTTTTCTGACCAAGTAAGTACATCTACATTCTTAACTCCTATTGAACTTGAGCCTGTTGCGATTGCTTTAAATTTATAAGTATATGTTTTGGATTTTAGTTTTCCATCTCCTGCATCTGCGACTGTACTATCGCCAGATGATAGTTTAAATTTACTTGAATTATAATCAATTGTCCATCTCCAACTTCCCAGCAATTCTCCTGAAGAAACTTTTACAGTTACTGTTACAGTATCTCCAACTATAACTTGACTTTTATTTGCTGATACACTTATTTTTGCACTTGCTGCATAAACTTTGTTGAAAGAAATAAGTGACATAAACAAGCCGATAATCAAAGCAATTATTATTTTTCTATTTTTCATAACTCCTCCTTATAACTTTTTAGCGCCTTTAATATGTTTTTGAACTTGAAGTAAATCTAATATAGTAACATCATTATCACCTGATGTATCCCCAGCGAGTAGAGAAGCACCAGTTAATTTTTTAGCACCTTTAATATGCTTTTGAACTTGAAGTAAATCAAGTATTGTTATATTTCCATCTCCAGATGTATCACCTTTAACAGATAGTATATATATTTTTGTATCATCTTGAGTTGATATTTCTAATTTATAATTAGTCGCAGCAATATCAGTATCTTTTAATTGGGTTCCATTTCCAGTGGTAGCAGTAACTTTAACTGCCCCAGCAGTAATTAAACTATTTTTCATACTGTTGATTGTTGTGCCATTTTTAATCTTTGTAATTATGTTATCTGATGCAGTATATCCAGCTTTTGTAACTATTTCATTTATGCTTATTTCTATATCTGCTTTCTTAATTGTAATTGAATATTTCTTTTCTTCTTGTGTCTCACTTGTAACAATTATTGTTATCTCAGTTTCATCATCTTTTAATTCATATTCTCCATTACCAGAAACTGTTGATGTAGATGCTTCTGCTTCTGCATTAATTGTTATTTTGTTTGTAGCAAGCGGAACAAATACTTCATATTCAATTATATCTTGGTCAAAAGATGGTGATAATTCATAACCAGAAACATCTAATAATTTTAAATCATTATTTGTGTTTCCACTTTTTGGAAGAGAGGTATATAGAGGCATATCATTATAAATAGGAATTTCAAATATAAATGTTTGATTTAATACATCGGATTTTTTATATGAATTATAAGTTTGATTTCCTTCAGTAGCTGGTGCTTGAATATTTGTCATATATTGATGAGTATATTTTTTAAATTGTGAGTTTGGGCCAACATTAAACTTTTGATAATATAAAGTTCCTTGACCTTTACTAACATAACCGTTTGCCAAGAAAGAACTACCCTCAGTAATTGCTGTCTCAATGTTATTCCATAATTCGCCATCTCTATTTATTAATTTAGCTGCATATGCAAGACCTCTTGTAACGGCAGAATAGTTAACACCATCAATAGTAACTTCATAAGCTCCAATATTAAAGAAATTATAATATCCGCTATATTTTTTACCTTTCCAAGTAAATTCGCCACCACTAGTTGAACCACTTCCATCTGCTCCAACTTCTAGTCTAATTCTACTTGCTATATGAACAGGACTTATTTTATTTGTTTTACCGGCATTAAACATAGGAATTGTATATTCATCAGCTGATAATTTAGAAGTTCCAAATATTGATTTGACAAGAGTTGGATAAGTTTCTTCTAAAGAATCTTCATACGATAAGTTTTCAAACATAAATATTCTTTCCTCAGTTAGCCAGTTTCTTGGATCCATATAGAATGCAATAACACCCTTATTTACTCTAAACCATGTTTTTCCTTCCGCTGGTTTTGAAGATGTTCTATAGTTATCATTTTCTGTTTGCATATAACATATTCCAGATTCGGATGCTACAGAAGATGAAAAATTTAGATTTGTTTTTCCTGCTTTAAATACCCAGTTTGGATATTTTTGATGTAAATAAGTAAGATAAGGTATATAGTCATCTGGGAAACCTTCTGTTTTTAATGTTTGTTCATATTCTTCATCTTTAGCAGTAATTTCTTCTTTTTTAACAACATAATCTTTACTTATCCATCCAACTGAACTATTATAATAATTTATTTTATACCAATTGTCTTTGGTATCAAGTATTGTAACATTAACTCCTAGTGAAAGTCTTTCAATTACGCTATAGTTAGTTCCAGCGCCTTTTCTAACTGCCACATTATTTCCACTAACACGTGCGGTCCAATCAGTAACATTAATTCCACTAAATGAATTATCTACATAAGTAACATATTTACTACATACATATGCTTCTTTTTCTTTATAAGTTAATTTTAACCATTTAGTATCACATCCTTCACCAAGATAAAGAGTTTTATCAACAACACTAATATTTGTTCCTTTACTTAATGTTGCGATGATACTACCGTTGGTACTTGATTCACTTCTAATTCTAACTGATGAACTATTAATTATTGCATCATAACTTGCATTGACTAGAGGCATGTATGATAAAAATAATAATAATGCTATAAAAACAAAACGCTTTTTCATATATACCTCCATAATTCTACTTATAATAATTATAACAAATATTGACATATTTTTCATTAATAAAGGCTTATTATTTTAGGACTTTACATAAAAAAACAATGAATAAATAAAAAATGGGTATATTAAAAAGAGTAGAAAAGTAAAATAATATGTTTTATAATATTTATAGGACGTGATAATATGAGTTTTATTGTTAATGGTCATAATATATTTGTAGTAGTAGCAGTATGTTTTTTTGCATCTTTATTATTTGTTGAAATAATGAAGAGGGTTGCAAAATTTTTAAAGATACTAGATGTACCAAATGAAAAAAGAAAAATTCAAAAAAAGCCAGTACCTTTACTTGGAGGACTTGGTATTTTTGGGGCGTTTTTGTTAGGATATATGTTATTTGCTCCTAAAAATAATTTAATGCTTTCAATATTAATTGGCTCATTTTTAATTATGCTACTTGGATTATTTGATGATATGACTAAGTGCAAAACTCCAATGCCTAATAAATATAAAGTGTTAGTTCAATTGATAGTGGCAGCAATAGTTGTATTTTATGGTGGACTAAAACTTGCAAAAGTAAATGTGTTTGGATTGAGTATTAATTTTGCAAGTATACCAGTATTGAGTGAAGTATTAACTATGTTAATTATAGTTGCAACAATTAATGCAATTAATTTAATAGATGGCCTTGATGGACTTTGTGGAGGTATTGCCTCTATATATTTCTTAACAATCGCAGTTATTGGGTTCATTTTAAATAAATTTGGTGGGTTAGATGTCATACTTTCCTTGATTATGTTGGGAGCAACTCTAGGATATTTAGTTCATAATTTTCCACCAGCTAAAATATATCAAGGAGATGCAGGAAGTACATTCTTAGGATTCATGATATCTGTTATTCTATTAATTGGATTTAAAGCAACAACATTTACATCTCTTGTTATTCCAATGTTAATATTGGCTATTCCAATTATGGATACATTATTTGCTATAATAAGAAGAAAATTAAAAGGTCAACCAATTGATCATGCAGATAAGGAACACTTACATCATCAACTATTAAAACATTTTTCTAAGAAGAGTTCTTTGCTTGTAATATATGGAGTTAATTTGTTATTTTCATTAGCAACTATATTCTATGTATTAGGAGAGAAAATTGAAGTATTAATTTGTTATATAATATTGATATTTATAGTACTGTTCCTAATACTAAAAACAGACATTATTTTTGATAGATCAAAGAAATAAGAAATACAAATAATTATTTGTATTTTTTTATGTTTTCAATAGTGTTATTTGGTTGAATTGTATTTTGTTTTTATGCTATAATTAATTAAGGACAACTTGTAGGAGAAGATTGATTATGAAAACAGATACTAGTGAGACAACAATTACTAAAATTTTTTGGAAAAGAACATATCTTTTTGTTGAATATGAAAGTAAAAAACCAATAGATCTTTCAATTCTTTTAGTAGAGACTGATGAAAAAAATAATATAACTAAAGTTATTAAACAACATAAATTAGAAACAAAACAATTAGATAAGAATACTTATCGTTCAAAATTAAATATTACTATAGCTGAAGGACGTGAAATCTTAACACCAGGGGAGTGGTTATTTGTAATAGATGGAGACATTAATAAAAAGCCTAAATTGAGTGATGATGTACTATCAAACATTGAAGAATTTAGTCGTGTTTTTAGATATGGACAAAATTTCTATGCGTATGTAGTTTCATTTAATATTAGACTTGTTCAAGAAGAATCTTATAAAGAAGATGTATATTTATCATTTATTTCTTCATTTATGAAGCAAAATAAAAAGCCTTATAAGAGATCTTTTTCTGATGCTATGAATGATTCAAAAAGTATAAAAAAGAATTTACTTTCTATAGCAAGATTCCTTCTAAATTTGTATTACCAAATAGTTACTCATTTGACAGTTAAAAATGGCAAAAGAGTTTTGTTTATGTCTGAAAACAGAAATGCAATAATGGATAATTTAGAAGCTATTGATAGAAGAATGAAAGAAAGAAATTTAGATAAAGAGTTTAAAATATCATATAGTTTTAGAAATGTTTTTGAGCGTAATAAAGGTCAAAACTTATTTCAATGGTTAAAAGTAATAACAAAAATAGCTAAACAAGATTATATATTTGTTGATGATTATGTTCCAGTATTTTCATTTTTAAATTTAAATAAAAAGACTACTCTTGTTCAAGTTTGGCACGCTGGGTTTGGATTTAAGTTAGTCGGATATGGACGTTTCGGAATAGCTGGTTCACCTTATCCAATGGCATCATGCCATAGAAAATACACTTATGGTTTAATTGGTAATGATCATTTAAGAGAAATATATTCTGAGGTTTGGGGAATTGATAAAAAAAGTTTATTAGCTACTGGTATGCCTAGATTAGAACATTTTTTAGACAAAGATTATATGAATAAAGTCACTAAAGAATTTTATGAAAAATATCCTCAACTTAAAGGTAAGGAAATTATTACTTTTGCCCCTACATATAGAGGTGAAAATCAATTAGTTGCATTTTATGATTATAGTAAGATAGATTTTGATAGACTATATAAATATTGTAAAGAAAGAAATGCAGCTGTACTATTTGGTAAACATCACTTTATTAAAGATGATATACCAATAAAAGATGAATATAAAGATTTAATTTATGATATGTCATCATATAAAATTAATGATTTGTTTTATGTAACAAATATTTTAGTTACTGATTATTCATCTGCATTCTATGACTATCTACTATTAAAACGTCCAGTTTTATTCTACGTATATGATAAGTTATTATTTTCTGCTACAAGAGGAGTACATCGTCCTATAGATAAAGTTGCACCAGGAAAAGTATGTAATAACTTTGATGAATTTATGGATGCGTTATATAATAGAGATTATGGAAATGTTAAAGCAGCAGATTTATTAATTGATAAATGTGTTACAAATAAACAATTAGCAAGTGATAAAGTAATAGACTATATTTTATTACATAAAGAGGTTAAGGACATATGCGAAAAGTAAAATATTTTATTCTTAAAATTGGGATTGTTGGATTAAATATTTTATATACTTTTATCAAAATATTTCCAACTCAAAAGAAGATTTTATTTCTGAGTAGACAAAGTAACACTCCTTCTTTAGATTACCAAATATTATATGATGCACTAAAGAAGAAATACAAAGATTATAAAATTGTAATGTATACTAAAAAAATAGAAAACAAAATTGCATATGCTTTCCATATGATTAAGCAAATGTATGAGATAGCGACATCAAAATTAGTATTAATTGATTCTTATTGTATAAATATCAGTGTTTTAAAACATAAAAAAAGTTTAAGAGTAATTCAACTTTGGCATGCAATTGGGTGTATGAAGAAATTTGGCTATGCTAACTTGGATACACCTGAGGGGCAAACAACTGAATTAGCAAAAATTATGAAATTACATAGGAATTATGATGCTATACTAATCTCATCATATGGATTTATAAATGATTATTATGAAGGGTTTAGATATCCTAAGGATAAAATAAAAGAAATACCATTACCTAGAGTTGATTATCTATTAGATCCAAAGAATAAAGAGAAAATTAGAAAAAAACTATATAAAAGAATTCCAGAATTAAAGAACAAAAAAAATATCTTATATTGCTCAACATTTAGAAGAGATAGTGATGGGTCAGATGAGCATGTAAAAAGATTAATAAAAGAAATAGATTTTAACAAATATAATTTATTATTTAAACCTCATCCATTGAATAATGTGGTTATAACTGATAAGAGAGTTATTACTGATTTTGAAAATTCTCAAGAAGCATTATTTGTGGCTGACTATGTCATTTGTGATTATTCAAGTATGATTTATGAGATAGGATTATTAAAGCTTCCAGTTTATCTATATGCTTATGATTGGAAAGAATATAGTTCTAAAAGAGAATTAAATCTAGATTTTACAAAAGTACCTGCTTTATTTACTGATGATCCAAAAAAGATAATGCATGATATTGAGAATAATATATTTGATTACAAAGCTTTTGATAAATTTGTTAAAGCTAATGTAAATGTTCCTAAAGACGGATGTACAAATGAGATAATTAAATTAATTGATAGTTATTTAAATGAATAAGATTATGGAGGAAATATGAATACTGAAAAAAATATTGTACTTTTATTAATGGCTGGTAAAGGCACAAGATGTGATAAGAATTTACCTAAACAATTCTTTATTGTTAATGGTAAGCCTGTCTTTATGTATATTGTTGATGTATTAAATTCAATGGATAGTATTGATGATATTATCATTATTACTAATCCAGATTATCTTGATTATACTAAAGAATGTTGTGATACAAAAATATATCGTAAAGTTTATTCTATCATCACTGGTGGAAATGGAAGAAGCAATGATATTGCAAAAGGAATATTAGAGGCAAAAGAAATAGCTAATGATAATGATGTAATTATGATGTATGATGCTACACATCCACTTGTAGATGAACGTGGAATTGATGATGTTATCTCAGCTATTAAAGAATATGGAGCTGCAACACTTGCTGAATATCAATATGATACATTATATAGTATTGATCCTGAAACACAACAAGTAGTTGAAGTTGTGCCAAGAGAGAAGATAATTGCTGGTGCTTCACCAGAAGGATTCCTATATAAAACAGCATATGACATATTTACTCAAAGTTCACCTGAGGTGTTAAATACGATGACATCTGCTGGTGCTTTAGCTAAAGCATTTAAACTAAAAATGAAAGCAGTTCCAATGCAAGAAGCAATGAATTTAAAAATTACATATAAATTAGATATGGAGATTTTCAAGAAAATAGCCAAAAGCTATTACGAATAGGAGTGTGAATATATGAAAAATCCAATGCTACAAATACTTGAAAAAAGAAAAATAGGAATACACGCTGGTATACCATCTTTTTGTAGTGCTAATAAGTTGGTTATAGAAGCAGTAATGGAGCAAGCAAAAAGATTTGATGACAATGTATTAATCGAGGCAACATCAAATCAAGTTAATCAATTTGGAGGATATATGGATATGACTCCAAAGGATTTTAAAGACTATGTTTATATAATAGCCGATAAGATTAATTTTGATAGAGAAAAAATCATACTAGGTGGAGACCATTTAGGACCTCAACCATGGCAGGATTTACCAGAAGAAGAGGCAATTGAAAATTCAAAAGAATTAGTTCGTCAATGTGTACTACAAGGATATCGTAAAATTCATTTAGATACTAGTATGAAAGTTGGTTCTGATTCTAAGACTGAGCCATTATTAAAAGAGACAATCGCACGTCGCGGCGCTATTCTATACCAAGCTTGTGAAGAAGCATATAAAGAATTATTAAAGAAAGATAAAAATGCTATTCATCCAGTTTTTGTAATAGGTAGTGAAGTTCCCATTCCAGGAGGATCTCAAGATGGAGAAGATTTGATGGTTACATCACCAGAAGAGTTTGAAGAAACACTTTTGGCATATAAGAAAGAATTCTCTAAAAGAGGTTTAGATGATGCTTGGAATTATATAATTGCTGTTGTTGTTCAACCTGGAGTAGAATTTGGAAAAGATAGTATTCACACTTATAATAGAGAAGAAGCAAAACAATTAACAAATTGCTTAAAGAAATATCCAAATATAGTATTTGAGGGTCACTCAACTGATTTTCAACCTTCAGCTAAATTAAGAGAAATGGTTGAAGATGGAATTGGAATTTTAAAAGTAGGACCTGCGCTTACATTTGCTGTTAGAGAAGGTTTATTTGCGTTATCTATGATGGAAAAAGAATTATTACCTGAAAAAAATAGAGCAAATTTCATTGAAACAATGGAGACAGTAATGAAAGAAAATCCAAAAAATTGGGAAAAATATTATTTTGGTACAGAAGATGAAAAACGTATATTAAGAAAATATAGTTTCTCTGATAGATGTCGTTATTACTTCAATGATGAAAGACTTTCAAAAGCAGAAGAGAAATTATTATCAAATATGGAAAAAATTGATATTCCTTTAATAATGTTACATCAATATATGCCATTACAATATATTAAGGTAACACATGGTTTATTAAAAAATGAACCAAGAGAATTGGTAAAGGATTATATTGTTAATGTTGTAGAAGATTATAACTATGCAGTTAAAGTAAATTATATAGCAAATGGGGTTTTGATGAAATAATGAAAGCAAGCGTATTAGTTAGTGATAGAAAATTAGAGTATAAAGACATTGATTCAGATGAAGTTAAAGAAAATGATGTAAGAATCGATGTTAAATATACTGGTATTTGTGGTTCAGATGTACCTCGTGTTTTAAAACATGGAGCTCATTTTTATCCAATTGTTTTAGGTCATGAATTTTCTGGAGAAGTAACTGAAGTGGGAAATGAAGTAACATCTGTAAAGCCTGGAGATCATGTGGTTGGTATACCACTTATGCCATGTTTTGAATGTGAAGATTGTAAAAAAGGCAATTTCTCATTGTGTAAACATTATAGTTTTGTTGGATCTAGAAGAAATGGTAGTTATGCTGAAGAAATAGTTCTACCAGAAAATAATGTTTTCAAAATATCAAATGATATTCCATTTGATAAAGCTGTATTCTTTGAACCAATTACAGTTGCTTATCATGCAATTTTACAATCAAAATTTGAACCAAATAAAACTGTGGCTATATTGGGAGATGGAACGATAGGTTTGTTTGCTTTACAAATCCTAAAATGTTTAGGAGCTTCAAAAGTTGTAATGTTTGGACGTAAGGAAGAAAAGAAAAATAGAGCTTTAGCACTTGGCGCTGATGCTTGGATATGTACAACTGATGAAGATTTTATGAAACAAGCAATGGCTGCGACTGATGGAAAAGGCTTTGATTATTTATATGAAGCTGCTGGTAATACGCAAACAATGTTATATATGTTTGAACTAGCCGCAAATAAATCAACTGCGTGCCTAATAGGGACACCAACATCAAATCTTGAATTAACTCCAAGATTGTGGGAAAACCTAAATAGAAAAGAATTCTATTTGACTGGTTCATGGATGAGCTATTCTAATCCATGGCCTGGAGTTGAATGGCAAGAAGCAAATAAATTATTAAAAAATGGTGACATTCAAATTCCTAGTGATATGGTTGATAAAGTATTCGATTTGGAAGATGCAATGGATGCATTCGATTTGTTTGATAAAGGCGAAGTAAAAGGAAAAGTTTTATTAAGATGTAAAAAATAAAAACTGAGGTGTAACATGAAAGTATCTATTCTTGGCAGTGGAGCATATGGACTCGCTTTATCTAGTATTTTATATTCAAATCATATTGATACTAAAATGTGGACATTTAGTGAAGATGAAGCAAATTGTTTAAATACTAATAGATGTAGCGACAAATTAAAAGATTATATAATTCCAAGTGAATTAAATATATCTACAAATATGAAAGAAGTAGTTAAGGATACAGATTTAATTGTAATATCTGTGCCTGCTTTTGCATTTGAAAATGTCGTTATTGAATTAAAAAACTATATTAGTAAGAAACAAGTTGTTTTAATTGCAACGAAAGGTATACAACAAGATACTTGTTTGTTTTTAAGCGATGTATTTAATAAATATTTAAAAAACAAATATGCTGTTATATCAGGCCCTACTTTTGCAATAGATATTATTAAACAAGTGCCAATAGGATTTAGTTTGGCAACTAAAAGTAGAAAAATAGAAAGAATCATTAGAAAATGTTTTGAAAATTCTACAACTAAATTTAGAAAAACTAGAGATGTAATTGGCATTGAAATATGTGGGAGTATAAAAAATGTTATGGCTATTGCATCAGGCATGTTAGAAGGAATGGGGGTAACAGATTCTACAAGGGCATTATTCTTAACGGAAAGTATGAATGATATAAAAGAATTAATAGATGCACTTGGTGGAAATAAAAAATCAATACTTTCCTTCGCCGGATTTGGTGATATATTAATGACATGTACTAGTAAGAACTCTAGAAACTTTAGTTTTGGATACATAATTGGATCTGGTGCATCTCAAGAAGAAATAGATTCATATTTAAAAAACACTACTATTGAAGGAATGTATACATTAAAATCAATACATAAATTAGTAAGAAGCAAAAAAGTAAAAATGCCAATTATTAATTTAATATATGATATAGTTAATGGAAAGAAATCGAAAGAAGAGATATTAAAATTTTTAATAGAAAAATAGTTATTTGATAAACATATTAAATTATGCTAAAATTATTTTGTTGAGGTTATATATGAAAAGATTTATAAATGATTTAAAAAAATATAAAAATTATATTTTATATGCTACATGGGCAGAATTAAAAACAGAAGTTATTAATTCTTATTTAGGGTGGTCTTGGATGATTTTAGAACCACTTGCTTTCATGTTTATTTATATGTTTATAGGAGAGGTTGTATTTAAATATAGTGTTCAATATTATCCTATATTTGTATTTATAGGTCTTTCTATATGGAACTTCTTTAATAAAAATGTAGTATTTTCAGTAAAACTCGTCACCATGAATAGAGACACTGTAACAAAAGTATATTTACCAAAATTTGTATTATTATTAGTTAAAATGGGAGTTAATTTCTTTAAAATGATTATTTCATTCCTCATGGTTGCAATATTTATGGCAATATATAAAGTGCCAATCACATGGAATGTGCTTTGGTTCTTACCAATATTAATATGTGTAGTTGTATTTACTTTTGGTGTATCAACTATAACATTACATTTTGGAGTTTTTGCAGAAGATTTAACCAATTTAACTAATATATTTATGAGAATGCTATTCTATATGACTGGTGTTTTCTATGACTTAAGTACTAAAGTTCATAATACATTATATAGAACGATATTACTTGAATTAAATCCACTTGCAAACTTTATTTATAATATGAGAAATGTTCTTATATATAGCCATGGACCTGTTGGAATGTGGACATTCCTTTGGTTCCTAGTTGGTGTATTATTAAGTATACTTGGTATTCATACAATTTATAAATATGAAAATACATATGTAAAGGTGATGAGATAATGAAGAAGAATAAAGAAATAGCAATATCAGTTAATGATTTACATGTGTACTATAGAGATTTAAATAGGTTCTCATTTAAAAGAGGATTAAAATCTAAGGGTAGTGGGAAACTATTTAAAGCAATTAATGGTGTATCTTTCGAAGTTCCCAAGGGTCAAATACTTGGTATTTGTGGAAAGAATGGTGCTGGAAAATCTACTTTATTAAGAGCAATATCTGGTATATTCTCTCCAGATAGTGGAAGTATTAATCTGCATGGAAATAGTGTTTCATTGTTATCAATTGGTGTAGGATTTCAAAAGCAGCTAACGGGTTATGAAAATATTTATTTATCAGGAATGTTACTTGGATATACTAAGGAAGTAATTGATACTAAAGTAGATGAAATAATTGAATTCTCTGAACTTGGAGATGCAATAGATAAGCCTGTTAGAGGTTACTCAAGTGGTATGTATTCTAAATTAGCATTCTCAATAACTGCTATATTAGAAACAGATATAATTTTAATAGATGAAGTGCTTAGTGTAGGAGATGTTCATTTTAAAGAAAAAAGTTATAACAAGATGAAAGAACTTATTAGTGATGAATCTCGTACAGTTGTAATAGTATCCCATAGTACAAATACTATAGTTGAACTATGTGATAGAGTTATTTGGCTAAATGACGGAGTTATCAAAGATGAGGGGGATCCTAAAAAGATAATGTCTAAGTATGAAGAATTTATGAGAGAAGAAGCGTAAAATCACTTGACAACAAGTGATTTTTTTGTAAATAAAAATGTAATGCTGTTGTAAATATAAAAATTAATATTTATAATATACTTACTCAAAGGTGATATTATGATTTATGACATTATTGTAATTGGAGCAGGTCCTGCAGGAAGTACATTCGCAAGAGAAACTGCAAAAAGTAAAAAGAAAATATTGGTTATAGATAATGAAGATAAGAGCAACCAAAAGCCTTGCGGAGGACTGTTGGCGCCAGATGCTCAAAAAGAGTTGGCTCATTATGATTTGGTATTACCTTCTAATGTGCTTGTGAGCCCTCAAATTTTTTCGGTTAAAACAATAGACTTGAATTTTAAATTAATTAGGCATTATCAAAGATATTATTTAAATATGGATAGGTACTTATTTGACAAGTATCTTGTTTCACTTATTCCAAATAATGTAAATATTGTCAACGGAAGATGTATAGATGTTGTAAAGGACAATGACTTATTTACAGTAACTGTTTCTTGCAAAAACAAAGTAAAAAAATACAAATCTAAATTTATAATTGGGGCAGACGGATGTTCCTCAATCGTTAGAAAAAAGTTTTTTAAAGATAATACTATGAAATATATAGCTATTCAAGAATGGTACAAGTGCAATGATAAAAGTAATTCATTTTATTCATGCATATTTGATAGAAAAACGTCTAGTAGTTGTTCTTGGCTAATACATAAAAATGAATATCTAATATATGGTGGGGCATTTGATATAAAGAATGCTAAAGAAAATTTCGAAATTCAAAAATCAAAACTATCTAAATTCTTAAATTTGAATATAAGTAATGTATATAAAAAAGAGGCCTGCTTAGTTTATAGGCCAAGACATTTCTTTGATTTTGTAACTGGTAAAAATGGTGCATATTTAATTGGAGAAGCAGCGGGCTTTATTAGCCCAAGCTCATTTGAAGGTATAAGTAGTGCTTTTAAAAGTGGTAGTATACTTGCTGATATATTTAATAAGACAAATGATGATAAAAAAATAAAAAGATTTTATAAGAAAAAGACATGTGTTTTGAAAATAAAATTAATGTTTAAAGTATTAAAAAGATGGTTTATGTATACACCATTTACTAGATTCATAATAATGAAATTAAATATTATGAGTATAAAAATGAAAAATAAATGATATAATGATTTAGGTGATGCATATGAACATATATGATTTTGATAATACAATTTATAATGGAGACACCAATAGAGATATAATAGTTTATTCTATAAAAAGACATCCAATTAACGTTATAATATCTTTAATTAAGTCAAAAAAATTATATAAGAAATATAAAAAAGGTTTAATTGAATTTAAAGATGTTAAAGAAGTGATGTTATCATTTTTATTTAAAATAAATAATTTAGATGAATATTTGGATAAGTTTGTTGATAAACATCTTAAAAATATAAAGTATTGGTATTATAATCAGCAAAAAGAAGATGATGTAATCATAAGCGCATCATATGAAATATGGATTAAAAAGTTTTGTGATAGATTAGGAATAAAAAATGTAATTGCTACTAAAACAGATGATAATGGAAAAATAATTGGCAAGAATTTAAAAGGTGAAGAAAAAGTAATTGAATTTAAAAAACAATTTAATAATGAAGTAGTAGAATGTGCATACAGTGATGCTAAGATAGATTTACCTATGCTAGGACTTGCTAAAAAACCATATGTGGTTAAGGGCAACAAAATAATTCCATACACAAAAAATTATAAATTTTAATGTCAACCAAAAAAGGTTGACATATTTTATTTTTTAGTGTATATTATTTATCGTTGAAGGAGGAAAAAAGTATGGCAGTTAAAATAAGACTTAAAAGAATGGGAGCTAAAAAAAGACCTTACTATCGTTTAGTAGTAGCAGATTCTCGTGCTAAAAGAGATGGTAATGTTATTGAATCTATAGGAACTTATATGCCACTTGAAGCAGAAAAATACAATGTTAATAAAGAAGCTGCTTTAAATTGGTTAGGGAAGGGAGCACAACCTACAGATACAGCAAGAAATATTTTAAGTGAAGTAGGTATTATGGAAGAATTCCATAATTCTAAGAAGAATAAATAATGAATTTAGTTGAATTTTCTGAATTGATAGTAAAAAAACTTGTTAAAGAACCTGATCTTGTTAAAGTTCAAGAATTTAATAGTGAAGATGACACTACTATTGAAATACTTGTATCTGAAAGTGATATGGGTAGAGTAATTGGTAAAAAAGGTAAAATTGCAACAAGTATTAAAACTTTAATTCAAGCTAAAGCCTATAATGATGGTAATAAAAAAGTTAAAGTAAACATAGATTCATTTTAAGAACTATAAGTTCTTTTTTTTTGAAAAAATTTATATTTTACTAAGTATAATAATATTATAGATATATTTATTCCTGCAAAGATAATTGGAATATAGATATAATCATATGATTCATTAAAATTATTATTTGCAAATATAAAGTTTGGTATTACAAAAGATGTTACAATTATAATTAAATTTATAATTGTATTTTTATTATTAAATGTTTCTTTAACAGCACTAAATATATATGTAAGCATCATATTAGCTGTATTTATAATAAAGAGAAACCATGCTGATATACTTATATTTTCAAGTGAATCAAGTGCTGAAAATAACCTAATCCTTTTTAATGTTGAATAGATGGGATAGTCAAATAGTTCTGTTACTCTTATCCCATTAACACCAATGCAAGTAAAAGTAGATATAAATATTATAATAAAAGATGTTGTGATCATTATATAATAAAATTTATTAAAACTATCTTTATTTATTATTTTATTATATGGAATGATATTTAAATAAATAATTGGGGAAGAGAAATAAAACATAAATATTATTGAAGAAGTAATAATATCTTTATAACTAACATTTATTAATGGTAAATAGTTTTCTAAATCTATATAACTTACTAAACTTATAAAATCGAAAAAAAATATTATAATTGATATAAAAAATGTTATATATGATACTCTTATAACAGTATTAAATCCTTTTGATGCTGTATAGCAAGTTAAAGATATTATTATAATAGATATTATATATTTTGGTGTAGAAACTAGATATTGATTAGATAAAAAAGTAGTGAGTCTATATGATATTAATACATATCCAAATACTGAACATAGTATTAGTATTATATTTATAATAGTAGATGTCTTTGGAAATAGATATTTTATTTTCTCTGTTATTGATAACTCTTCTTTCTTTTTATAAAAACTCAAAAATAACTTTGCGACAAATAATGACAAAATATAACCAATAGTAATTGAAATTAAAGACGAATTCTTTGAACTATTAATAATATAAGAACTAAATATTCCATAAAATGTTGAGCAGCATAAAGAAATAAGAATTGTTGATAATATAAAACTATTTATTTTTTCATCTTTCATTTTCTTATTTCTCCAATTGAATTAATTTTTGTATTAATATTAATAATAGTATTAATATCTTTAATTTCATATTTATTCCTACTATGTTTATATATATAAGAAGTTATACCTATAAAATCAATGTTGTTATCTTTAGATATATTTATAAGATTGCTAATATCCTTTTTTATATGCTCATTAGCAATTCGACTTAATTTATCTATGTCTTTGGGGTTATTTAAATCATATTTACAATTACAACTATTTATTTTTGTGCTTAATGATATATCAAAAATAAAATTATTATCTTTCCAATTATATTTTGTTTTTGAATTATTAACTATTAAAGAAAAATAATCATTCTCGCATGGAATAGTTATAATAGTTTTATTTAATTTATTTGTAATAATATTTAATGAAATACTATTATTATCATCTAAAAGTATTTTTTTGTTTTTATTAAAAGCAACTAAACCATTTAAATAAATATTTTTTTTATCATTATTATTTATTATTTGTATATTTGGGTAGATTGGTTCTATTCCAAATTCGGTTTTTTTATATACTAAATCTAAAAATGAAATTGGAGTAGAAGATGAAAATATTTTATTATTAAATTCAATTAAGTCTTTTAAATAAAATGAACTTCCTTCATCCTCATAGATATTTAAAATATCTTTTTTATATTTATCTTCCACATAATATACATAGAAATTCATTTTTGATTTTGTATCTCTTAGAAAATAATCAATAAAATTATCACTATTTTTAATAGCTGATTCAGTTAATATTAATACTTTCATATGTGAAATAAATATATCTTTGTTTGATAGATTTGATATTTCATAAATGCATTCATCTGTTGAATAACAAGTGGTTGTATATGTTTTTATTCTTGTTTTATCTTCATTTTCAATAACTTGACTGGTTATTTCATATTTATCATCTTTATAATCAATTAGCATACCGCTTATTATTACTAAATCATTTATTTCAACATAATCATAACATCCACTTAATAATAGAATAATACCAAATAATATTAATATTTTTTTCATATGTCACCTAATATTATCATTAACAAAATTAAGAAATATTATCACAAAAAAAAGATATTAATAACAATAACATCAAATTTATTATTAGTGGTCGAAATAAATGTATTTTTTTCTTATACAAAGATATTAAATAGACAAGTTTTTGTCAGTATTTTGTTTTAATAGACCATGTTTAATAAGAAGTGATTTAGATTTATATGTATCAAAAGAAATAAAATATGGCCTGTTAAATGTTTTAATACTACATAATTTAGTTAAAATAAATAAAAATCCAAATACTATTCCTATAAGTCCAAAGAAGCAAGATAATATCATCACTATATATCTATAAAGTCTAATTGAAGATTGGAAATCTTGATATGAAAAGAATATTGAAGTTATTGAAGTAATAGCGATGACTATAACCATAATTGGAGAAACTATTCCTGCCGCTACGGCTGCATCACCAAGTACTAAAGCGCCAAGTATTGAAAGCGATGTTCCTCTTGTAGTAGGAGTAAGTGAATCTGCTTCATATAATAATTCAAATGTTATCATAAGTAAAAGTGTCTCGATTAAGGCAGGAAATGGTACACTTGAACGTTGAAGTGAAAAATTAATTAGTAAATCTGTTGGTAACATTTGTTGATCATATGTAATTAGTGACAAATAAATTGCAGGAGCAAATATTGTTATAAGTAAAGCTAATATTCTTATTGTTTTTACAAAATATACATAGAATTTTTTTTGATAATTATCTTCATTATTATAAAAATAATCTATAAAAAAAGTAGGTATAATCAAAACATTACTAGAGTTTTCAGATATAATGCATATTTTTCCTTCCGTTAAATTTTTTGCGGCATTGTCCGGCTTTTCAGTTGATTTAATTGTTGGAAGAATGGTTTTGTTTTCTTGCCTTATTAATTCTTTTATATAGTATGTATCTAATATTTTATCAGTTTTAATATTTTTAATTTTATTGATTACATCATTTAATAAATCTTTATCAACTATATCATTTAAATAAATTATTCCAATCTTTGTTTTGGTTTTATCTCCAATAGTTAATTCATTAATATATAAATCTTTTGATTTAATTCTTCTTCTAATAAGCCCAATATTCATATTGTAATTTTCATTAAAAGAATCTTTTGGCCCTTTAATAGTAGGCTCACTAGTGGGTTCACTAATTGCTCTATCTAATTGTGCTCTTGTTTCTATAGCTATTGTTTCATCTTTATATATTAGAATGGTAAAACCATTAAATAAATATTCATATACTTGAGATTCATTAATTTCTATAAAACTAATAGATGGTATATAATTAATAATATCTTTTTTTAATGATGAGATAACTGTATTTTTTAGCAAACTTCTTTTTGATAAGTAATCCAAAATATATTTATTTGACTGACTTGAATCAGAAATGGTTTGAATATTTATAATATATAATTTATTTAAACCAAAAGAAATCTCCTTTAATTGAAGATCTGGCATATATCGTTTTCTTTCATTTAATATATTAATTATATTCATATTTTTATTATTGTCTTTTCTTGAATAAATATTCTTTAGATAGTATAATCATTATTATAATTGGAGTGGTTGTATGACATTCTTTGTAATTGTGATTTTTTTGATTTTTGCGATAATGATTTGTCTATTATACAAATATATTTTAGATGTATATGGATCTTTTAAGCCAATAAAAAAGAAAAGTATTAAAGTGATTTTATTTTTCATTTCGATTATTCTTTTTATAGGCTCTATATTATTAATATTTAGAAATAAAGTTGGGGGAGTACTATCAATATTTTTAATATACATAATAATGATGTATTTCTTTATTTCAATAATTAATATTTTTTTGAAAAAGAATAAAAAATGGAGAAAAATATATTTATTCATACCAGTATTATTTAGTTTGTTATTTACTTCTTACGGACTTTATAATATGAAAAATATAGTTAAAACAGAATATACTATTTATAGTGATAAACTAAATAATGACTATAAAGCTATTTTATTGTCAGATTTACATTATGGGGTAAGTTTAAATGATAATGAATTAAAAAAATATTGTGATGAAATAAGCGAATTGAATCCTGATTTTGTTTTTCTTGGTGGAGACATTGTAGATGAAAGAACTAGCGAGGAAGAAATGAAAAGTGCCTTTAATATATTGAGTTCTATTAATAGTAAATATGGTATTTATTATATTTATGGTAACCATGATAAAAACATGTATTCTAATAATAAAACATTTACTCTTGAAGAATTAGAAAGAACAATTAGGGATAACAATATAATAATATTAGAAGAAGATAAAAAGTATATAAATGATGATGTTATATTAATTGGAAGAGGTTATGATGTTAGAAAAAATCTTGATGAAATAATTAGTGATGAGGACAGTAGCTTTTATTCAATATTAATTGATCATGTGCCTTTAGAATACAAATCAAATAGAGAAAAAGGAATTAACTTGGAACTATCTGGTCATACACACAATGGGCAAATATTTCCTCTTGGATTAATGCAAAAAGCATATAATTTCATAGCAAGTGATGATAAAACGGATAGTGAAATAAACAACATACACAATTTATCTGATTTGGTATATGGAATTTATCAAAAAGATGACTTTACTGCTATAGTAAGTTCTGGAATGGCTGGGTGGGCTATACCTATTAGAACTGAATCCAGAAGTGAATATGTAGTTATTAATATAAAAAGTAAAAATTAGTACATTATTAATTATTAAGCATATTTTATTATTAGGAGGATATTTGCCTATGTTTAATAATTATAAAGAGATTGTTACTAAAACAATTATAGGAAAAGGTAAAAAAATATTTAAAGATGAATATGAATTAATAACAGATAATAAAGTTGATACTGTTTTAGGATGCTGGGTTATCAATCATAAAATAAAAGGAATAAAAGAAGGGGAATATATTAAAATTAATGGCAGTTATGATGTTAATATTTGGTATAGTTATGATAATAATACTAAAACAAATGTGGCATCAAACAATATTAATTATGAAGAAAAAGTAAGAGTAAAAGTTAAAGATGAAAATAATGATAATGATAATGATCAAGTAATAATAAGAAGTCTTAAAAATCCCACCTGCATAGATGTATCAAGTGAGGGTAATACAATAAAATATATTATTTCCAAAGAACTTGGAATTGAAATTGTTGGAGATACTAAAATTAGAATACCAATTTCAAATAATGAAGATGCATATGATTTAATTATAGATGAAGACGAAGTGAGTGAAGAAATTGATAAATCAATTAACCCTAATTATTTGGAAGATAAAGAAAAAAATATTGTAAACAACGCATAAAAATTGTAAAATGTAATTAGGAGGAAACCTTATGAAGTATTTATATATTGTTTTATTTGCAGCCATACTTCTATTAGTTTTAAAATTTGTGTTTAATGTTTCATTAAAAACTATTGGAGAATTAATATTAAATATCGTAATTGGTATTATAGTTTTATGGCTAGTAAATAAATTTGGTGGCGCTTTAGGAATTCCTAATATTCCAATTAATATTATTACTGCATTAGTAGTGGGGGTATTTGGTTTGCCAGGTGTAATAGTATTAATATTATTATTCTATTTCAACATTGTTTAAAAGAAGGAAACAACTTTACATAAAGTTGTTTTTTATTTATAATAAATTCCGAGTGATTATTATGGACAGAAAAAGAAGAAGAGAAGAAGAAAAAATGTTTAATAAAGTACACCAAAATCATGACTTGAGCAGATTTGATGAGGCAATAAAAGTGTTGTGGAATAATAATGATTTTTTATATGGCCGAAGAGTTAAAAGTTTTGATTGGATAGTTGATACTTTAAAGTACATGGTTGAAAATAAGAGAAAAGAAAAAATAGAAGAATATAGTTATGATTTTATACATTATAGTCATATGATATGCTATTTTTCATTAATAAAAAAAGCCATTGCTTTTATAAGAAGAAATATTGAAAATGATGCATTACATAGATATGCATTTATACAAAGTTTATATGCTATAAATGGGTTTAGTGGCGGAGAAAAAAATGAAGATAATTATAGGGACAATTTAATAGCTGCGCCGGGTATTGATGTTGTTCTTGGACATAGTTGCTGTAGACATAAAACTGGCATGCTGAAAAGTATATTAGATGATTTTGATGATGCATTAACGGTATCCGTTGGTGATGATGAAAACGAAAGTTCTAATCATGAAATTGTTTCTGTAAATCGTGATGGAAAAATATTATTTTTGGATTCAACAATTCCCCATATATACATTCCAGTTGATGATTTACAAATATTGGATAGTAGGGGTGTTCATTATATTAAATCTGTTCCAGAATATATTATGAATGAAAATTTTAAAAAAATAGATGAGTATTATGAATATTTTAGAAATCTATATAATAATTCACATATGTCTTTTGAAAAATATTCAAAATTATATGATGAATTATTTAATCTTTATACATTTTATATAAATAATAAAGAATTATTAGATGGATTTATGGAAGAAATAGATTATGAGCAAAAAGAAATAAAACTTGCTCTTGGAAGGAAATGAAAATGAAGGATATAGTTATCGAAGAATATAATAAGGATAAAGGATTTATAAGGCACAATAATTTTAAGATAATTGAATTAGATAGTGAACATTCAAAACTAGAATATAGGATTAAAAGAGATGGATTAAATCCCGTTGGAATGGTTCATGGGGGATTACTATTTGGATTATGTGATACTGCAGCTGGAGTACTTGCAAGTATGAGCGGTAAGTTTCCATTAACAATTAGTTCCAATATAAATTATTTAAAACCCGCTAGAGGAAAAAAAATATTCGCGATTGCAAAAAAATTAAAAGAAGGTAAAACAATAGGATATTATAGTGTCGATTTATTTGATGAAAATAATTCTTTAGTTACATCTGCAACAATTAATATGTTTTTTAGTGAAATTAAGTAAATATTGTTTGAACTTATATAAAATGATAAAATATCATTAGAATAGAGCATTATAGAAAGGAGCACGTATGTTTAAGTTAGTAAGTAATTATACACCTTCAGGTGATCAGCCCAAAGCAATAGATGAACTTGTTAGAGGTATAAATGAAGGAAAGAAAGATCAAGTATTACTAGGCGCTACTGGAACAGGCAAAACTTTCACTATGGCTAATGTTATAGCAAGAGTGAATAAGCCAACCTTGGTTTTAGCACATAATAAAACTTTGGCAGGACAATTGTATGCTGAATTTAAAGAATTGTTTCCCGAAAATAAAGTTGAATATTTTGTTAGTTATTATGACTATTATCAACCAGAAGCATATGTTCCATCAAAAGATTTATACATAGAAAAAGATTCTTCTATCAATGATGAAATAGATGAACTTAGACACGCTGCTTGCTCTGCAATAATAAATAGAGAAGACACAATAATAGTGTCTAGTGTATCTTGTATATATAATATTGGTGAAAAAGATGAATATATAAATAAGATGCTTAATTTAAGCGTTGGGGATAATATTGATAGAGATGTAATTTTAGAGAAATTAGTCGGAATGCAATATGAAAGAAATGATTTGGATTTCAAGCGTGGTACTTTTAGAGTAAAAGGAGATACTATAGAATTAATTCCAATCGGCGAAAAGAAACAAGGTATTAGAGTTGAAATGTTTGGGGACGAAATTGATAAAATAAGTTTATTTGATCCACTAACAGGTAAAATTAATTCTAGTGTTAGGACTATTAGTATATTTCCGGCAAGTTTATTTGTAACTAGTGATGAAAAATTATTAGAAGCAACCAAAAGAATAGAAAATGAATTAAAAGATAGATTAATTGAACTTCATAATGAAGGAAAACTTTTAGAAGAGCAAAGACTAAAAGAAAGAACAATGTATGATTTAGAAATGATAAAGGAAACTGGATTTTGTCATGGAATAGAAAACTATAGCAGACATTTATCATTAAGAGACAAGGGACAAACCCCAACAACATTAATAGACTTCTTTCCAAAAGATTTCTTATTGATAATTGATGAAAGTCATGTTACTCTTCCACAGGTTAGGGGAATGTATAATGGAGACCATATGAGAAAACAAACTCTTGTTGATTATGGTTTTCGTCTTCCTTCTGCGATGGATAATAGGCCATTAAAGTTTGATGAATTTAGAAGTAAATTAAATCAAACAATCTATGTTTCAGCTACACCTGGAGAGTATGAATTATCATTAACAGATAAACCTGTTGAACAAATAATTAGACCAACTGGGCTTTTAGATCCACTTATTGAAGTTAGAAGTACTAAAAATCAAATTGATAATATTATTGAAGAAATAAATAAAAGAATTGAAGCTAATGAAAGAGTATTAATTACAACTTTAACAATTCGTATGAGCGAAGAGTTAACTTCTTATTTAAAAGAACTTGGATACAAAGTAACATATTTACATAATGAAATTAAAACATTAGAAAGATTAAATATAATTCGTAATTTAAGGCTTGGAAAAATAGATATAATTGTGGGAATTAATTTACTTCGTGAAGGTCTTGATATCCCTGAGGTGTCATTAATATGCATAATGGATGCGGACAAGCAAGGATTCTTAAGAAGCGATAGAAGTTTAATTCAAACAATAGGTAGAGCAGCAAGAAATGCTAATGGAAAAGTAATTATGTATGCAGATTATGTAAGTGAAGCAATGAAGATTGCAATAGACGAGACTGAAAGACGTAGAAAAATACAGGAAGAATATAATAGAAAACATAATATTGTCCCTAAAACAATTATTAAAAGCATTTCTGATGCAATTACAAATGAAGTGGAAGAAGAGAAAATAGAAAAACAAAAGTACTCTAAGAAAGAATTGAATAATATGATTATTAGATTAGAAACAGAGATGAAAGAAGCTGCTTCAAGGCTTGATTTCGAAAGGGCGACTGAACTTAGAGATATAATATTTGAACTGAAAGATTTACATTAATTGACAATTAATGTAAAATTATATTATAAAGTTGGAGGTAGTTATGACTATTGGGTTTCAATTAGTGTATGATGAAAAACTTACTAAAATGTATATAAAAAGAGAATTGAATAATTTGGAAGTTGAAAAAGAAAAGACATTAGCAGAATATAATGATTTAATAGCACAATTTAATAACTATAATCAAGCAATTTCTAATGTTTCATCTATTTATAAAATAGCTTATAGTAAAACATTGGAAATTGGTACAATTGGTTCTCTGCCAATAACAGATACTGAAAAATTATTAGATTCATCTAAATCTATAGATGAATTGATTGTGGCTATTAATAATATTATAGGTCAAATAAAAGAATTAATTAAAAAATACATTGATGAATGCAAGGTTCGTGAATATAAAATTAAAAATCATCGAGAATATAGAAAAGTTAATATAGTTAAGGAGAAATTATAATGAATGAGATAGATATTACTCCTGATAAATTGGTTTCTGCATATAAATATTTAAATAATATGGATTTAGATTTTCCAAAAATAAATGAAGTTAATATTCCTCAAAATATTGCTTCTAAGTTAAATACAGATGAATATTATAATAAATTATATGGTGCAAGAGATGCTCTTGTCACAAAAGAAGCAATAAATAATGTGGGAGATAGATTAAAGAAAATAATAATTGCATTAGCTAAAATTGGCGTCGATTTTATGGGAGATACTGATTTTCTTAATAACATAATGAATTTCGGAGGATCATTAATTGATAATGAAGAAATTGATATATCTTCATTACTAATAGATGGGGTTAATGCAAAACCCGGTGATGTTATAACAATTAATGGTCAATGGGGCCCACTATATAAAGTGTATATTCCTCTATCTGTTAATAAAGATACGGACATAACAGTTTTTTATCCAGGTACAGATGGTATTGAAGGACCAAATGACAGTAAAGTTGTTTTAGATTACGTTAATAGTAAACCCGATCAAATAGTGTTTATGTCTTTTGCAAGTGGTAATGATAGTGGAGATCCAATGTTAAATAGTCTTAATCAACTTATGAATGAATATGGTTTAAATAGAAATATTAATGTATTTGGATTTAGTAGAGGTGCACAATTTGGTGAGAGATTTGCAAGAAGCTGCATAGAGTCTGGCATTAATGTTGAAAATTTAGTATTAATAGATCCAGCAAACTTTGGTTCTTCACTTGATTGGCAAACAAATAAAGATGTCATATCTGTATTTAAAGAGTCAGGGACAAAAGTTACAGTTTTTTCTCAGGATGGGGATAGATTTATGAGCGGTTATTCTTATAGGTATGCTAATGATGAAGGTATAGATATAAATGTTATTAGTACTGTACAGGGACATAATAATCATCCACAGATTAATAGAGAATTAATTTTAAATGGTGGTCTAGATTTTTTTAGAGGTGAAGGTCAATTAGATAATCTTGATTATTATAAAGTGTATGATGGCAATACTTGGAGACAGATGACACCAAATGATGCTTCGTCATTAAGAAAATGAGATTTAAATAAATGTTTAAATCTTTTTTTAATTATGATAAAATTGTTATAGGGAAGTTGAATATGAAAAAAAGGGAAGATAAAGTTAATTATTTGCTTTTATGGGTGTTTTTTTCACTTGGATATTTTTTTGGATTTTTATTAGCTCCAATCTTTTTATATCCAATTATTAAATATAATGAAAAATATTTAACAGATTCAATGCGAAGTGGAATGATTTGTGGATTTGTTGTATCTGTATTACTAATAATACTTTTATCTATATAACTTTTTTACATTGACAATGGACTTATAAAATCTTAAAATATTATTAGAAGTAATGTTTTACTTCTAGAAAGATGGAGGAATCGTATGAATAATTTAGCGTTCTCCATTTTGCTTGTAGTAGTTGGATTATTTGTGGGAGCAATTGCTGTTATAATAATTAATAAAATAAGAGGAAATGCTGCACAAAAAGAAGCTGATAAACTAATTCAAAATGCTAAAAGAGAAGCTGAGAAAGCTAAAAGAGATGGCATTTTAGAATTAAAGGAAGAGAGTTATAAGTTAAAAAATCAAACTGATGCTGAAATTAAAGAAAAGAAAAAGGAACTTAATGAACTTAGCGACAGAATTGATAACAGAGAAAAGAGTTTAGACAAACGTGATGAATTATTAACCGAAAGAGAAAAAAATCTAGACCAAAAAGATAAAGATTTATTAGCAAAACAAAAAGAAATTCAAGAAAAAGATGCAAAAATGGAGAGTATTATAAAAGAGCAAATTGCTCTTTTAGAAAAAATCTCTGGTTTTTCTAAGGAAAAAGCTAGAGAAATGGTACTTAAAAAAGTAGAAGAAGAGATGTCAAAAGAGATATCAGTCTACTTAAAAGAAAGAGAAGATGAAGCAAAACTTGAAGCTGATAGAAAAGCAAAAGACTTGATAGTTTCAAGCATGCAAAGGTATGCAAATGATGTTACTAGCGAACAAACTGTAACTACTGTAGAACTTCCTAATGATGAAATGAAAGGAAGAATTATTGGTAGAGAAGGAAGAAATATTAGAACACTAGAATCAGTAACTGGAGTTGACTTGATAATTGATGATACTCCTGAAGTAATAGTGTTATCATCATTTGATCCATTAAGACGTGAAATAGCAAAAGTAACTTTAGAGACATTAATTAAAGATGGACGTATACATCCAGCAAGAATTGAAGAGCTATATGATAAAGTATGCGAAGATTATAAGAAATTAATTCGTGAAAAAGGTGAAGAAGCATTATTTGAACTTGGCATTTCAAAAGTAGACCCAGAAATGGTTGAAATGATTGGTAAACTTGCATTTAGAACAAGTTATGGTCAAAATGCTTTGAATCATAGTAAAGAAGTTGCACACTTGGCAGGATTAATGGCTAGTGAACTAGGAGAAAATGTATCACTAGCAAAACGTGCTGGTTTACTACATGACATTGGAAAAGCAATAGATTTTGAAATGGAAGGCAGTCATGTAGAAATTGGTGCTGATTTAGCTAAGAAATACAATGAAGATAAAGTTGTAATTAATGCAATTGAATCTCATCATGGAGATAAGAAAGCAGAATATGTTATTTCAGAATTAGTTGCAATAGCTGATGCACTTAGTGCTGCAAGACCTGGAGCTCGTAATGATTCATTAGAAAATTATGTTAAGAGACTTGAAGAACTTGAAGAAATTGGAAACTCAATGGAAGGCGTTGAAAAATCATTCGCAATGCAAGCAGGAAGAGAAGTAAGAGTAATTGTTAAACCTGATCAAATTGATGACTTAGCAAGTTATAAAGTTGCTAGAGAAATCAAAGATAAGATTGAAGAAACAATGCAATATCCTGGAACAATTAAAGTTGTTGTAATTCGTGAAACAAGAGCTGAAGAAGTTGCTAAATAGCAACTTTTTTTATTTTTTTTAAAAAAGTATTGACAAGTGTAAAAAATACACATATAATTAAATTACAAAGAAGGAGGAAAATATGGAACTAAAAAATAAGTTATATAAAAATATTGGTATTCATGTTATTACTGCTTTGTTTACTGTAGAGAAAGGAATTACTAAAGTATTATTGATTAGAAGAACTAATGAACCTTATAAAGGATGCTGGTCGCTTCCAAGTGGAGCAATGTATAATAATGAACTAATTAAAGTTGCAGCTCTTAGAGAACTAAAAGAAAAAACAGGAATTGAACTTGATGATTTATCTCCTTTTAGAACATTCGATGCACTTGATAGAAGTCCTCTTCAAAGAATGATTGGTGTTGGATATATTGGAATTATTGATAATAAAAGAGTAGAAGTTCTAAAAAGTACAAATAAAACATCTAATGCTGATTGGTTCTCCTTAGATAATATTCCTACACTTGCATATGATCATAATGAAATATTAAATTATGCAATAGAAAAATTAAAAGAAAAAATAATTACTACAGATATTTTAAAATCATTCTTTCCAAATGGATTTACACTTCCAGAACTTCAAGATGTATATGAATCAATATTAAACATAAAGATTGATAGAAGAAATTTTAGAAAAAAAATGTTAAGTGTAGTAATTGACACTGGAAAAGAAATAAAATATCTCGGACGTAAGAAAGCTAAAGTATATAAATTTGATTACAGAAAGAAGGACATAAGCATATTTTAAAATATGCTTTATATATAAAATCATATGTGTATAAAATACACATTAAGGAGGGTATATGATTTATATTAGAAAAAATGGAGAAGTACTAGAAAAGTATGAGATGGTGTATGACAAACAGAAACTTGAAGAACTGATGATTAGAATTGCTAAGAATTGTGGTGAAATACATGATGTTAAAAGGGAAATGGAATTTAGTTATTTTCCTAAAGAAAATAGTTGGAGGTATGATTATATTTTAGGAGATGTTGAAAAAACATTAGCATATGTAGAGAATGTAAAATATAAGAAGAATGGTAAAAGGACAACACACTGGTATGAATATGATGATGAAGTAGTAGATTTATATGATTGTAATTTTACATTATATTTTGTTCCACCTATAGTAGATTTTATTAAAAGTTTAATTGAAGGTTCAGAAGCATCTATTGCAGCATTATTTAACAGGGATCTTTCATTAATTGAAAATCTTCCAACAGTAGAAGAAAAAATAGCGTATTATAATGGTATACTATCAAAGCATCAAGAAGAGTTAATAAGAAAAAGAAAAGAAAAAATAGAAGAACTAAGTAAAAAATGTGGTGATATTAATAGTAATTCTGCAAAATTAATAAAAGAATTAGCGGCGTTAGAAAAAAATAGTAGATATGCCATGAAAAATATAAAATTCCAATATGATAGTTATATGGGTATTAGAGATTTAAATAAAAATCAACAGCCAGTAGAACCATATATAGAAGAATTATTATCATTAATAAAATTTAGATTAGTTGATACAATTGAATTATCTGAAGTTCAAAGAATTAATTCATTTTTCACAGCTGGATGTACAAATATGCAAAATTCAGAAGTATTAAAAAGAGTTTTAAAAAATAGTAATAATTAATAATAAAATGGAGGTTATTTATGATTAATTTATATATTGATTTTGATGGGGTTCTAGTTGATACAATAAATGAAACTTATAAAATGATTGCTGATTTAGGTATTAGTCTTAGTGATACTGAAAGAGTTAATAAATTTTATAGAGAATTAGACTGGAATACAGTTCTTTCAAATACTAAAGAAATAAATGATGCCTTTGAAAATATAAGATTATTAGAAGAAAGTGGTTTATATAAGCCTTGTATATTAACAACAGTTCATTCTTGTAATGAAATGAGAGCAAAAGTATCATTCATAAGAAGCAAAAATAAAAGTATCAATATAATATGTGTCCCAAAAGGAATAGAAAAATGTGATATGGTAGATCCTAGAAATTCAATATTAATTGATGATTATGGTGGTAACCTAAAAACATGGATTGAAAGTGAAGGAATAGGTATTAAATTTTCACAAGAACAAAGCGGTAAATATATAACAATTAATTCATTAAATGAACTTCTAAAATCAAAGAGAGTATTAAGTTTAATAGCAGAACAAATAAAAAATGAAAACTCTTTAAAATTAGTTAATAGGATGAAAACCTATTGTTAAAATTAAAATAAGATATTATTAAATATCTTATTTTTTTGTTATAATAATTTTGGTGAATAATATGAAAATACTAATAACAGGTGCTTCTAGTGGGATGGGAGCAGACTTTGCAAGAGAACTTTCAAATAACGATAATGAATTAATTTTAGTTGCAAGAAGTAAAGAAAAATTAGAAAATTTAAAAAAAGAATTAGATTGTAAAGCAGAATTAGAAGTAATGGATTTAAGTGTTGAAGAAAATGTTTATAAACTATATAGTAAATATAAAAACAAAATAGATTTTCTAATTAATAACGCTGGTTTTGGAGCATATGGGAAATTCTATGAAACTGATTTAGATAATGAACTTAATATGATAGATTTAAATATTAAAACATATCATATCCTAACAAAATTATTTTTACAAGATTTTGTCAAAAAAGATAGTGGGCATATATTAAATGTAGCTTCTAGTGCTGCTTTTGAACCAGGCCCTTTAATGTCAACATATTATGCTACTAAATCATATGTTTATAATCTTACTCTTGGAATATATGAAGAACTTATACGCGATAATAGTAGTGTTAAAATACATGTTTTGTGTCCTGGGCCAGTAGATACTGGATTTAATGATAGAGCAAAAGTAAAGTTTGGTGTTAAATCATTATCAAGTAAAGATGTAGTTAAATATACATTAAAAATGATTAATAAAAATAAGACAATAATAATACCTGGTTTTATGATGAAATTGGGAATATTTGGTACTAGATTTGTATCTAGAAAAGGTATTACTAAAATTACATATAATATTCAAAAATCAAAATCTTTACAATAATTAAATAAAATAATATAATTTTATGTGTGGTGATTAAGATGAAAATTGTTAAAATAAACTCTTTGGGTTGTCCATCTTGCATTATTATGAATAAAATTATAAATCAAATTAAAACTGAATATGATATTGAAATAGAAGAATATGATTATGATTTTGATGAAGAAGAAGTTGCAAAATTTAATATAGGAAAAATACTTCCTGTGTTTATATTTTATAAAGATGGTGAAGAAGTCGCTAGATTAAATGGAGAACATAAAATAGAAGAATTTGAAAATATACTAAAAGGTGAATAATATGAAAAAACTAATATATACTATAATATTTTTATTATTAATTTTTCCAACTATAGTTTTTGGAAAAGAAAAAGACTTAAATATTTATTTATTCTATGGGGATGGATGTCCTCATTGCGCTGAAGAAGAGGTATTCTTAAAGGAATATTTAAAAGATAAAGATTATATTAAATTACATAAATATGAGGTTTGGTATGATGAAGAAAATGCTAAGAAGTATGAAGATATTCATAAATTATTAGAAGATAGGGGTAGTGGTATTCCATACTTGATAATTGGAAATAATTCAATAACTGGATATTCAAGTGATATCACACCCGAAAGAATCAAAAACACAGTAAATTATTATAAAAATATTAACTATAAAGATGAGGTCGGAATATATTTAGGTGTTGTAGATCCTAATGAGACAGGTGATGAAGATGCTTATATGGATGGGGATGATACCAAATATGATGAAAGTGAATATGATTTACCAATTATAGGCAAAAAAGATGTAAAAGAATTTCCAATAATATTAAGTGCAATATTAATTGGACTTGTGGATGGATTTAATCCATGTGCAATGTGGATACTAATATTCTTAATTTCTATGTTACTTGGAATGAAAGATAAGAAGAGAATGTGGATTCTTGGAATAACATTCTTAACTGCTTCTGCATTAGTTTATTTCTTGTTTTTGGTTTCATGGTTAAATCTTGCAATATTCTTAAATAAAATAATATATATTAGGCTTGGTATAGCAATGGTAGCTGTTATATTTGGAGTTGTTTCTGTACTTAAATTTATTAATAGAAAAGATGATGATGGATGCGAAGTCGTTGATACTAAAAATAGAAAAAGAATAATTAATGCTATTAAAAAAATTGTAAAAGAAAAATCATTCTTTTTGGCAATACTAGGTATTATTTTATTAGCAATATCAGTAAATATCATAGAACTATTATGTTCTTTAGGACTTCCTGTTATGTTTACTCAGATACTTGCAATTAATAGCGTTGGAAAAGGAATGTCATTATTATATTCATTAATATATGTATTATTTTTCTTAATAGATGATATTGTAGTGTTTATAATTGCTATGAAAACATTAGAAATAAAAGTTATATCTAATAAATTTGGAAAGTATTCTCATTTAATAGGTGGCATAATTATGTTAATTATTGGCTTACTTATGATATTTAAACCAGAATGGTTAATGTTTAATTTTTAAAGCAAAAAATTATTGTTTACATATAATATGTTAGGTGATATATGTGAATGATAATTTTTTAAATAGGATAGAAGAAAAAACAAAAGTAAATAAAGATACTATTATTGACCTTGCAAGAAAATTACAAGAAGGTAATTTTAAAAATGAAAACACTTTAAGAGAAATAATTCATGAACTTTCTGACATAACTGGAAAAGAAGTATCAGAAGAAAAAGAGAATAAAATAATTAATATGATTGTTAATGATAAAGTGCCACAAAATTTAGATAAATATATTTAAAAAGATTCACAATTGTGAATCTTTATTTATAGAATTCTTTTTGTATTTTATTTGTTGACCATAATATTTGATGAATAGGTTTATTAATAATTAAATCAAATTCTCCAATATACTCATAAACCGTAGGTTTAAATTTTAATTTAAAGTCATTTAATTCTTTATATGGATTCTTATCTGTAAAGTCTCCTGTAATACCATTCAAATCAACAAAATAGTACCCAGCTTTTTTATACTCTTCAATTATTTTGTAGAAAATATATGTTTTGAAATTTGCAAGTTTAAATTCATTTTTTTGACCTGAAATTAATATTGTAACTCTTCCTTGATGCTTAATAACAAGTGCTGCACCATAAGTTTCTTTTAAAACATTTTCTTGCATTTTTTGATTTATAAGAGCAATATCTGAAGATATATCATTTAATGTTCTATCAGATGTCATCTTCTGTTCGAATAAATCAGTATTTTGAGGGTCATCCTTGAATAAATCATTTATTCTTTCATTATTTTCTTGTTCATCAATGTATTTTTTTTGTAAATATTTTACGTATTTATCATAATCTAAATTTAGTATTAGTAAATCAACCATATCACTAGGTTTTAAACTATCAAATAGTGCTTCATAATATTGAATAGTCTTACTAGCTTTATCTTCTACATATGAATAAAATGTATTTATATCTTCTTTTTGACCCGAAATAAAATATATTCCTTTTTCCTCATGATTTTCCATATCTTTTTTAACGTCATCATCTAATAAATTTAGATCATATGTGGTTAAATTAATAACAGGAGTAAATTTAGGAAGTAGAGATTCAAAATATAAATTATCTTTTAATTTATCATATCCAAGTGATTTAAGCGTAAATATTAATTTTTCACTTTTAGAATTAATTACTTTGGTTTTCTTTTCAAGATCTACAGTAGCATAAGTTACTTCTGGATTTACTTTAATAAAAGCATAACCTTTTGAAAAGAAAAAATCTTTAATGGCTTTTGTAAAATCTCTTAGCAAATCAGTATCATAATAATTAACTAAAAAACCGCGAGGAGCATATCCATATTTAATACTGGGAGCAATGTTTTTATATAATATTAAACTTCCTGCCACAATAGTATTATCTTTATAACCGCCAACATACATAACAGAATATTCACTATTCTGCATTAAATCACCGTATTCTTTTGTTTGGAAAAAATTTTTAAGAATATGTTTATTTGCAAATTGACTAAATGTTTCTTTATCTATCTCTTTAATTTCCATAATTTGATTCTCCCTTTTTATATATTTATTATAGCATATTATTTTAAAAAATAGTATAATGAATATTAGAAAATGATAAAGGAGATATTATGAGCAAAATAATTGATATTAAGGCAAGAGAAATATTAGATTCAAGAGGCTATCCAACTGTAGAAGTAGAAGTAAAAACAGAAAAAGGTTTTATAGGTATTGCTGCAGTTCCAAGTGGAGCCTCAACAGGAAGTAGAGAGGCACTAGAATTACGTGATAATGATGAAAGATATTGTGGAAAAGGTGTATTAAAAGCTGTAAACAATGTAAATACATTAATAAAAGAAGCAATAGTTGGCATGGAAGTTACTCATCAAAAAGAAATTGATATGAAAATGGTAGAACTAGATGGAACTGAAAACAAAAGTAAACTTGGCGCTAATGCAACATTAGGAGTATCTTTAGCTTGTATCAAAGCCTCTGCTTTAGAAAATGGTAAAGAAGTTTATGAATATTTAAATTCAAGAGAAAAACATATTCCAAGATTAATGTTTAATATCGTTAATGGTGGTATGCATGCTAAAAACAATTTAGATATCCAAGAATTTATGATTGTTCCTAAAAGAGAATCATTTAAAGAAGGACTAAGATGCGCTAGTGAAGTATTTCATTCATTAAAGAAATTATTAGATAATGAGGGACTTACAACTTCCGTTGGAGATGAGGGTGGATTTGCACCAAACTTAGAAACAAATAAGACTGCATTAAGTTATATCATTAAAGCAGTTGAAGCAGCAGGATATGTTCCTGGAAAAGACGTGTTTATTGCACTAGATGTCGCTGCCAGTTCATTATATAATGAACAAACTCATACATATAAAATAGAAGATAAAATGATGAGTAAAGAAGAACTTCTTGATTACTATTTAGATTTGGTTAAGAATTATCCAATCATTTCAATTGAGGATCCTTTTGATGAAAATGATTATGAAGGATTTAAATTAATTACTGATAGATTAGGTAAAGAAATAAATATAGTTGGTGATGATTTATTTGTCACAAATAAAAAAGAACTTGATCATGGCATAAAAAATGGATTGTGTAATTCTATATTAATTAAACCAAATCAAATTGGGACTTTTTATGAAATGTTAGAAACAGTAGTAATGGCAAAACAACACAATTATACTTGTATTATGTCACATAGAAGTGGAGAAACAACAGATACATTTATAATTGATGCTGCAGTTGCTCTTGGAATACCTTTTATTAAGACTGGTTCAGTTTCTAGAGGTGAAAGAATTTGTAAATTTAATAGACTTTTAAAAATAGAAGAACAGATTAATGAGAATAAATAGTTCTTGTTTATTAAAAAAAAATATAGTATAATACTTTTTACGAAGGAGAGAAGAAGATGGAAACAGCGTTATTAGTAATATCAGTATTAATTATAGTAATAGTTCTTTTACAAAGTAATAAAGCAAGTGATGCAAGTCAAATTATTTCCGGTGGAAATAATGTGCTTTTAGGAAAAACAAAAGAAAGAGGACTTGAAGTTGTTATAACAAGACTAACTTATTTTTTAGGTTTTGCATTTATAATAATTTCAGCAATTTTATCATTTTAAAAAATATAAAAAAGTTCACAAATAGTATGTGAACTTTTTTTATTATATGCTAAAATAGTTATAGAGGTAGAATATGAAAGAAAAAATATTTGATGTGATTAAAAATGCAGAAAAAGCATTAAACCCTACAGAGATAATGGATGTTATTAAGCCTGATAATACAGTTAGTGATTACGAAGAATTATTAGAATGTTTAAGAAAATTGTGTCAAGAAGGAATTATTAGATTAACAAGTGGCAATGGCTATGTAATAAATGAATTATTGGTCGGTAAGATGGATATGCATGCTAAAGGCAATGGTCATGTTTTAGTTCATGGTGAGGAAGATATATTAGTTAATAAAATTAATATGAATGGTGCTTTAGATAAAGATACCGTTTTAGTTGATTACACAAATAAAGAACATACTGAAGGAAGAGTTGTCAGAGTACTTAAACGTTCTTTAGGACGTGGCCTTGGAGAAGTTGTTAATAATAATGGTGTATTCAGTATTAAAGTATTAGATGAATTACCTTATCATGTTGAAATAGAAAAAACAGATATTAATCTTGTTGATGGATTAATAGTTCATTTAGATTATGTTAGAGATTTAGCCAAAGGAAGAGTTCTTGCTAAAGTAGATTATACAATTGGTCACAAGAATGCAGTAGGTAATGATACTGTTTTTGGAATGATTGCAAGTGAGTTTGGAATTAGACCTGGTATTCCTGAAGAAGTAAAAGAAGAAGTTAAAGATGTTAAAACAACATTAAGTAAAGAAGAAGCAGAAGAAGGTATCAGAAACGGAAGAGTTGACCTTCGTGGTGAAACAATTACTACCATTGATGGAAAAGACACTAAAGATATAGATGATGCAATATCAGCTATATTACTTCCTAATGGAAATTATTTGATTAAAGTACCAATTGCAGATGTTAGTTACTATGTTAAGATGGGTAGTAAAACATGGGCACATGCTGAACATCAAGGAAACTCTCACTATTGGGGAGATAAAGTAGACCCAATGTTACCTGTTGAATATTCAAATGGTATTTGTTCATTAAATCCAAATGAAGATAGATTTGCATTGACAGTAGAGTATGAACTTACACCTTCTGGAGAAAGAGTAAATCCAAAAATATATCCAGCAGTAATTAAATCAAAACAAAAGATGAATTATGATGCTGTACAAGATATTATAGATAATAAATATACAGAAGATACAAAAGATTATACAACATTAAAATATACTGTTAAGAAAGATGATACTATTGATTCTATAGCATATATGTATGCTATGAAGAAAGAAGAACTACTAGAAGTAAATGAAGAAAAAGATATTAAAGAAGGAAATGAAATAAATATTCCAACAAGAAGAGTAGTATTAAATAACTTTATAGCATCTAGAATAATAAAGTCTGCATTTAGAGCAAGAGGTAAACTTGACATTGAATCTAAAGAGCGTAAGTATGTTATAGATGAAAATGGTAAAGTATTAGATATTCATAGAAGAATTCAAAGACCTGCAGAAGAATTAATTGAATATATGATGCTTTATGCAAATGAAGCATTCGCGGATGTAATGGTAGATGAACTATCAAAAATATTTATAGGACAAGTACCATTTGTATTTAGAACTCACGGGGACCCTGATCCTAAAAAGATTTCTGAATTTTTGGATATGTTAGCAGTATATGGAATTACTATATCAATTAAGATTGATCCATATAATGTTACCAGTCATGATATAGCAGTTTTATTAGAATCATTAAAAGATAAAGAAAATTATAGTGCATTTAACAATAAAATATTAAGATGTTTACAAAAAGCAAAATATACTCCAAATAATTATGGACATTTTGGTATAGGAAGTAAACGTTATTGCCATTTTACTTCTCCAATTAGAAGAATGCCTGATTTAACTATTCATACAATGTGGAGAGAAATTGTTCATGAAGGAAAACGTGATACTGAAACATTAAAATTTTGGGCAAATTATGTTAACGATATGTGTGAATATTTCTCACAATGTGAAGTTGATTCTGAAAAATGTGAACGTGCTATTGAAGACCGTTTAAATGCACAATATATGGAAGATAAAGAAGGAAAAACTTTCGAAGCAACTGTTGAAGATATGTTTGTTGATGGCTTCTTTGTAATGACAAATGAAAATCTAGTAGAAGGAAAAGTTGAATATTATTTAGAAAATGCAGATGCAGAAGAAATATTAAGCTTAGAAGATCCAAAGGAAATTTCTGAATTTGTAAAAGAATATAAGAAATTACTTAGTGGCACTTATGAATACAATGAAAAACTATTTGGGTACACTAGAGGTAAAAGAGTATGTCTAAGATTTGGTGACCAAGTTCTAGTCGTTTGTACTGGCTCACATCCTGAAGAAAGAAAAATAGATTTTACTTTAGTAAGGAAGATGTAATATGGAAATGTTAAATAGAAAAGCTAGTCATGATTATTTTATTAAAAGTACATATGAAGCTGGTATTGAACTTATGGGTACTGAAATTAAAAGTATCAGAAAAGGTAATACTAATATAAATGATTCATATGGCAGATGTAAAAATGGAGAAATATTTCTAATAAATATGTATGTTGGAAAATATGAAGAAGGAAATATTTTTAATCATGATGAAAGACGTGAAAGGAAATTATTACTTCATAAAAATGAAATATTAAGAATTTCAAATGAAGTTGATACTAAAAGATATACTTTAATACCATTAAAAATATATTTTAAAAAAGGTAAGGCTAAAGTTGAGCTTGGTGTATGTCAAGGAAAAAAACTTTATGATAAACGTGAAAGTATCAAAGAAAGAGATTTAAAAAGAAAAGAATATATAGAATACTAAATTAATATAATATAGTATGAAAAAATTACCAGAAATATTTGTTAATAGTATTAGTAAAAAAATAAGTCATAATGATGAAGTGTATTTTTCATATCTGGATAATGATAAAAAAATTGAAAAGAAAAAATATGATTTTAATGAAATACAAAATAAAATAAATGATATATTTAGATCTAATGATTTTATATATAAAAAGAAAGTACATATTAAAACATCATTTGATGAAAAAGATTATATAGTAATATCTAAGAGTTATGATTATTTACTAACAATAGATGGAAGCAAAATAATGATAAAAGATATTTTAGAAATTTATTAAAAACACTTGAAAATACTAAATATTTATGCTAATATTTAGTTGTAAATCACTTGAAAGTGTTTTTTTTTGGAGGAATTATGAAAAAAATTAAAAGTTTCTTTAAAGGTGTTAGAAAAGAAGCTAAAACAGTAAGATGGCCAGATGCTAAAATGTTAGTTAAGTATTCTTGCATCACTATTGTTATGCTTGTATTCTTCGGATTATACTTCTATGGATTAGATGCATTCTTTACATTAATGAGAAAGTTAATAGGAGGGCTATTCTAATGGAAGAAAAGAAATTATGGTATGTTGTTAATGCTTATTCTGGACATGAACAAAAAGTTAAAGATTATCTAGAATCTAGACGTGAAAGTATGGGTATGGAAAACAATATTTTTAGAGTTATCATTCCAGAGCGTACTGAAGTTGAAATTAAAGATGGTGTTAAAAAAGAAAAAGTTCGTAAAATGTTCCCAGGGTATGTTTTAATTGAAATGATTATGAGTGATGAAGCATGGTACGTAGTTCGTAATACTCCAGGAGTAACGGGATTTATCGGATCATCTGGAAAAGGTGCTAAACCAATTCCACTATCACCTGAAGAAGTTAAGAAATTTATTGGTGATGGTGAACAAATGGCTAAACCAATTAATACTGATGTAGAAGTTGGAGATAATGTATCAATTATCGATGGGCCATTCAAAGGTATGTCTGGTAAGATTGAAAGTCAAGACAAAGAAAATGAAAAACTTACTGTACTTATTGATTTATTCGGACAAGAAACTCCAGTTGAAGTTGATTTAGTTCAAGTAACTAAAATGTAATAAAAATAAAAAGTAATGATTGTCATTACTTTTTTAAAATGATATAATTTTTATGAAAGAAAGAGGTATTATTATGGAATTAAAAGGAAGTAAAACTGAAGCTAATTTAATGACTGCTTTTGCAGGAGAAAGTCAAGCTAGAAACAAATATACTTATTATGCATCTAAGGCTAAAAAAGAAGGTTATGAACAAATTGCAGCAATATTTGAAGAGACTGCTGGTAATGAAAAAGAACATGCAAAATTATGGTTCAAAGCATTACATGATGGAGAAGTCCCATCTACACTTGATAATTTAAAAGATGCCGCTAATGGTGAAAATTATGAATGGACTGAAATGTACAAAGAATTTGCCAAAACAGCAAAAGAAGAAGGCTTTGCTGAAATAGCTCGTCTTTTTGAACAAGTAGGTGAAATTGAAAAACACCATGAAGAAAGATATATGAAATTAATAGGCAACATTGAAAACAATTTAGTATTCGAACGTGATGAAGAAAAGATTTGGGTATGTAGAAATTGTGGACATGTTTATAGAGGCAAAAAAGCATTAAAAGTATGTCCTGTTTGTAAGCATCCAGAAAGTTATATGGAAATTAAAGCTGAAAATTATTAAAATAATGCATAAAAGTGCATTATTTTTATTGATTTTATGGTGTGATTATGCTATTATGTACTAGTCGATTTATATTTTTAATATAAATTAGAAGTGGGAGATTTAAGGGATTATCGTGAACCACTTGCGAAAAAATTTAAACTAAAATTATAGGAGGTGTTTTTCGTGGCAAAGAATGTTGTAAAAAAGATTAAGTTACAAATCGAAGCAGGTAAAGCTACACCAGCTCCACCAGTTGGAACTGTTTTAGGACCTGCAGGAATTAATCTACAAGAATTTTGTACTAAGTATAATGAAGCAACTAGAGAAAAAATGGGAGATATAGTTCCAGTTGAAATTTCTATTTATGAAGATAGAACATTCGACTTTGTATTAAAGACTCCACCAACAGCATCATTAATCAAGAAAGCAGCTGGAATTGATAAGGCTGGTAAGAAAGGTGCTAATGAAATAGTTGCAACAATATCAAAAGATGATGTTACTAAAATAGCTGAAACTAAAATGCCAGATTTAAACGCATATGATGTAGAAGCTGCTGTTAACATTGTTGCCGGTACTGCTAGAAATATGGGAGTTGCTGTTAAAGGCTTAAATGATAAAGAACTTCAAGAACAAGCTCGTGAAGCTCATGAAGCTGAATTACAAGCTCAAAAATTAGAAGCAGAACTTGAACAAATGGAAGAAAGCGCTAAGGCTATGGCTGAAGGTAGCGCAAATGTTGAAGTAGAATCAACTGAACAAGCTAAAGAAGAAAATACAGAAGAAAATAACGAAAACGAAGAAGAAAAGTAATTCGTAAGATAAATTGATAATCCAAAAACCACATGAGGAGGTTAAATATGAGAAAACATAGTAAGATGTATGTGGAAGCATTAGGTAATGTTGATAAGAGTAAGAATTATGATGTTACTGAAGCGATTAAAGTTCTTAAAAGTTTTAAAACCAGAAAATTTGATGAATCAGTAGATTTAGTATTAAACTTAAATATTGATGCTAAAAAAACTGATATGAATATTAGAGGAAGTTTTGTTCTTCCAAATGGAACTGGTAAAACTAAGAAAGTATTAGTTGTTACTAAGACTAAAGTTGATGAAGCTAAAGAAGCAGATTATTGTGGAGCAGAAGATATGTTAGAAAAAATCGAAAAAGAAAATTGGTTCGACTTCGATACTATTGTAGCAACTCCAGAAATGATGCCTGCTTTAGGTAAATTAGGTAAAGTTTTAGGACCTAAAGGTTTAATGCCAAATCCAAAACTTGGAACTGTTACAACTAATGTTAAAGATGCTATTGCTAATATTAAAAAAGGTATGGTTGAATATAAGAATGATTCTTATGGAAATGTTCATATGTCAATCGGAAAATTATCTTTTGATGAAAAGAAATTAGAAGAAAACTTAAGAGCAGTAGTAGCTGAAATAGTAAAGAATAAACCAACTAATGTTAAAGGTACATTTGTTAAAAATGTAAGCATATCTTCAACTATGAGTCCTGGTCTAAAAATAGATAAGGTTTCATTAGGTTTATAATAAGTTCAATAAAAGCACTTCAAATGAAGTGCTTTTATTTTATGATTAATTATCTATGAGCATGTGCTCTTGCCTCATCATCCAATGGTTGCATTAGAATACCACAAGATACCAATCCAGAAATTCCAACTAATACATATACAATATTTGATATGACAGAGTCGGTTCCAAATATTAAAGCAACTAAGTTAACATTAAATAAACCTATTAATCCCCAGTTAATAGCTCCAATTATTACGAGAACTAATGCAATTTTATAAATAGTATTCATTGTTCCTCCTTTAGATATATTATTAACAAATTGAGTATTATTATTCATATTTTTAAATGTTGAAATGAATAGATGATATATTATATAATATTAATAGTAGAAGATAGAATGGTGAAAAGAATGAAAAAAATATTAAGTATAATTTTAATATTAATAATATGTTTAGTGATATATGGATGCAAAAATACAAAAGTAACATTTAATTATAATTGTCCAGGAGTAAGTAATTATGAATGTAATGTCTTGGGTAAGAAATTAAATTGTACTTTTACTATGCCAGAATGTAAGAATAAAGAATTTAATGGATGGTATGATGCTCCTT
>JAFRQT010000017.1 GCA_017428485.1 Bacilli bacterium | reverse complement strand
TGAATATACAGCTTTAATTTCTTTAAATCTTCTTTGTATTATAGCAATCTGAGATAAATACTTACTATCACTCATAATAGTATCGTAGTTTTTCAAGAAAAATTCTCTAAATTCAGGGTCATATTCTAGTTTAAACCCACCTAAAAATCTATGAGCACTATCCATATTTAAAACTGGTAATAGTCTTGTTTTTTCTAAAATATCTCTAACAATTTCTGTTGTTTTAGGATAACTCTGTGGATTAATTGTTAAAGAGTATGAACCATCATCATTTTTTCTGTATATTTGTCCAAATATAGGTTTAGCAAAATCTATATCTACTTTTTCATTTTTTATCGTTTCTAAAAAATTAATAAGCACATTATGATCGAAAATATCAAGAAAAGCTGAATTTTGTGCGGTATTGAGAGTTAATAAATATATTCTTTCTTTTTCTTCTGGAGTCATCTCTCGACTATTTCCATCTAAATTTCTTGACACTTTAACGTGAAAATAATTAGGACGATTACTATATTTATCTATTACATCATCAATTCTACCAATTATGTATCCCTTATCTGCATCTATTTTTCTTGGAATATCAGTCAATAATTCCATTGTTTTTTTAAATCCGCGCTTATCGTTATCAAAAACTCCAAAAGCGTACGCAATTTTTAACATTGCATCTCTTCCATTTGGACTCCATGAAAATCTTTTAATTTTCATTAAAGCACTCCAATTAGTACCTGATGCTAAAAATTTATCTGCTTCTTCTATGCTAATATTTTGCATAATAACATAATCCGGAATAAATTTTCCACCAGTTTTATCATACCATGACTTCATTAATTCAACTTTATTATCCTCTAACATTTTACATACTGTTTCAGCCCTACTAACGCCAAGTTTCATTCCTTTTTCTTCACCAAATAAACGAAAATATATTTCTAAGCCACTTCTATATCTACCATTTCTAAGTAAAGATGTTATAATTGCTTTACCATTTAAATAGTTAAGCCAATCTTTGTTTTTATTAAGTATTATAAAACTCATACCGTAATTACTACTCATATGATAAAAACATTTTTTTAATTCTTCAGGTGCATCATCATTTAAGAATAAATCCGGGCACTTTCTTTTCAGAAACTCTGGTGCATAATCAGGATCATACCCCATTATTCCTGCTCTAACTTCTTTTATAATTATTTCTTCTATTCTTCTGTCTATTTCTTCGTAACTTATTTCTTTTCCTGTTTTTTTATCAATATATTTATTATCTCTAACATCTATATTCTTATATAAATGTTTTGTAATATTATCTAAATAAGAGCCATATTTACAACATAATTCTAAAAATTTTTCATTTCCGTATACTGTTAACAATTCCAAATCACTATATGTTGTATCATAAGAATAAGGATTATTTCCTATTATCAATCTATTACCTGATTTAGTCCCTATTTGATTTCTAAATGCTATATATAGATTTTTGTCCTTTAAAAGTGGAATTAATCGTGGATGCTGCTTAATAGTATCATAAGTAAATTTGCCTTCATAAAAACGTCTTTTAAGACTTAATCTTTTTTCAACCTCATATCCATAATCCTTTAAACTACTAAAATTTACAAATATATCTGGATACCTATTAACTAATTCTGGAACTTGTTCTAAATACATATAATCTGCATTTTCTTCTATAATTTTATTATATATTGCTTCTTGAATAACTTTTTCAATTGTTTCTTCATTTTCAATTTCATCATGAAAGTTTTTAATAACTAAACCAGAAAGAATACTACCATACCTAGCAATTAAGTTTAATACTTTTTCTTTTCCATATCTTTTTAAGTACTGTAAAATAAAGTCTTCTTCTGCTGGTAAATATGTTAGGTTAAGTGATGGTACTGCAGGGCCTCTAGAAAGTAATGTCATATTTAATCTAATTGTATTTTTCAAGTCAGTCTTCAACAAATATGGGATGCATTCCCAACGATGAAATAGTGTTTTTGGGGTTATACCTCTTCTGTAAAAAGCGCTTCTAAGTTCTGATGGGGCATTCTTATCAATAAATATTTCTGGATGTTCTTTACTAAAACTTCCTCCATTCATCCATTCATAATCAGGATAATCAGTAAATATATTAATTCTTCTCATGTAATCCAAAGTTTTTGCCATCATATTTTTAAATTCATCATATGAAAGCATACCACCTTTAAAATCTATTCCCCTATTTACGGTTAGTGGACTATTATAAGTATCCATAATAAAATATTCAAATGCATCAAGCATTCGTAAACTATTTCTCTCTTCTATTTTTGTAAAAAAACCAGTTTCAGCATCGAATTTTTTGATATTATCTATATTTAATGTATTTAACATTCTATACTGGAACCTATCTTCTAATATTACATGTTCATTATATTCTAGCAAATCTTTTTTAGTCGATATTTTACCTTTAACCACAAAATTTAGTGAAGATAACCAATTTGGTAGAATGTATTCTTTTGTTCCATCTTCATTAATTTTTTCTTCCAATCCTTCTAGATTTTTATTTTGAATATAATAATTTTTTACTGCATCAATAAAAGTTAATTCTGCATTTTCTCTAACACTTTGCCAATAAGAACTTGTAGTTAAAAAACGATTATCGTTTACATTAAGATATTCAAATGCATCTCTGTGATTGGCAACGAGTTTTTGAAATTCTCCGGGTCCAAAGTTTTCATTAATTGTTTTTGCTAAACTAGAATTCATAAAGTAATCAATAACTATATTATCAAAAATATCAGTATAATCAAGATAATCTTGTATTGTAAGACATCTTTCGAAGTATCTTTTTTTAACATCATCAGGAATATTAACGCCTTCTAAATATAAATTAGGATTTTCTTTTTTAAATAATGGAGGGTAGTCTTCTAATCTTCTATTATTCCCATCATAACTATATATATTTGCTCTTACAAAATCAAAACACATATTCTTGATTTGACTAGCATCTATATTATTTATTTCACTAACAAATTTCTGAAAAAATCTATTGCTAGAATACCTAAATATATCTATAATTTCCCCAACTGTTTCATATTCCTCTAACGATGTATTATAAAGTTGTATGCATTTTTCAAGAGGAAATATTGCCCACATATAATCATATTTAAAACCAACTTTTAATTTATAATGCCATTTTTTTTGTTTTAACTCATCTATTTGCTCAGAAGATAAAGAAACCAAATCAGTTACTTCTAGTAAATTATTATAATATTTGTTTTTAAATTCTTCATCAAATAAATCACTTATAAAATAACTATTTTTTGATTCTACTACCTCTTTGTCAAACATTTCTGGATAATGATAACCATAAAGATTATCTATATTTCTAACATTGCAGCCTTTGAAATTTGCATATCCATCACATTCAACAATATTAAAATCTATATTTGCTTTTGTTTTTGAAAAATCAGCTATGTGATCTTTAGTCCCAATAATTACAACATCTTTCCACGCTTCAAAAGGAATATCACTTAAATCATAATCGTATAATTCCTTCTGGATAGTAATATATCTATCATTTATAATCTTAGCTATTTCTTCATAATTAAATGTTTCGATTCTATCAGCATATTCTTTGCTAAGTACTTCTATTACAACAGATAATTTTTTTTTGATTATTAAAAACTTTTCTAATGTTAGTTTTTCCATACTTGATACTCCTATTATCAATAATAATTATATCATATAAATACAATAAAAAGAATAAAGTATATCAATGCTTTATTCTTCTAAAGTTATTGTTTCATTTTGACTTTTATTGATTTTATAATCAAATGGATATATTATTGTTTTTTCATTTATTAATTCTGACTGTTTTATATCTATTATTCTTTCTATACTTGGACTTGTATTTACTGTAACTATTTTTGATTTTATCTCTTGTATAAATCTTGATGCATTTTCTTTATCTTCTGTAAATATTGCCACAGAATATCTACTTCCACTATAATTTATTTGTCCTATTGCTTCATCTATATCTTCAACTATGATTGCATTATCATAATCT
>JAFRQT010000016.1 GCA_017428485.1 Bacilli bacterium | reverse complement strand
TTATTCTAATTAAAATAATTATAATTTTTGAAATAAAAAAATTTTTATTCATTTTTTAAAAATAAAAATTATTGATAAAAATAATAAATATTTGAATAAGATATTATTTTTATTAGTTATTATAACTCATTATAAAGTAAATTAAACTAAAATCTTAAGTTATTTAGCTTACAGTTTGAACTCCAGTAGAGAATGTATCATCTTCATCATCACCAGAAACAGCCATATCAACATTTTCAGCAACAATAACACTATTATCAGCTAAAGTAACTCTGAAAGTATATGGGCCACCTCCAACATTTCCATTTGGTTTTACCCAATAGTTGTGAGTTTCTCTACTCATTGAAGCCCAGTTACCATCTACTTTCATTTCAACTGAAGCAACTGGATATCTAGTATTAAATATTTGAACTTGGAACCACCATTGTGAAGATCCAGATTTAAATTGGAATTTAATATTTGATCCAGGTGAAACTAAAGCTGGATATCCAGCAACTGCAACATCACAAGGAATGAGAGCCCATGCAATTTTTACTCTGGCGGGATTCATGTTAGTTAAAGCTTTGAAAGCTTTATCAGAAAAATCTAATGAACCATGTTCACATTCAGGGCATCTGTCAATAACTCTTATTCTGATTGGTTTAAAAGGATTGCTAGTACTAACAGCGACAGCGCATAATCCACATCCAAGATCATTCATATATTGTTCTTGATTGACAGCTGCAAACATCATATCATTATAATATTCATCTTTTGGGAATAAACAGTTACCACCATTTGTTGGCATTCCATAGGCAGTACCATCTCCAGTATAAATTGGTCCATCTTTGAAGATTTTAGTGAATTTGGATGAATAACCTGTAGAATATGTATTTATGAGAGTTTTAATTTCAGGATAAGCATCAAAAGCAGAAAGACTTCCAGTTCCAGATAATATTAAGCTTATTGCACTTCGTAAGAGTTTGATTTTTATTTAAAAATCCCTTAAATTTAACGAAGCCTACCATATTTTGTTTAAAATCTAAAATTTGTTCACCTTTTGGAGATATATATAACTCTGGATATAAAATTTCATGCTCAACTATTAATGAGCCATAATCTGGTATCAAAGTATAATTTTCTTCACTTAAAATAACATCATCTAAAGGTAATTCAGGTAAAGTATAGTCAATTTCTTCTCCATCATAAATACTATTAGCAACTTCTTTACTTGATTTTACTTTCCATGTTTCATCTGATAAAATATTTACTGTAGTTTTATCTTCAAATTCTATTAATATATTTAGACATAATTTATATTCATCTCCAAATGTATTATTATACCAATGAAATCTCCCTTTATACCAGCCTTCACCCATATGAATTTCTATTATATTTTTTTCTTTTAATAATTCAGTTATATCATATGTTTGGTATCTTAAATAATAATCATAATCATTATACCCAGGAGTTAGATAGGCATTTCCAACCTTTTTATTATTTATATAAGCTATATATAAACCTAGGCCTGT
>JAFRQT010000015.1 GCA_017428485.1 Bacilli bacterium | reverse complement strand
TAGTATCGATTATAGTATTATTTGTAAGAAGTACTTTATGTATAAATTTATTAATACATATAATTTTACCATTCATATTAATCCTCTATATCTTCTTCTCCTACTGGATCGTCTATAATTTCTGGTGCTCTTGCAATCGTAATCACTAGAGATGCACCAGGAGTTACAACGGAACCTGAAGCTCTACTTTGTTTTAATATTGTTCCTTCTTTTGCAGAAGATGTTTCTTGATATTTATATTCTAATTTTAATTCATGCTTTGTAGCGAATTCATCTATTTGACTGATTGTATATCCTTTTGTGAAATCGGGATATTTATATTCTACATTTGGAATTATTATTTTAATTTGACTTCCTAATTTACTAGATTCTCCAGCAGCAGGTTCAGTTCTTAAAACAGTATCTTCTTTTACTTTTTTATCTTCACTTACTGTTTCAGTATCAACAGTAACATTGCAATCGCATTGAGCTTCAATCTTGCCCTTTGCTACCAAGTAATTTTCACCAGTAAAATCTTCAACAATATATACATTTTCTCCCGATGAAATATAAAGTATTATATCTGTTCCAGTTTTTCTTTTTGATCCGATTTCTGGACTTGTTTTTACTACCTTTCCTTCTTCAACAGTGTCACTTGGTATAGATTTATATTCAGCATTAACATTAAATCCTAAATCTGTTAACTCATTTGATGCTTCTACTGCACTCATATTAGTTACATCCGGAATAACTATATTTTTAACCTCGGTCTTTTTAAAATATATAGACATTCCTACTGTAACAGCTAAAACCAATGCAGTAAATAAACTAATTAATACTATTAATGTAATATTAGTTTTTCTTTTTTCTTCTTTTGCTACCTCTTTTGGTTCTACAGTTTCACTTGCATTCTTTTTTGCTATAGTTGCAACTTCTTTATCTAAAGTTTTGGTTTCATCCAAATCATTTTCTGGATATGGATATACATATCTTTTTTCATCACGTCTAGAATCATCCAAAGCAGTTTTAATATCTTCATGCATGCTTCTTGCATCAGTATATCTATTTTTAGGATTTTTGGCCGTTGCCTTAATAATTACATTTTCTATTGATTGAGGTATAGATGGATTTATTTTTCTTACACTTGGTAGAGGTTCTTTTAAATGCTTCAGAGCTATTTCAACAGCATTATCGCCTTTATAAGGAACTAATCCAGTAAGTAATTCATACATCATGATACCCATAGAATAAATATCACTTCTAATAGTAGATCCTTTGCCATTTGCTTGTTCTGGTGGAAGATAATGAACTGTTCCCATTACTGAATTTGTTTGAGTTAACTGAGTAGAATTAAGTGCAGTCGCTACTCCAAAATCAGTTATTTTTATCATTCCATTAGAAAGAATCATAATATTTTGTGGTTTGATATCTCTATGAATTATATATGCATCATGGGCATGTGCCATTCCATCAGTAACCTGCAACATAATATCTACAACTTCAGTTATTGATAAATGCCCTCTTTGTTTTAATACTTGTTTTAATGTTTTTCCATCAACATATTCCATTACAATATAATATTGCCCATCATCTTCTCCAACATCATACATTTCAACTATGTTTGGATGTGATAAGCTTGATGCAGACAAAGCTTCTCGTTGAAATCTTCTTACAAATTTTTCATCATTAGCAAGATCTCCTCTTAATACTTTAACTGCAACATCTCTATCTAGAATATTATCATGCGCTAAATAAACATTAGCCATTCCACCTTCGCCTAATGTTCTGATGATTTGATATCTATCATTTATTTTAGAACCTTTAACTATCACACTATTCACCACTCAATCTTGCATAAGCAATTGTAATATTATCCGTTCCCCCACGCATGTTAGCTTTCATAATCATTTTGCCAACTTGCTCTTCTATATCTAATTCCGTATCATTTAACACTTTTTCCATTTGCTCAACACTCATCATATTAGTAAGTCCATCACTGCATAAGAAAATGCCATCGATTTTATCATTCTCTTCATTAATTACAACTTCAAAAATATCCATTTCAATTATTTCTGCAGCACCCAAAGCTTTCATTAATACATTTTTTTGTGGATGAGTTTTTGCATCATTTTCAGTAATTTCTCCACTTTCTAATAATATGTTAACCAATGTATGATCTTTTGTAACTTTATATAATTTGCCACGTTTAAAAACATATCCTGACGAATCCCCAATATTTCCAAATAGTAAGAAATCATTTGTTAATATTGAGCACACACATGTTGTGCCAAGTCCAGTAGCATCAACATGTTCTTCAGCATATCTTAAAATTTTAACGTTTATTTCATCCATTATTTCTTTTAACCAAATAACAGCTTCTTCTTTAGTACCAATACTTGATAATTCAGAAAACCTTTTACTTAGTTCATTTACTGCAAGGGAACTTGCAACTTCTCCCGCTTTATGTCCCCCCATACCATCCGCAACTACAAGTAATGTTTCACCATTAAGATTTTTAACTATATTTACTGAATCTTCATTGTGACTTCTTACTTTCCCAGGATCTGTTTGATAAAATGTTAACATATTTCACTTCCCTCTTCTCTAGCTCTTAGTTGTCCACAAGCAGCAGATAAGTTGCCACCCATTTCTTTTCTTATGGTTACATTAATATTATTCGATTTAAGTATATCATAAAAACTCTTTATTTTAAAGTCATTACTACGTTTCATATCAAAATTTGATGTTTCATTATATGGTATTAAATTTACATACATTAATTTATTACCCACTAATCTAGACAATTCACGGGCACACTCATCGCTATCATTAATTCCAGCAAGCATAACATACTCAATTGTCACTCTTCTATTTGTCTTATCAATATAATAATCTAGAGCTTTCATTATTTCTTCTATTTTATATGCATGATTTATTTTCATTATCTTATCTCTTATATCATTATTAGGTGCGTGTAAACTAATTGCCAAGTTTACACCTGTCTCTAAATCAGCAAATTCATATATTTTGGGTACTAATCCACAAGTAGAGATAGTTAGATGTCTTTGACCAATATTTATCATCTTATTATTAGTTACAACACTAATAAATCTTTTAATGTTTTCAAAATTATCGAATGGTTCTCCTATACCCATTACAACTATAGAGTCTATCCTAATATTCTCATAATTCGAAACTGCAATAACTTGTCCTACCAATTCATCTAAAGCTAAATCTCTTACTTTTTTAAGTCTCCCACTTTCACAAAAAGAGCAGCCCATATTACATCCTACTTGACTTGATACACATAATGAATATCCATAATCATGGTTCATGAGAACACATTCTATTTTATTATTATCTTTAAGTTCTAATAAATATTTATTAGCAAGCGGACTTTTCTCTACTTTTATTATTTTAGGAGTATTTATATCTATTTTTTCTATGCAAAAAGAAATAAGTTTTTTACTTAAATTAGTCATTTTGTTAAAATCTTTTTCTTTTTTTTCATATAGCCATTCAATTATTTGAATAGCATTATATTTTTTAAATCCATTTTCAATTAAATAATTTTCTAATTCTTTCTGCGTAAAATTATAAATACTCATAATTACCTCTTATTCTAATACAGCTTTTATTCTTCTTACTCCAGCTGAAGATGCTTCTTCTTTTATTATTCTAAATTTTCCTAATTCACTAGTATTCTTAACATGAGGCCCACCACATAATTCTTTAGATACATCACCAATACTATAAACAGTTACTATATCAGGATATTTTTCAATAAACATACATTCTGCTCCACTTTTGATAGCATCTTCTTTTTTCATCTCATCACATTTTACTTCTATGCTTTCTTGTATCCATTTATTAACTAGTTCTTCTGTTTTTTGTTTCTCTTCATCACTAAGTTTATGGTCACAACTAAAATCGAATCTCATTCTTTCACTAGTAATATTGCTTCCCTTTTGGTGAACATCTTTAGATACAACTACTTTTAATGCAGCATTAAGCAAATGTGTTGCAGTATGATATTTTGTTTCAATTTCTCCATTACCTGCAAGTCCACCTTTAAATTTACCAGCAGATGCAGTTCTAGATAATTCTTGATGTTCTTTAAATTTGTTTTTAAAACCATCAACATCTACTTTAATATTTCTTTCTTCAGCAAGTTCAATTGTGAGCTCTATTGGAAAACCATACGTATCAAACAAATGAAATGCAGTTACTCCATCTATATCCTTATCAGCAACTCTCATAAATTCACGAAGTCCTTTTTCAAGAGTTCTATTAAATTTAATTTTTTCATTTTTTAATACTTCTAAAACAACATTGTAATTATCTTCTAACTCTTTATAATATGATTTATACTTATCTAATATTAATTTAGCTATTTTTTCTTCCCAATCACTATTAATGTCTATATTCAACTTTTTAGCATATCTAATTGCTCTTCTAATTAAACGTCTTAGAATATATCCTTGATCAGTATTACTTGGTTTTATACCAGCTGGATCAGCAGATATAAATACAGCAGTTCTAATATGATCAGCAATTACTCTCATACTTTTTTCATTACCTCCATATGGTAAATTAGATATATTACTAATTAAACTAATTACATCATTCCATATAGATGATTTATAATTATCATTCACACCTTCAAGGACTGCAACAGTTCTTTCTACTCCCATACCAGTATCTACATTCTTTTTTGGAAGTTCAGTTACATTTCCATCTTTATCTTTATAAAATTGCATAAAAACATTGTTCCATATTTCTACCCACATGTCATCTTCTGGATTAAATACATCTGGTACTTTTTCACCTTTATAATAGAAAATTTCTGTATCGGGTCCACATGGTCCAGATTCACCTGCTATCCAAAAATTATCCTCTACAGTTTTTGCAATTTTAGATTCTTTTATTCCCAAACTTAACCATTTATTGTAACTTTCCTCATCAAATGGAATAATATCATTTCCTGCAAATACAGTAACAGCTAGTTTATCAACTGGTATATTTAATTTTTTTGTTAGAAATTCAAAACTCCAACTTATGCTTTCATCTTTAAAATAATCCCCAAGGCTCCAATTACCTAGCATTTCAAAAAAAGTATGATGTGTAGTATCACCTATTGATTCCAAATCATTTGTTCTTACACATTTTTGATAATCACAAAGTCTTGTTCCATATGGATGAGTTTCACCCATTAAATATGGAATTAAAGGTTGCATTCCAGCAGTATTAAATAAAACGCTTGGATCATTTTCTGGTACAACTGGTGCACTAGGTATTTGTTTGTGTCCTTTACTTACAAAGAAATTAATAAACATGTCTTTTAGATTCATAATAACCTCCAAATAAAAAAGAATAGTACAGGAAGTCTAATTAGACGGTACCATTCCTTCATTTAACTTTCTTAATTATAACGTAATTACCGTGAGATATTAACTCAATTAGAGAAAGTAGCTTCAAATAATTCTATTTATTAGTTTCCATCAACCACTAACTTTCTATAAAATATAACTATTTTACTCGTCTTTCAATGTCATAATTTTACCAAATATATCTACTAAATTCAATAGATAATTAAAAAGATTAACTCTTGTTAATCTTTATTGTTGAATTGTATTGTTTTGATATGCAGGTACTTCAGCAACAGGTGCTGTTGGAGCAACCATTTCAGGCATAGCTGGCGCAGGTGTTGGTGGAGTTTGCATAACAGGTTCCTCTGGAGTCATTGATATAGGTACATCATCCGCTGCCATAACTGGAGCTTGCATTTCAGGCATAGCTGGCGCAGCTACAGGTTGTGCTGGCATTTCTGGTGCTGTTACCGGTTGTGCAGGCATCTGTGGTGGAATCATATCCATCATTGGTGCTTGTGCCTCATTCATTGCTTGAATAGTTGGCTGTGCAACTGATGCTTCAAGTGTAGCTTGATTATCAATTACATGTTCTTCTTCTACTGGTGCAATTTGAGAAACATTTTCTTGACCTAATGTATCCATATTAATATTTTCATTTAATGTTCCAGTTGGAGCTTCAATAACTAATTTTTCTTCCTCAGGTTCACTTGCATTAACTGGTGCTCCTGTAAAAATTGTATCATTAACTGGTGCTGCTGGAGCAACTGGTTCTGGTGCAACTGGTACTCCTACTGCAGGTGCAGGTTGAACTACTGGCTGCTGTACCTCAGGTGTGGGATTTTGAATAAATTGTGGCGTAGTTTGTGCGACAACTTGATTTTGATCTAATGTTCCCATTTGACTAAAATCATTTTGATTCATTGTAACACCAGAATTAGTATCTTCTTTCTTTTTCTTTCCACTTACTAAAAATCCTATAAGTGCAAACAATAAAACTCCAGCTCCGATCATAAACCATTTATAATTATCTGCTAAAAAATTCATAATAGTTTCAGTATTCATATTGGGGTCCTCCTTATTCTATCAATATTATTCTAACATTATTAAAATAATATTTCAATGCTTTTTTATAATTATATTCAGCATATAAATAATTATTCTATTGTTAATGTTTGACCTTTAGGTTGTATATGAATCCAAGTGTTTCCATCATTAACAACTAGTTCTTTTCCATCCATAGTCATATATTTAGTTTTGCTGGCTCTACTTGTTTTAGACCATTTTATTTTAATAGCTTCACCATTAGAAATATAATATCCTTCTCCAGTACCAATATTCTCTAAATCTTGTCTTCCTTTTTTATCATTAAGTGATACATTTTTGACTTGATATGTAATTATATTTTTAACTGTATACTGCTTTTTTGTTACTAAATCATCATGTGATTTACCACTCATAAACATCTTATATACATAGTTTTCTTTATCATATTCATATGAAGTGGTTTGGTAACCAGAATACTTAATTACCACCTTATTAGCAGTTTTTAATGTCTCATCTTTACTATGATCTATTTTTATTGGACTATATTTTAATAATTGCACACCACTTGTATCCCTATATTTTTTGGTTTTAATTGTTTTATTTATTTTTTCAATAGTAGTAAATGCAGTATGTTCAGTTGCTCTGTTTAAAGTATTATCTCTATAAAAAGCACTACTTGTATATAAACCATTTATATTATTAATTCCTAAAGTTGCAATATCTTCTTTTGCTTGAGGAGAAAAGCCATAATGCACAAATATTGCATCATTTTCTAATACATAATCTAAAAAATAATGTCTAGCACTACGAACTGACCCAATTTTTGAAGTATTTACATCTTTATATAGTGCTATTAACCTTGTAATTCCGCCTTCTGCAATCAATTCATATCCAAGATATGCATCTTGAAGTCCAGCATGAGGCCACGCATCATGATTATTATTTATTGAAATAGCTACCGGCCTAGTTTTACTATCTTCATCAATTATTTGTACCTTTGGTTTATTAACATATACTCTTCCAAAACCTGAAAGTGCTTCATGAAAATAACTACTAATTTTATCTCCAACATCAAAAAATACATAAGAAAAACCAGCAACAAAAGCAAAAATTGCAAAGAACAAAAAACTTCTAACACTTTTCTTTAGTCTTCTTCTATGTTTCATAAATCTCCTCAATTATATTATAGCGTTTTTTGTATTACTTCTACTAAATATTACTATTAGTTTACATTTTATATAACAAAAAATAGCTTATTATTAAGCTATTTTATTGTTTCAAGTAATTTTTCTTTTGCTTCAACAGGATTTGCTTTTCCTTTTGATTTCTTCATAACTTGCCCAACTAAATAATCAAGCATATTAGTTCTTCCATTTTTATAATCAGTTACAGCTTGATTATTTTCATTAATAACTTCATTAACTAAATCATTAATCAAATTCTCATCTTCAATAACTTCCATATTATATTTTTTAACTATCTCACCTGGGGTTAATTCTTCTTCTAACATCTTAGCAAATACTTCTTTTCCTTGGTTATTAGTTATTTTTTTAGAATCAATTAAACTTATTAGTTCACTAATCATATAAGGTTTAATAAAAATATCTTCAATAGTTGTATCTTCTTTTTTATTAATTTCCGCAAGTATTTTAGTTGTTATCCAGTTACAAGTACTTTTAGGATCACTTCCGAGTGATACACATTCTTCAAAGAAATCAGATACTTTTTTATCTTTAACTAATACTTTAGCATCATATTCACTCATACCATATTCAGTAATATATTTTTCTTTTCTTTCATGTGCAAGTTCTGGAATGTTTTTTCTGATATCATCCAATAATTCTTTTGATATTTTATATCTAGGAATATTAGGTTCAGTAAAGTATTTATAGTCTATTGCATCTGCTTTACTTCTCATATGTATTGTAGTACCACTTTCATCATCCCATCTTCTTGTTTCTTGTACTACTTCATCATATCTGCCTTCGCTTTTTAATTTACTTTGTCTTTCTATTTCATACTCAATTGTTTTTCTAATTGAATCAAAACTATTAACATTCTTAGTTTCAACTTTAGTACCTAGTTCTGTATCATTTTCATCCATGATAGATACATTAACATCTGCTCTAATTTGACCCTTTTTAGTATCGCAATCAGAAATACCTGTATATTGATATATTCTTTTCATATGTTCTAAAAATTCAAATGCTTCTTCAGCTGAGTTCAAACAAGGTTCAGTTACAAGTTCAAGTAAAGGAACCCCAGATCTATTATAATCTATATTAGATGTGTCATATAAATGGTCAAGTGAAGCAGCATCTTCTTCTAAATGAATATCATGAATTAGTACTTCTTTTTCTTTTCCATTTACTTCAATCTTAACGCTTCCATTTACTCCAACTGGATTAAAGAATTGTGTAATTTGATACCCCTTTGGTAAGTCTGGATAGAAATAATTCTTTCTATCAAATTCCATATATTCGGGGATCTTACAATTTAATATCATTGCAATCTCAATTGCTTTCTTAACGCACTCTTTATTTAAAACAGGTAGAGTTCCTGGAAATCCCATATCTAGTGGTGATACTAATTGATTTGGTTTTTTAGAAAAACCATTTATTGCCCTAGAAAAAACTTTAGTGTGTGACTTCATTTCACAGTGGAATTCAAGTCCGATAACTGCTTTGTAGGCCATTACTTCACCTCCCTAGCAATTTGATTTTTATAATTCATTGTACTTTCAAGTGCATATGCTATATTAAGTACATTAGCATCATCTTTTATTTTACCAGTAATGTTTACTCCAACTGGTAAATTATCAACAAATCCATCAGGAATTGTTATTGATGGAAAACCACCAAAATTTCCAATTTGTAACCATTCTTCTAAAACAACAGTATCTTTTCTTTTAATATTTTTACTATCATCTATATACTTAGCAGGCCCACTGCCAACTGGTCCAATCATACCATCATATTTTTCAAACAGAGAATTCATTTTGTTAACAATCATTCTTCTTACTCTTTTTGCATTCAAGAAGAATTTTTCTTGATTCTCTCTTTGAAGGACAAATGATCCAATTACAAACCTTCTTTTAATAAGAGGACTAAACCCTTTTGTTCTATGATCTTTTATCATTTGATCCGGAGTATTACCTTCTCCTCTAGGGCCAAATGAAATACCAGTTAAGTTAGCCATATTGCTTGATGCTTCTGCGCCATATATAACCATATAAGTTGGGGCAATTGCATTTAACAAGTCTTTATCAAAACTTACTCCTTCTACTTTGATACCTAAACTTTCACATTTTTTAATTGTTTCCTTGAAATTTTCTAAATGACTAACTAATTCTTTATTAGGTTTATCATAATTTTCTATATCGCAAATTTCTTTTATATAGAACAATTTCTTACCTTTAACATCTTTATTTAATGACTTGAATAAATGAATATTACTTGAATCCCAAGTAGTCATATCATTTTTATCGATACCTTTCATACCATCAACTACAATAGCGGCATCCTCAACATTCCTTGTTAAGACACCCACTGTATCTAAAGAACTAGCAAATTGAAACATTCCATATCTAGAAATCATCCCGTATGTTGGTTTGTATCCAACAATTCCACAGTATGCAGCTGGTTTACGAACAGAATCTCCTGTATCACTTCCAAGTGCATAAGGATAGGCTCCACATGCAACTGAAGCAGCACTACCAGCAGAAGAGCCTGCTGTTTGGCGTTCTAAGTTCCAAGGATTGTGTACAATTCCAGTATGTCCGGTTGTACCCGTTCCACCCATACCAAGTTCATCTAAAACGGTTTTAGCAACGCCTACTGCTCCATGTTTTTTTAGATTCGCAACACATGTAGCATCAAAAAATGGAACATAATTATTTAGTGTATTAGAACTTCCAGTTGATAAAATATCTTTAGTAGAGAATATATCTTTAATTCCATATGGAATACCAGATAATAATTCATCAGTTACTTCTGTACCATTAGCATCATCAATAATTGTTACAAAAGAATTTGTTTTATTTTGAATATCATGACAAGCTTTTATAGATTCTTTTACAAGTTCATCACTTGTTATTTTTTTGTTTTTTAATTCGCCATGTAATTCTGCAATGCTTTTTACTAACATTATCCCACCACCTTTGGTACTTCTACTTCTCTTCCATCTGTTTTACCAGCATTTCTAAGAAGTATATCTATTGGGATTTCTTCATCAACTTCATCATCACTTCTTAAATCAGTGAGTTCCATTTCAAATGGATAACTAAGTGGTTCAACATCTTTTATACCATCAATATTATTTATAAGTTCCATACTTTTTTCAATATCATCAAATTCTTCTTGAATCATTTTTCTTTCTTCGCTAGAAAGACCAATAAGTAATTTATTTGCATAATCATCAATCATTTCTTCGGTAAAATTACTCATAAAACCTCCTTATTAATATTCACAGTTATTTGGAGTTCTTGGATAAGGAATTACATCTCTAATATTATCTACACCTGTTAGATATATTAATAATCTTTCAAATCCCATACCAAATCCAGAATGAACACATCCACCAAATCTTCTTAAATTTAAATACCAATCCATACTTGAATAGTCCATACCAAGTTCTTTCATTCTATTAACAAGTTTATCATAGTCTTCTTCTCTTTGAGAACCACCGCACAATTCACCTGCTCCTGGTACCTCTAAGTCTACTGCAGCAACAGTTTCATTATCATCATTTTGTTTCATATAGAATGCTTTGATATCTTTTGGCCAATTTTTAATAAATACTGGTCCATCAAAATATTCAGTAATATATTTTTCATGTTCCTTTGCAATATCTTGCCCATATTCTGGAGTAAATTCCCATTTAACATCAGCTTTCTTTAATATTGTTATTACATCTTTGTGATCTATTCTAGTAAAATGACTATTTACTAATTTAGTTAATTTTTCAATTAATCCCTTTTCTACGAATTTATCAAAGAATTCCATTTCTTCTTTACAATTATCTAAAACATATTGAACAACATACTTTAACATATCTTCCATGATATCCATATCTTGCTCTAAATCACAGAAAGCTATTTCTGGTTCAATCATCCAAAATTCTGAAGCGTGTGTCTTAGTATTTGAATTTTCTGCTCTAAATGTTGGGCCAAATGTATATATCTTTTTATATGCCATAGCAAAAGTTTCACCTTCAAGTTGCCCAGTTACAGCAAGTCCAACCTTTTTACCGTAAAAGTCTTTAGAATAATCAACTTCACCTTTTATTTTTTCAAGAGGAATTGTTGTTACTTGAAACATTTGTCCAGCACCTTCACCATCATTAGCTGTAATAATTGGTGTATGTGCATATACATATCCCTTATCTTGAAAATATTTATGAATTGCATAAGCTGATACACTACGAACTCTAAAAACAGCATTATATAAATTTGTTCTTGGCCTTAAGTAAGCAATATCTCTTAAAAATTCTCTAGTAGGTCTTCCTTTTGCTTGTAGTGGATAATCACTAGGACAATCGCCTAATACTTCTACACTAGATATTTTAACATCGTGACTTTGTCCAGATCCTTCACTCTTAACTACTAATCCTTTTACTCTAACTGCTGAACCAACTTTTATTTTACTAAATTTATCGAAATATTCAGATTCTTTATCATAAACAAGTTGTAAGCATTTAAAATAAGTTCCATCATTAAAATCAATGAACCCAAAATTAGATTGATTTCTATTATTACGAACCCAACCTTCTAAAGTAACTTCTTTTCCTTCATACTCGCTAATATTCATGAACAAATCTTTAACATCCATATTTTTCATCTCCCTTTCAAAATAAAAAAGGAATAGTACAAGGAGTCTATAAAGACGGTACCATCCCTTTATTAACTTATTTTTTATAACGGCATTGCCGAGAATATTTACTAAAACTTCAACATTCCACTCTGTGGTGTTCTTTCATATAACAACTATATTAGTTTTCACCAGCCACTAACTCTCTTAATAATTAGTTATATTACTTTTCCACATCAAAGATTTATGAAACAAGTATAACACTATAATTAAATGTTTACAAGAGTTATTTATTATTACATTGATTATTTAAATGTTTGATTTTCTGAGTCTCCAGGTATAAATATTATTGGAGTGTGAGGATATATGTTACCATTCTGAACTGTAATTGTAAAATCATTAATACTACATACATATGTCGGTATAGATTGTTTCCCGCTGCCTAATTCCATTTGTTCACAATTTTCTTCACCAAATGCATTTTTTAATATCTCTTTATTAGTATCAAACAAACCCATTTCTTCTAAATAATATACATTATCATTTAATATAAATCCAAATTCTCTTTTATTTATATTACCACTTGTTATAGTAACACTATGAGAACTACAAGTATAAGTGTAATCATCTTCCGGTTCAGAAGATATTTCATTATTGCAAATACTTTCTGAATTATAATACCAATCTTCATCGCAAGAATTATATGTTTCACTACTATTTGTACCAGTTATACACCAAATAATGCCATTGTCTTTTTGCTTATCAGAAAGACTAATTCTCATAAAATAGTTTTGATTAGTAGATGAAATAACCGAATTATAATTATTGTAAGTAGGTGCAACTGTTCTCATTAATGAATTATTATCATCCCATTCCCATCTCGTTCCATACGCTGTGAAAACATATCCTAAAGAATCAGGATTATTTAAATCTAATACATCATCTTCTTCTAATTCACTTACTGTTTTTACGTCTTCTATTTTTGCATTATCTATTATTCCATTTTTACTATATTGATATGTTCCATTCGTTACTTGTAATTTCACTATGTTGCCATTACTATCAGATTTAACATAGTATTTTATATCATGTCCTCCATTTAATGATAATTTTGGCACATCATTAGCACCATCTGCATTTGTCCAGACATTTTCATTGCTACCTCCAAGTAGATATTGTTGTCTTGTTACTTTAATAATGCTATTTACTTCATTTAAAAATGAATTCTTTCTCGCATCATTGTACATTTTTAATACATTTGGAAGCGCTATTATTGCTAGTATTGCTAATATTGCTATTACTGCTAGTAATTCCACTAGTGTAAATCCTCTTTTCTTCATCTACTAATCACCTATTTTAATTATACTACACGCCTAAAATGATAACAACTGTGGATAGTATTAATAATATTATCAACGTTAATAATATTATTAATATACATCTATGAATTAACAGCGAATCTCTTATTACATTAAAATGAGAACCTTTATTACCACACTCATATATTGTATTTATTGAAACTGTATTTATTTTAATATTATTTCTAGCAAGATTATATAAAAAGTTCATTTCATACTCATATCTATTTCCTTCTGTTTCAAGAGCAAGTTTTTTATATTTTATATTTATTCCTCTTAAACCAGTTTGCGTATCATTTAAGGAAATACCAGTTCTAAATTTAAATACCATTCTAGAAAATCCATTACCAAATTTGCTTTTAAATGGGACACATTTTTCTTTAAAATTTCTTTCTCCTAAAACAATATCTTTATCTTTTAATTCTTTGCTTACTTTAATTACATCTTCAACAAGATGTTGTCCATCGCTATCAACTGTTATAAATGCATCACTATTATCTATTAATTTAATTGCATCTTTAATTGATGATCCTTTTCCAAGATTTACTTCATGTTTTATTATTTTAATGTTTTTAGATAATTTGTTATAAATATAATCATATTCTTTAGAACTACCATCATTAATAACTATGATATCATCAAACCCACTTTTCAATAAATTGTCAACAAGTAAAAGCAATTTATTATTTGGATTTAAACTTGGAATTATAATTGTACACTTCATTTTATCTTTCATATTTAAATTATACCATATATAAACAAAATAATAGATTAATTTTTGTGTTAAAAACTAATCTCAAAATTCAATTTTAAGTAATTTGACATAATTTTCAATATAAATATAATGAAAAATGAACAGCTGATTGTTAGGCGTTACTTCCTATAAAGGAGGTGGTGTGTATGACTAAAAAAGATTCTTTGATTCTATCATTAATCTTTATTATCTTCATGCTAATAGCACTACTTTTTGTAGTCTTAATATAAAGAAAGCCTAACTAGATGTTAGGCAACATAACTAAGTAACGCCTGACACTCGAAAGTCAGTTGTTCCTTAAGTAAATAATATCACATTTTTTATCATTAGTAAATGCCTATAATAAATCAGCATCTTCTTCTCTTAAATATTCTGGTTCACATGTAACATTAATTTTTAAACTCTTTAATGTTTTTTTATCACCATTATCTACAATATATGTGGCATGTGCTTCACTATCGTGAAGTTTACTTAAACAAGACAATGCTTTTTCTGTCATAGCATTAGTAGTAGAACAAATACTTAAAGCAGTTAATACTTCTGGAAGAGTAAGTCTATTTCCAGTGTTTAATTCTTCTTTAAGTTTTAGCATTGGTTCAAGTACTTTAGGGCTTAATAATTTAATATCGTCTGGTATTTTACTTAAATATTTTATTGCGTTAATAATAACACTACTTGCAGGGGTTAATAATTCAGTTTGTCTTCCAGTTATTATTTTTTTACCTATTTTTAATGCAATTGCAGGTGACTGAGATTTTTTCTTTTTTTCTAAGGCAGGTGCAATCACATCTAAATAGTTTTCATCTACTCCAACTTCATTCATTAATAATTTTACTTTTTCACATGTATCTTCATCAGTAAGTCCTAATCTATAATTATTTGTTTCATTATAATATCTTCTTACTATTTCTTTTTTAGCAGCTTCTTCAACTACATCATTATCAATAATACAAGAGCCTATTACATTAACTCCCATATCTGTAGGTGATTTATATATTTCCTTACCAGTTACCTTTAATAATATGTTTTTAAGTATAGGGAAAGTTTCTATATCTCTATTATAGTTAACTGCAGTTATTCCATATGCTTCCAAATGGAATGGATCAATCATATTAACATCTTTTAAATCTGCCGTTGCTGCTTCATATGCAAGGTTAACCGGATGTTTTAAAGGTAAATCCCAAACTGGAAATGTTTCGAATTTTGCGTATCCAGCATTAACACCTCTTAAATGTTCATGATAAATCTGTGATAAACTAGTTGCTAGTTTACCACTACCAGGCCCAGGTGCATTTACAAGTATTAATGGTTTAGTTGTTTCAATATATGGGTTAGCTCCATATCCTTCCGCGCTTACAATTGTATCTACATCTGTTGGATATCCTTTAGTAAATGTATGTATATAAGTTTTAATTCCATTCCTATTTAATTTCTTTATGAATTTGTCTACTATTGGTTGATTCTCATATAATGTAATTACAACACTATTAACAGAAAATCCCATTTTTTTAGACTTGTTAATTAATTTTAATATTTCAGTGTCATATGTAATTCCATATTCACCACGCGTTTTATTTTTCTCGATTGCTCCAGCGCTAATACAAAAGATAATTTCTAAATCATCTTTAAGTTCTTTAAACATGTTAATTTTTGCATCACTTTTAAATCCAGGTAATACTCTAGCAGCATGAGAGTCATCAAATAACTTTCCACCAACTTCAAGATATAGTTTATCAAAAAGACCAAACCTCTCCCTGATTTTAGCGCTTTGTATCTTTACATACTTAGCGTTATCAAATCCTTTCTTCATATTATTCCTCACCTAGTATAAATTATATCAATAACTAATAGTTATCAACAAGCAAACAAAAAATATTGTTTTATTTTTTTATTAAATTTTACATTTTTTAATGTAAAGAAAAAGATATAGAATACTATATCTTAAATTCTTCAAAGAAATCGCTCATTGTAAGTTGCTGTTCACGTGGTTTTTCTTCTTTTTTAATTTCTTCTTTTACTTCATGCTTTTCTTTTACAGTGTCATTGTTATCTTCATTTACTTCTTCATTTTTTAATGAATTAACATTCTTAAGTTTAGAAATAACAAATACATCATCTACATTTTTCTTAGTGAATACACTTCCTACACTAGCAGTATCCATAATGTTAATATCGCTTGCTTTAATATAACCAATTGTTCCATCAAGTACTCCAAATATACATTTACTTCCCGTATTGAAGCATTTTAATATATTATATTTTTTTGATTTAGGGCTCTTTAGTACAGGTGATCCTTTTTTAGCTCTACTTGTCTTGGAAATATCATCTACTTTTATTCTTTTAGCAGTATTTCTATCTGTAAATATACTTATATATTCTTTTTCTATATTTGTATTACTTGCAAATACAACTTCATCATCATCAGATAATTTAATTGATTTAACACCACTTGTTCTAAGTCCAACAAGAGGTATTTCAGAACTATCATATTTAAGCCCATAACCATTTTTAGTAATTGATATTACCTCATTACTATCAATGATACTTACACTTAATAGTTCATCTTTATCTTTTAATTTAAACATAGAAATTGGTTTAGAATAACGAGATACTTCAAAATCTTTAAGTTCCATTCTCTTAACCATACCGCCTTTAGTAAATGCAGTAACAATAGTTTTATCAAATTTATGAACACCAATACTTCTAACTATTTTTTCTCCATCACTTACTTTTATATAATTAGAAATATGTGCTCCAATGTCTTTATACTTTGCTTCATTTATATCACGAACAGGTAAATATAAATAATTTCCAAGATTAGTAAATAATAAAATTGTATCTATATTATTAATTCTATATAGTCCTTCAATATAGTCCCCTTCTTTAACAGCAGGATATTCATCTTTATTAGCTTCAAACATTTTAAGTGAATGCTTTTTAACATATCCAGCATTAGATATACAAACAATAAAGTCTTCTTTGCTTACCATATCAAGTTCATCTATTTTTATTTCAGTTATTTCATCTTTAATAACTGTTTTTCTTGGAGATGGATAATTCTTCTTGATTTCACGAAGTTCACTCTTCATTACATTCTTAAGTTCATTTTCATCTTCAAGTATATGTTCACATTCTTTGATTAACTCTTGTAATGTTTTACTTCTTTCTTCTAAAGTAACTATATCTGTATTAGTTAATTTATATAGTTGTAACATTACAATTGCTTCTGCTTGTTCTTCAGTAAACTGATATTTATCTACTAAATTATATTTAGCATCTATTTTATTCTTACTAGCACGTATTGTTTTAATAACATCATCTAAAATAGATATTGCTTTAATAAGACCAGAAACAATATTATATTCTTTTTTATAAGCTGCTAGATTAAATTCTGTTCTTTTAGTAATAACTTCTCTAAAATGCTCAATATATGCATCCAACATTGGAATAATTCCAAGCGTTTTTGGTGTTCTATTAACTATAGCAACCATATTATAATTATATGATACTTGTAAATCAGTATTTTTAAGTAAGTAATTTAATACTAAATCCTTATTAGCACCACTCTTTAAATCTATTGCAATTCTTAAACCTTCTCTATCAGTTTCATCTCTTACTTCACTAATTCCATCTATTTTTTTATCGATTCTAAGAGCATCTATTTTTTGAACTAATAAAGCCTTATTAACTTCAAAAGGAATTTCACTGATAATTATTTGTTCTTTTCCTTTTTCTTTTTTAAATTCTGTTTTACTCTTAACAATTACTTTTCCACGTCCAGTAGTAAATGCATCAATTATTCCTTCTTTTCCTTCAACTATACCACCAGTTGGAAAATCAGGACCTTTTACTATTTCTAAAATTGTATCAAGTCTACAATTTGGAGAATCTATTCTTTTAACTGTTGCATCAATAATTTCACCTAAATTGTGAGGTGGAATATTTGTAGCATATCCTGCTGAAATACCATTTGTACCATTAACAAGTAAGTTTGGAAATTTAGCGGGTAAAACTGTAGGCTCTAAAAATCTATCATCAAAGTTAGGAGCCCATTTTACTGTGTCTTTATCTAAATCGCATAATAATTCACTACTTATTTTAGCAAGTCTTGCTTCAGTATAACGATATGCAGCTGCACCATCACCATCGATAGAACCATTATTGCCTTGAATATCTACGAGTATTTCATTTTGTTTCCACCATTGACTCATACGTACCATTGCATCATATACAGAAGAGTCACCATGTGGGTGGAATTTACCTAGAACATCTCCTACAGTAGCTGCACATTTGATATATCCTTTATCCCATGTATTATTTGCTTTATACATAGCATAAAGAATTCTTCTTTGAACAGGTTTAAGACCATCTCTAACATCTGGAATTGCTCTATCTAAAATGATTTCTTTAGCATATGAGCCAAATCTATCACCCATTATTTCTTCTAAAGCATAATCTTGTATTCTTTTTAATAACTCATTTGTATCCTTCATATCAACACCTAGTTCCTATAATCATCTTCCATAGTGAATTCAACATTTTCATTAATCCACTCTTTTCTTGGTTCAACTTTATCGCCCATTAAAACGTCTACTCTTCTTTCTGCAAGAGCAGCATCACTAATATTTACTCTAATTAAACTTCTAGAATCAGGATTCATTGTAGTTTCCCATAGTTGATCTGCATTCATTTCACCAAGACCTTTATATCTTTGAATATTACACTTTCCTGAATTTTGAGTCTTTAATTCATTTAATTCATCATCTGAGTATGCATAGAACTTCTTACCTTTACCATAATCTAATTTATATAGTGGCGGAAGCGCAATATATAGTTTTCCATTTTCAATTAATGGTCTCATATAATGATAAAAGAATGTAAGCAAAAGAATTTGTATATGAGCTCCATCTACATCTGCATCTGTCATTATAATTACTTTATCATAATTAGATTCACTTACATCAAAGCTTTGTCCTACCCCAGCTCCAATTGTATAAATTAAAGTATTTAATTCTTCATTCTTATATACTTCATCCATACTAGCTTTACTAGTATTTAATACTTTTCCACGAAGTGGTAATATTGCTTGAAATTTTCTATCTCTTCCACTCTTAGCAGAACCTCCGGCAGAATCACCTTCGACTATAAATAATTCATTTACTTTAGGATTTTTAGTACCCGCTGGAGCAAGTTTTCCAGATAAGTTTTTCTCTACTTTTGATTTATTTTTGCCATTTCTAACATCAGCTCTTGCTTTTCTTGCTGCTTCACGAGCAAGTTTACTTTTTAGTGCCTTATCCATTATGTTAGATGCTGTTTCTTTATTTTCTTCTAAATAATAACTTAATTTTTCATATACTAAACTTTCAACAACTGTTTTTGCTTGAGGAGTTCCTAATTTACCTTTAGTTTGCCCTTCAAATTGAAGTAATGTTTCAGGTATTTTTAAACTAATAATTGCACTAAGGCCTTCTCTTGCATCACTACCATCAAGAGTATCATTACCTTTAAGTAAGTTATTCTTTTTTACATATTCATTAAATGCTTTTGTAAGACCTGTTTTAAATCCAACCTCATGTGTTCCACCATCTATTGTTTTAACATTGTTTACAAAAGACATAATATTTTCATTGTATGTATCTGTATACTGCATTGCAATATCAACAAGTATACCATTCTTTTCACCACTAAAATTAATTATTTTATGTATTGGATTTTTTCCATCATTAATATATTCTATGAAAGATACAAGTCCATTTTCATATGAGAATACACTATGTTTATCATCTTCTTCATCTACTACTTCCATAGTAAGGCCATTTATTAAAAAGGCACTTTCTTGCATTCTTTCACATACTGTTGTATAGCTGAAACGAGCATTTCCAAATATTTCTGGATCAGGGAAAAACTCAACAGTTGTTCCTGTCGCTCTAGTTGTGCCAATTTGTTTTAAAGGACTATCTACTTTCCCACCATCTTTAAAAGTTATTTCACATATTTTTCCTTCTCTACATATGGTTACTTTCATCCATTTAGATAAAGCATTAACTACTGAAGATCCTACACCATGAAGTCCGCCGCTTACCTTGTATCCGTCAGCTTCAAATTTACCACCCGCATGTAAAACAGTATATATAACTTCAGGGGTACTCTTACCTGATGCGTGCTTTCCTATAGGAACTCCACGACCCTCATCGCTTACCTTAACGCTACCACTTTTAGTTAACGTTACAACTATCCTTTTACCATAGCCATTGATAGCCTCATCTATTGCATTATCAACAATTTCCCATATTAAATGATGAAGACCTCTTTTGTCTGTAGAACCAATGTACATACCAGGTCTTTTTCTAACTGCCTCTAAACCTTCTAATATTTTAATTGATTTTTCATTATATTCTGCCATATCTATCGTATCTCCATAATTAATTATACAAGAATAAATAAAAAGTGTAAACAATCACTTTACACTTTATAAGTCAATAAATTCAACATCATCATCTTTTTTATGTTCTTGATTTTGACTTTGAACTGATTTATTTTCAGGATAAGTTTTTAAATCTATTCCTTTACTAGTATCCACATTTCTTAGTTTTTGAATTCCAAGAACATCTGCCTTAACTGCTCTATATGGCTGAACATCATCATCAACTTTTATATTTCCTTTAAATATTGAATCTACTTTAGGGTTTTCCTCTTCTTTTAGACTTGCATTTAATTTATCTAGTTCTGCTTGAGTCATCATATTTATATCATCAACTTTCATATTCATCATATCACTATTTTTTTTAGCTACTTTATATTGATATGTACCAAATGCAAGCAAAGGATAACAAACTATTGGCAATAATACTAGTCCTATCTTATAAGCAATACTTGTATTAAATACTTTTCCTAAACGATATAACATTATTGAAAGTGCTATTACATTTAAAGCAGGAACAAAAAACAATATACCTAAATATATTGATGTGTCAGTAATTTCAAGCATAGTAAAGAGATTCAAAATTGGATAATATGCAGTTACTTCTTTTTGATTCGCTTTTTTAAATATCTTATTACCACCTAGCATTATCAATATAGAATATACTAATGTTAATGATAAAGCAATTATTAAAAATTCAGCCAAATAATTCATTTCAGATGCTTCCATATTATTCTCCTATTCTAAATATACTATACTATTTAATAATACAATAATTATTTTCATTTTTCAATAATTTGTTAATTTTTTTAAAAAGTTGTTGATTTTTTAGGAAAAATAGTATAGAATTAAGTAGTCGGTGCAGAAATAGTGCCAAATTGGGCTTGTAGCTCAGCTGGTTAGAGCGTTCGTCTGATAAGCGAAAGGTCGATGGTTCAAGTCCATTCAGGCCCACCATTAATTGGCCCGTTGGTGAAACGGTTAACACACACGCCTTTCACGCGTGCATTTATGGGTTCAAATCCCGTACGGGTCACCATTTAATAATTAACATCTCTAAAGATGTTTTTTTATTGTATTATTTTTTTCATGTGATATAATTTATTATAGGTGATGATATGGAAAAAAAACATATAATAATTAGTTTAGGAATAATAATTTTTATGGTTATAGTAATACTAATCTATAACTTAGTAGTCAAGAAAAATGCTCAAAATAATACAACTGATCCTACCAACATGAATACACCAATTGTTGTTCCCACAACAACTACTGGAACAGTACTATGCACAAGAATTAAACATGGTGATAAAGAAACAATTAAATTTGAAGCAAGCAATAACACATTAAATAAAAGTACATTTAAGTTCACAAAAGATCCTATAGAATTTGGATTTGAAAATACAAACAATCTAAACTATGAAAACAAGCTTTATATACAAAATGATATATTAAAAAATTTAGGATTAAATTCATTGTATGAAAATGGGATTACAGTTTCAATTGAATACACGGATGAAGTTGTTATATATATTGCAATTGATTATAATGTTGCAACGGATGCGCAAATTAAAAATTTAGGCATTAACTTCGAGAGAACTAATTTTAGTAGCACTATAAAACAATTAGTTGAATCTAGAGAATATATATGTGAATAAAAAAGAGTGATTAATCACTCTTTTTTAAATTTCATTAATTCTTTTTAATATATCATCTATTTTAACTACTTCTTGGTTTCCAGTCTCCATGTTTTTAATGGTTACAGAATTATTTTTAAGTTCATCCTCACCAATAATTATTACTTTATCTATTTTTTCCCTATTAGCAATATTCATCGCTTTTTTTAATTTGATATTATTTAATTCTGTTAGAACTTTATATCCATTCTTCCTTAATAGATCTGATATTTTAAATAAATTATAATCATTATTAAATTCATATACATAAACATCATATTTCTTTAATAAATTCATTTGTCTTTCTTTTAAGATTTCATATATTGGTTCAAGTCCAAATGAGCATCCAATCGCAGGATATACGTTTCCATCATTTAAGAAGTTAGTTATGATTTTATCATATCTACCTCCTCCACCAAGAGCAGACTTGAATTGTAATGTAGAATCAAATACCTCCCACACTACTCCTGTATATATTTCTAATCCTCTTGCTAAGAAAGGAGTAAATTTACATACTTTGTTTAACCCAATATCAGTTATTAATTTATTTAATTCATTTAATTCTTTTAATCCAGTTTCTAAATTCTCATTTAGATTATTAACTAATATTTTATTTAACTCTTCTAAGTTTTTATTAAATAAATCAAATACTTTATCCACTATTTTTTCATCTGTATGGGATAATAGTTCTTTTTTAATATCCTCTTTACTTATTTTGTCTAATTTATCAACTGATATAATAAATGCTGGAATATTATCTTTTGAGACACCTGCATATTCTAAAAGTCCACTTAAAAATTTCCTATTGTTATATCTAATTTCAACATCTATATTTAATTTTTCAAATACTTCTTTCATCATCATAAAGTATTCTACTTCTGCATATGGACTTTCTGTTCCACAAGCATCGACATCACATTGATAAAATTCACGAGCACGACCTAGTTTAACAGGCCCATCTCTAAACACTTTACCTATTTCATATCTCTTAAAAGGTAATATCAATCCTTTATTCATTCCAATAACCTTAGAAAAAGGAACAGTCAAATCATAACGAAGTCCTATTTCTCTTTTACCTTGATCAGTAAGTTTATATACCTCTTTTAATATTTCTGACCCACCAGCATATTTACTTGCAAGCAAATCATAATAACAAAGTACCGGTGTTTCAATAGGCAAAAATCCATAAGATTCAAAAGTCTTTTTTAAAACATCAACTATATTATTCCTTATAATTTGCTCTTCAGGTAAAAAATCTGTTGTACCTTTCAAGTTCATTAATTTAAATTCTTCTTTCATTATCTTCCTCTTCCCTCGCTTCTTACTTCCTCATATACTACATTTTGCATATAATTCGAAAACATCTTTTGATTATAATTCTTTTTAAACTCTTCTTCAATCATTATCAATTTTGTTAATAATGTTTTGTATTCAGTTATTTTCATATGCTCCTTGTATTTATTAATAATTATTCCTTTTAATTTATTTATTTCATCAAGCACCATTCCAGCATCATCATCACTAGTGCCATCATCATTTAATATTTTAAGCATAAAGTCTATTACTTTATCTATTTTTTTGTTTATCCTTTGTTTTATATAAGATTCACGCAATTCTGGATCTACAATAACTACTTTTTTAGCTTTAATTTTTAAGTTCTTAACATCATTTTTTGGCTCAACATCAAGCCCAACTAATTTTACACTATAATACATAAGCTTCATTTTTTCGTTATTCTTATCTATTACGTACTTCATATAAAACCCTCCTACAACAAATCATCCCTATATTCTTTTGTTATTCTTTTTCTTTCACTTTCTCTATATTCATTTATTAATTTATGATTTCCATTAATTAATACTTCTGGAACTTCCATTCCTCTAAATACTCTTGGTTTAGTATAAACTGGGTAATCAAGTAAATTATCATTGAAACTTTCTGTTTCTAAACTAGTATTAGTTATAACTCCATCAACAAGTCTTGTAACTGAATCAGCAATTGCCATTGCAGGTATTTCTCCTCCAGTTAAAATATAATTTCCAATAGATACAAGTTCATCTGCTAAAGTATATATTCTCTCATCGAATCCTTCATAATGGCCACATATAATTATTAAATGTTTTTTATCTTTAAATTCATATGCTTTTTTCTCATTATACGTTTTCCCTCTTGGAGTTAATAATATAACATAGGCATCATCATCTTTAATGCTTTCAACTGCATTAAATACTGGTTCGCACATCATTATCATGCCACCGCCACCACCAAATTGATAATCGTCAACTTGATTGTTTTTATATGGTGTATAGTCTCTTATATCAATTATATTTATACTTACCTGTCCTCTTTCAATGGCCCTTTTAATTATACTTTCTGATAAGAAACCATCAAACATATGTGGGAATAATGTTAATATATCTATTCTCATAAAAACACTCCTATGTCATGAAAATATATTACTTTATTTATTTTATCATACTTTACAATAAAATTACTATTATAAGGAATATACTTATCATTAACTTTAATTAATCTATTACCATTATCACATCTATATTCACTTATTTTTCCAATACATTTTTCATCATTATAAACTTCATAATTAATTAAATCACTGGATAGTATTTCATCATCACCAAGTTTTAAACTATCTTCATCAATATAAACTTTACATCCTTTATATTTTAATACATCATTAATACTATCTATTCCATTAAATTTAACCATATCAAATTGTTTATGTTTTCTATAACTTTCTACTTTTACTTCTTCTTTAGCATCTCCAATATAGAAAACATTATCTTTTTTAAATACTCTATCTTTATAATCAAAATCACTTATAATTCTAACTTCACCTTTTAAAGCATGAGTATTAACTATTCTTCCTATATAAATATATTTCATACTACACCTCAAATAAGTGATATAGAACTATTCCACTAGAAACTCCAACATTTAAGCTTTCACAATTAGAGTCCATTTTTATTTTAACTACTTCATCACACATATTTAATATTTCTTTTCTTACGCCATTGCCTTCATTACCAAATACAACTGCATATGTCTCTAGATTAGAAATTGATTCTAAATCATTGTCGGTATGTAGGGATGTACCTATTACTTTAATATTTTTTTGCTTTATATCTTTGATTATATTTTCTAAATCATCAATAACAATATTAATATTAAAAATCATACCCCCTGTACTTCTTAATACCTTTTCATTATATGGACTTACCGAATTTTTAGAAAAAACAATTGTATCTATTCCAAATGCAACTGAATTTCTAATAATAGTCCCCGCATTCCCTGGATCTTGTATTTCATCAAGTAAAACTATTCTTTTGCCTAATACTTTCTTATTATCAAAAGAAGCTATACCAAGAAGTCTTGGAGTACTTTTTAAATCACTAATACTTTTCATAACATCTAAAGAAACATTGTCATAATTAAAACTTAGATTGCAATTATAGCCATCTAATACATATAATTCTTGTAGTACATTATTTTTAATTGCTTCGGTTACTAAATTTTCGCCTTCAATAACAAATAATCCTTTTTCTAAAGAATATTTTTTATTTAATAATTTTCTTATTTCTTTAATTCTATTATTATCTTTAGATGTTATTAGCATATTAGTCCTCCTTTAATACTTTTTGTGCCTCTTTATAATTAGGCATATATTTTTTTACATAACTCCAAAATCTTTTAGAATGATTAAATTCTAGAAAATGAGAAAGTTCATGTATTATAACATAATCTATTTCATTTATACTATATTTTATTAATTCAAAATTTAATTTTATTATTTCTCCTCTTTTATTACAATAACCCCATTTTCTTTTCATTTTACCTATCATTACTTTTGGATAAGGGATATTTTCCTCAAATAAATTATAGCATACTTTTACTCTTTCATTAAATATTCTTTCGCATTCATTTTTTAAAAAAGTGTTTAAATATGTTTTATTTTTAACAAACACTATATCATCACTAAACTCTATTTTTGATATTGTATTTAATACTACGACATTATATTTATTACCCAAATAATAAAATTCCTCTTGCTTCTCTTTTCTTTTTTGAACAATATTATCCATTTTAATTATTGAATTAATGTTGTTTTCTATAAAAGATTTAATTAATCCTTTGGTAGTTAAATAATTACATGTTATATAGATACCATCATCTTTAACTCTTAGATACATGTTTTTATTATTTTTACGTGTTATATAGACATTAAATATTTTTCCATTTATTTCTATTTGCATAATTAAACCTCAAATGTATTATATCATTTTTTATAATTTTTTAATATAAATAAAAAAGAGCTTTAAGCTCTTATAAATCTCTATTTCTTAAGAAAGCAGGCATTTCAAGTTCTTCTTCCTCTTCTTCTTGTACTACTGGTTCTGGTTGCTTCTTTTCACCTTCGATTGATCTATATAAAGGTTCTGTTGAATCTTCAAATCCAGTAGCTATTACTGTTACAACTATTTCATCAGTTAATGCTTCATTTATAACAGCACCAAATATAATGTTAACATCTGTATTAGCTGCTGCTCTTACAACTTCAACTGCATCTTCTGCTTCAAATAGTGTCATTGAATTTCCGCCAGTAATATTTACAATACAATCAGTTGCTCCATTAATTGTTTGTTCAAGAAGTGGACTATTTACTGCTTGTTTAGCAGCTTCAACTGCTCTATTGTCTCCAAAACCAACTCCAATACCGATTAAAGCGTCCCCTCTATGTTCCATTATTGTTCTTACATCAGCAAAATCTAAGTTAACAAGTCCAGGAACAGAGATTAAATCTGATATTGATTGGACTCCTAATCTTAATACATTATCTACTTCTTTAAATGCAGCATTTAATGGTGTAGATCTATCAATTAAATCTCTTAATCTATCATTTGGAATAACTACCATTGTATCAACATGTTTTCTAAGCTCATCCAAACCAACTAAAGCATAATCCATTCTCTTCTTACCTTCAAATTTAAATGGTTTAGTTACAATAGCTACAGTTAAACATCCAAGACTTTGAGCTATCTCTGCTACAACTGGAGCAGCACCTGTTCCAGTACCACCACCAAGTCCGCATGTAACAAATACCATATCAGCACCGCGTAAAGTATCTTCGATTTCTTCTTTAGTTTCTAAAGCTGCCTCGCGTCCAACTTCTGGTCTTGTTCCAGCTCCTCTACCCTTAGTAATAGTTTTACCAAGTTGGATTTTATGTTCGGCTTGTGATACATTTAAAACTTGTTGATCAGTATTGGCAACTATAAATTCAACACCACGAAGCCCAGAATCAATCATTCTGTTAACTGCGTTGCATCCTCCACCACCAATACCAATTACTTTAATATCAGCTATTTGATCCATTTCTAACTTATTGTTCATAAATTCACTCCTTAACTATTGAAAAAATATCCATATATTTTTCCTAGTATTGTATTATTTGATTTTTTTGTATTTATTAATGCCTCTTGTTTTTCTTCTGTCACTGTATATGCAAGTCTATTTCTAAATGCAAGTTTTTCATGATAATATTTAATTAATCCAATAACGCTTGAGTATTTATTATGTCGACATCCCATTTCTTTAACATGATGTCTTTCCATATCACGATTAAATACTTCATCAAGGACTAAATTAAAGTCATTTAACTCAGTTGCTCCCCCTGTAAATATTATATAACTAATTTCAAGCTTTGTTAAGAGATTTATTTGTTTTTTCGAAAGTTCAAGTATTTCTCTTACTCTTGAATGAATTATCTCACTTATTTCATATTGGCTAATTTTTATAGTTTCTTTTTGATTATTTATTACTTCTTCACTCCAAGATGTTGATGCATTTCTTTTGCTAGCAAGTGCAAATTTTTCTTTTAGTTCTCTAGCTTTTTTTCTTGGAATATCATATATATAACATATATCTCTATCTATATTTTTGCTGCCTATTTCAATGCATTCTGTTTCAATTAGTATTCCTTTTTTAATAATACTTACTTCTGTTTTTTCATCACCGATATTTATAACAACAGTATTCTTTTTATCCATTTCAGAAGTTTTAAATTCAAAATAATCTGCTACTCCTCCAAAATTAATATCAACTATTCCTACACCCAAACTTTCAAGTACTGATACAGCAGCGTATATGTTTTTCTTTGGCGCTAAAGACATTACAGCTTTGCATTTTATTTTGGTAGCATTTTGACCAATTGGATTCTTTACTTTTTTAGATCCATCAAGTGTGAATTCTATTGGCATAATTCCAACAAATTCTTTGTTATTAGGTACTTTATTATAAATACATGAACTTAATGCTCGTATTAAATCTTCACTTTTTACTATTTTTTCTTCATTATCAATTGCTACTTGTCCTTCGACAACAGAAAATTCTGCATAATAAGATGGTATTGTTAATAAAACTTTGTCTATCTTAAAATTTAATAATTCTTCACATCTTGAAAATAATTCTTTTAGTGATATCAACGCTTCTTCAGGATTAACAATTATTCCTTTTTTAACTCCTTTTGATTTAACTTCAGATACAGCAAGAACGTGAACTTCATTTTTATAAACTTCACCAACTACTAATTTAACAGTAGAACTACCAATATCTAAACTTGATATTATTTCTTTCATGTATCCTCCTAATCTATTTAATTATATCAAAAAAACATTTGTTTTAAAAGAATTATTCTACAAAATCATATTTCACATTAAATGCAAGCTTTACATTTTCGGTATCACAGCTTTCACATGAGATATTTATATATACTCTTTTTGTTTCCCCACCTTTTATAATATCTTTTTCCTTCATAGAAGAATTTATGATAAATTTTTCTTTTTCTACTTCAGAAGTGATTGAGGAAATTGTTACATTTTCTAGAACTGCATTTTCATTTCCACTATTATAGATGTCAAAATATACTTCCTCATTAATATTATTTATATTTACATTTATTGCTTCATTATATAATTTAACATTATTTTTTTCTGTTATATAATTAATATCATAAAATTTCTTTTTAATACTTAATTTTCCAGATATATTAGAATAATTTAAATAAAATGTTATATCTAGAGCTAAAACTAATACAACAAATATTATTAACAATAATATATAAATTGCTTTATTTTTATTCATTCTTTCTCCTTATTATTCTAATAAAATAATATCATAAAAATAATAAAAAATCATCAAATAATAAAAAGTTTCATTTAATGAAACTTTTTATTACTTTGTTAAAGATACTACTGATGTTGAAGATGCTACTTTTAAAAACTCTTCATTTGTTAAATTATCACTAATGATATAGTAGTCTTTTCCATCCATTGTCCAATTTAATGTACTTCCAGTAAGATTTCCAAGAACGTTTTCATAAAATACAAGTTCACCCGAAGTAGTATTGATTTCAAACTCATCAGGAGCTTTACTCGCTTCTTCAATTAATACAAATGGCTTATCTCCAGAGAAAGTTAATATTACTCTTTCAGATGCATCGGTTTTTATCATCTCTTCATTTTTAAATAGTGTTCCTTCGGGTAAATACATCGGATATACTATTTCATCTAGTTTGCTAACACTGCAGCAATCTTTGGATACACTATTGTTAACATCAAAATTTTCTTTGTCAAAATCTGGTTTTAAATTAATTTGTGATATTTTAAAATCAATATTTACTATGCCTTCTTTATTATATACTTCTACTTGCTTAGGCATAAAATCTTTATTAAAAGTTATTTTTTGACTAATCAAAGAACTATTATTAGGATAATTAACAGTTGAACTTAAAATATAATTATCATCTTTTTCTTCATATAATACATTTGAATCATTTTCTAAATCTTTGAGTAGCGATGATAATATATATGCTTGACTACTATTATATGGCCACTCACTTTGAAATTTAAAACTTTTATTAAGTTCTGGTGTTATAACATAAACACCGCTTTCATTCTTTAAAATTATTTGCTCATGATTATTGTCTTTATTAATTAAAGTTGCTTTATAATAATCTCCTTGCATATAATCCACCTTAACATCATAATGATATAATTCTTCATTACTAACAATATCCATTTGACCAGTTAATTCATATTTTTCAGTATTTAAATTCTTTTTGTATTCAGAAATAATTTTATTAGCATTCATGCTACTGCATCCAAAAAGTAAAAAACATACTGAAAAAATTAGCAATATTTTTTTTATAATTATTCCTCCCTCTTTAATAAAGTATATTTATATTATTTATGTATATGAATAAAATTTTTTATTGAAAGATATTGCATTTTTATGTAAAATTAAAAAGGATGGTGATTATATGAAAGTACCTTATGCTTTAAGAGTATTAAGTGGAGCAAGATTTAAAACTTTAAATAAAGTTATTAACTCTATTCATGAAAAAACAGGAAAAAGTAAATTATATCTCTTTTATGACATTGCCAAATGTGCGCTTCTTTATGGAGCTGGATATAATGATTATGATATATTTGAATTCTATGATATTAAACATGATAAAAGAAAAACTTTTGTAACAAGATTTAAAAATAAGAAAATGCTTAACATGTTAAATGATCCTGCTTTTAGTGACCTATTTGATAAAAAAAGTCAATTCAATGAAAGATTTAAAAAATATTTAGGAAGAGAATTTGTTAATATGCATACATGTACTCTTCAAGAATTTAAAAAGTTTGTTAAAAATAAAGAATATATATTTGCAAAACCAGATGATGGTGATAGTGGAAAAGGAATAGAAAAATTAAAAGTTAGTGATTATAAAAAAATAGAAGATTTATATAATTATGTAAAAGAAAAGAATTTTGGAGTATGCGAAGAACAAGCTATTCAACATAAAGATATGGCTCGTATGCATCCCAACTCAATTAACTGTGTTAGAATTCAAACTATTGTTACAAATGGAAAACCAGAAGTTGTATATGCTGCTTATAAAGCAGGAAATGGTGGACATTACGTTGATAATTTAGGATTTGATGGAATAAATATTCCAGTTGATTTAAAAACGGGCAAACTAGTTAAATATGGTAGAACAGAGCATAGGCAAATATACACTGAGCATCCTTATACACATATTAAATTTGAAGGATATCAACTTCCTTTATTTAAAGAAGCAATGGATATGTGCTTAAAGGCAGCATTAGAAGTTCCCGAAGTAAAGTTTGTTGGATGGGACGTATATATTGGTCCTAAAGGTCCAGGAATCATCGAAGGAAATAATTTTCCTGATTATTATTTCTGGCAACTTCCAATACATAATCCAGAACGAATTGGATTACTTCCATGGTACAAAAAAAGATTACCAAAATTGTAATCTTTTTTATTTGTTATGGTTTTCTTTTATCAGTTACTTTTAGTGTTGTTCCATCACTTTCTGCTAGAACATAACCACCCTTATTATTATTAAGTTCATATACAGTAGATTTAACACTTTTATATTCACTGCCTGCCAAGCTTTTAGTATTATTTGGTACTATAACATATTGTGGTTTCATAACTTTGATTAAGCTAGAAGGGACCTCGTTTTGACCATGATGTGGATGTTTAAATATTGAAATATTTTCATAAACACTAGAATCATATGTTTGATATATTTTCTTTAAAACAGAAGTTCCAGTATCACCTGTAAAATAGAATTTATGGCTACCATATTTTAAAATCATATTTAATGAGTTATCATTAGTGCTACCATTCAAATCAAATGGAGCTAAAATATCAAATTCTAAATTTCCAATTTTATAATTCATTTGAGGAGTTACTACATTAACTTGAATATTATTTAACTTTGGAATTAATCCATCTGGTTTAACTGCACTATCTTTACATGTTTTTCTTTCTTTACATGTTCTTGGATCATCTGGATAATATACCGCCTTAACATTAAAATTATCTATTATTTCTTCATGAGCAGCTATATGATTATAATGTAGATGGGATCCTATTAAACCATCTATTTTTGTTATTCCCATATTTTGCAAGAATTCTACACATTTGTGCCCTGGAGAAGGATCACCCCCATCAATAAACAATGTTGTTCCATTACCCATTATTAAGAATCCGTCATATCTTCCTAATGAAAGGTAATAAATCTTTAATGATGAACCCCAAACTGCATATAGAGTATAATTTCCTTTATTTGATTTGTTCCATGATTGTCCGGCAGAATATTTTGCTATAGTCGCTGAACTCGAAGTTGCCCATCCCAAGAAAATAAAGCCACTTCTTGTCGGCACAGTTGAAGAAAGATTAATAGTTCCGCTTGTTGCATAAGTATATGTTTGAGCACCAGGTGCACCACTTCCTCCATTTGCATTGTATGTAATTGTGCATTTAATCTCATTAGATTTCCATCCAGCATATAATGTTATTCCTGATGTTTTATCATAATTTCTAGCAGATACATTTTTATTTGTATAATATTGGGTACCTTTTGTATAGTCAGTATTATCATACCAACCCATGAATATGTATCCACTTCTCGTTGGTATACTACTTGTTATACTTGGCATTGCACTTCCAAGTACTGCATTTACTCTTCCTGGTGTTGTTCCGCTTCCTCCATTTATATTAAATGTTACTTGATATGTCTGTACTACTACTACTTTACTCCATCCTGCATATAGAGTTAAATTTGAAGTCTTATCATATGTCCTTACTGCTACATTATTTTCATTATAATATTGTTTTCCTTTTGTATAGTCAGCATTATCATACCATCCTTTAAATGTA
>JAFRQT010000014.1 GCA_017428485.1 Bacilli bacterium | reverse complement strand
TGGTTATCACGCTCGCCTGTCACGCGAGAGATCACGGGTTCAAGTCCCGTACGAACCGCCATGTGGCTTCATAGCTCAGTTGGCAGAGCACAAGACTGAAAATCTTGGTGTCGTTGGTTCGATTCCAACTGAAGCCACCATCTTAATTTTTAGCGTCAACCTGCGCTCATAGCTCAATTGGATAGAGCATTTGACTACGGATCAAAAGGTTAGGGGTTCGACTCCTCTTGGGCGCACCATTGATAGCGGGAAGTGGCTCAACTTGGTAGAGCATTTGGTTTGGGACCAAGGGGTTGCAGGTTCAAATCCTGTCTTCCCGACCATTAGTAAATTAGACCTTTATTTGAGGCCTTTTTTTGTGCAAAATTAACTACGAAAGAATTATGAACTTTATGTTATAATAATTATGGAGGGTAAATATGAATGAGTATATTAATTTAAATGATGAAAATATAGATAATGAGCATATATGTTGTGCGATAGGTGATCCTAAGCATCAAATTGGAGTAGATAAAAAGAAAGAATGGATTAAGAGTAAATTAAAAGATGGACATGTTTTTAGAAAACTAAATGCTAGAGGTAAAATTTTTATTGAATATGAACCAATCGAGACAGCATGGGTACCAATAAATGGTAAAAACTATGAATATATTTATTGCCTTTGGGTAGCTGGAAGTTTTAAAGGAAAAGGAATTGCAAAGGAACTACTTGAATATGCTATAGAAGATGCTAAAAATAAAAAAATGAGTGGAATATGTACATTGGTATCAGAAAAGAAAAAACCATTTCTTGGAGAAAAGAAATTCTTTGAACATTTTGGATTTAAAGTTGTAGATTCCATTAAAGACTATGAATTATTAGCATTGCAGTTTGATGAATCAGAAACTCCTAAATTTAATGATTCTGCTAGAGAAATGAAAATAGATAATAAAGATTTTACTATTTATTATTCTAATGAGTGTCCTTATGTAGAGTATGAAGTTAAAGAATTATCTGATTATGCTAAAGAAAAAGGAATTAAATTAAATTTTATAAAAATAGATTCTTTAGAAAAAGCTAAAAATGCACCATGTATAATAAATAACTGGGCTAACTTCTATAAAGGAGAATTTATTTCGAATACAATATTAAATGCTAATGCATTTGAAAAGTTATTAAAATAATAGTTTTTATATTAGGAGGTTTTATGGAAAAGAGACATTTGGGAGTTTATGGTTTAATTATTAATAGTGGAAAAATTGCTCTTGTATTAAAATCAAGAGGCGCTTATATAGGAAAATTAGATTTGCCAGGTGGAAGTATTGAACATGGTGAAAAACCAGAAGAAACATTAAAGAGAGAAATAAAAGAAGAATTAAATGCAGATGTTAAATCATATAAATTATTTGATGCTGAATCAGTAGTAGTTGATTGGTTACATCATGATGAAATTGAAAATATGCACCATATAGGAATTTTTTATAAAGTTCAGTTGAAAAGTGGTAATTTAAAAGAAGATGCAGATGGTTTTGATTCTTTGGGCGCTAAATGGTATGATATAGATTCATTGAAAGAATCTATGGTATCACCTTTAGTTTGGATAGAGTTAAAAAAACTAAATTTAAAATAATAATTTATTTATAAGTAAATGTTAAATATCTTTGACACATTTCCAAAGATATTTGATAGATTATTAAATATAATTAAACTATAATTGTTGTTGAAAGGAGATATTATGAAATTAGGAGATAATATTTTAAAGTTAAGAAAGAAAAAAGGTCTTTCACAAGAACAATTAGGAGAAAAAATAGATGTAACAAGACAAACTATTAGTAATTGGGAATTGGGAGAAACATTTCCAAATCCAGAACAATTAAAACTTTTATCAAAAGAATTAAATGTAAGCATTGATGAACTACTTGATAATGATATTCAAAATATTTTAGTGGAGAAGGTATCAAATACTGAAAAACTGGCAGGATTAATATTAAAGATAATTAAATGGGTTTTAATTGGTATACCTGCACTTATATTATTATATTTTATATTGCTTATCGCATATAGAAATCTTTTTAGAAGAGATACAGGAAGAGAAATAGAAGAAACAATACATTGTAAATTATATGGTGAAGAGCATGGCTATAGTATTGCATATGAGGAGTTAACGGGAAAAATTATTGCAGAAGGTGGAGATTCATATTTTGATGACATATTAGGATTAAGTAAATATGAAGATGCGCATCAAATATTTAATATAATTAATGACTATGTTAAGAAAAATGGTGGAACTTGTGAGATGTTAAAGGATAGAGACTTGAATGATATAATGAATATTTATATTAAAGAAGGGACTCTTAGTAAAACAGGTGCTACTGTAGTAATAACATTAAATGGTGAATATGACATTACTTATGGAGAAGCTTTTTGGATTGAAAAGTATAATTCAAAAATTGGTGATTATGAAAAAATAGATATTACAACTGAAGATGGATGTGTATTTAATGATATAGGCTATATTGCTGAAGAGGGTAAATCACATGAATTAAAACAAGATTGGTCTTGTAATTATGGTGAACTTCCTAAGGGATTATATAGACTTGTTAAAAATGTAATATTTGATGCAGATGTACCAGTTAGCGAAGATGATATGTATTATATTTGGGTAGAATTTGAAATAGAATAGGATGATTATTATGAATATAGAAAACACTATATTTAAAAGAACTCATTTAATAATAAAAAAACTAATCGGTTATGGTTTCAAAAAAGAAAATGAACATTATATATATGAATGCAATTTTCATAATGGAGAATTTAATGCGATTATCACAATTAAAACTGATGGAACAGTAAAAGGAAAAATAGTTGATAATGAAACTAATGAAGAATATACAAATATAAGAACAGAAATGACTGGAGAATTTGTAAATAAAATAAGAGAAGAGTATAAAAATATATTAATTGATATTAGAAATAATTGTTTTGAAACCAATTATTTTATAAGCAATCAGGCAAATAGAATCAGCAAATATATTAAAGACCAATATAATGTTGATCCAGAATTCTTATGGGAAAAATATCCAGGGTGTGCTATATATAGAAATGTTAAAAATAGAAAATGGTTCGGTATAATTATGAATATTGATTTATCAAAATTAGAAGATGGCAATGGAGAAGTAGAAATAATAAATGTAAAATGTTCTAGAAGCAAAATAGAAAATGTATTAAAAACAAAAGGAATATTCGAAGCATATCATATGAGTAAAAAAGATTGGGTCTCTATTATTTTAAATGATACATTAAGTGATGATAAAATTATAGAATTAATTAATGAATCATATCAATTAATTGATACAAGATATTATAAGGAGTAACAATATGAAAAAAGCAATAACTTATGTAACTGGCAATTGGGCTAAACTTGATAGTGCAAAACAAGTTCTAGAACCACTCGGATATGAAGTTGATAATATTAAAATGGAAACGCCTGAAATACAAGCGGATGACGTAACTGAAGTGGCAAAATATTCTGCTAAGTGGGCATGTGAAAAACTGGGCAAAGCTGTATTAAAAAATGACACAGGTTTATTTGTTAATGCTTTAAAAGGTTTTCCTGGAGTGTATACTCATTACGCAGATGATACAATTGGTGTGGACGGATTATTAAAATTAATGGAAGGAATAGATGACAGAAGTGCGTATTTCAAGGAAGTAATTGCATATAGTGAACCGGGTAGTGAACCAGTTGTATTTGAAGGAATAACAAAAGGAAAAATAGATATAAAGAAATCAGGGACATACGGATGGAGTTGGGATTTTGTTTTTATTCCAGAAGGAGAAGAAAAAACACTAGGATGTTTTCCAGATAATGAAAGATGGAGTTTCTGGAATCAAGATTCATATAAAAAATTAGTTGAATATTTAGAAAACAAATAAAAATATTTGTTTTTCTTTTGTTATGATATAATTATTATGGTGAATGGTATGAAATTATTTTTAGAAGCTATAACTAAATATTTAATTGGATTAATATTAGTATTTATCTTATTATTCATTCCTGCCGGTTCATTTAACTACTATAATGGATGGCTATTTATGGGCTTATTATTTATTCCTATGTTTATTGCTGGAATAGTAATGTTAATTAAAAATCCGGAATTATTAAAAAATAGATTAAATGCAAAAGAAAAAGAAAAAGATCAAAAAGAAGTATTAATAATAAGCGGTTTAATGTTTATATTTGGTTTTGTTATCGCAGGATTAAACTATAGATACAAATGGATGGAATTACCTAATATATATGTTATTATATCTTCTATTATGTTTATAATTTCATATGTTTTATATGCAGAAGTATTAAGAGAAAATAGTTATTTGTTAAGAACAATTGAAGTTAAAAAGAATCAAAAGTTAGTTGATACTGGCTTATATGGAGTAGTAAGACATCCTATGTATTTAATAACATTAACTTTATTTCTATCAATGCCATTAATACTAGGTTCTCCAATATCATTTATAATATTTTTTATTTATCCATTTATTATTGTTAGAAGAATAAAGAATGAAGAAATTATTCTAGAAAGAGATTTAAAGTGATATAAATCTTACATGAAAAAAGTAAAATATAGATTAATACCTTATATATGGTAATAATATTTGATATAATGTTAGTGGTGTATATATGAAAAAGATAGCAAAAATAATTCTTACAACATTTTTATGCTCATTTATGATGTGCAATGTTTTTGCATCTTCAAATAAGACATCATTAAAGGATTTAAAAGACAAATTAGCAAAAGATAAGGCAACGCTTAATTCAGTTACTAACAAACAGAATCAAGTTAAAAACAATATTAAAAGCATCGAAAATGATTTAAAGAATATTGAAAAAGAAATAGATGCTTATGAAGTGTCTATTAAAGATTCTAAAGAAAAAGTAATTGAACTTGAAGAAGAAATAGAAAATAAAAAGGAAGAAATAGACAAGTTAGTAAGTTTTAAACAAGTAATGGATGAAAATAATATGTATTTGGAATATGTATTCGAAGCAAAAACATTTACTGATTTTATATATCGTTCTTCTATAGTTGAACAATTAACTAAGTATAATGATGAATTGATAGATGAAATGCATAATCTTATAGAAGAAAATAAACAAGAACAAATTAATTTAGAAAATAAAATAGACGAATCAGAAAATACAATAGATAGGTTAAATGATGTGTTGAAAAAATATAACTTGACAATGGATGATTTAGTTGATGATCATAAAGACGCCAAAGCTGATTATGAGGCTAGTAAGAAAGAAGTGGCTGCTTATGAAAAAATATATAAAGATAGGGGATGTAAAGAAACAACGCCTATAATTGATTGTATAGATGTTCCATACGCTGATGGATTTGTAAGACCTTTAAAAAGTGGAACTATCACTAGTGAATATGGTCTTAGATATCATCCAACACTCCATTATTATAGAATGCATAATGGTATAGATATTGGAACTCCAACAAATACTCCTGTATATGCAGCAGCACCTGGAATAGTAACTAAGATAGTCAGAGTTGCAAACCCTAATAAAAGAAATTCAAGTTGTGGTGGTAATAAGGTATATGTAAAACATAGGATAAAAGGTAAGGAATATACATCTGCATATATGCATTTGCATTCAATTAGTGTTAAATTAAATGATTATGTAACCATAAGTACTGTAATTGGAAAAAGTGGTGGTGGAGAAAGCTATGACTATTGTACAACTGGCCCTCATCTTCACTTTGGAATAATGAAGGGAAGTACATATGAAAATCCTAGAAATTATGTTAAATTTCCATCAAAAGGTTATAGATTTACGAGTAGATTTTAATATTTACTCGTTTTTTGATATAAAAATATGATAATATATATAAAGGAGCGTGACTATTATGGATAAGAGAATCAGTTCAAGAGCAATTATCATTAAAGACAATAAATTACTGGTATTTTTTAGAAGAAAAGTTATAGATGGTGTTACTCATGAATATTATTCTTTACCTGGTGGAGGTCTCGAAAAAGGCGAAAGCTTATATGAAAATGTAAAAAGAGAAGTAAATGAAGAAATGGGTATTGATATCGAAATATTAGGATACGTGGGTAAAAGCGAAGATGAAAAATCAATTCAATATTTTTTTCACGCTAAAAGAGTAAAAGGAACTCCTGTTCTTGGTGGAGAAGAACTTGAAAGAATGAGTGAAAATAATTATTATGAAGTTAGATATTTAGATATCGATAACTTAGATAATGAAAATTTAAGTGCTAAAGATATGGTAAGAAAAGCATTGAATGAAGAATACAGTGAATTAAAATAATAATCGGAGTATATTTATGAAGAAAAAATTAATCATATTATTTTTATTAATAATGATTATTGTTAGAGTAAGAGCTAATGAATTAGACATTACTAATTTAAAAGTCCAAAAATCTAATAATAATAGTTTAACTTTAGTATGGGATAATAATGAAAATGTAAATGGTTATAAAATACTTAGAAGTACATCTAAAAAAGGAAAATTTAGTCAAATAGTAGATATAACAGAGAATAGTTATTTAAATAATAATCTTACATACGGAAAAACATATTATTATAAAGTTATTTCATATGATGAAGAAAAAAGTACTACATCTAATATAGTTTCTAAAAAAGTAGTACCAAATAAAGTAGAAAACTTAAAAATAAGTAGTGTGGGCAAAACTAATATTAAAATATCTTGGAATAAAGTAAGTGTTACTGGCTATGAAGTTTATAGAAGTACTAATAATAAAAAATGGTCTAAAGTTAAAACAATTAAAAAATCCAATACACTATCATTTAATAATACTAAATTAAAAACCAATAAAACTTATTATTATAAAGTAAGAGCATATAAAAAAATAAATGGTAAAAAAGTATATGGTAGTTTCTCTGATGTGGTAAGTGCTAAAACATTAACAAAGACTCAAATAAATGCAATAAATGATGCTAATAAATATTTAAAAATATTTAATTGTTCTAAAGATGAATTATTATCCAAATTAAATTATGATAGTAAAGTTGAAAGTTTTGTAATCAATTATTTGAATATTAATTTTAAAAATAATGCATATTTAAATTTAATTAATTATATGAAATTATTTGCTTTTTCTAAAGAGGAATTAAAAAAGCAACTTATTAATTATGATATGTTTACTTTAGAAGAAACCGAATATGCATTAGAAAAATATAATGGTGAATATGGAGAAGATATATCATCTAAAGAAAGCAAGTATAAGAAGGACTTAAGTTTACTTGGTTATGATATTGATTATGTTAATAGAATAATCAATGAATTTAAATTAGATGAAATTAAGAAATATTTACTTAATAAAAAATATAATAATTTACTAGAATTTAAAAAATCTCCTTATTTTATGATATCAAATATAGATCGATATCAAAACTATTATAATAAGAACAAATATACTACTGAGGAAGTTGTTTTATATGTTGAGATTGGCATTGATTATGATTTTTATACTAATATGAAAAAAGTAAATGTTAAAGATGGAAAATTAATTCTTGTAAACAAATATAATTATCATGATAAGAACTATAATGCTAATTTGGAAAAATTAGGTAGCGGATATGGAAATGGCTCACTCAATAAAGAGGCAGCTGAGCATTTTAGAAAAATGGTTGATGATGCTAAAAAAGATGGAATTAAATTATGGAGTGTTTCTGCTTATAGAAGTTATTCAACACAAAAAATAATATATAATAGATATGTAAAAAATGATGGCGTTAAAAAAGCAGATACATATTCTGCAAGACCAGGGCATTCTGAACATAGTACTGGACTTGCAGTTGATATTAATACCGCGTCATCATCAAGACATTTTGAAAATACTAAAGAATATGCATGGCTTAAAGCAAATTCATATAAATATGGATTTATTGAAAGATATATGAAAGGTAAACAATTTATAACAGGTTATAAATTTGAACCATGGCATTTTAGATATTTTGGAGAAGAAGTCGCAACAAAACTATATGAAATGAATGTTACATATGAAGAATATCTTGTTATTACTAGATAAGAATAAACTTGAATGTTTATTCTTTTTTTGTATAATATTTTATGGGTGACATGTATGAAAGAAGAAAACTTTAAACTAAAATCAAAGTGTGATGGATTAAATATTGACGTGATGATGTTTATTCCTAAAAAAGTAAAAGGAATTATTCAATTTTCTCATGGAATGGTTGAACATAAGGAATATTATTATGACTTTATGAAATTCTTTACTAAAAAGGGTTATGTAACAATTATTAATGATCATAGAGGACATGGTAAAAGTGTTATAAGTGATGATGATTTGGGTTACATGAATGATGAAAAAGGAGAATATATAGTTGAAGATTTACATCAAATATCAGAATATGTTAAAAATAGATTCCCAAATAAAGAATTGATTTTATTTGGTCATAGCATGGGTTCTTTAGTAGTACGTAAATATATTAAAAAATATGATTATGAAATTAGCAAATTAATAGTATGTGGATCACCTAGTATAAATCCTCTTGCTAAGTTTGGAATCTTCTTATCAAAACTATATAGCAAGATTAGAGGAGAAAAATATAGAAGTAACTTTTTAAATGGTTTATCTGGATTACCAGTTAATAATAAAGATTGGTTATCAACAGATAAAGAATATGTTAATGAATATGTTAATGATAAATATTGCTCTTTTATATTTACAACGAATGGATTTATTAATTTAACTAGTATGTTAAATGATGTATATTCTAAAAATGGTTGGATTTTAAAAAACAAAGAATTACCAATCTTGTTTATTGCTGGTGCTGATGATCCAGTTATAAAGAATGAAAAATTATACTTAAAAAGTATTAATTATTTAAAGAATATTGGTTATTCTAATATAGAGTATAAATTATATAATGGTATGAGACATGCATTAATGTTTGAAACCAATAAAGAGTTAATATATAAAGATGTATTAAATTTTATTGAAAAATAATGGAAAAAAAGAATATTTTGTGTTAAAATACAATTTACTTAAATGAAAGGGGGATAACTATGTTAGAGCTTAAACATATAACAAAAGTATATAAAACAGCAGATTTAAAGCAAAAAGCTCTTAATGATGTAAATGTAAGTTTTAGAAAAAATGAATTTGCATCTATTTTAGGTCCCTCTGGAAGTGGTAAAACAACTCTTTTAAATATAATTGGTGGTCTAGATAAATATACAAATGGTGACTTAATTATAAATGGAATATCTACAAAGAAATATAAAGATTCTGATTGGGATAGTTATAGAAATCATAGAATAGGTTTTGTATTTCAAAATTATAATTTAATTACTCATCAAAGCGTACTACAAAATGTAGTGCTTGCTTTAAAATTATCTGGAATTTCTAAAAAAGAAGCAATTACAAGAGCAAAAAGAGCATTAAAAGAAGTTGGTCTTGAAGCACACATGAATAAAAAGCCTAATCAGTTATCTGGAGGACAAATGCAAAGAGTTGCAATAGCTAGAGCACTTGTAAATAATCCAGATATTTTGCTTGCAGATGAACCAACTGGAGCACTTGATTCTGAGACTAGTATTCAAATAATGAATTTACTTAAAAAAATAGCATCAGATAAATTAGTTATAATAGTAACGCATAATCCAGATTTAGCTAATGAATATTCTAATAGAATAATAACTTTAAAAGATGGAAAGATAACTTCTGATACTAATCCATATAATACATCTTCAAAAGAAAAAGATGGTGGAAAAGTTAGTAAAACAACTATGTCATTTTTAACAGCATTATCTCTTTCTTTTAATAATTTGATGACTAAAAAAGGAAGAACTATTTTAGTTTCTTTAGCAGGTTCAATTGGAATAATAGGAATTGCTTTAATATTAGCATTATCTACTGGTTTTCAAAATTATATAGATAAGCTTCAAGAAGATACATTGTCTTCATATCCTTTAACCATATATGAAGATAATGCTGATATGACTCAGATGTTATTATCTATGATGGGATCAAAAGAAGATGATACAATGGAGGAAGATAAAGTATATGAAAGACAATTTGTTTCTTCTATGTTTGGTAATGTAAGTAAAAATGATTTAAAGAATTTTAAAAAATATTTAGAAAACAATTATAAAATTGTCGAGAATGATATTTCATCTATACACTATGGATATAGTGTTAGTCCACTTATTTATTCAAAATATAATAAAAAAATTGTTCAATTAAATCCTAGTACATTATTTTCATCATTTGGAAATAGTATTTATTCTAATTATTCTAATATTTATACAGAGATGACTGACGACATAGAAATGTTAGAAGAAAACTTTGAAGTACTTGCTGGTACTTGGCCTAAAAATTATGATGAATTAATTATTGTTTTAACTGAACCACATACTATTGCTGATATGTTAGTTTATTATTTAGGACTTAGAGATCCAGAAGAATTAAATGATATGGTTAACAAAATGATGGCAGGTGAAACTGTTGACGTTAAAAATAAACCATTTGAATTTACTTATGAAGAATTAATGAATGTGGATTTAAGACTTATTAATAATACAGATATATATAAATATAATTCAAAATATAAAATATATGAAGATATGTCCGAAGATGAATCATATATGAAGAATCTATATGATAAAGCAACAAAATTAAAAATAGTTGGTATTGTATGTTCTAAAGATGGAAATGCATCAATGGCACTTCAAAATGGAATAGCATATACTTCTAAATTAACAAAATATATTATTGATCATTCTAAAAATACGGATGTTGTTAAAAAGCAATTAAGCAATAAAAATATTGATGTATTTTCTAATACTGATTTTGATAGTAATAAAACTAAATCAAATTTAGATTTTGAAGATTTAATTAAAGTAGATAAGGATTTATTATCAAGCGCTTTTAACGTAAAAATTGATGAAAAAGATATTAAAAACACAACATCAAATTATATGAATGAAATATCATCATCTATTACAGCAGATATAAGTCCAGCCAAAAAAGATTTTGATGATAATCTAAAAGAAATAGCGACATCTATCATGAATAATTATATTGAGAATCCAAGAGAATTATCTAATTTTAACATACCAATTATTTATAACGAAGATGTTGATAATATAGTTAGTGAATATATAAAAAGCGATAAAGCAGTAAGTATTTTATCTAACTTAGAAAACAAATATATAGTTCCTTCTAGTGTATTTGAGAGTACTTACTCTAGTTTAATATCTGGAATGTTAAAAGGATATATTACTGTTTATAATACTAAGGACAAAACATATACAAAAGATGAATCTAATCCAGCAGCATTAATAATGAATGCAGTGGTTGAACCTACTGTTAATAGTTTTATGGAACAAGCATTAGTTAAAACAGCATCTTCTAAATTGGCAGAGAAAATGACTGAAGCAGTAATGCAAAAGGAAATATTAACTAAAGTAGGAGAACTAACAGGAAAACTGATGAGTAGCTTAGGAAATGCATTTGATGTTGATCCAGCTAAAATAGCATCTGCATTTAAGTTTGATTTATCTGAAGATGAACTTAAACGTATAATGAGTGCGATGACAAAGAGTAGTGGAGGAAATGCTAAAGCTAACTTAGTAACACTTGGATATCAAGATATAGAAGAACCTAGTTCTATAGCATTTTATTTTAAGAGTTTCGATTCAAAAGAACATGTTGTTGATTTTATAGATAATTATAATAAAAAAATGGAGAGTAGTGAATCAGAAGATAAAGTAATTAATTATACAGATACAACAGGAATACTTATGGGCTCAGTCAAAAAGATAGTCAATAGTGTTAGTTATGTTTTAATTGCATTTGTTTCTATATCACTAGTCGTTTCATCAATAATGATTGGTATCATTACATATATTTCTGTAATTGAAAGAACAAAAGAAATAGGAATTTTAAGAGCAATCGGAGCATCCAAGAGAAATATATCTTCAATATTTAATGCTGAGACATTTATTATTGGATTACTATCTGGTGTTATTGGAATTGGTATAACATTATCGTTAATACCTATTATTAATTTTATAATTCATAAATATACAGAAAACATGAATATAAATGCAACTATATCTATGATGGCATCAATTATATTGATAGTATTAAGCATAATACTTACTTTAATTGGTGGATTAATACCATCAAGAAAGGCAGCGAAGAAAGATCCTGTGGAGGCATTAAGAAGCGAGTAACTTCGCTTTTTATTTACTGTAAAGTGTGCGTAAAACATTTGTATCTAATTTACACATATCTGTTATATTTGATAAAATATTATTATGAATAGTATAGGAGATAAAATTGAAAACAATGCAGATGATATTATCAAAGATAATAATTTTTTGTTTGCAGCATATCAAAATAGATTAAATTTAAGACTAGTACATATATTTGAAAAATATAAAATACCTGTTAATAAAAAAATAATTAATAAAAATATAGAAGAAAACCTAGTTAATAGTTTATACGAAATAAACAGTAGTATTTTATATAAATATGTTAAGATGCTTAAAAATTATGAATCTATTATTTTTAGCTATGTTGAAAAAAATGAAGATACAAAAGTTATAAAGCAAGCAACCATGATGTTTGTTAAAAGAATATCATCTAAAAATAAATCAGTTGTACCTCCAAGTATTATGAATAACTTTCTTGAAGTTATGAATTCTATGGTATTTGTATATGATAATTATAATCTTAATTTAGATATTGCAGCCAGAATAAAAGCAGATACAAAAGAAATAATAGATGAGTTTAATAGAAATAATTATAATTTTGTAATTGAATCAATTAATAGCATAATTAAAAATATTATTAATAATATATAATTGAGTTTTAATATATTTTAATGTAAAATAATTATATAAGGACGTGATAAAATGGGCGTTTATAATATAGTAAAAGATTTTAAGAAAAAATATCCTGGAACAGTTGCATTTAGATTAAAAAAACATGCAGATGTGGTTGAAAAACATTTAAATCCAAATGAAAGAGTTCTATTTGCATTTTGCGGGCAAAAGAATGTTCCATCACTAATGTTTGTTAATTCATGTGTAGTAGCTTTGACAAATAAAAGAATAATGATTGGTCAAAAAAGATTATTTTGGGGATATTTTTTTACTGCAGTAACACCCGATATGTATAATGATTTGAAGGTAAGAAAAGGACTTATATGGAGCGATGTGGAAATAGACACAATAAAAGAAAATATATACATATCGAATTTATCTCCCGAGGGCGCTATAGCTATAGAAACAAGTATTACAGAATTTATGATGAAGGAAAAGAAAAAATATGCTAAAAAAACTAAGTAGTATAACTATTTTCTTTTTTTTGTTTGCATTGTGTGTAAATGCTTCTGATTTAAAACTAACAAGTGAAAAATATATTCTATATAACTTAGATAATAACAACATTTTAGAAGAACAAGATTCAAATGATAAAACCCAAATAGCAAGTTTAACTAAAATAATGACTACTATTGTGGCAATAGAAAATATAGAAGATTTTGATGAGAAAGTAACTATTAAAAAAGAAATGTTGGATGGCCTTACATGGGATATTGCAAAGATTGGCTTTAAAGTTGGTGAAGTGTACACTTACAATGATCTTTTATATGCAGCAATTCTTCCAAGTGCAGCAGATGCAGTAAATGCTCTTGCTATATCAATAAGTGGCAGTTATGACAAATATTTAAAACTTATGAATGACAAAGCAAATGAATTAGGACTTGTTAACACTCACTATTCAAATGTAATAGGACTTACAGATGAAAATAATTATAGTAGTGCATATGATATATCTAAATTATTAGAATACTCATTAAATAATAAAAAGTTTAGAGAAATATTTACTACAAAAAGTTATACTTTAACAAGTGGTAAAACAGTTAAAGCAACTGTATCAAAATACGATGATAAATATATAATTGGATCGAAAACTGGTTATACATCTAAAGCAGGTAGGTGTCTTGCCTCTATATCTGATGTTAATGGTGCTCATCTTTTGATGGTAACACTTAATAATTATAATAAAGATGCAACTTATATTAATGAAACTATTGAGACATATAAATATTATGATGAAAATTATTCATTAAAAGACATAATAAACAAAGAAGATATAATTACAACTATAAATGCAAAATATTCAAGAAATAAGACATATAATATTAAAGTAGATAAAAAATATTACTATTATTTAGAAAATAATTTTGATAAAGATGGACTTATATATGACTATTCCGGATTAGATGAAATATCTGCTTTTGATAAAAAAGATAAGTATTTGGGAACTGTTAAAATATATAAAGGTGAACAATTATTAAATGAAATAGATATTAAATATGATGGATCATTAAAAGTAAATGTATTTGGTATAGTATTTAGAATATTTTATATACTATTAATAGTAGTATTTATTGTTTTTCTTGTTTTATTAAAATTTAAAAAAATAAAGATTAAAAGAGTTTAATATATTATTAAATTCTTTTTTTTGATATAATATGTCTCGGAGTGATTTATATGAAGACACCTAATATGTTAGAAGCTAAAAAAAGACATCAAGGAAAAATTGAATATACTAATTATAGTAGCAATTTAGAAGGCTTTGGAAAAGGTAAAAAATTTTACGTAAGGACTTATGGATGTCAAATGAATGAACATGACTCTGAAAAAATAAGAGGCATGCTTTTAAGCGTTGGATTTGAAAATGCTGATGATATTAATGATGCAGATATAATCATTTTGAATACTTGCGCTATTAGAGAAAATGCTCATGATAAAGTATTTGGTTATTTAGGTGTTTTAAAACATATGAAAAAAAGTAAAAAAGATTTACTTATTGGAATATGTGGATGTATGGCTCAAGAAGAAGTAGTAATAAATGAAATATTAAATAAATATAAACAAGTTGATTTTGTATGTGGAACTCATAATTTAGACAATTTACTTTCAATAATTAAAGAAAAAATAGATACAAAGAAAAGACAAATTGAAGTACTTAGTTATGAAGGAGACGTTGTTGAAAACGTACCAGTTTCAAGAGATAGTAAATATAGTGCATGGGTAGATATAATATATGGTTGTGACAAATTTTGTACTTATTGTATAGTACCATATACTAGAGGGACACAAAGAAGTAGACGTCATGAAGATATTGTTGATGAAGTTAAAGAACTTGTTAAAAATGGTTATAAAGAAGTGACATTACTTGGTCAAAATGTTAATGCCTATGGAAAAGATTTATATGAAGATTATACACTTGCGAATCTACTTTCTGATGTTGCTGATACTGGTATTGCAAGACTTAGATTTGTAACTTCACATCCATGGGATTTTACAGAAGAAATGGTTGATGTTATAGCAAGTAGAGATAATGTAATGCCATATATTCATTTACCACTTCAATCTGGAAGTAATAAAATATTAAAATTAATGAATAGAAGATATACTAGTGAAGAATATTTAAAGCTTTATAAATTGATTCGTTCTAAAGTTAAAGATTCTAGTGTAACAACAGATATCATAGTTGGTTTTCCTGGAGAAACTGAAGAAGACTTTGAAGAAACATTAAAACTAGTAAATGAATGCAAATTTGATGGAGCATTTACATTTGCATTTTCTCCTCGTGAAAATACACCAGCAGCATTAATGAAAGAAACAGTTAGTGAAGAAGTTAAAATGGATAGACTTCATAGATTAAATGAAGTTGTTAATAAATATAGTAATGAAGCTAATCAAAAAATGCTTAATAAAACAGTTAAATGTTTAGTAATATCACCAAGTGAAAAAGATAAAAATAAAGTATGTGGATATACTGAAAACATGAAACTTGTAAATATTATAGGTCCTAAATCATTAATTGGAAAAATAGTTAATGTTAAAATCACTGATGCCAAAAGTTTTTCATTAGATGGAGAGTATATTAAATAGATACGTCATTATTAATGACGTTTTTTATTAAAATAATAAATGTTTAATAAATGTAGTGCGATAAAGTGTTTTCTTGACATTTTATTAACAATTTATTATATTTTAAGTAGAGGTAGGTATTATGAGAAGACTTTATATTGATTTTGATGGTGTTGTATTAGATGATATTCCACCACTTTATGAGAAACTTGGCATAGATAAGGGCGGAATTGATAACGGAAGTGCAGAAGAAAAGATACAAAAATTTGCTAATTTTGATTATAGTGAAGTGGTAAATGATAAATACATATTAAATGATTCAATAAACTGTATTAAAAAATTACTTAAAAGCAAAAAATTTGAAATTAGTTTTCTTTCTCATGTTCATTCACTAGATGAAGCAATTGTTAAAGTTAAATACTTACGTCGTCATTTCAAAGATGATATAACTATTATTATTGTACCTGGAAAAATATCTAAAACTAAAATGGTACATAGTGAAGGAGCTATCCTTGTGGATGATTTTTCTAGTAATTTAAGAGAATGGAGAGAAGCTGGTGGAATACCAGTTAGATTTAATAATGAACTTGAATCTAAAGGATTTAAAGTTATTAATAGGTTAGACGCATTACTTGATATGTTTGATGAAGATGGTAATGAAATATGTTAAAAATTGAATGCTTGGTTACTGGTGATCTGGAAGAAAATTGTTATATTATACATAATAACAAATATGCTTTAATTATTGATCCTGGTGATGAAGGAAAAAGAATAATTGATAAAATTGAAAAACTAAAATTAGAAGTTTTAGGAATATTAATTACACATTATCATTTTGATCACATTGGAGCATTAGATGAAGTAAAAAACAAATATAAATCTGCTAAAACATATGATTATAAAAGTTCGATCGATAATGAAATAGATTGTTTTAAGTTTAAAAAAATTAATAATTTTGGACATACTATGGATAGTTGTTCTTTTCTGTTTGAAAAAGAGAATATTATGTTTACTGGAGATTTTGTATTCCTTGAAACTATTGGTAATTATGATGATGAAAATGAAATAATAATGTTTAATAGTTTAAAAGAATTTGTAAAACTAAATGATGATATTAAAATATATCCAGGTCATGGTCCTAGTAGTAGTGTGGGATATGAAAAAAGAAATAATTATTTCTTAAGAGGTATTTAATGTTAGCAAGTGTAATTATTGAATATTCTGTAAAATCACTTAACAAAGTTTTTGATTATATTATTCCAAAAGAACTATCTAATATTATTAAAGTAGGGCACAAGGTAATAGTGCCTTTTGGTTCTTCTACAGTAGAAGGATTTGTATTAAGAATACATGATGATTTAGATAAATCATTAGAATATAGAGAAATAATAAAAATACAAGAAAGTGATTTTTATTTAAATGAAGAATTACTCAAATTAGGTAAATATATGAGTGATTATTTGTTATGCAATTTAATATCTTGTTATCAAGTTATGCTTCCTAAAGCTTTAAAAGCATCTTTAAAAACTAATATCAATAGGAAATATGAAACAAAAGTATATTTAAATAAAGAAGTAGATATTGATGAGTATATTTCTAATCATAAAAGAAATACTAAAGAAATAGAAATACTTAATATATTAAAAAGTGGTGATCATTTAAAGAAAGAATTTACTTCATCAATTAACAAACTAATTGAAAAGGGTATCGTTTTAAGTGAAACATATGAAATCAATAGAAAAGTAGAGTCTCTTGAAGATAAAAAAGAAATAACACTAACAGATAATCAATTATCTGCAGTAAAAGAAATATTAAATAGTAAAGATGATAAATATTTATTATATGGAGTAACTGGTAGCGGTAAGACAGAAGTATATATTGAACTGTTGAGAAATGTATTAAAGGCAAATAAAACTGGTATTGTACTTGTACCTGAAATATCATTAACCCCACAAATAGTAGCTAGATTTAAAGGTGTATTTGGTGATAGCATAGCTGTATTTCATAGTTCACTTAGTGAAGGTGAAAAGTATGATGAATATAGAAGAATAATGAATGGTGAAGTATCTTTAGTGGTTGGTGCTAGAAGCGCTATATTCGCACCACTTAAAAATATTGGATTAATCATAATTGATGAATGTCAAAGTAGCACGTATAAACAAGAATCAACGCCAAAATATAATGCAATAGACATAGCATTTAAAAGAAGCGAATATAATAATGCAAAAGTTGTTCTTGGTAGTGCAACTCCTTTACTAGAGCAATATGCTAGAGCTAAAAAAGGAGTATTTCATTTAATAAAATTAGATTCTAGAATTAGTGGAAGATTCCCATCTTTTGAAATAGTTGATATGAACGTAGAATCTAAAAAGCATAATTATATTATTAGTGATAAATTAGATATAGAAATTAATAAGTCATTATCTAAAGGTGAGCAAGTAATTCTTTTATTGAATAGAAGAGGATATTCAACATTTTTAAGTTGTACCAATTGTGGATATGTATATAAATGCCCTAATTGTGATATATCACTAATATATCATAAAAGTAGTGATTCATATTCATGCCATTATTGTGGCTATAAATGTAAAAGTAGTTTAATATGTCCAAAATGTCATGAAGAAGCTATTAAAGACTTAGGACTTGGAACAGAAAAATTGGAATCAATACTTGAAAAGAAATATAATGTTAAGGTACTGAGAATGGATGCAGATACTACTAGTACTAAAAATGCTCATCAAAAACTAATAAATGAATTTTCCAGTGGTAATTATAGTATTCTTGTTGGCACTCAAATGATATCTAAAGGACTTAATTTTGAAAATGTTAGTTTAGTTGGAATTATTAATTCAGATGCATCTTTATCTATACCTGATTTTAGAAGTGCTGAAAAAACATATGAGCTTTTAAGTCAAACATCAGGAAGAGTAGGAAGATTTAATTTACCAGGTAAAGTTATAATACAAACTTATAATCCAACTAACTATGTATATAAAAGTGTTATTAAAAATGATTTTGATTCATTCTTTAATTATGAAATGAATATAAGACATAAATTAATGTATCCCCCTTATTATTATATTTGTTCTATTTTGATAACTAGTACTACTTTCGAAAATGCATCTATAGGCGCTAATAAGGTCAAAAAATACTTAGATTCTTTATTGGATGATACATATATAGTGCTTGGCCCTTCTGTTTCATCAATAGTGAGACTTAATAATAAATATAGATTTAATATAATGATCAAATATAAAGAATTAGATAAATTGTTAAAATCATTAAAAGAATTAAATGATATAAATATTAAAGGTGTAAATGTTGATATAAATTTAAATATTTAATATAATTAGGACGTGATAAATATGAAAGATAAAAAAGTTGTTTTTATGGGTACTCCTGAATTTAGTGTTCCAGTACTTGAAATGTTAATTGAAAACACTAATGTTATTATGGTAGTAACTCAACCAGATAAAGGAGTCGGAAGACATAAAGAGATGAAAGCATCTCCAGTAAAAGAATGTGCTTTGAAACATGGAATAGAAGTATATCAACCAGAAAAAATTAGAAAAGAATTTGAATATATACTAAGTAAAAATCCAGATGTAATAATTACTTGTGCATATGGTCAAATAATACCTGTTGAGCTATTAGAAACTCCTAAGTATAAGGCAATTAATGTACATGCATCATTGCTTCCAAAATTAAGAGGTGGAAGTCCATTACATAGAGCAATTATTAACGGATATATTAAAACAGGTATCACTATTATGTATATGGCTCCTGGCATGGATGATGGAGATATTATTACACAAGAAAGCATTAAGATTAATGATACTGATAATGTTGGTACAATTCATGATAAACTTAGTATTTTAGGAAGAGATTTATTATTAAAAACATTACCAGATATATTTAATGGTAATGTTACTAGAACTAAACAAAATGAAAATGAAGTGACTTTTGCATATAACATTAAAAGAGAAGAAGAGTTAATTGATTTCAATAAAACTGCTAAAGAAGTATATAATCAAATAAGAGGAATGTATCCTTTCCCAGTAGCATATACAAATTTAGATGATAATATTTTAAAAGTGTGTGAATCAAAAATCGGAACACTAGAAAATGGAATACCTGGTCAAATAATAAAAGTATATAAAGACGGACTTGGGGTAATGTGTAAAGATAAAGAAATAATAATTACAAGAGTAAAACCAAGTGGTAAAAAAGAGATGGATATAAAAGATTTTTTAAATGGCAAAAAGAATGAAAAATTAGAGGGAAAAATATTATGTTAAAAGAGGAAAATAAAAAGAAATACACTTATATTGCTTTGTTTGTTTTTATGCTAGTATTTATTATACTTTTTAGATCTAATAAAACAGAATTCAAATATAGAAGTAATGAAGATGTTAAAGAAATAATTATTAAAAATATTAATAAAATAACAAACAATTATAGTTTAGAAATAGAATTACATAAAAATGAAGAAGAATATAAACTTGAATATATGTCTGATTCAACAATGAAAATGTATTCCAGTGATACTTTCCCTGTAACTGGTTATTTAATCTATGATAGTAAATATTATCAATTAAATAATAATGAATTAGAAAAAACAAAAACAATTGAAATTAATGATATATTTAATGAAAAACTATATAATATGGAATTAATTAAGAATATTACTAACCATTGTGATATTAATAACAAAAGTTTAATTAGAGCAAATTGTAGTGTAGATTTAAAAAATTTCTTTGAAGAATATAACAAGTTATATAATACTGATATAGTTATACCTGAAGAAGGTACTATGAATGTTGAATTTTTATATGATGAAACTAGAATTAAAGCCATTAAAATAGATTATAGTAATGTTATTAATTATTTGGAAAATGCTAATGATAAAATAATATATGATATTGATATAGTTGATACAAATAAAAATGATTTTTCAGAATATATATCTTATATAGAAAAAAATAACTAGTTTTGTCGAAACAAATGAAATACTCATTTATTAGTGATAACATTTAAATGGAGGTGTTATATAGATAATATAAATGAGTATTTTAAAAAATTAGATGAAGAATTAAATTTATGTATTTTGAATTATATGAGCAAACCTTAAGTTTGCTCTTTTATTGACAAAAAATGGCATAAGAGGTAAAATTAGACTGGAAGAGAGGCTAAGAAGATGTACGAAGATAAAAGTTTTCTAACAGCAAGAGAAATACTTGAAAAAGATTTCCCACTTGCACCAAAAGGATATGAACCACAGGAAGTTGATCAGTTTTTAGATTTAGTAATTAAAGATTATGTTGAATTTGATAATGCTAAAAAAAGATTATTAAGTGAGATTAAATTATTAGAAACTGACAATGCAAAGTTAAAATCAGAAATAAGAAATTTAAAGGCATCTCTTGAAATAGCCAACTCTAATAAAAGTGTCACTAATGTTGATTTATTAAAGAGAATTAGTGATTTAGAAAAAGTTGTTTATGGAGAAGAATAATTTTTTAGACAAACGCTATTAATAATTACATATAATTATTAGTAGAGGAAAGTCCATGCTCACTCATTCTGAGATGAATGAAAGTGTTCGTGCCAAGGGAAAAAATAACCTTGGGTAGTACTTAGTACTAACGGCGGCGAAATAATCAAGCCCTGATTATATTAGCCATAAAGTGCCATAGAGACGAGATAATTAGGAATAATTATTGTGGAACGCGGTAAACCCCACGAGTGAGAAACCCAAATTTGGTAGGGGAGCTCTTACAAATGAAATGAAATGAGTAAGGGAAGAGGTAACTCTTAGATAAATGTTTGTCACCCATTAGGGGTACAGAACATGGCTTATTAAAAATTATTATTAATAGGAGAATTAAAGTGAAAGAAATAGGAGAAAGTTTCAGGAACGCAAGAGAAACTATTGGTATTTCTAAAGAAGAGGTAGTTAAAGATTTAAATATAACTGAGAGTCAATTAGATAATTTAGAAGATGGAAATGTAAACGCTTTTAAAGATGTTTTTTTTCTCAAAGAAATGATTAGAAAATATTCAAGATATTTAAATCTAGATGAAGAAGCTAATATTGATAAATTCAATGATTTTATATTTAGTTATACTTCAAAAATACCTGTCGATGAAATACTTGAGCAAACAAGAGAAATTAATATTTTAGAAAGTCAAAAGAATGAAAATAAAATAGTTTCACCTTATACTGCTAAGAAAAAAAGTAGTTCTAATAAAATGACAATATTATTTACTGTAACTGTTGTTATTATTGTTATATTAATTTTATTTTTAATAAAATATATAACAGATAAACGTGTTAATAAAAATAGTATTAATTATAATATAGTTGAAAGGAGCAATATTTAAGATGAATATTCCTAATAAAATAACAATTTGTAGAATAGCATTATCAATAATACTTTTGATAATTATGATTTTTCCAATAGACAAAGTTGGAATAAGTTTTCCAGAATTTCAATTAGCAGGAAAGCTTATTATTGATAGTAAATATTTAATATGTGGTGTTATATTCTTAATTGCATCTTTAACTGACTTTTTAGATGGACATTTAGCTCGTAAATATAATATGGTAACTGATATGGGAAAAGTTCTTGATGCTATAGCAGATAAAATCTTAGTAAATGGAGTTTTAATAATTCTTGCAGTAGAAGGATTTATTCCAGCAATTATACCAGTTATTATAGTATCTAGAGATATTATTGTCGATTCAATTAAGATGGTAGCAGGACGTAAATCTGGAGCAGTGGGGGCATCTAAAGCAGGTAAAATTAAAACTGCGTGTATGTTAACTGGAATTGTGCTTTTATTCTTCTATGATTTACCATTTTCATTAATGAATATACATGTATCAAAAGTAATTATTATTATTGCTACAATATTATCTATTATTAGTGGAATACAATATTATACCAAGAATAAAAAGTACTTAACTGATAATATGTAAAAAACTTAAAATTAAATTTTCAAGTAATAAAAATACCAATTATTTAATAATAAAAGGTATTTTTTTTATATATTTTTATTATGGAAAGCATATAAATTCGATAATTAAATTATTAGCAAACTTTTGTTTGTAAAAAAGTGTTGACAAAGCATTTCTTTTGGTTTACAATTAAATTATTGAAGGAGAATACAAATGAAAAAAGACAAAGACAAAACATTAGATCAAGTACTAGCTGATATCGAAAAACAATTCGGTAAAGGCGCTATTATGAAATTAGGAGAAAAAGGAGTTAGAAATATAGATGTAGTATCAAGTGGTTCACTTGCACTTGATCAAGCTTTAGGTGTTGGAGGTTATCCAAAAGGAAGAATTATTGAAATATTTGGACCTGAATCAAGTGGTAAAACCACTATAGCATTACATGCAATTGCTGAAGTTCAAAAACTTGGTGGAAGAGCTGCATTTATTGATGCAGAGCATGCTTTAGATCCTGTATATGCTAAAAAATTAGGCGTTGACACTGATGAATTATTATTAAGTCAACCTGATACTGGAGAACAAGCATTAGAAATAGTTGAAGCATTAGTAAGAAGTGGAGCAATGAGTATAATTGTTGTGGATTCTGTTGCTGCATTAGTACCTCAAGCTGAAATCGAAGGTGAAATGGGTGATTCTCATGTTGGACTTCAAGCAAGATTAATGTCTCAAGCATTAAGAAAATTAAGTGGTATTGTTAATAAAACCAATACTATTTGTATATTTATTAATCAATTAAGAGAGAAAGTTGGAATTATGTTTGGTAATCCAGAAACAACTCCTGGAGGAAGAGCATTAAAATTCTATTCCACAGTTAGACTTGATGTTAGACGTGGAGAACAAATTAAAGTAAATGGCGATGTACTTGGAAATAAAACAGTTATTAAAGTAGTTAAAAATAAAGTCGCTCCTCCATTTAAAACTGCAGAAGTAGAAATTATGTATGGTGAAGGTATTTCTAAAGAAGGTGAAGTTGCTGACATAGCTGCCAATATGGGAATAATTGATAAGAGTGGTGCTTGGTTTAGTTACAAAGGTGAAAAGATTGGCCAAGGAAAGGAAAATGTAAAATTAGTATTTAAGAATAATCCTGAACTTTATAAAGAAATTGAAGAAAAAGTAAGAGCAGATATGTTTGGAGACTCAAAAGAAACTAAAACTAAAAAGGTTGAAAATAAAGAAGAAGAGTAATTCTTCTTTTTTAAATGAATAAAATATGATAATATAGAGTAGTAGAGGTGAAAAATATGTCATTAAAAGTATATAATACATTTACACGTGAAAAAGAAGAATTTGTTCCTTTACATGGAAACAATGTTGGAATGTATGTATGTGGTCCAACTGTGTATGGTTATCCTCATTTGGGTCATGCAAAAAGTTATATTAGTTTTGACACTGTTTATAGATATTTAAAGTTCAAAGGATATAATGTTAAATATGTTCAAAATATAACTGATGTAGGACATTTAGTAAAAGATGCCGATGAGGGAGAATCTAAAATTGAAAAGCAAGCTAAACTTGAACAATTAGATCCATATCAAATAGCATATAAATATGAACTAGCATATTTTAATGACATGGAGAAATTGAATATACTAAAACCAGATATCTCTTGTAGAGCAACAGGTCATATTATTGAAATAATTGATATGATTAAAACTTTGGTTGATAAAGGATATGCATATGTAACTGAAAATAACAATGTATATTATGATGTTAGTAAATTTAAAGAATATGGTAAACTATCTAATAGAAATCTTGATGATACAGTTAGTGGTGAAAGAATAAATGTTGCTGATGACAAAAAAAGACCAGAAGATTTTGCCTTATGGAAAAGTGCTGATGAAACTCATTTAATGCATTGGCCAAGTCCTTGGGGTGAAGGATATCCTGGATGGCATATAGAATGTTCTGTTATGTCAAAAAAATATCTTGGTGAAACATTTGATATTCATGGTGGAGGAGTAGACAATATGTTTCCTCATCACGAATGTGAAATTGCACAAAGCGAAGCTGCTAATGAAGTACCATTTGTTAAATACTTTATGCATAATAATTTAGTAACAGTTAATGGTCAAAAGATGGGTAAATCACTTGGAAACTCAATGTTTTTAGATGATATATTTAAAATGTATAATCCATTAGTAATAAGATTTTATACATTGCTTTCTCATTATAGAAGACCAACCGATTTTGATGATGCTAAAATAAATGAAGCAAAAGAGAATTATGAATCAATAGTAAGAGCTGTTTCTAAATTATCTAATTTAGATAAAGAATATAATGAAGATAAAGAAATAACTGAGATTAAAGATAAGTTTTTAGATGCTATGGATGATGACTTTAATACTAGTCTTGCCATTAGTTATGTATATGAACTTGTAAAAATAATAAATACAACTAATGATGAAAATAAACTTAAGAATATTAAGTCAGTATTTGAAATAGTAATTGAACCAGTATTAGGTTTATCATTTAAAAAATCTAATAATTCTGATAATAAAGAAGATGAATTGATCAAATATATAATTGAACTTAGAAATAATGCAAGAAGTGAGAAAAGATTTGACATTTCAGATAATATAAGAGATAGTCTTTTAAAAATGGGTATCACACTAAAAGATAGTAGAGAAGGTACTACATATGAAAAATAGTTCTATTTAGAACTATTTTTGTTTACATTTGTATATCAAATTTATTTTTTATAATAAGAAAGTGTTGTATAATTATATTAGGTGATAATATGGTAGTTAGAAAGTTTAATTATTATAGATTCTTTATATTTATAGTTATTTTGTTATCTATTATCATTGGAAGTATTATTCTAATAAAAAATGCTAAATATAAAAAAACATATGATTATAAATTAAGTGTTGTTGGATATAATGAAAGTGAAATTAAAATAATCAAAGAAAAATTAGATAACATTCATATAGATGATATATTAACAAATAAATATAATGAAAATTTAGATGACTTTTTAATTGAAAAATATTTTATGTATAAAAATTTAGATGATTATTTAGATTATAAAAGTAGTCATAAGAATGAAACATATTCAAATATAGTTGCAATTATTAATACTGAAGCAAATATTGATTGGATGGAAAATGAAAAACAGACAGATACTTCTAAAGGGAACTTAATGTTAGTAAATAGATTATATGGATTAAATTCTGAATACGAAGTAGAAGATATTGTTAAAGTATCATCTAAATATGCATATAATGGTGTTAAGATTAGTTCTAGTATTATGGATAAGATAACTAATATGATAGATGATGCTAAAGAAGCTGGATACACATTTGTCTTATCTGATGGTTATAGAAGTTATAATGAACAAAAAAACTTGTATGATAAATACAAGAGTTCTCATGGGATTCGTGAAGCAGATGTTAGTGTTGCTAGACCAGGGCATTCAGAATATGAAACAGGTCTATCATTTAACATAGTTCCATATAATAAAGTATATGATAATCCAAAAGATAGTGAAGAATATAAGTGGCTTTATAATAATGCATATAGATATGGATTTATATTTAGATTTACTGATGATAAAAAGAATTTAACGTTATTTGATGAATTTACTTGGAGACTTAGATATGTTGGTGAAGAAGCTGCAAGTATAATTAAATCAAATAATTTATGTTTTGAAGAATACTATGCATATTATGTAATGGGGGAGAATTAAAATGAACAAGAATATTGTTGTTTTAGGTGGAGGAACAGGACAATCAGTTCTTCTAAAAGGTTTAAAGCAGTTTCCTTGTAATATAACTGCTGTTGTTAGTGTTGCAGATGATGGAAAAAGCACAGGTAAATTAAGACAAGAATTTAATATCCCTGCAGTAGGTGATGTAAGACGTGTTCTAATCGCACTTTCTGAAACTGAAGATATAGTTGAAAAACTAGTTAATTATCGTTTTCATACAACAAGCGATTTAGATGGACATACTGTTGGTAATATTCTTTTAACTGCATTAATCGATATATGTGGAGATTTATCAAGCGGAGTAAAACAAGTAAGTAAAACTTTAAAACTAAAAGGTAATGTTTTACCACTTACAGATGAGTGTGTTACATTAATGGGTGAAATGGAAGATGGACAAATAGTAGAAGGAGAACATAATATTACCCAAACACCAAAGAGAATAAAAAGAGTTTTCTATAAAGAAGAAACAAAAGCAAATAAAGATGTAATTAAGCAAATTAAAAATAGTGATGCAATTATCTTAAGTATGGGAAGTATTTACACAAGTGTAATTCCAAATTTGCTTTGTAAAGATGTTATTGATGCAATTGATAAATCAAAATCAAAAATAATATATGTATGTAACTTATTTACTCAGCCAGGAGAAACTGATAACTTTAAAGTAAGTGATCATGTTAATCTAATTAATAGTTATCTTGGTAAGAGAAAACTAGATATAGTAATTACTAATAGTAAGAAAGTAGATAAAGAACTAGTTAAAAGATATGAAACAACTGAACAAAAATCATTGGTTGTAGTAGATAACAAAAATATTAAAACAAAGAATGTAAGTAAGCCATTGGTTAAATTAGATGTTGATAATACATTAAAGCATGATACAGTTAAATTAGGACTTGAAATAATGAACATTTTAGCAGAATAAAAAAGCACTCAAATGAGTGCTTATTTTCTTAATGGTGGACCATGGGTTGCGAAATAAGAACACTTTCTACATTTAAAAACGTTGATAAATCAACTTCAACGTTTTCATTTTGAGTATTTATTATAATGATCATTGTGTCATCATATAAATAAACTCTATTAACTAAGGCATTTATTAATGTCTTTCTATATTTTGGTGTATCTATATAACCATCTCTTAAGTTTGTTAAGAAGAACTTTATATTATCTTCCGTAATATCTAATTGTTTTTTCTCTTCTTTGGCAAGTTCTGTTTCTAAACTTCTTTTTTCTTTTTCCAAATCATTCATTTTATCAAACAATAATTTCCTTATATTTTCATCATTTGTTTCTGAAATGGATGAAATTACATTGTTTATTTTAGTTTGATTTCCAGTAATTGCATCTTTTAAATGCTTTATTATATATTTATCTTGTTGTTCTTCAAATAATTTAACTACCTTTTTAGATATTTTATCTATATTCTTATCAGTTAAGAACTTTCTTATATTATTAATTATAATGTCTTCGATTAATTCTTTTTTAGCAGTTTTTTTATGACAGTTTTTATTTTGTGCTGATTTACATACATAATAATTATGCAATGTTCCATTTCTTGATGTTCCAGCACTTCCTACCATTGCACCTTTGCAATAGCCACAGAATAATTTGGTTGTTAATAAGTATTCAGTCTTTGCTCTTGTTCTTCCAGGTGCTAATTTATTTTTTTGCATTCTTATTTGAACTTGCTTAAATAATTCATCTGAAACAATTCTAGGTATTTTATTTGGTATTTCTATATCTTTAAAAACATAAGTTCCAGTATATCTTTTATTTGTTAATATTCTATGAATACTATTTTTATTAAATATATTGCCATTGGATGTTTTAAAGCCACACTCATTCATGTATGAAATGATATCAGCCATACTTTGTCCATCAGCATACATTTCAAATATTTTTTTAACTGCTATTGCTTCATTTTTTACAATTTTATATTGCTTATTAATTGTTTTATAACCTAAACTTCTTTGACCACCAGTTGGTTGACATTTGGATGCTGTATTTTCTAAACCTTTTCTAATTCTTTGTGAATAATCATTTGAATAAAATTCAGCAATTAAATAATTCATACCACGCATTAGTTTTCCGTTAGCATCATTTGAATAAGGTTCAATTGTTGATAGCGTTATTATTCCCCTTGCTTCAAGTTCAGCCTCATAATTAAGACTTAATCTAGTATTACGAGCAAATCTATCATACTTATAAACAATAACGAATTGAAACAAGCCTTTTTCACTATCTTTAACCATTTGTCTAAATGCTGGTCTTTTATCATTTTTCCCAGTATATGCTTCATCACTATAAATATCTATTACATTATAACCATTTTGTTCTGCAAACTCTTTACAGGCTTTAACTTGAACTTCTGTTGTTTGCTTATCTTGACTTTGAGAACTAAATCGAGTATATATTACAGCATTATTGTTCATATATTTGCTCCTTTCTATTTATCATTCAATATTTCAGCAATCTTCTTTGTTATCTTATATTCTAAAAGTGATTTTTTATCTTCCATATTTTCTAGTTGATTTCTTTGAAACGCTAATTTGGATGGATGACTTTTAATTCCACTTTTTAAATTATTATATTCAACTAAATAATCTAATACTTCTTCAAACTTTGGACTTTCAATTAACTTATTTAATTCATTAAGTTTTTGGCCTTCTTTTTCTACTCCTTCAATTTCATAATCTTCATAAAAGTCTGTTAAAAGATTTTTACTACTCTTATATTTTGATAATTGATGTATGGATTTTTCAGATAAGCCAGTTATTTCAAAAATACCTTGTAAATCAGTATTTGGTTTTTCTATGTCGTTTAAACCAACTAAATAATCAAGTGAAACTTCCAGATGCTTTGCAATAAGTATCAAAGTATCTAAATCTACTTTTCTTGTTCCATTTTCAAAATAGTTTATTTCTTGTCTTGATTTATAAACTGCTCTTCCTAATTCATATTGTGAAATATTTCTATTAGTTCTAAGATATTTAATTTTTTCACCTATACTTGAATTAAAATTTGGTTTTTCAATCTTTGTTACCTTTCGCATTTTGTCAACTCCTTTTGTAACTATATTGTTACCTTTATGCTTTTACTATTGTTTATTTTATTACTTCTTGTTAAACTTGATTTGTAACTAGTTACATTATACTGATTATGTCACAAAAAGTCAATGTAAAAGTAAAAGAAGAAAGGAAGTGATTATGATGACATATAAAGAAAAACAAGAATATGAGGAAAGAAAGAGATACTTTGAAGCAGAAAGAAAAAAACACAACGAAGAAGAAATGATAAGGCTTGAAAGAAATAGATATCAAAACAATTGGAGAAGTATTCATAAAGACAAAGTTAGAGAATACAATAGAAACTATTGGTTAAAAAAGTCTAAACAAAAAGAAAGGAATAACGAAATATGATAGATATTGACATAAATGCTCCAATAGATGTTTTAATATCTGCTCTTTTAAGAGAATATTATGAAGAATACTTCAAAAAAGAAAGAAATCAATATTATGTGGAAAACAACTATTCTCCAGATGATGTTGCCAATATGTGTAAAAAAGAATATGAATTGTATCTTAAACAAAAAGGAATTGTGATCAAAAATGAACGAAAATCAGGTTAATGCAATAGCAAATGAAATATCTTTATTGGATGTATATGAATACATCAAAAACCACACTCTTGAGTATAATAAATATTTATCGGAAACAAAAGATAAAGAACCAAATGATAACTATTCTAGAATTATAGATGAAATTATTTCTTCGGGAAAAATAGAAGTTCAAATTAAATGAACTTCTTTTTGATTACTATATATCTCAAAATTATATAAGTAAAATATTGACATATACCAATACATCTTAAATAGACCTTTATTTATAAGGTATAAGTTTACTTTTACTGGTAAAGGTAAATAAAAAAATTTAATTTAATATATTTTCATTATTTTTTTTAATATTAAATCTTTTTTATTTTTTAATTCATTTATTTACCTATAAAAGTAAATAAATCTTAATAAAATGAAAGGCTCTAAAGATTCTGTTGGTAAATATCAATATTTTACTTACAATAAAAAATGCTTATTTCTGAATAAGCATATCCATAGTTACACCTAATGCTACTGATATTTTATAAAAAGTATCTACTGAAAAATTATATGCCGCTTTATCACTTTGTATCTGTCTTATAAAGTCATGTGATAAATCAACCATTTCAGCAAGTTGTTGAGAAGTAATACCTTTTTCTCTCCTATACTTTCTAATATTTTTTCTGATAGTATTATATATATTTTTATCAAACTTTAATTCTTCCATATGTTAAGTTCCTCCTAACATAATTGTAGGAAAAACAAACCAAAAAATATGTTAGGTATTGACTAACAAAAATGACTATGTTATTATTAAATTGTCGATTATGGTAGTATTTATAATCGATGTAGTAAAGGGACAGCTAGTAAAGTGTCCCTATTTTAAATTATATAATATGGAGCATTATTATGAATGATAGAGAGTGTTTAGAAAACTTATTATTAAACATTGACATATTGGATGAATTAAAACTATATGCTGAACATACAAATATTTTTGATATTCTAAAGATATCAAATGCTGAATTAAAACATAGCATAATGTTAGCATATATTTTCAGTCCAAATGAAAATCATGGTTTAGGAACAAAACCAATTGAATTATTTTTCAAGATGTTAGCACAAAACAAAGGAATTGATAATTTAAATGTTTTTGAACTTTTAGACATTGATTATGAAGATTTTAATGTTATTAGAGAATATAAAAACATAGATATACTTTTTAAATCATCTAAAAATAAGATTATAATTTGTATTGAAAATAAAATATGGACAAGTGAACATGATAATCAATTAAACAGATATAAAAATATTATTGATACAGAGTATGAAAATTACAAAAAAATATTTTTATATTTAACTCCTTATGGAGATTTACCAAGTGATAATAATTGGCATTATATAAGTTATAACGATATTGTAAATATTTTAGAACAAATAGATATAGATAATATAAATCCAAAAGTTAAACTACTTTTACAAGATTATAAAAATATGATAAGGAGCAAAATAATGAACGATAATGAATTAAAAGAGTTGTGTAATAAGATTTATAGAAAACATAAAAGAGCAATTGACTTAATAATAGAAAATAAAGAAGATGATATATACTATTTTTATAGTATTATAAACGAATACTTATTAAAATTAAATGATAAAGGCTTGATTATATATAATGAAAAAGATAGTTCTCCAAAAACTTTAAGATTTAGCACTAAAGCATTAGAAAAAGTATTTCCTTTAATTGAAGATGTTAAAAATAGTTTTTGGGGTAATGGCAGAACTTGTGGTTATGCAGTCGAAATTAAACAAAATAAATTAATATTTGAATTATATTTTAGTAATTATTTTGTTGATAAAGATATTCAATATAAAAAAATAATGGATTATTTAGACAAACAATCACTAAAACCAACAAAGGATGCATGGAAAAATGGTTATCATTTAAGTGTTAAATTTGGAAATATTGAAATTGATAGTGAAAACACTTATAATAATGAAAATGAGAAAGATGTTATTTTTTCAAAACTGGACAAAATAATTTTACCAGTTATAAAAAAGGAAAAAGATACATATGATAAAAATTGAAAACATTGAACAATTTGTTAAATATGCTACATCTTTGAATTATAGATATGCTAAAACTTTTACCAATTTTGCACCACACGAGTATGCAATGGCAAAAGATAATACAAAAGAATTAGAAATAATTAGATCATTAAATAAGTATATTCAAGAACACTACGAAGAAGAAACATTCAATAACAAAAAGTATCAAGTCTTATTTGCAGGAAATCATAAATATTGGTCAGTTGGTGCATGGGATATAACAAGATTTTTAAATAGAAATTGGGACTATAAAGAACCAAATGGTAATATAAACAGAACTATAACTGAAAGTAAGAAAGGAAGTTAAAATGAACCTTTTTGATTATGTTTTATTTATGTGGATATATGATTATGTTGTATCTGATGAAATAAAAATTAAAAAAGAGCCAAGTTTCATTTCTTGTATTTTAAGTTTTATATTACTATATATACCTATACTTTTAATAATTTCTCTAATTACTGAAATATTTAATATAACAAAGTTCGAAAATGTTTTTAAAATATTTACAATTATTTATATAATATTATTTATGATAAACATTGTTTTAATAGCAATTCATAAGGTAAAAAAACTAATAAAGTAAGTTTTATGACTTACTTTTTGTTTTTTACAATTTAAGCACTGCTCACACTTTTTTATAATGGGCTATTTGAGGCTTTATTTGTTTTTTTGAATAAATACACGAAAAAAGAAAAACACTTGAAATTAAGCGTTTTTCTTTGATTTTTAAAGGTCTATTTTAAAAGCGAACCATCCAACAGAATAGTAAATGGTTCGCTTAATCTTTCCATGGTGGAGAATAAGGGACTTGAACCCTTGACCCCCTGCGTGCAGGGCAGGTGCTCTAGCCAACTGAGCTAATTCCCCATTAGGTAGGCACTTGATAATAATCAAGCATATTAATATTAGCATATAAATTAATTATAAGTCAAGAAAAAATTAATTAAATACAAAAAAATAGTATAATTATATTAATTATTACGTAATTTGGAACTTTATGGATTATATTTACGACTATAATAATAGAGGTGAAAATAATGATTGATAATGTCGCCTTAAATAAATTTAGTAAAATATATGATGAGAGTTATTTAGAAGTTTCTAAATATGTTGTTTTAAATTGCTCTAAAATAGATGATGTTGATGACATACTTCAAAATATATATATTGATGTATTTAAATGTATTAAACGAAATATTAATATAGACATTTCGTATATAATTGGTATAGCTAAAAACAAAGTAAAAGATTATTATAGGTTTAGATATAAAGATAAAATTATATCAATATTCATGAATGATAAAGAGGAAGTTTTTGAAAGAATACCATCAAATTTTAATTTAGAAAAAACAATTATAAATAAATATGATGTTGATAGGTTATGGGAATATTTAAAACGTAAAAAAATAATTATTTTTAAAATATTTTATTTATACTATTATTTAGGATTATCGATTAGAGAAATTGCTAAATTGTTAAATATTAGTCAAAGTAATGTAAAACATTATATATATAGAACATTAAATGAATTATCATTTCTTATTGAAAGTGAAGGTGATAAAAATGTTTAATAATGAAATAATTAAAAAAATAATGGGTGAAAAAATAAATAAGGAGAAAATATATAATAACGTAATAAACAATTATAAAAAAAATACCACCAGTAAAATAATAAAGTATTCATTTGGAGTTTTAATTGCATTAATAATTTCTCTTACATTTATTTATAAATTTAAAAATAAAACATTTGAATCTGAAAATGTTCATACTTTTAATATTGAAGACTCAAAAGATTATATTATAAAAGATATTACTTTAAAAAATAATGATGTTTCTAAAAACTATAGTACTACAAGTTCAAATAACTATAATTTTATTGATAGTATCACAACATTTAAAAGTCTAACTGATTTAAAAAATATGAAAATATATGAATTATACATTAAAGATGATAACAATTTGTATACTATTTTACATGAAAACAATATTATATTTACTTTCGATGATGATAGGTTATTAAAAATAGCATTTTCAAAAGAATATATACCATTTAATGATTATTTTAGTGGTGGAGATTTTAAAATAATAAACATAAATGATATAATAATGAAAGAAGAAGATAATATTTTTAGGACAGCTTTTAAATATATGGGCTATAATGTATTTATCCAATCTGAAAATATTTCTAAAGAAGAGCTTATTAATTTTATCAGAGTTATTACAGAATAAGGAGTAAAGTATGAAAAAAGTATTAAAAATATTATTATTAATAATAGTTAGTGTATCTTTCCTATATGCAGTTTTTATATTTGAAGAATCTATTAGATTACAAAATGGAAAAGGTTCTCCATTAATAAAACTTGGTGGTACATGCACAGATGATAAAATTGAACATATAAGCAATTATAAAGAAGATTGTATTGGTTTGGGATATAGAATTAAAAGAGAATATATTTTAGGTGAACAGAGTAGCGAGGATAATAAAATATTTTATTTAATACACGAGGAATTTTGGCTATTTGATAAATTCCTTATAAGGGGATGGATAGCATGAAAAAGAAAATAATATTAATTATAAGTATAGTTTTGATTATATTTATATCTATGTGTTTAATAGATTCTTATAGAGTTAAAAAAAATAAAGAACCAATTTTTATATTTAAAACTCTTAAATATTTTGACGGGGGAACTAAGGAATATTTTGGTCCACTTTATAAAATAATAAAATGTAATACATTGAGTGGTGATGAGTCTATTCATTTCGGTTTTTATAGTATGAAAATAGATGATACTTGTATAAATGATACAAATGTAAATGATTTAAAAGACACTTATGAATCATCTTATTTGTTTAGTTACAAAAATTCTGCAAGTGATTTATTACATGTTCTAGAATTGGATTTATATGGAAAGTATAAATATGAGATTAAAAATAAAACATTATTAATCGATTACTATGAAGTAGAAGGTTGGGGAAATATTGTAAACAAAAATGATATACTACATGAAAAATCTAGTATAATACTTGCCCTTATAGATAAAATTGAAAAAATAGAGTGGAAAACTCAAACAAATAAAGCCGAAGTTACTTTAAGTAATATTAATGAACTTTATGGTAATATAAAGTATTATGGAGAATCATCTTCTAAATTTAATGAACTATTAAAAAAACTTGGTTATTATAATGATCCCATAAAGTTTGAAATAAAAAATATTAATGGGAATGTTTTAAAACTATTAATTAAAAATATATCTGATAAAGAATTCTTATATGGAGAAGGTTATAACTTGCAAGAATATGTAGATGGTAAGTGGCATGATGTTAATATTCAAATGAACGTTATTGCAATAGGCTATATTTTAACTCCGTTTGAAGAAAATGAACGTACCTATAATTTAATATCATCTCTTCCAAAAGGAAAATATAGATTAATTAAAGGATTTACTGAAATAGTTGATCATACAGAAGGTGGTTTTATTTTTGGTAAAGAATATCATGTGTTTGTTGAATTTGAAAAATAAAAAAGGATTAAATCCTTTTTAATTTGTTTTCTTACTCAAAATCATTGGTATTATTATTGGTCTTCTACCAGTAAGTTCAATAATATATGAATTAATTTCTAAAATAATTCTATTTTTTAAATCAGTTAAACTAAAATTATCTTTTTCAAGTTCATTTAATACAATTATATTTGTTTTATCTTGAATCTTTTTAAGTAATTCTTGATTATCATTAACTACTACAAATCCTCTTGTTGTTATATTAGGTGGAAGTAACATTTGTTTATTCTTTAAATCAATATTTAATATTACAACAAGTACACCATCCGTAGACATTATTTTTCTATCTTTAATAATTGATACTCCAACATCTCCAATACGAGAACCATCTACATATATATCATTAATTAATATACTTCCTTTTCTGTAAACTTCACCATCTTTAAGAGCAATAATATCACCATTTTTACAAATAAATGTATTTTCTTCTTTAACATCACAAAGTGTCGCTAAATGAGCATGAGCTGCTAGCATTCTATATTCACCATGCATTGGCATAAAGTATTTAGGTTTAATTAATCTAAATAATAGTTTTAATTCATCTTGTTTAGCATGTCCACTTGTATGAACATCATATTCACTAGCATTCGTATAAACTTTTGCTCCCTTTAAATATAGTTTATTAATAATTCTATTAATTGAAAGAGCATTGCCAGGAATAGGTGAAGATGAGAATATTACAGTATCATCTTTCATTAATGTAATATTTTTATCATTTCCATTTGCGATACGAGATAGTGCTGCTAATGGTTCACCTTGACTTCCAGTACAAAGTAAACATACATTAGCGGGATTCATTCTATTTGCTTCTTCACTTGATATAAATATGTCTTTATCTTTTATATATCCACAATCTTGAGCTATTTCTATACTTGTATTCATGCTTCTTCCAAATACTACAATTTTTCTATTATTTTCTTTACAAGTCTCAACTATATGAGTAAGTCTATAAATATTACTTGCGAAAGTTGCTAAAATAATACGTGAATGAGGATTTTCTGCAAATATTTCTGCCAGTGCTTCATCAACAACTGATTCTGATGCTGAAAATCCAGGAACAAGAGCATTTGTTGAATCGCTAAGAAGTAAAGTAACACCTTCATTCCCAATGGTTGCCATTTTTCCTATATTCGCAACAGGTCCAATTGGAGTTAAATCAAATTTAAAATCTCCTGTTTCAACAATAGTTCCATTTGGAGTTTTAATAGCCATTCCAAAAGAATCTGGAATAGAGTGTGTTGTTGTAAAGAATTCTATATTAAAGTATTTTGTTTTAATATTTAGTTCCTCATTAATTGTTACCATTTTAGGACAAGGTATATTTCTTTCTTCTAATTTATTCTTAATAAGTTTACCTGCAATATTAGGTGTATAAATAACAGGTATATTTATATTTTGAAGAAGAAAAGGTATACCTCCAATATGATCCTCATGCCCGTGAGTAATTATTAATCCTTTTATCTTATTTTGAATATTCTTTAAATGTGAATAGTCTGCTAAAACATAATCAATTCCCATTAGGCTTTCTTCTGGAAACATAACTCCACAATCTATTATAAAAAGCTCATCTTCATGAGTAACAACATACATATTTTTTCCGACTTCTCCAAGCCCGCCTAAGGCACAGACTAAAGTCTCTCCATTTTTACTGTTCATTTTATCATTTCCTTTCAAAAAAAGTTAATTCAGTAATAAAGATTATATCATAGTGTTTAATGTTTGTCAAAAAATGATATTTATATTATAATTATGAGTAAGGGGGAATATTATGTCCACAATTGATTATTATAATGAAAATGCTTATGAATATTTTAATAAAACTGTTCATGCAAATATGAAAGCACAATATGATTTCTTCTTACAATATATGAAAGAAACAGGAAGAATATTAGATTTGGGTTGTGGTAGTGGTAGAGATAGTTTATATTTTAAAAATTTAGGATATGATGTTACCGCTGTAGATGGATCAAAGGAACTTTGTAAATTAGCTTCTAAACATACAGGATTAGATGTAAAATGTGCAGATTTTAGTGCATTAAGTGAAGAAGAATTCTATGATGGTATATGGGCATGTGCATCACTAGTTCATGTTGAAAATGGCAAATTGTTAGACATTTTAAACAAAATTAGAAATGCATTAAAGAAAGATGGAGTTATTTATATTTGCTTAAAGCTTGGAACTGGTGAAGAAATAGATAATCAAGGAAGATACTATGCATATGTAACTAAAGAAGAATTTATGGGGATGGTAAATAATTGTGGATTAATAATAAAAGATTATTCTGCTAGTGAATCTGTAATTAATAAAAATGAAGAAAGAATATGGGGTAATTTCATTTTAGAGAGGAAAAAAGATGGAGCAAACATTTAACAAATTAGTTAGAGATAATATTCCAAATAAAATAGAGAGTAATGGAGAAATTGCTATTACAAGAATATTAACAGATGAAGAATATAAAATTGAACTAGAGAAAAAATTAAATGAAGAGTTAAATGAGGTATTATCTTCTAGTGGAAAAGACAGATTAGAAGAGCTCGCTGATATGTTAGAAGTAATAAAATGTTTAGCTAAATTAGAAGGTTCATCAATAGATGAAGTAATAGATATTGCACAGCAAAAGAAACTTAAAAGAGGTTCTTTTGATAAAAAAATTTTTCTAGAACGTACAATTGATAAGAGGTGATAATTATGGGACTATTTAGTAAGATTAAAAGTATTTTTAGTAAACAAGAAGAAGTAAAAGAAAAAGTAGTAGAAGAAAAAGAAATAATTACTGAAGAAGAAAAAGAGGAAATAGAAGACACAACTAAATACGTAGATGGTTTATCTAAGTCAAGAGATAACTTTGTAAATAAGTTATCTGTTTTAGGTATCAAATATACTAAAATAAGTGATGATTTTTATGATGAACTTGAAGAAATATTAATAACAGCTGATGTTGGTGTTAATACCGTTATGGATTTTGTAGATAGATTAAAAAAACGTGTTAAAAGTGAAAACATAACTGATTTTGAATACTTAAAAGAAGTAATTGTTGATGAATTATTTATGATATATGTTGGAGATGATATATTATCTTCAAAATTAAATATTAAAAATGGGGAAACTAATGTAATTTTATTTGTTGGAGTAAATGGTGTTGGTAAAACTACAAGTATTGCTAAAATAGCAAATAGATTTAAAAAAGAAAATAAGAAAGTTATGTTAATCGCAGGTGATACTTTTAGAGCTGGAGCAGTTAACCAATTAAAAGAATGGGCTGATAGAATAAAAGTATCATTTTATGGAGATGATAGAACAGACCCCTCTGCAGTAATATATGATGGACTTAAAAAAGCACGTGATGAAAAATATGATGTAGTATTAGTTGATACTGCAGGCCGTCTTCAAAATAAAGTTAATTTAATGAATGAACTTGATAAAATGAATAGAGTAATAAATGATATTCTTCCTGGTAATCCAGTTGAAACATTACTTGTAATTGATGCTACTACTGGACAAAATGGAGTTGTACAAGCTAAAAGTTTCAAGGAAATAACTAATATTACCGGAATAGTCTTAACTAAACTAGATGGTACTGCTAAAGGTGGAATAGTATTAGCCATCAAAGAGTTAGTTAATATTCCAGTTAAGTTTGTAGGTCTTGGAGAAAAGGAAGATGACTTAATTACATTTGATATTGAAAAATATATATATGGTTTATTTAAGGAGTTCTAATGAATATAGATAGAGAATATATAATTAAATTATATGAAATATATAAAGGTCTTTTAACTGAAAAAGAAAAGAGTTATTTTGAATATTATTATTTTGAAGATTATTCATTAAATGAGATAGCTGATTTATATAAAGTTAGTAAGGCTTATACATCTAAATATTTAAATAAAATAAATAAAAATTTGTTAAAATATGAAGACACAATGCATATTGAAAGTAGAAAATGTATGATATTGACTTGTTTAGAAGAAATAAATGATGAAAAAGTAAAAGATAAAATAGAAGAATTATTATAGAAAAATAATATTAAATAATATATAATATGGGTGTAGGTGATATTATGAAACTTAATAAGAATGGTTGGGGACTTAGAGTTGAACTTTTATTTATAGTTTTATTTTTATTCTGTCTTTTAATTGCAACAATTGGTTTAAATAAATTGGGTTTGTTTGGAGGACCTGGTTTATTAGATGGAGAAAAAACTTATTCTTATTCTGAACTTGAAAATAATATGAATGAAGCAGCTAAAAGATATTACCAAAATAATTATGAAAATAATGTAAGTGACACAATTATTATTAAATCATCTACTTTGTTATTAAATGGATATATGTCAAATATGTTAGATGAAAATGGTAATGTTTGTTCTGGATATACAAGGGTATTTATAAATTATCAAAATGAGCCTTCATTTAATACTTATATTAATTGTCCAAGATATAAAACAGCAGGTTATGATTATGAATAAAAGATTAATGATGATTTGGGGCTTTGTGGTATTTCTAATATTTGCAACTGTTTTAATAATTGGTTTTAATAAGATGGATAAAGTATTATTAAAATTAGAAAGAGATATTAAAACATCAACGAAAAAATATGTTAAAGATAATAATATTGAATTAAAATTTAATAAAATGCATGTAATAACTATTAATGATTTAATTACAAATGAATATTTAGATGAAAATGAAAATATTGAAAAATATTGTATAAAAAATATTGAAATAACTAAAGGATTATTTAGCTATGAATATAATATAATAAAAGATTGTTCAAAAGAAAATGACTAATTATAGTATTAGTTATTTTTTTATTGTATAATATTAATGAAAGGAGTAATAAAATGGACGTATTTGGAGTAGTATTAATTATTTTCATTGGAATCATTTTACTTAGAAGTGTTGTTCAAGTTAATGAGTATGAAAGAGGTGTTAAATTTACATTAGGTAAATTTAGTAAAATAATGTCACCAGGTTGGAATTTAGTTTTACCAATATTCCAAAGTTATAAAAAAGTTGATATTAGAACAAAAGCAGTAGATGTTCCAGAACAAGATGCTATTACAAAAGATAATGTATCAGTAAGAATTAATGCAGTTATTTATTACAAAATATTTGATGCATCTAAAGCAATTTTAGAAGTAGAAAATTTCTATTATGCAGTAAGTCAACTTGCACAAACTACAATGAGAAATGTTGTAGGTAGTGTATCATTAAATGAACTACTTGCAGAAAGAGATAAAATATCATCTGAAATTTGTAAGATAATTGATGAAGCAACTGATCCTTGGGGAATAAAAGTAGAAAATGTAGAATTAAAAGATGTATCATTACCTGAAGAAATGAAAAGAGTTATCGCCAAAGCCGCTGAAGCTGAACGTGAAAGAGCTGCTATACTTACTAAAGCAGAAGGTGAAGTTGAAGCTGCTAAAAACTTAGCTAAAGCTGCTGAAACAATGTCAATGACACCTGGAGCTCTACATTTAAGAACATTATCAACAATTAATGATGTAAGTAGCGACCAATCTAATACAATTATTTTCTGCTTACCAGTAGAAGTACTAGAGTCTTTTAAAGCTGGAAATGCCGCTAATGCTATAAAAAAACTAACTAACAAAGAATAATTGATTATAAAAGATTTTTAAATACATATTATTTAATAGGTGATATGTATGAAAAAAATCTTTTTATTTTGTTTATTATTTTTAATGTTTATAAATAATATTTATTCCGAAGAATTGGGACTTGCTAAGCATAGTGAAACTGCAATTTTAATGGAAGCATCTACAAATAAAATTATATTTGAAAAAGAATCTCATAAAAAAATGGCACCAGCGTCAATGACTAAAATTATGACAATGTTACTTACAATGGAAGCACTAGAAAAAGGTAATATTAAATTAGATGAAGATGTTATTGTTTCCAAAAGAGCACAAGATATGGGAGGAACTCAAATATATATTGAAGCAGGTAGTAAAGTTAAAATAGAAGATTTAATTAAAGGAATAGGTATAGCATCTGCTAACGACGCTGCAGTAGCTATTGCTGAGAAAATTGGCGGTACAGTAGAAAATTTTGTTAACATGATGAATAAAAGATGCGAAGAGTTAGGATGCAAAAATACTAATTTTAAAAACCCTCATGGGTTAGATGAAGATGGACACTATAGTTCTGCATATGATATGGCCTTAATTGCAAGTGAACTTGTAAAATATGATTATGCTCTTAAAATATCAAGTACATATGATGAACATATAAATGTTTCTGGAGAAAATCATTGGCTTGTTAACACAAACAAATTAATTAAGTTTTATAAAGGAATAGATGGTTTAAAAACAGGTTATACAGATAAAGCAGGTTATTGTTTAACAGCTACTATGAATAAAAATAATATGAGATTAATTAGTGTTGTTATGAAAAGTGATACTAAAGACAATAGAAGTTCTGATACAATTGGAATGATGGAATATGGATATTCTATGTATGGAAGTGAAGCAATATATAAAAAAGATGAATTTAAAGAAACAATTAAAATAAATAACAGTGAAAAAGTAAATTATTATTATACTTTAGATAAAGATGTAAAAATAATAGTAGATAAAAATACAAGAGATATTAAATATAATACTGAAATAAAACTAAATAATAATATAAAGGCACCACTAGGAAAGGGAACAATAATTGGTAATTTGATTCTTAATTATGATAATAAGCAATATACATATAATTTAGTACTAACCAGCGAAGTTAAAAAAGCAAATTATTTTAAAATATTTAAAAATCATTTAAATGATATTATAACTGGTAATATAAGGAAATAATAAATTCTTCTTTGGAATTTATTATTTTTATTGTATAATTAATATGGTGATGATGTGAAGAAAAAGTTAATCTATATGATATTTGAAATAGATGTAATTATTTTCTGTATGTATATTGTTACTTTATTAATTTCATCATTGTTTTCAAATGTTAGTGTTTTAAAATATGATGTTGTTAGTAGTAATAAAGATATTATAACTATTGTATCTGCAAGAAGTGGAGATATATCAAAAACAATAGATATTAAGAAAAAGTTTTATATAAACGCAGATGAAAATAATCAAATAAGTGCATTAAAAACCAATGGTGGTAAAATAATCTATATACCTAACTATTTATATAATTACAAAGGAGTATTATCTGGATTAGTATTATCAACGGTAAGTTTATTTATAATATTTGTATTTATAACATTCTATATTTTATTTAGGCTTGCAAAAAAAAGAAGTGAATTAAAACTAGTAGAAAGTTGTTAGAAGGTGAAGTTAATGAAGAAGAAATTAGTAGAATTTTTAAATTATTTAATTAAAGGTATTTATGCCGGAATAATGATAGGCATTGCTGGATGCGTGTATTTAAGTGTAGAAAATCATGTTATGGGATCATTCTTGTTTGCACTTGGATTATTAACTATATGTATGTATGGAATGAATTTATATACTGGAAAAATAGGATATGTTTTAATTAATAAAGCTACATATTTATTTGAATTATTATTTACTTTATTAGGTAATTTTATCGGTACATTTGTTGTTGGTAAATTAATTCTTCTCACTAGATTTAAATCAATTGGGCAAGCAGCTAAAAAGATAGGAATGTTAAAATTAAATGATAATTTATTAAGTATATTTATCCTTGCATTCTTTTGCGGAATTCTTATGTATATAGCAGTAAATAATCATAAAAAGATAAGTGGAGAGATAGGAAAATATATTGGTATATTTCTATGTGTTATGGTATTTATTCTTTGTGGATTTGAACATAGTATTGCGAATATGTTTTATTTCTCAGCAGGTTCCCTATGGAGTTTTAAAACATTATTATATGTACTTGTTATGGTTGCGGGTAATTCCGTTGGATCAATTCTATTTGCTTTCTTCTATAATAGGTTCTATAAAAATTAAGAGGTTAAACCTCTTTTTATTTTTTTTTACAAAAAAAGAAGTGTTTTCACTATTAAATTTCTAATTATATTATTAGGAGGTGATAAAGTGAAAAGACTTTTTTTATTAATTGTATTTTTTTGTTGTATTAGTTTTGTTTCTGCTTTTGAGTTAACCTATAGTGAGTGGAGTGAGGTATATCCAAAAGGACTGGATGAAATATTAATTCAAAGTGAAGATAGGTACTTATGGCACAAAGACAATATATATGATGTAGAATATTTAATAAAAGAAAAAATTAAAGATAAATTATATGATGAGAATGATATTGAGTATTATGAAAGTGAAGAACTTGATTATATGCCAGAAGAGTATTCTGAAAGACATATAAATAGAATTGTTAAACAAATAATATATACTAAAAGCGATATAGCTGGTATATCTTTAATTAATGAGGATGGAAATATAACAATATCTGAAGTGACATTACTTAAGAATGATAAAGAATTAATACCTTTTCATACAGAATTTGATTTTTTAAATAATGGTGTATTAAATGATTATCATCCTGTAGGAGATGGTCTTTATTTATATTTCGATAATAAATTAGATTTAGATGAGTTAGATCATATATATATTAGTGTTTATTATAATAAAAAAATAGATGGACAAGAGAATATAAGCTTTAATTTTATATCAGATGTTAATCATATTATTTATTATGTTGATTATGGTGTATTTTTATGTCAAACGCCGAATTGTACATTAAATCCAAATAAGAATATGTTTAGAGATTCTTTATATCATGATAGAGTAGTATACACTTATACTGATAAATTATACAAGACCTATAGACTTAATAGAGAATATACTAGTGAATATCTTGCAAACAAAGAAGGATATGAAAAAGATATTAATAGCAAAAAAACATATTATAGGTATATAACAAATGACTATATTTTAGTAGATTCAATAGGTAATATAGTTACAGATGATCACTACTGTGATAAGTCATTTTGTAAACTTATTTTTTTAGAAAAACCTAATGATCCAGAACCAACACCAGAACCAGAACCGGAACCAGAGCCAGAACCAACACCAGAACCAGAGCCAGAACCGGAACCGGAACCAGAACCAACACCAGAACCAGAGTCAGAACCAGAGCCAGAGCCAGAACTAGAGCCAACACCAGAACCAGAGCCAGAACCAGAGCCAGAGCCAGAACCGGAAGAATTTATAAATGAATTGATTTCTAATCCTCAAACTTATGATGGAATATATGATTTTATAGTTTTATTTATTGCAAGCGGTATTACTCTTATGTATTTTATTGTCGAAAAACGTCATATGATAAAAAAATCTAAAAATGTCGAATCGATTTAATTATCATTCAAAGTATTATAAAATGTTATTTATAAAGGAATGATAAATTTGATAGATAACAATTTGATAAAAGAAAGTGAATGGATAATTTATAAATTTATAAGCAAATATGGTAATTATTACAATAAAGATGATTTATATCAGGCGGGTATTGTTGGATTAATAAAAGCTTATAATAATTATGATAAGAATAGTGAAATAAAGTTTTCTACATATGCATATAATTATGTTTTAGGTGAAATAATAAATTATATTAAAAGTGAAAGAAACATTAAAATTAGCGATGAATATATGTCTATTTATAAGAAATATTTAAATGTAAAAAAATTATTAACAGATAAATACAGTAGGGAAGTAACTTTTAAAGAAATATGTACTTTTATGGAAATAAATGAATCTGAATTATTAAGCATAATTGAATCAATTTCATTTACTAAAAGTATTGATGAGCAAGTATATGAGTATGGAAATGATTCTAGAGAAGAAATAGATGATAAGATTTTAATATCAGATGAAATAAATTCATTAAGTCCATTTGATAAATCAATAATATATTATAGATATTATAATGATATGTCTCAAAGTGAAACGGCAAGTATCTTAGGTATTTCGCAAGCGAAGGTATCAAGAAAAGAAAAAATGATTTTAAGTAGAATTAAGAAGAATATTTGTGCATAAAAAAATTGATTTTTAATCAATTTTTTATTTACGCCTAAATATCAATGAAAATATTGCTCCAAGTGTCCCAAAAATCACACTAACCAATAAGACTTGTTGCCACTTTTCAGTAAGAAATCCTTTTTCTTCTATTTCGGTATCTAATAATTCTAAACTATCTAATGTTTTTTTATAATTAACATTTTCATTTGTTATTTGTTTATCTGATGTGAATGTATAAACATATACGTATTTATCAGTTGTAAATGAATATCCTTTTTGATAAGTATCGTATAATATTGATTCCTTTGTTGGCCAAAATACATCATATGTTATAGAATCTAAATCATTTATTTTTTCTTTTCTTACATTTGTAACATCTACTTTTAAATTATAATCTTTTAATTGATTATTGATTTCTTTTTCCATGTATTCTTCATAGTTTTTAATATCATTACTATTATAATCTTTAACATTATGTTTATTTGTTGCACTATTATTAGAAACAGTAATTATTAAGTATTCATGACTGTTTTTTGTTGATATCCATTTATAAGTATTAGAGTTTATTTCTTCTTCTTTGAAGTCTTCTGGTATATCTAATTTAAAATATTTATTTTCATACGCATATACTTTATTAAAAGATAATAATAATAAAAATATAATTAAAGCTTTCTTCATACAATCACCTAATTAATATTATAAACTAGTGTTTAAAATAATTAAAGAGTTTCTTTTTCTTGTTAAAAAGACAATAGCGTGTTATAATTGATATGGTGGAAAGTTATGAAAAGTGATTTGAAAGTTAGAGTAATAAGTGCTATAGTTGCATTAATTATAGTTATACCTATATTAATAATTGGTAGTTATGCTTTTTATATAGGTGCCTGTATTATAGGATGCATTGGTTTTTATGAAATGCTTTCATTAAGAAATAAGAAAAAAGAAATACCTTTACTAATGAAGATTTTATCTTTTTTATGTTTTCTAACTTTAACCGCAACATCTATTTTTGAACATAATTTTAGTATTGATTATAGACTATTAGTTATTGTGCCATTAGTCTTATTATCACCATTATTATTTTATGGTAAATCCAAAAAATATGATGCTGAAGATGCTCTATTTGTTATGGCAAGTGTATTCTTTTTAGGTATATCATTTAGATATTTAGTAATATTCAGAAATTTTGGTATTCATTTCTTATTATATTTATTAATGATTACGATTATGACTGACACTTTTGCACATTTTTTTGGCACAAAGATTGGACGTAACAAACTATGTCCATATGTATCACCAAATAAGACAATTGAAGGAATGATTGGCGGTACAATAATGGGTACATTTATTGGAACTGTGTATTATATTACATTTACAAATTCAATAGCCAACATATTTTCAGTAATAGGTGTAACATTAGTATTATCATTAGTGGCACAAATCGGTGATTTAGTATTTTCTGCGATTAAAAGAAAATATGATGTTAAAGATTATGGCAATATTATGCCAGGACACGGGGGAGTTTTGGATAGACTAGATAGTTTGATTTTTGCTATGTTAGCATTCTCAATTCTATGTAGTTCTATTATTGGTTTCTAGGAGGACATATGAGCTCTATTATAACAATATTAATTTTATTTGTGATGTTATCTTTAATAATCGGAATACATGAATTCGGACATTTTATTGCTGCCAAAAAAAGTGGAGTATATGTTGATGAATTTTCACTTGGCATGGGACCTAAAATTATTAAATTTAAACCTAAAAATAGTGAAACAACTTATTCATTAAGATTATTCCCAATTGGTGGATTTTGCTCTATGGCAGAAAAAGTTGATCCTGATAGTACTGAAATAAAAGAAGATAGAGTATTAGAAAATAAAAGTTTTATTCAAAAGTTTATTGTATTAATTGCTGGAATATTTATGAATTGTGTTCTTGCGATTTTGTTATTTTTTATTAGTGGATTAATATATGGTAGACCAATTAATGAACCTATAGTTGAAAGTGTTATTGAAGGTAAACCTGCTTTTGTTGCTGGAATGGAAGCTGGCGATAGAATTATTAAAGTAAATGGTGTTAATATTAAAACATGGGATGACTTTTTGTTGGAAGCTTCTGCAAAGAAAGCAAAAGAAAGTTATACAATTACAGTGGAAAAAAGTAATAAAGAAATAAAAGATTATACTATGACTCCAGAAATAACAAAAATAGAAGGACAAGAAGTAAGAATATTTGGTATTCAATCTGTTGGAACAGTGCATAAAAAAGGATTTGTAAATGCACTTAGATATGGTGTCGAAGGATTCTATAATAATACATGCACTATAATTAAAATCGTTGTATCATTATTTACTGGAGAAGTATCTGTTAAGAATTTAAGTGGTCCAGTAGGAATATATTCTGTTATTTCTTCTGTTAAGACTCAAGGAATGGAAGTAATATTATATTTAACTGCATATTTAAGTATAAATGTCGCAATAATTAATTTAATACCAGTACCTGTATTTGATGGTGGAAGAATTTTATTAATTATAATAGAGAAGATTACTAAGCGTAGAACTAGCGATAAATTAGAGACAATTATCAATTATGCAGGATTTGCATTAATGATACTATTAATGATATATGTAACATTTAATGATATAATAAGATTATTTAAGGCAGTGGTGAAATAAATAATGGAAAACAGTTTTCTTAACAACAAGATAATATTAAAATATTGCCCAGATTATTATAGAATTATAAATGAAGAATTTAGTGATTATGATTATTTAACTGATAAAATTATTGAAATATATCAATCATATATTTTTTCAATTGATATATCTGATAAATCAGCATTAAAAAAAGTTAATCATTTAAATAGAGCAGTGGCAAGGTATATAGATGATAGAGAATTTAAAACAATGTTAAATAGTTTTTTGTTATCTCTAAAAGTTTCTAAAAAAGAAACTGATATTTATGGATTTATTGCAAGTGAAATAATAAAAGAGTTTGATAAGTATATGGAAGGATTTACAAGGAACTTATATATTCCAAAATGGATTTAAAGTGGTGAAAGATGTGAAAAATAATAAATCAATTTATTATGATATATATAGTGAATTTTATAATGTTAATAAATTTAGAGAATTAAAATCAATTATGCATCATGGCGATAACAGATTAAATCATATAAATAGAGTGGCTAAATTGAGTTTTTTAATGTCTAAAAAATTGGGTTATGATTATATTTCTTGTACAAGAGGTGCAATGATGCATGATTTCTTTACAAAATCAGATATTAAAAAAGGAGATACTAAATATAGTAATTTCTTAAAAACACATCCTAATATTGCATTAAATAATGCTAATAATTATTTTGATATAAATGAAATAGAATCAGATATTATAACAACACATATGTATCCAATAACAAAAGAAAAACCAAAATATAAAGAATCAAAATTAGTATGTATATGTGATAAATTGGTAAGCATGTATGAGTTTTTTAGATTCGAACTTGGTATAACATATGTATTTGCATATATTTTTTGTGTAAGAACGTTATTATAAGCTGTTATTTGTGATATAATAACATGTGTGTGTCCTCGTAGCTCAGTAGGATAGAGCGATAGCCTCCTAAGCTATAGGTCGCTGGTTCGATTCCAGTCGGGGACGCCATTTTTTTATTTAAAAAAATTATATAAAATAACAATTACTTACTATGGTGATTATGGTAGGACAGTTATGGATATTAAAGTTTTCAAATGGAAATATAAGAAAAATCATTAATGATTTTTCTTTTTAATTGTGGTAATATATTACTAATGAAAAATTATATATTAGGAAATATTAGAAAAATTATTTATGAAAGTAATAGTGGTCCATATAAAGTTGGAATTTTTAAGGTAAGAGAAACAAATGATGATGATATGGTACCCTTTTTAAATAAAATAATTGGATTTACAGGTTCATTTACAGAGATTGACACTGACCTTGACTATGTACTTTATGGTAAATTGGTTACTCATCCTAAATATGGTTTGCAGTATCAAGTAGAGAATTATGAAGTAAAAGCCCCTAATGATTTAGATAGTTTAGTTCTTTATTTGAGTAGTGGATTATTTAAAGGTATTGGCGCTAAAACTGCTAAAAAAATAGTAGAAAGATTTGGAATGAATACTATTGACGTTATTAAAAATGATTATACGTCTTTAGCTACTGTAAGTGGTATGACAATAACTAAAGCCAGAAAAATGCATGATGCCATTTTAAATAGTGAATATAATCAGGATTTAATATTAAAACTTAACGGATATGGTTTTAGCATTAATGAATCGATTAGATTAATAACTACATATAAAAGTAGAATTAATGATGTGATAGATGGAAATATATATGAACTTATAGATATAATTAATTTTGATAAGTTAGATTTAATATTTTTAAAGAATAACGAGGAAATGCATCCATTTAGAGTTGAAGCATTAATACTTCATAATATTTATTCTTATTGCTATGAAACAGGGGATACTCTTATGAAAAGAGAAGAACTATTTTTAAGAATGAAAAAGTGCTTTAAATCATCATTTACTGCTGATAATTATTTGGTTTATATTAATAAATTAAAAAATGAAGGTAAAATAATTGAAATAAATGATATGGTTGCTCTTACTAATTTTGTTAATACTGAATCATTTATATTAGATGAAATCAATAGAATTAATAGTACTAAAAATATTATTAAAGAGTCTAAATTAGATTTATTAATTAAGCAATATGAAAAAAGATGTAAAATAATATTTAATGATGATCAAAAAGAGGCAATTAAAGGTTCAATTATTAATAATTTCTATATGATAAGTGGCGGACCGGGTACAGGTAAAACGACAATAATAAAAGCAATAGTTGAAATTATAAAAGATTTATATGATTATACAAGTGATAACATTGCATTACTTGCTCCAACTGGAAGAGCTGCAAAAAGGATGACAGAAAGTATAAGATGCCCAGCATATACTATTCATAAATTTCTAAAATGGAATAAAGAAACAGAATCATTTTCAATAGATGAATATAATAAAACATATGAAGATATTATAATAGTTGATGAAGCTTCAATGATTGATATTTTCTTATTTGAATCATTATTAAAGGGACTAAAAAGCACAGTTAAATTAGTATTAGTAGGAGATTCTAATCAATTACCTTCGATTGGACCTGGAGATTTACTTAATGATTTGTTAATGAGGGATAATTTAAATTATAAATATTTAAATACAATATATAGGGTTAAAGAAGGGAGCTATATTACATATCTTGCTAATGACATAAAAAACAGAAAACATTTTGATAAATTTTCAAATAATTATTCTGATTTTAAATTTATAGAAAGCTCTGATGATAATATACAATCTTATTTAGTTCAAATATGTAATTCAGTAAAAGAAAAAAATATATCATTAAATGATTTTCAAGTTTTGGCACCTATGTATAAAGGATTAAATGGAATAGATAATATTAATAATATGATGGCAAATATATTTAATAAAACCGATGAAATTTATAATGTTGCTGATAGATATTATAGAGTTAATGATAAAGTTATTCAACTTGTTAATGATGTTGAAAATAATGTTTATAATGGTGATATAGGATATATTAAAAGTATAGAATATATTGATAAAAAATTAGTTATTGAAATAGATTATGGTGGAAATATAGTTGAATATAAAAGTGGTGAGTTTGATAAGTTTAATCTCGCATATGCAGTTTCCATTCATAAATCTCAAGGAAGTGAATATGATAATGTTGTAATAATACTTGCTAAAAGCTTTAACAGAATGTTTTATAATAAACTAATATATACTGCTGTTACAAGAGCCAAAGCATCATTAATAATAATAGGTAGTCTTGATTCATTTAACCAATCAGTGAATGCATCATATGCAGCTAACAGATGTACATACTTGAAATATGTATAAATAAAATAATTAGTTAAATAATAATATCAAGGAGTGTGATATTATTAAAACAATAGAAAAGATGATGGCTTTTGCAGGCGGAATGGGTCTTGGGATTATTTATAAAAAATATGAAAAAGATATAATGGGCTATCTAAAAAAAATAACTAGGTTTATGAAATAAAATAGTTCGAATAGAACTATTTTTTTTTAAGAAAGTATGATATTATTATAATTGAGGAGATAATTGATATGGAAGAAGATAAGTTGAAGAAGAAAAATACCAAAAAATTAAATACTGGTAGAGTTAACGGTCTTGTAAGAACTGGTAATAAAATACTAAAGATACTTTATGTATTATTTATTATTTTATTAATATATGTTGTTAGTCTAATATTTAAAGAGTGGAAAATATTAAGCTTTATTGGAAAAATATTAGGTATTATGTCTCCTTTATTTATAGGATGGTTTATTGCATGGTTATTAAATCCGCTTGTTAAAAGATTACAAAATAAAGGTATGAAAAGAATTTCAAGTGTAGTAGTAGTATATTTAGCATTAGTACTCATAATAACACTTATACTTGTATTTACTATACCATCTTTAGGAACTCAAATATCAGATATAGTTGCTTCAGTTCCTAAAATAATGAATGATATAAAAGAGTGGATTGATAATATATTTATTAAATTGTCTAATTTAAGTTTACAAAATTTAGATAGTATAAAAGCATCATTCTTAACAAGAATAGACTCTATGTCTGTTGGAATACAAACAAGTTTACCAACAACTGCAATGAAAATTATTTCTGGATTAATTAGTGGTGTTGGTACTATAGCATTAAGCTTAATCTTAGGATTTTATATATTATTTGATTTTGATAAATTCTCATCTGGTTTTGTTGAATTGTTCCCTAAAAATTTAGAAGATGAAGTTCAAAGATTGATGGGATTGTTAAATGATTCATTATATTCGTTTATTAGTGGCACATTATGGTTATCATTATTATTGTTTATAGTTTCAGTAATTGGTTTTTCCATTATTGGGCTTAATGCGCCAGTACTAGTTGCATTTGTATGTGTTGTTACTAATTTAATACCATATATTGGACCTTATTTAGGAGCTGCTGTGGCTGGAGCAATAGGTTTTTCACAAAGTTCACTAATTGGAATATTAACTTTAATATTTATTTTAGTAATTCAAACAATTGAAGGTAATGTTTTACAACCTTTGGTTATGAGTAAGAAAATGAATTTGAGTCCAATAACAATTATCATATCATTATTAGTATTTGAATATTTATTTGGTATATTTGGTATGGTTATTGCAACTCCTGTTGTTGCACTATTAAAGATAATTTATAATTTCTTTGATGAAAAATATAATTTCTTTGGTTATAAAGATAAAGAAGAATAATAGTGGGTGAAGTAAATGAAAAAAGTATTATTTAGGGAAACAGATAAATGCTTATTAATAGTTGATATTATTTTATATAATCTTATTTGTTTAATTGGAATTGCAATTCTTTATACTGAAGGAATAGAATATTTAAATCCATTAAACTATTGCTTTGTTATATTTTTTATAGTTGCTTTCTTTTCATTAATTGCATATTTTTCTAACAGAAGAAAAGATGATTATGAATTTTTACTATTTGGATTAATTAATATATATGTTGGATCTTTTTCACTAATATATTCCACTTATAAACAATTTTGGATTATACTTGGATGCGCGATGTTAGTTTATACTATAGCTAACATATTAAATAAAGGAATTCATATTAAAGCATTAGATGAAAAGAATAGTGTAAGTGCTGTATCAAAATTATCCATTTTAAGTTTGTTAACTATATTAACATTGTTCACTGCGATTAATTTGTTTTCGCATGATAAAATTGAAAGTACAATATTAGGATATTATTTCTTAGCATTTGGATTAATAAGTTTAATCGAACCATATTTATATATTATTGTTAGCAATAAAAAATTATCAAAATATTTATGCGGAAAAGAATGCATAGAAGAAAAAATTATAAAAGAAGTTGAGAAAGAAAAGAAAGAAGTTAAAAAAGAAGAAAAGCCTAAATTAAAAACACTTCCTAAAAGACAAGTGAAAAAACCAATTAAAAAATCTAAGAAGTAGCAGAAATGCTATTTTTTAATGTATTATTTTCTTTTAATAACATATTAATTAATGAGGTGAATATTAATGGATGTTATAAAAGTATCTAGCAAAAGTATTTCTCAGAAAGTAGCAGGTAGTATAGCAAATTCTTTTAGAGAAGGAAGTAAGATGGTTGAAATACAAACGGTTGGTGCGGGAGCAATTAATCAAGCAATAAAAGCTGTATCTATAGCTCGTGGTTTTGTTGCACCTCTAGGACTTAATTTAGTTTGTACACCTGCATTTTATGATGTCATTATCGATGGGAAAGAAAAAACAGCGATAAAATTAATTGTTGAAAATAAATAAGCATTTAATGTTATTAAATGCTTATTTATTTACTTGTAATTTTTATTAATAAATTTTATACTATTAATAGATAAGAGGTGTTAGTATGTTAAGAGATGAAAAAATATGGTTGGCTAATAATAATAAAGGTGAACCTTTATTTATTATTCCCAAAATGGCAAATCGTCATGGATTAGTTGCAGGAGCTACTGGAACAGGTAAAACTGTCACTTTAAAAGTAATGGCAGAAACATTTAGTGAAATGGGTGTTCCTGTATTTATGGCGGATGTTAAAGGTGATATAGCAGGAATAATGAATCCTGGTGAAGATAGTGAAAATATGCAAGAAAGAATTAAAAGATTTGGACTTGATGAATTTAATTTTTCATATAAGGGATACCCTGTCACATTTTGGGATATTTATGGAAAAAATGGTATTCAAGTAAGAACTACAATATCTGAAATGGGACCATTATTGTTATCAAGAATTTTAGGACTTAATGATTTACAAACAGATATATTAAGTGTTGTATTTAAGATTGCTGATGATAATAATTTATTATTAACAGATACTAAAGATTTAAAATCTATTTTAACATATGTTGATAAACATTCTAATGATTTTGCTGAAGAATATGGAAAAATCAGTAGTGCTTCTGTAGGAGTAATTATAAGAAGTATAGTTTCACTTGAAAAAGAGGGGGGAGACGTATTCTTTGGTGAACCAGCTTTAAATATATGTGATTGGTTAACTCAAGATAATGGCAAAGGTATGATTAACATACTTGATAGTTCCACTCTTATTAATAATGGAAAGCTTTATTCAACTTTCCTTCTTTGGATGATGTCTGAATTATTTGAAACATTACCAGAAGTAGGTGATTTAAATAAACCTAAGATGATATTCTTCTTTGATGAAGCTCACTTATTATTTGATGATGCACCAAAAGTATTATTAGATAAGATTGAACAAATGGTTAAACTAATACGTTCTAAAGGGGTTGGAGTATACTTCTGTACTCAAAATCCAAAAGATATTCCTAATGGAGTATTATCTCAACTTGGAAATAAAGTAGAGCATGGACTTCGTGCATATACTCCTGCTGATCAAAAAGCAGTTAAGGCAGCTGCTGAATCATTTAGAGTAAATCCTGAATTTAATACATATGAAACAATTTTATCTTTAGGAACTGGAGAAGCGGTAGTATCATTCTTAGGTGAAGATGGTATTCCTGGTATAGCAGAAAAAGCATACATTTTACCACCTCAATGTAATTTTGGCTCTGTTAGTGATTCACAAAGAGACATGAAAATTAAAGAGAGTATTTTATATAGTAAATATTATAAATCAATTGATAATGATTCTGCCTATGAGTTCTTACAAAGAAAAGGTTTGGAAGAAGAACAAGCTGCTTTAGAAGAAGCAAAAAGAATAGAAGAAGAAAAAATCGCAGCTAAAGAAGCAGAAAAGAAAGCAAAAGAAGATGCTAAGAAAGCAAAACAAGAAGCAACTGCAAGAAATAAAACATTTAAAACCATAGGAAATTCTGTGGTTGGAACTGTTGGACGTGAAATGGGTAAAAGTGTTGGTGGAAAATTCGGAAAATTTGGAAAAACACTTGGTGGAAATGTTGGAGCTAGTCTAGGACGAGGACTTCTTAGCACATTGTTTAAGAAATAGGAGCATAGATGAAAAATTTAAGAGTAAGAGATTTTAAAAAAATAATTATTTGTTCTGTTATTGGTTTATTTGTTTTAATTACATTATTTAGTAGTTTTCAAACAATAAGAAGTGGAGAAGTTGGACTTAAAGTAAGATTTGGAAAAATAGTTAGTAAAGGATTAAATGAAGGACTTAATTTAAAAATACCTTATATTGAGGATATAGTTGTTGTTAATATAAAAGTTCAAAAAATTGAACTTACAACTGAAAGTTCTAGTAAAGATTTACAGACAATACAAACTGATATTGCAGTAAACTATAGAATAGAAAGTGATAAAGCAGCTAGTCTATATAAAACAGTTGGAAATAATTATGAATCAACAGTTTTAGATCCAGCAATCAAAGAAAGCATTAAAGCTACTATTGCTAAATACACTGCTGCTGAAGTAATTACTGAAAGAAGCGAAGTATCTGCTAAATGTATGGAAGAATTGCAAGCTAAGGTTCAAAAATATGGAATTGTAATAGATAATTTTAATATTACTAATTTAAGTTTTAGCGATGAATATACTCGTGCGATAGAAGAAAAACAAGTTGCAGAACAAAAACTATCTAAAGCAAAATTAGAAGCAGAAGCTAAACTTGTAGAAGCAGAAGCAACTAAAAAAGCAAATGACTTAATGCGTCAAAGTTTAACAGATAATTTAATAGCAAAACAATTCATCGAAAAATGGGATGGTAAATTACCAAGTACATATGCCGGAGAAAATATTCTTGGCCTATTCAATTTAAAATAAGTAAAAGATTTACTTCACAAGTAAATCTTTTAATTTGGAAGAATATAAATTTGTGTAAATTATATTAAAATTATGGATAATATTGATTATTTAGTGTATAATTATTAATTGGATAGGAAGGTGTATTATGTTTTATACAACAATATTAAAAGTTCTTTCTAATATTTTGGATATTGTTATAGTTTGGTTTATGTTTTACCAATTATTAAAGTATTCAAGAAATAATTTCAAATTAACATTAATATTTAAAGGATTATTAATAATAATTGTTTTAAATTTTTTAAGTAAATTATTAGATTTATATGTAGTTGGTACTATACTTCAATATGTTATTGCATGGGGACCGCTTGCATTGATTATAATATTCCAGCCAGAAATAAGAAATGCACTTGAAAGTATAGGAAGAAGTCAACTATTAGGTCGTCATAAAACATTAACTGTTGATGAACGTGAGAAAATGGTTTATGAAATTGTTAATGCACTAGATTATTTGAAAAAGAATAAAATTGGAGCATTAATAGTTATTGAAAGAGATTATAGTTTAGCACAATATATTGAACCTGCTACTAAGTTATATGCTGACTTAAGTAGTGAGTTATTAATATCAATTTTCTGGAAGAACAATCCACTTCATGATGGTGGAGTAATACTTCAAGGAAATAAAGTTACTTGTGCTGGAAGTGTATTCCCAACAAGTACAAATCAAAATATCTCTAAAAGATTAGGAACAAGACATAGAGCTGCTCTTGGAATTAGTGAAATATCTGATTGTGTATCAGTAATTGTTAGTGAAGAAACTGGTAGAATTTCTATTGCAATTCAAAGTGAACTTAATTATAACTTAACTTTAGAAGACGCAAGAATAATGTTACTTGATGCATTACAACCTAAGAAAGAAACATTCTATGAAGCTGATGTTGAAAGTGAAAGTGAAGAAGGTGAAAAAAATGTTTAGAAAAATATTCAAATTCTTTACTGTAATATTTAAAGGAATATATAGAGTAATTGATAAAATAATTATTACACCACTTTCTAAGCTTGTATACTTTATCTCTGATAAATTTACTAGTAATAACTGGTCACTTGATAAGTTCTTAAATAAGCCTAATACCTTAATATACATATCACTTATTTGTGCTTTTGGGATGTATTTAGCTGTAGATTTAAAGGTTATCAATTTAGCTGAAACAGAAGCAGTGGTTTTATCTAATCAAACTATTACTGCTGAATATAATGAAGAAGCTTACGTAGTTGAAGGTATTCCAGAGGGAGCAGATATAGTTTTAATGGGTAGAAGAAGTGATTTATATCTTGCTGAACAATTAGGAGATCATAAATTAACACTTGATTTAACTAATTATTCTGCTGGTACACATAAGATTAATATTAAATATAATAATCCAATTAAAACATTAGATTATAAAATAGATCCATCTAGAGTAACATTAGTTATTTATCCTAAAATTAGTGAATCTAAGACCTTAACAACAGATATTCTTAACACAGATAAATTAAATAATACATTAGTTATTAGTTCAATTAAACTTGATAAGGATGAAGTAATAGTAAAATCATATAAAGAGAAATTAGAGACAGTTGCTAATGTTAAAGCATTAGTTGATGTAAATGCTTTAAATGCAACAACTTCAGGAACTTATACATTAGAAAATGTTAAATTGATTGGCTATGATGAAAAAGGAACTGAAATTAAAGATATAGAAATAGTTCCGGAAACAGTAACTGCCACTATAGAAGTTAAATCACCAAGTAAGGTTGTTCCACTTAAGATTGTTCCAATTGGAGATGTAGCAAGTGGAAGCGCAATTGGATCTATATCAGCAAATGTTAATACAGTAACTCTATATGGTGATGAAGATGCATTAAATGGAATAGATGAATTAAAAGTAGAAATTAATGTTACAGGATTGAGTAAAGATAAATCTTACCAAGAAACAATTGTTAAACCTAATGGTGTAAGATCAATGTCAGACACTGCAATAACAATTAAAGTTAAGATGGAGGGAGAAACTTCTAAAGAATTCAAAGATATTCCTTTAGAATTTGAAAACTTAGATACATCTAAATATAAAGCTTTAGCTAAGAGTGAAGCTGATACTAAAGTGGATGTTGTAGTTAAAGGAGTTGGTTCACTTCTAGATAAATTAAAAGCTGAAGATATTAAAGCTTATGTTGATTTATCTGATTTAGAAGAAGGAACATATCCAGTTCCTGTAATCGTAACAGGTAGTGACTTAAAACTTAAATATTCTTCTAGAACTATTAAAATAGATGTAGTAATCAGTAAAAAGTAAAAACCACATTTTGTGGTTTTTTTCTTTGTATTAAATTGTATTATATGTAATTAAATGATATAATATGAAAAAATTTTAAAAAAAAAGAAGTGTTTTTGATTATTTATTTTGTATATATATTATTGGGAGGCAAAATGTCAAGAATAACACCAGAAATTATAGATGAAATAAAATCTAAAAATAGAATAGAAGATGTTATTAGAAGTTATGGAGTGGATTTAGACAGTAGATATAAAGCATTATGTCCATTTCATAAAGAAAAAACACCATCTTTTAGTGTACAAGTAGAAAAACAAATATTTACTTGTTTTGGTAAATGTGATTTTACAGGTGATGTTTTTACTTTTGTTGAAAAAAAAGAAGGTGTTACCAGACTAGAGGCAATAAAAATACTTGCAGATAGAGCTGGTATTAAACTTGACAATAATATTTCTAAGCCAAAAGATACTAAATATCAAAAATATTATGAAATAAATGATGTTGTTAATAAATATTTTAAAAATAATTTATTATCAAAAGATGGAACTAAAGCATTAAAATATTTAAGTGATAGATCACTTGATAAAGACTTAATTCAAGAATTCAATATTGGGCTTTCAACTAATAATAAATTAAATGAAATATTATTAAAAAAATATGATGAAAATGATTTATTAACCCTTGGTATTATTAAAGAATCTAATGGTAGAATATATGATGCATTTCAAAATAGAATTATATTTCCAATAATAGATGAAAATAATAATGTAATAGCATTTTCGGGTAGAAAATATTTAAGTGATGATATTAATGATGATACTTTACCTAAATATTCTAACTCTAAAGAAAGTAATATATTTAAAAAGAGTTCAATATTTTATAATATAAATAATGCTCTTCCAAATATTAGAATTAATCATCAAATAGTTTTAACTGAAGGATTTATGGATACTATTAGAATGGTTAGTATCGGATATAAAAATGTAGTTGCATTAATGGGTACTGCATTTACACGTGATCATTTAGAAAAAATACTTAAATGGAAATGTGATGTAGTATTGAACCTTGATCAAGATGGAGCTGGTGTAGAAAACACCATTAAGATTGGAGATTTACTTCAAAAATATAATATTGATACAACTGTAGTTGTATTTGATGATTATAAAGATAGTGATGAATTTATAATTAATAAAGGGAAAAATGCTTTTGATACAGTATTTAATAATAGAATACCTTTTATCGACTTTAAACTTAAATACATAAGATCAAATAAGAATATGAAGGATTCAGCAGAAATAAGTAAATATATTAATGAAGCAATTGAATCTTTAAATCAAATAAATGATGATGTATTAAGAGAATTAAAAATAAAAGAAATAGCTAATGAATTTGATATAGATGAATCAATCATTAGGAATAAAATAAAAATTAATGTAGAAATTAAAAAGAAAGAAGTAAATAAAGAAGAAAAAAAGAAAAAATATAATAAATATGATTTGAGTGAGATTAGAATATTATACTTGATGATGAACTATGATGATGTTATACTATACTTCGAAAATTCTTTGGGTTATTTAATCCATGATAATATGTCTAATCTTGCATATAAAATAATTGAGTTTAGGAATGATAGGGGGTATTTTGATTATTTTGATTTTCAGAATTATATTATTGAAGATGAAGACTTAACTAATACATTAAATGAAGTTATGAGTGTTCATAATGATAAAGAATATGAAGAAAGTGAACTTGAAAAGTGTATTAATATAGTAAAAGAATATTCAGTAAAAAGAAGAATCGAATCATTAAAGAAAGAAATGAATGAAACATTAGATATTAACAAGAAAATAGAAATAGCAAAGAAAATAGAAAATATTAATAAGGAAGTGTTAAAATGGTAATTAAAAGTTTTGAAGAAAGATTAGAAGAATTAGTTAAAGAAGGTAAGGAACAAGGTTTTTTAACTTATGAACAAATAGCTAAAAAAACAATTGATTTAGATTTAGATGCTAATGACTTAGATAAACTTTATAATACTTTAACTGAAAATAACATTGAAATTAAAGCAGAAGACGATGAGGGCGGAGGAGAAATTAATTTAGAAAATGATATTATTATTGATGATGTACCTGATGAAAGTAAGGATATGAGTGTTAATGATAATGTCAGAATGTACCTAAAAGAAATAGGTAAAATTAGTTTGCTTTCAATGGAAGAAGAACAAGAATTATCTAGACGTGTAGCATCTGGTGATGAAAAAGCTAAAAATACTCTTGCTGAATCTAACCTAAGACTTGTTGTTTCAATTGCTAAAAGATACGTTGGACGTGGGTTATTGTTCTTAGATTTAATTCAAGAAGGTAATATTGGATTAATGAAAGCAGTTGAGAAGTTTGACTATGATAAAGGATATAAATTCTCTACTTATGCAACTTGGTGGATTAGACAAGCAATTACTCGTGCTTTAGCTGATCAAGCCAGAACTATAAGAGTTCCTGTTCATATGGTTGAAACAATTAATAAAATGGCTAGAATTGAAAGACAAATGACTTTAGAACTAAATAGAGAACCAACTGATCAAGAATTATCAAAGAAAATGGGATTATCTGTTGATAAGATAGCTGAAATTAGAAAGATTAGTCAAGATCCAGTATCTTTAGAGACACCAATAGGAGAAGAAGATGATTCTCATTTAGGAGATTTCCTTGCTGATGAAAGAACAATGTCACCAGAAGAATTTGCTAACTATGAAATACTTAAAGATGAACTTCGTGAAGTATTAGATACATTAACTGTTCGTGAAAAAGAAGTATTAGAATTAAGATTTGGTTTATTCGATGGTTCTTCTCATACTTTAGAAGAAGTTGGTAAACAATTTAAAGTTACTCGTGAAAGAATTAGACAAATCGAAGCAAAAGCTCTAAGAAAATTAAGACACCCATCTAGAGCTAAAAAATTAAGAGATTTCTTAATTGAATAGAATAGAAGCAATATATTCATTAATTGATGATAAAGATAAAGTAGTGGATGTAGGGTGTGATCAAGCCAAATTAAGCCTTTTATTAGCAAAAAGAAATCAACCATCTATCGCATCAGATATTAGTGAAAATGTAATTAATAAAGCTAAAAATGATATTAAAAATGATTTGATAGATTTAAGAGTTTCTAATGGCCTTTCCAATATTAAAGAGGGTGAAGCAGATACTCTTGTTTTAGCTGGTATGGGAACACATACAATATTAGAAATAATTAACAATACTAAGTTAAGATTTAAAAAAATAATTACTATATCTAATAATTATCATGATATTTTAAGAGAAAAAATGAATGCTTTTAATTATATTGTTGATAAAGAATTAATAGTTAAAGAAAATAATAAATATTATAATTTAATTGTTTTTAAAGAAGGTAAAACTAAGTATAGTAGAAAAGAAATATTGTTAGGTTTAAATCATATAGAAAAAGAATTATATAATGAGTATTTAAATCATTTATTAAAAAAATATAATAAAATTAAGTTATCATCAGAAGATAATAACCCCAAAATTGATGAAATGATTAGAATGTTAGGAGATGTAATATGAAAAAAATATTAAAAGCATTAATAATAGTAAGTTTTGTATTTTTATTATGTTCATGTGGCAGCAATAATATAGTTGAAATAGATGTAAAAGATTATGGAAAAATAGTTATTGAATTATACCCTGAAGTAGCACCAAGAACAGTCAAGAATTTTAAAGAATTAGTTTCTAATAATTTTTATGATGGAGTTACTTTTCATAGAGTAATTAATAACTTTATGATTCAAACTGGAGATCCTACTGGAACTGGACATGGTGGCAGTGAAAAAACAATTAAGGGAGAATTTGTAAATAATGGAATTAGAAATAATATATCTCATACAAGAGGGGTTGTTTCAATGGCAAGAGTAGGTGGAAATCCAGATACAGAAGCAACAATGAATTCTGCTTCTAGTCAATTCTTTATTGTACAAAAAGATTCTACATATTTAGATGGTAATTATGCTGCTTTTGGAAAAGTAATATCTGGAATGGAAATAGTAGATAAAATAGCGGTAGTTGAAACAGATGAAAATGATAAACCAATACATGATGTAGTAATTAATACAATTAGATTTAAAGAAGGTGAATAATTATGCAAATACTTGATGGAAAAGGATTAAGTGCGAAAATAAAAGATGAACTTAAAAGTGAAATTGATGCTTATGTTCAAACACCAATATTAGCCGTTATTTCTATCGGAGATAATGAAGCAAGCAAAGTATATGTTAAAAATAAAAAGCAAGCTTGTGAGTATGTTGGCATGAGTTTTATGTATTTCAATTATGCCAGTGATGTTAAAGAGAAAATAGTTATTAATAAAATCAAAGAATTAAATAAAGATAAAAGTGTAAATGGAATAATATTGCAACTTCCGATACCAGAAAATTATGATGTAAATAAATTAATAAACACAATAGATCCTGAAAAAGATATAGATGGATTAACTTTTATATCTCAAGGAAAACTATATAATAACCATGATACTTTAATACCATGTACTCCTAAAGGAATAATGGAATTATTGAAATATTATAACATTGATTTAACTTCTAAAAATGTAGTTATCGTGGGTAGAAGTAATCTTGTATCTAAACCATTATACTCTTTATGCCTAAAGAACAATGCTACAGTAACAATGTGTCATACTAAAACGAAAGACTTAAAAGAGTATACAAAAAGGGCAGATATATTAATTGTTGCAACAGGACATAAATATCTAATTGATAAATCTATGGTTAAAAAAGATGCAGTTATTGTCGATGTTGGGATTACTAGAGAGAATAGTAAATTATATGGAGATGTAAATCCAGACGTAAAAGAAGTGTGTTCTTATTTGACACCTGTTCCAGGCGGAGTAGGACCTATGACAGTCGCCATGATTCTTAAAAATACATTTGAAGCATATAAAAAACAACATGGAGTTGTTGATATAATGTCATTAAATAAATAAAAAAGATTCTTAAATAAAGAATCTTTTTTCTATTTCATTTTCAATTTTTTTATTAAATGATAATATTAAACATGTTATAGCAAATAATGATAATACAATAGTTGAATATATAGCCCATGTTATTGTAAATATCCCTGTATTATATAATTTAATTAATCCATTAAGTAGTATTAAACAAGATGCTAAATATGTCATTAAATAGTAAAAGTTCCTAAGAATATTATTTTTATTCGTTAAATAAACATTTAAATACACAAACATAGTTACAAATAATATAATTGGGCCTACTAAATATAAAAACCAACCAGTTGAATGTGATAAATAGGATATCATAAATAGTAATAATTATAAACAAAGCATATTTATTAAAAAAGCTCTCATTTTATTTTTTAAAATAACAAACGAATAAAATGATGAAATATATATTGAAGAGAATAATACATAAAGTGACCAACTAATTTTTTTATTAACAAGTAAGTTTATAAACATAACAACTAATGATGAAAATATTAATAATTTATAAATTAGTTTTGTAAAATAAATAGTATTAACTCTTTTAGAAAAGTTTTCTATTTGTGAATTATATGGATTTTCTTCTGATTTTGTATAATCTAGTTTTTCATGGCATAGAGGGCATTCATCTAAATAAGTTGCTATTCTAACATTACATTTTTTACATTTCATTATTTCACCTGTTACTTTCTATTTCTATATCTAATCCCATTTTAGATAAGTTAGTAAAGAATAATCTTTCAAGTTCACTTTCTTTTATTTTTCTAGAAAATGTTATATATAAATTATCACCATATCCAATTGCTGTTACTGATCCTGGTTTTCCCCTGGAATTTCCAAGAATAAAATTCATATCGGTAACGTATTTGTTCATGGGTGCGTCCAATTTAACTAATCCTAAATTAGAAAAGGTAGTAGTTATATATCCATCTCCCATTCTTGCTTCTGCAAAAGACATAAAATGTTTTTTGATAAACATTGGTATTCTACGAATTAGATGATTTTTCATAAGTTTTACATTTCCACTTATTTTAGCATTTATTCTTTTTTCTTCTGACATTTCTTTAAGTTGAGTTTTTACTGAACCAATTATTTCATTTAATGTGTAATCTTCACTTCCATTTATACCAACATTCATATATGATGAGAAGTTTCTAAGAGTAGAAGTTTTGTATATGTTTCTTAAATTGATTGGTACTGATACTTTAATTTGTTTTTTTGTTTTTACCATTTGCTTTATAGAATATAATATCATTGAAGTAATAAATTCTGTAATACTAGCATTATATTGTTTTGATATTTTTTTAACTTCATCTACATTCATTTTACCAGTTATTATATTTATTATATTTGGTTTTTCTTTAGTTCCCTTCATATGATATGCTTTTTTTTCATGTTCTAGGGCTCCAGTTTTCCTTGCATATTTTAAAAAACTATCAGACATTTCTTCTTCTGTAGGTTTATCTTTTGGATTAAGTACAAGATTAGAATATTTTATTTTAATATTATATTTCATTTTTAAGTATTCTGCTGTTAAAGACAACAAAAATGTAAGAGCACCAGTACCATCTGTTAATGAATGAAAATATTCAATAGCAATTCTATTCTTAAAAGTACGTACTCTAAACATATACTTTTTATCCAAATCTTTTCTAAGCATTGGATTTAAAACATCATCTTCAATTCTTGGAGTTTTATTTATCTTTTCTAAATAGCACCAAAAGAAACCTTCTTTTAATGAATAATTAAAAGTCGGGAATCTCTTCATTATTTTTATTAATGCTTCTTGTAAAATGTTATTATCTATATCTTCACTTAATGTGATTGTCAATCTAAACATACTTGCAAGTTTTCTTGATAGAATTGCAGGGTATATTAATGCAGCATTATCCAATTTTATCCAGTCTTTTTCATTCATAATATTCACCTATATAAATTATATTAATTTAATTATAACATATTATAAACAAAATAAAAAACCTTGAAATTCAAGGCTTTTATTATCTGTTGTAAAATTCAACTATTAATGATTCATTAATTTCAGAATTTAATTCTTCACGTTCTGGATATCTTACATAAGTGAAAGTCTTTTTAGAAGCATCTACATTTAAGAATGCAGGAATTTTAATATCCATATTAGTGCATTCATTAATAACTGGATGATTCATTGAAGCTTCTTTAACAGAAACAACACTTCCAACTTTAACTCTGTATGATGGAATATCAACTTTCTTTCCATCTACTAAGATATGTCCATGATTAACGATTTGTCTAGCAGCTCTTCTAGTTTTAGCAAAGCCAGCACGATATACTAAATTATCTAATCTACTTTCAAGAAGTAATAAGAAATTTAAACCATGAATTCCTTGCATTTTACCAGCTGCTTCGAATGTTTTTCTAAATTGCTTTTCAGAAAGTCCATATAAGAATCTAACTTTTTGCTTTTCGTGTAATTGAACACCATATTCACTAAGTTTCTTTCTTGTAGTTCCATGAATACCAGGAGCTTGTGCTTTCTTTCTTAATTCTTTACCAGTTTCAAGAGTTGAGAAAGCATATCTTCTAGACTTTTTAAAAGCTGGTCCGATATATCTTGACATAGTATTTGTTCCTCCTTCTACAAAATTTGTATTAAAGGCCACCATTAAAATCATAGGGAGTTTCTTGTTTACTTTCGCTTTGGCAGAAGTTACTTATACTTTTTTCAAAGAAACACATTATAATCTTTTTGGCACTGCCAAATAAATACTTAGTAAATTATATAATAAAACTTTTAAAAAATCAACAAATAATTGATATACTTAAAGAATTTATGCTATAATCATTTTTAGGGAGAAGGTTTGTTATGGCAAAAAGTAAAATGAATTTAAGGTATAAAAGTCCAAAAAGAGAAAGAAATAAGAATAAAAACGAAGTTAGTAGTGATATACAAATAAAATCATTTTTAGTTAATTTATTTTCAGTAGTCCTTTTTATAGGAGTAGTTTATTTAGGGGTTTTAGGTTTAAAAGCTTTAGGAGTATTTGATCCAGGTTATAAAAAACCAACTAAAGAAACAACTCAAATTAACTATGAATATATTTTACTTGGTACAGTGTTTGATAGAACTGAAAAAGATTATTATGTTATATTCGATGATTATGATAAAAATACTAATAAGTATGTGAATAATTTAGTTAAAGATAACGCTAAAGTACCCGTATATAAAGTAGATACAAGTAAACCAGAGAATACATCTTGCTTATCTGATACGAGTAATCCTAATGCTAAGAATGCAAGTGAATTAAAGATTAATGATATTACAGTTATTAGAATTACTAAAGGAAAAATAGCAAAATATATTACTGGCAGTGAAAAAATTGAGGAATATTTTAATAAATGATTGAAAAGTTAAATAAAATTTGTGAAACAAAAGAAGAATTTGACTTAACAAAATACAACACATATAGATTGAATTCAATTTCTAAATGTGTTGTTTTTCCATCTAATATTGATGAATTAAAAGAAGTATTAAATGTTGTTAAAGATTATAAACATATGATATTAGGTAATGGATCTAATGTGATATTACCTCCTTATTATGATGGAGTAATAATAAAATTGGATAAATTTAATGGCTGTGAATTACATGATGATTATGTATATGCAGAATGTGGATATATGATTAATAAATTATCTATGGATTTAGTAGAGAAGGGATACTCTGGATTAGAATGGGCAAATGGTATACCTGGAACAATAGGTGGATGTGTTTATAATAATGCTGGAGCATATAATTCATCTATTTCTGAAATATTAATAAGTGCAACTATCTATGATGGTAAAGAGATTATTGAACTAAACAATGAAGAAATGAATTTTAGTTATAGAGATTCAATATTAAAACATAATAAAAATTTAATACTTTTATCTTGTAAATTAAAAATAGTTTCAGCTGATAAGGAAGAACTTAAGCAAATTGTAAATGATAGGACTCAAAAGAGACTTCAAACTCAAGATTTGTCTCATCCTTCATGTGGAAGTGTATTTAGAAATCCTGAAGGTGTAGCGGCTGGCAAACTTATAGATGATTTGGGATTAAAAGGGCTTAATATTAATGGCGCTATGGTAAGTAAAATACATGCAAATTTTATTATTAATGACGATAATGCAACTCAAGAGGACATAGTTAATTTAATTAATAAAATAAAAAAAGATGTCAAGGACACCTATGATATTGATTTGGTATTAGAACAAGAAATAATAGAATAAAAAATTGACTTTTTTATAAGTCAATTAATTATTCTTTTTATTTGCTCTAATTTCTTTAGTTGACATTCTTACTTTTTTTCCATCAACTACAACAGTTTGTAAATTTACTTTTTGAGTCTTTTTAGTAGCCTTTAATGAAAAAGGTCTATTTTGTGCACTCATATTTTTTCTATTTGATACATTCTTTGCCATTATACTTTGCCTCCTCTTTTTAAGCCAAATATAATTTAACATAAAAATTGATTTAAGTAAAGCAAAAATTGACTTTTTTGCGTTTTTTGATAAAATATATAGCCAATCAAGGGGGATTTATGATAGAGGGGTATCAAAATATTAAAGATTATTTAAAATCTAATTTTGAAGGATTTAAAAATGTTGTAATTAATGAATTGATTGCATATTATGGAGAAAAATATAAAGATGAAATTGTATCTAGAATTAATGATACTAACTTTATTTTTTATATAAATCCTAAGAAAAGAAGAATAAAAAGAAGTCATAGCGATAGAAGAAAAGAAAATTTTGATGAAATAAAAGAAAACTATAGAAAAACAAGGCTAGAAGCTAAAAAGAATGGTGAACTATTTAATTTATATAATAAAAAATCAGCAGCCGCTAGATTTGTTTGCCCATATAATGAAACAGATTTTACTTCTATGTATAATAATGGTGAGAAAGAAATAGAGAAAACAATATTTATTCCACTTTATTTTGTAAATGATGAAGGAATAATTCATGAGATGATTCATGCAGTTATGTCTTCACCATTAGGACTAATTGAATCTCCTGATTACAAAATATTAAAATATAAAATAGGGCTTATTACATCTGGTGATAAAGGTGAAGATTTATTGGAAGAGTGTATGACTCAAATAGAGGCATTAATAATTTATGAAATTATAAAGTCAAAAGGTATATCATTTATTGATGAGTTTTATCCAAATAAATCTTTTGAATGCAAATATGATTTGTTTATACCAAGTGTCGCTAAATTTTATAAAGATTTTAAAGAAGATCTTGTCGATGCTAGAATAACTTTAAATTTAAGAAGATTTATCAACAAAATAGGAAAAGAGAATTATTGCAAACTAATACAATTACTAAGAGAGTTTGAGGAAAACTATTTTGATTGTGATAGAGGTATCTTTAGAGAACTAATTAGTAAAGTTATAAATCAAATGGGGGACAATAAAAAATTAGTACTAAAATAATATAAAAATTGACTTTATGTATCAAATATGATATAATTATAAGCGTGTTAGGAGGTAACGTTATGGGAAAAAATAAAAGTACAAAAGGAGACGTTAAAGAAGAACAAAAAAGATATTTTTTGTGTGAATATTGTGGACTTGTTCCAGAAAAAGAACCAAGAGTTTTTTATACTGAAAAAGGACTTGAGAATTTTCTTAACAATGTCCGTAGATTAAATGAATTATTAAAGAAAAATAGTGATTCAAATGAACATTTAAATAATTGTGGCATAAATAGATTCTTTTTTGGTAATGTTACATATGTAGAAGAGGATGGAAAATATATAGTATCTTTGCATATGTATAATAGATTAACTCCTAAAATGACTATTTCTGAAATAGATGCTTTAACATCTAACAAAACAGAAGATGAAATAATCGAAAAATATAGACCATACTTAAGGACAACAAGTCCTAACAAGCCAGATATTAACATTATGTATTTTGAAGAAAAAAATAAAAAAGAAAGAAAAGATAATACACCTATTTTAAGAATAAAATATACACCAGTCTTATATAAAGGTGATGAAAGATATATGCAAAGATCTTATGTTGAAGGTGCAGTTAAAGATATGGCTAGATTACATGATTTTACTTTCTTTAATAAAATGGCAAATGAATTTTGCTTTTATCATGTAGTTGGTGAAGAAATAGATAATTTAAGACATTATGTTGACCTTTGTAGAAGAGGAGAAGATTATTATTCTGAACTAGCATATCATGCAATGCAACTATATGATAAATTAATCAAAGAAAGAAATAGTGATAGCACTGTATGTAGAAATAATAATGCAGAATGTTTAACTAGTAAAAGAAGAATTAGAGATTTTGGATTCTTTGTAAGAGATTATATGCTACCCGAAGACAAAAGAATTAATCCAATGAGATATAGATATCAACTTACTCCAAGACAACTGGAATTACTAAGATTAAAAGAAGAGAGTAAACAAATAAAAGAAGCACAAAAGAGAAAAAAAGAACAACCAAAAACTATGCAATTAAGTTTATTAGATATGATGAAATAATTCGACATAATTATTTCATCTTTTTTTATATAATTCATTTGGTGATATAAATGATTTATATAGATGAATTAATCTTTTTAAATTTTATAATTGATTACATTTTAATCGATTTTACAAGTAATATACTAAAGATAAATATCAGAGTTAAAAGAAAAATATTATCATGCTTGTTTGGAGAATTATCTATATTATACTTGTTTATTAATTTAAACAATGTATTTTTAATACTATTTAAAATATTTGTTGGAATTATTATGATTTTAATAGCATTTGGATTTAATGATATTAAATCTTTTATTAAAAATATTCTTTATTTTTATACTTTTTCTTTTTTATTAGGAGGGACTCTCTATTATTTTAAAATTGAAAATTTAATCAAATATGAATATTTTTTATTATTAATACCAATTATTATGAATAGTTATAAAAAATTAACATATAATTTAAAGAATATTTTAAGTACTAAGTACAAAGTAACAATTTATTTAAATAATGGTAGTGTCTTATATTTAAATGGTCATATGGATACTGGTAATAATTTAATTGATCCTATAACAAATAAAAAAGTCATTATTATTAACAAAAAAATTAATGAAAATTATTTTTTTGTTCCATATAGAACAATAGATAATGAGTCTTTAATGAAATGCTTTAAACCTAGAAAAGTATATATTGACGGAATTGGCGAGAGAAATGATATTTTGATAGGAATAATAAATAAAAAATTTATAGGTTTTAATTGTTTATTAAATAATTGCTTATTGGAGGAAAAATGATAAAGAAATTACTAGAAAAGTTTTTTAAAAAAAATGATGTATTTTTTATAGGAAGTACTGACATATTACCACCACCACTAAATAAAAAAATAGAAGAAGAACTTGTAATTAAAAGTAACTTGGGCGATTTAAAAGCAAGAAATAAATTAATTGAACACAATTTAAGATTGGTAGTATTCTTAGCTAAGAAATATGATAATACCATCTATGACTTAGAAGATCTAGTTAGCATTGGCACCATTGGTTTAATTAAAGGAATAAAAACATATAAACTTGATAAAAATATTAAACTTGCTACTTATGCATCTAGATGTATTGATAATGAAATATTAATGTTTTTAAGAAAAAACAAAAGAAGGGTTGGTGAAGTTAGTTTTGAAGATTCAATTAACTTTGACAGTGAAGGTAATGAATTACATATAGAGGATGTTTTTGGAACTGATGAAGATATAATTCATAAATCAATTGAAGAATCTGATGATAAAAAACTATTAGAAAGTGAAGTTAAAAAGTTAGTTGGAAGGGATAAAGAGATAATAGAGTATAGATATGGGCTATTTGGTAAACAAGCGTTAACCCAAAAAGATTTAGCTGATAAACTTAATATTTCTCAATCATATATTTCAAGAATAGAAAAGAAAGTTATAAGAAAATTAAAAATATTAATGAAATCATAATATAATTATGATTTTTAATTTATTAAAATATATTATTTTACTTGTAATTATAATAGTATATGTGCTAAAATATATATGATATAAGTGATTGGTGGAGGGTTGTATGGCAAATAATTATGATAACTACTCTTATGAAGATGACAGTTATCAAAGAAGAGGAGCACTTATTAGAAGAATTTTTATAATTGCAATGATTGTTCTAGCTATTATATTTGTATTACTTTTAGTAAAAGGATGCAGTAAAAAAAGTGATGAAAAATCAAATAATAATATAGATTATGATAGTTCTTTAATAGAAGGTGCTAAAAAATATTTTAATTCAAATAGTGGAAAATATCCAGAAAGTGCTGGAGAGTGTGAAGAAGTTGAACTTCAAGCTTTGATTGATAGAGGACTTGTTAATGTATCAAACTTTTCTAAATGTAATGCAAATAACACTTATGTTAGAGTATGTAAATTAGAAAATGGTACATATCACTATTATCCTTGGTATGTATGTTCAGACAAAAATAGCCAAGGTGAATATGGAAATGAACAAGTTGGAAGCCTTGCTGATATTATTCCAAATAAGACAGTGGTTAATTTCAAATTTATTCCACAAATATTTGTAACTGGAAGTCCTCAATATGGAGCAGTTGAAGAATTATGGAAAGATGAAATTCCATATGATTCATATAAAACAATTAGTACAACAACGTATTATAGATATAGAGATGAATTATTTAGATGGACATTACAAACAAAGAAATATTACACTACTAAAGGAGAAAAAACAAAAGCAAGTGATGTTAAAGAATATTATTTAACAACTCCAAGTAGTTTATATAATTCAAAAGATAGTAAAACAGAAGGATATAAATGGTTTACAACATCATCTAAGAAGACATATGCAGTTGATGCAAATAAAGTAAAAATATTTAGTCATACTGCTTTATCTGGATATCCTAATAGTGATAATCCTGTATGTACTGAATATCAAACAAGAACAATTACTGGAACATCAAATGCTTATCATTATTATAAATGTTCTAAGAGTAAAAATTCACAATATGTAATATATCAATACAATAAAAAATGTGGAACTGAACCAAATCCTACATATTCATATGAAATAGAAAACTTCTATACTTGTGGATATGGAAACTATGATGATGTTGAATCTATGAGAGTTAGTTCTTCAAGCACAAAATGTAATACATATAGTTCTTGGGTAAACAGTTTAACAAAATGTGATACAACAAAAGATACATGTAGAAAGATTGAACCATATTGTGTATATAATTGGTATAAATTAGAATCAAGTGCATCTAGAATATATTATCCATCTGGAAGTTCTACTGCTGCTGGTGAAAATGTATATTATACTTCAGCACCAGTAAGTGGAGCAATTAAAGATACAGCAACAAAAGCAACTGTATATAAATGGTATAATTCAACATCAACTCAGACAAAAGATTATACTGCAGTTGCACCATCTGGATATAGTGGAGCATCAAAGAGTGTTGATTCAAAATGGACAGAATGGTCAAGTTATTCAACTAAGAATCCTAAAGTATCTGATGGAAGAACAAGACAAATAGAGACAAAGACAAAAATTAAACTTCAGGCAATAACAGGTTCTACTGGAGATGGATGGAAAGACTTAACAGAAGAATACTTAACTGAAGATGAATTAATCGAATTTTTAAACAGCAAGAATTATAGAGTAGATAAATTAAGTGATATTACAAATAATGGAGAATTAAAATTAAAACTTCAGATGTTGGTTAGAAATAAGAAGGAGAGTAAATAATGGAAACAGAATTAATAAGAAGAATTAATGAATTAAATGCTGATTATGAACAAAAAATGAAAGTTGTAAAAGATGAATCAAGCGTAGAAATGACTAGATTTATCGAAAGATTAGAAGCATTAAATGAAGAAGTAAATGTTGAAGCTGCAAAAGATATTAATTCAGATATGACACCAGAAAAATATGATGAAGTATATAATGCTAGTGTTGATACATTAGAAAAACTTGAAAAATTATATGCTACAGTTCAAGATCGTGAAACAGAATTAAATACAGATGATTATCATAATTATGGAAGTGCATGGGATGTAGTATCTGAAAAGAATCGTGAAACATTATTAGCATTAGATGCAGTTCTTCGTTTGAAGAGATCTGAATTTGAAGAAAAACAATCAAAAATAGATGAAAATAATAATAAGATTGAAACAGCAAATAAGGAAATAGAAGATATTGATAGAATAATAGCTCGTCATGAAAGAGAAATTCATAGATTAGAAGCTAAACTTCAATTTATTGAATCTCAAAAATATCATGAACATAGTTCTCTTGAAAGAGATGATATTAATCAAGACATTGAACATCATAGAGCTAGAATACAAGAATTACAAAAATTGAAACAATATAATCAAGATTTAATTCCATCTTTGACAAAAGAGAATGAAGAGATATATAGAAGTTTCAATGCCTGGGATTATAGATTCCAACAAGAAATAACTGAAGCTAAAAAGGCAGATTATTATGAACAAGAAAGATTAGCTGAAGAAGATAGAAAGAAACGTGATGAAGAAAGAAAGAAAATGATCAGAAGAATGAAGGCAGCTGAAGCACGTGAAAGGAAGAAACAGGAACCTGATCCAAGATTGGCTGGAATGGATGAAAATATGAAAAAAGATCCAACACCTACACCAACATTAATAGGTATCGAGCCAAGACCAACAGAACCTGAGCCAACTGAACCATTAATTCCAGTTGTAACTCAACCTGAGCCAACTGAACCATTAATCCCAGTTGTAACTCAACCTGAGCCAACTCCTTCAACACCTGAGCCAACCGAACCATTAATTCCAGTTGTAACTCAACCTGAACCAACTCCTTCAACACCTGAACCAACTCCTTCAACACCTGAACCAACTCCTTCAACACCTGAACCAACTCCAACAAAGAAACCAGAACCAGTTGAAGGTGTGGTTATGAAAACATCTTTACCAAAGAGTAAATTGATTAACGCAATAGGAATGGTATTATTTGGAGCTGCTACGTTCTTAAGCGGAATTGGACTAAATAGAATTGCTGATAAGCTTGGTCTTGTAGCTGATAAGTTATCACAAAATAATGTTATTGATAATAATATAAATATTAATACTACAATTGAAACAGGAGTAGCACAAACTGAAGAAAAAGAAGAAGAGAAATCTGGTGATGAACTATCTCCCAGTAGCGAAACAACTGACAATGAAACCGTAACTCCTGAAAAAGAGCCGGAAAAAGAACCTGAAAAGGAGCCGGAAAAAGAACCTGAAAAAGAGCCGGAAAAAGACGCTGAACATGGTGATAAAGAAACTGTAGATTTAAGATCTGGTGACTTCCTTGTATTAAATGGTCAAAAAGATGGTACAGACGTACGTGTTGAGATTAATTCAGATGCACAAAAAACAACAACTGAAGGAGACAAAATAACTATCAATGGAGAAGTTCCTCATACACATGTAAACTATAATGATGAAGATTATACAAGAGTAGAACTTCCTACTTTAGAAGAAGAACAAACTAGAGTTAAAGGTGTAGATTATGAAAGTTATAATGGAACTGAAGCTGAAAAAGCAAATGCTGCTCAAGCATTAATAACTCAAAAAGCTTCTAGTCAAGTTCCAGATGAATTATTTAATCCAGTAGTTACAGAAGAACAGGCTATGGATGAAATAGATGAAGCGCTTCAAGGACATAGTTTGTTTCATCACCATTAATAAATAGTAAAGAAGGGAAGAAGAATGGAAAATTTAACTAATCAAATTTTAGAATTAGACAGTGGAAAGAAGTACTTTGTATTAAGACAAGCACTATATAAAGGGGTAACATATTATTTAGCAGTAGAAGTAACTGAAGATGAAGAAAACTTTACTAATAACTTCTTATTCTTTGAAAGAATAGATAAAGATGGTAAATTTACAGTAAAAGAAGTTACTGATGAAAATATACTTACAGTACTTGCTAAAAATATTAAAATTGAGCAATAATTGCATAAAAATAATAAAATCTTTTCAATATTTATTTGAAAGGATTTTATTATGGCAAAAAATAAAGTTGAATTAACTGGTGTTAATACTAGTGGTCTAAAGACATTAAAGAATAGTGAAATGAATCAATTATTCAATGATTATCATAATGGTATTAAATCAGCTAAAGAAAAATTAATTAAAGGTAATTTAAGACTAGTATTAAGCATATTACAAAAATATCAAAATAGGTGCGATAACATGGATGATTTATTTCAAATAGGGACTATTGGACTTATTAAAGCAGTTGATAATTTTGATTTGTCTTTTGGTGTTAAATTTAGTACTTATGCCGTATTTATGATTGAAGGAGAAATAAAAAGATATATAAGAGACAATAATCAAATAAGGATATCTCGTACTATTAAAGAATTATCATATAAAATTATTAATTTTAAAGAAGAGTATATAAAAAAGTATTATGAGTATCCTTCTAATGAACTAATATGTGAAAAATTTAATATTAGTCCTTATGAACTTAATATTGCAATCTCATCTTTAACTGAACCTGTTAGTATATTTGAACCAATATATAATGATGGTGGGGACACTATATTATTATTGGATCAATTAGAAGATAAATCAAACACTAATATAAGTGATTATTTAGCATTAAAAGAAGCTCTTTTAAAGATAAAAGAAAGAGAAAGGTTAATTATAACAAAAAGATATTTAATAGGTTTATCTCAGGCTGAAATAGCCTCTGAATTAAATATTAGTCAAGCTCAAGTATCAAGAATAGAAAACAGTGCATTAAATAGTATAAAAAAACTTATTTTATAATATAATTTAGTATGAAATTATCAGAATTGCAAAGAAAAGATATTATTGATATTAAAAGTGGAAAAAAAGTAGGTAGAATAATTGATGTTGAATTTGATCAATCTAATGGTTATATGATTAAATTTATTATTGAAAGGGCTCATTTTGTTAAGAGTTTATTTTCTCAATCAGAAGAACTTAGTATTAAATTTACACAAATAAAAAAAATGGGTGAAGATGTTGTACTTATAGATATAAATTAAAAAATATGATAAAATTAACAATATGAAAAAGGGAAATATTAAAATAATTATATTAATATTATTATTTATTGTTATTGATTTTGTTTCTAAAATTTTAGTGATTAATTTATTGAAATCTAATACTTTGATAATAATAAATAATTTTTTAAAGTTCACTTATATTAAAAATATGGGAGCGGCTTTTGGAATACTTAGTGGAAATATTATATTATTAATAATTATTACTTTATTTTTTATATATTATATAATAAAGGAATTAAAGAATAATTCAGATAAGAAATTATCTATTATTTCATATGCTTTGATTCTAAGCGGCGCAATTGGTAATTTAATTGATAGAGTATTTAGAGGATATGTTGTTGATTTTATATCTTTCACTATATTTGGAAGGGAAATGGCAGTGTTTAATGTGGCGGATTCTTATATTACAATAGGTGTAATACTTTTATTGATTTCAATGTTTAAGGAGAATTTATGGAAGAAGTAATTGTAAATGAAAAAGATAATTTAAAAAGATTGGATGTTTTTTTAACAGAGTATACTAATGAGAGTAGAAACTTTATATTAAAAAACATTAAAAGTGGAAATATACTAGTTAATGATGAAAAAGTAAAAGGTGGTTACATTATTAAAACTAATGATGTAATTAAAATCGGATCATTAAAAGTAGATACTGAAATAAAAGCAGAAAATATTCCTCTTGATATTTTATATGAAGATGATGATATTCTAGTTGTTAATAAGAAAAGTGGTATGGTAGTACATCCGGGGAATGGTAATTATTCCCATACTTTAGTAAATGCTCTTATGGGTTATACTGATGAATTATCAGATGAAGGTGGAACCGAAAGAGTAGGAATTGTTCATAGAATTGATAAAGATACATCTGGAATTCTTTTGATTGCTAAAACAAACGAAGCTCATAGAATATTAAGTGAAGGTTTTAAAAATAAAACAATTAAAAGAAAATATATAGCATTAGTACATGGAGTAATAGATCACAATCAAGGTAAAATAGTTGCTCCAATTGGAAGAAGTAAAATAGATCGAAAAAAGATGTGTGTAACTGAAGAAAACAGTAAAAATGCTGTAACAAATTTTACTGTACTTGAAAGATATAAAAATGCAACTTTATTAGAACTTGTTTTAGAGACTGGAAGAACACACCAAATAAGAGTTCATATGGAATACATTAATCATCCTATAGTAAATGATCCTTTATATTGTAAGAGAAAAGTAATAAATGATTATGGTCAAATGTTACATGCTGCTTATCTTGGATTTGAACATCCTATCACACATAAATTTTTAGAATTTGAAGTGGAACCAGAAAAAGAATTTCTAGAAATATTAAATATGTTTAAAAATTCATAAAATAAGTTGTTGCCATTAGAATAAAGGCATATAATCCATAAATCATATAAGGTATTAAAAAGAATGATGCTTTTTTATCTATTTTCTTTGTCTCTAAAAATAAGAATATACTAGATAAAAATGTAGTGGTTGTGACGGCGAAGCCTAAAAATGGACTCATCAAATAGAAAAAGAAATACATAAATAATTCATTAGAAAAATAATTAGTAAGTAATATATATAAATAATCATTATTTTTAAGTATATTAGTCTTTTTACTTACTAGAATAATACTGATAGTTATTAAAATGTAAATAATAAACCATATAATACTTATTAGTTTTCCTGGTAAGGCAAAGAATGGTAAATTTAACATTTCATAGTATTCTTTATTATATTTGAAAATTAGTCCACTTAATAGCCAAAGAAATAGTATTCCTATAAATAATAATATGTCTTTTATATACTTTTTGATATTTTTCACCTCTTTACTAATAATATGAATAATAGTAAAATAATATTAATGAAAAGGAGTTAATAATGAATATAAAGATTAATAACAAAGATGATATAATTTTAAAAATATTACATTATTTTATTACTGAAGAAGATTATAAACCTGTAATAATTAATGGAATAGAAAATGAAATTTGGCTTGAAAATATGCAAAGTGATTTAAAATTAATTAGAATAAATACAAATTATATTCATAATGAAGAACAATTAAAAGCAGATACATATAAAGCTCAAACAATTATGAAAAGTATTAAAAAAAGTACTTTATCACTTAGAATGAATATGTTAAATTTACTTCTTGATACAGGGGAAGCAGTTAAAGTTTTTGATACTAAAAATATTGAAACTATCAAAGTAGATGATATTAGTGATTTTAAATCAAATAAAGTAGTTAATGAATTTTTTCCAAAAGTAAAAGACAATGTTTTAAATGAAAAAGCTGATCCAATTGAGTTCTTTAAATTAACAGAAGATATGAATCAGAAAACAATAAAGAATGAAAAGAAATTACAAAAGATATTTAGTCCTAAAAAACCTATAATAACATATGGGCTTATAGTTATAAATATAATGATATATTTATTTGCATTAACTTATGGTTCTGATGCAGTTAAAATGTTTATGGCAGATAATTATGTGTTAGTTAGATATGGAGAATTCTATAGACTATTTACTTGTATGTTCTTGCACGTGGATTTTTTACATATAGCATTTAATATGTATGCACTATATGTGTTGGGAGCACAAGTAGAAAAGTATTATGGAAGAACTAAATTTTTGCTTATATATCTAATGAGTGGTCTATTAGGTAGTATATTCTCTTGTGTATTCTGTAATGAATATACGCTTAGTTTTGGAGCGTCAGGTGCAATATTTGGACTATTTGGAAGCATAATATATTTTACTTATTATTATAGAGCAACCCTTCAAAACTTATTAAGAGGTAGTTTATTACCAACATTAGCAATTAACTTAGTATTAGGATTTATGATTCCAGGTATTGATGTTTTCTGCCACATTGGTGGATTAATTGGTGGAATACTTATGGCAATGATAATTGGTGTAGGGGATGCTACTAAAAAGAGAGATAGAATAAATGGAATAGTTGTATTGATACTTATGTTTGCCGCTATGACATATATAATGATGACAAAATAAAAAAATGTTACGTAAGTAACATTTTTATTTGTTTATTTATATTGATCTATAAAGTCCAACTGCTTTTCCTAAGATATAGCAATTATCTAATATAATTGGATCCATTGTATCATTTTCAGGTTGAAGTCTAATATGATTATTTTCTTTATAAAATCTTTTTAAAGTAACTTCATTTTCATCTGTCATTGCAACAACTATCTCGCCATTATTGGCATTTTTTTCTCTTTCAACAATAACAATATCTCCATCATATATTCCAACATTTATCATTGATTCACCTCTAACTTCAAGCGCAAACACTTCATGATTTTTAGGCAATAGTTCTTTTGGTAGTGAAAAATATTCATTAGGATTTTCAATTGCTTCAATTGGGTTACCGGCAGCTACTTTTCCTAATAGAGGAATAGATGCAACATTGTCATGTTTATCATCAAATTCATTTGGAACATTTAACTCGATTGTTCTAAATTTACTTTCTGTTTGATTAATATAGCCTTTTTTTGTTAAGTTTTTTAAATGAACAAACATTGTTGCTGTACTACTTAAATTACACAATTTACATAGTTCTCTTATTGTAGGGGCATAACCTTTTTCTGCAATGAATTTTTTAATAGTATTTAGTATTTTTTCTTGTTGAGTAGTTAACTTTTCCATATCATCACTTCCTATATACATAATAGCACACAAATGTTTGTTTGTAAATGCCTTTTAATTCAATAATATTTTAATAGTAGAGTTTTCTTTAACTCGCGTATTTATTTCTGGTAGGGTATCTATAACTTTTTCTCCATTACCAATAAATTCTACTTTTAATCCTTTTAATTCTTTTTTTACTTCTTTTGGTGACATTCCAATAACATTTGGAATAGTTATATATTTTATATCATTCCATCTATATGATTTTGGTAAACCATTTGTATCTTCCTTAATATTATAGATAGATATTATATTTTTAAATACATCCTTAGCAATAGGGGCACTGACCACTCCTCCATACTGTGTAACACCTTTAGGATGATCTATAGCTATATATACTACATATTCTGGATTATCTGCGGGCATAAACCCAATAAATGATAAAACATAATTTCCTGACATATATTTTCCATTTGAACCAACTTTTTGAGCGGTTCCTGTTTTCCCACCAATTCTATAATTTTCAATATATGCATTTCTTCCACTACCATTAGCAACCACACTTTCAAGAGCATATTTAACTAAATCACTAGTTTCTTTAGTTATTATATTTTCCCGTTTAATACTTGGTGTTTTTTTATCATCGCCAATGCTTGAAACTATATATGGGGTGTATAAAGTTCCGCCATTAACTATAGCCGAAACAGCAGTTACTTGTTGAAGAGCAGTAACACTTATTCCTTGACCAAAAGCAGTTGTTGCTAGTTCGACAGGACCAACTTTATCTTTTTTAAATAATATTCCTGTTGCTTCACCACTTAAGTCAATTCCTGTTTTTTTGCCAAACCCAAATTTATTGATATAATCAAATAATTTATCTTTACCAAGTTTAAGTCCTAAATTAACAAATCCTGGATTACATGAGTTTTCTACAACTTGTACATAAGTTTGATCTCCATGGCCTTTATGTTTCCAACAATGTAATGTAGCAGATGCGACTTTAATTTTACCTGTATCATAATAATGGTCTTCAAAAATATTAACAATGTTTTCATTTATAGCAGAAGCTAATGTCACTATTTTAAAAGTACTTCCAGGCTCATAATTAGACCATATAGCAAGATTTCTATTGATTATTTCTTCACTATAATTTTGATAATTAGTTGGATTAAAAGAGGGCAAGCTACTCATGGCAAGTATTTCGCCAGTTTTAGCTTTCATAACTATTCCAATGGCTTGTTCTGCATTATATTTTGTATATGCTTGATTTAGTTCATTTTCTAGCGCTAATTGAACATCCAAATCAATAGTTAAATAGATATCTTTTCCATTAATTGGTTGTTCATATATTTCTGGTAAATCTAATCTATTTCCTTTACCATCACTATAGTATTTAATACTACCATTAATACCAGTAAGTTCTTTATCATACTTAAGTTCTAAACCACTTAATCCTTGATTATCTATTCCTGTATACCCAATGACATGTGAAAGGACATTGTCATATAAATAATTCCTTTTACTTTCTTTTAATAGATATACACCCTCTAAATTAAGTGCATTTATTTTATTTGCAATTTCATAATTAAGATTTCTTCCTTCAGGATGTACTCTTTCTATGGATGTCTTTTTAGTAATATGTCTTAACATTTCATTATAATCATTACCAATTATATTTGATAAAAGTTTTGCTGTCTCTTCTTTATTTTTTATTTGACTTGGAACCAAATATAAACCAACGGTAGTAATATTATCTACAATTGTTTTACCGTTCCTGTCTAATATTTTTCCTCTATCTGCTTGAACTGTTAAATTTCTGCTCCAGAGTTCATTAGCAAGTTTATTTAATTTTTTATATTCAATTACTTGTATATAGAATATTTTAAATAAAACTAATAGTAATATTAATAATGATATTAAAAAAACATTTCTTATTCTTTTATTTTGAATGTTCTGAAACATAATATCACCAATTAATTATATTCAAAAAAAAAGAAACTATTTAAGTTTCTTAAAAGTTAAAATATTCAATTTCAGGAGGTGATTTAGGAGCTTGCTTTTCAACAGGAGATTCATTATTTGTTTGTATTTCTTCTTTTTTAGGTTCTTCTTGATTAGATATAATTGTAAACTCCTCATTAGCTCTTTCTTCAGCTTGTTTTATTCTTTGAACATCATCTAAACTACTTCTTAAGTTATCTTCTGAATAATTTTCTAAATCATTTTCAAGATCAACAGCTTTTAATATTTCAGAAAAAGAAGTTTCTCCTGCTAAAGCTTTTTCAAGTCCATCTTGAAGTAGTGTAATAACTCCACTTTTATAAACAAGTTTTCTTAATTCACTTTTAGGAAGAGCATTAGTAATTGCATCTCTAATATCATCATTTATGTTTAGTACCTCATAAAGACCAATTCTTCCTGCATATCCTCTGAAACAATGCTCACACCCATCTGGATTAGCATCATATATTTCGTTTACGTCTTTATTTAGAACTCTTTTAAATATTTCTTTTTCATAATTACTTATTGGTCTTAATTTCTTACATTCTGGACACAATCTTCTTGCTAGTTTTTGAGATATAATTCCTTCTAAAGAAGCACCAAGTAAATATCTTTCAACATCCATATCAGTAAGTCTTTCAATTGTATTTAATGAGTTATTGGTGTGAATTGTTGATAAAACTTTATGTCCAGTGATAGATGCACGGACAGCGATTCTTGCGGTTTCATCATCACGAATTTCTCCAATCATTATGATATCTGGGTCTTGACGAAGAATACTTCTTAGAACATTTGCGAATGTAAGGCCAATTTCAGCTTGAGCTTGTACTTGGTTAATTCCTGCGATATCCATTTCGACTGGGTCCTCAACTGTTATGATATTAACATCATCGGTATTCATTTTTTGCAAGATAGAGTAAACTGTTGTTGATTTACCAGCACCAGTAGCACCAGTAACTAATATAATGCCATTTGGTACTTTAATCATCCTATCTATTTTTTTAATTGCTTCATCTGAAAGACCCAATGTGTCTAATCCTTGTAAACTTTTTGAATAGTCCAAAATACGAATAACGACTTTTTCTCCCATATTAGTAGGTAGAGAAGAAACACGAAGATCTAGTGCTCTTTTACCAAGTCTACTTTTAATTGCACCATCTTGTGGAAGCCTTGTTTCCATTATGTTCATACCAGCAATCATTTTTATACGTGAAATCATATTCCTTTTATATTTTTCAGGAACAATAGAATAGTCAGTTAAAATTCCATCTATACGAATTCTGATTCTAACGCTGTTTTTAGTTGGATCAAAGTGAATATCACTTGCGTTACGTTTAACAGCATCAGAAATAATTTCATTTGCAATTTCAACTATAGGAACTTTTTCAAAGTCAAACTCTTTCATCGCATTTTCCTTTCTATTCTATTCTATATTATATTATATATTAATGTTTAAACTATTTCAAGTTTATTATTGTTTTAAAGCCCAAAATATATTATACTTAATAATAGTAGGATAGGTGATAAAATGAAATATGTAAGTAAATTTTTATTGCTTTTAGTCACATCATTAATATTTGCAATAAATATTAATGCAGAAGAAGATAATGATACTGAAATATCAGAACTTGGTGAAAAACAAGTACTGAATTGTACTGATAAAACAGTAACATTAACGGGTTGTTTCTATAATGATGAAACAGCATCAAAATATGAAAATATTCCATCAAAAACACAAATCAATGCATACACAATAGGACATCAATATTCTGCCGGTACCATATCTTCTGAAATGAAGTACTTCTTTATAGATAATATAACATTTGAAAGGGCATATACATCAATTAATAAAAATGGAGATTCTGTGGTGGGGGCATGCTATAAAGGATACGTTCATAGAACGGATGCTTATGAAAACTCTTATCCTAGTTATCAGAATCCTAATGACCATTATTACATTGATACTGTATACTCAACACCTCAAGATTCAGACAATGATTTGGCATTCATTTATTTGAGAATTTTTAATAAAAAATGTGATACTGCTTATAGAGATCAAATTATTTTTCAAGATACCGAAAAAGCCAGAAAAAAATACATTAATTTAGATGTTAGCCATTATAATGATACAGTCGCCGTTAGGAATATTGATACTACTGGTTATGAGGGCTTTAAAACATTAACATGTCCTAAATATATGAGTTTTTCAGAAAATATGAGTGGTGTTGCGACATTCTTTCATCCTGAATATGAATATATTTTTTCCGATAGTGAAGAAGTAAGACATAAAAATAATTGGCTTGAAAAAATAGTTGGTGTTGATGTATCCGGTAGAATAACAGGCTGTACTGAAAAATCAAAAGATTATGATGAGGATTTGACAGCATGCATTGAAGAAAAAGCAAAATTAGTAAGTAAATATACTTGCCCAGACAAATTAACTGATATTAATATTGATACCAAAACTTATATTGATAGCTGTGCAGAAGAATATTCAAAAAAGCATAATGTTGATATTGAATCAGCAAGATATTTAGCAAACCAAACTGAAGAATATGCACCAAAATTAAAAAAAGCTGGAAATGACAAAATAGATGAGTGCTATCAAAAAGCATGGAGTGATAAATGTAAATTAACTTCTTCAGAAATTTCATCAGTAAGAAATAAAATGAAGGGTACCATGTGTGAAACTGGATGTAAAATTGCTATACGTGAAGAAGAAAACGATAACAAAGAAGGAAAATGCGTGGCTTGTGGAGGTAGCAATGGAGTTGTCTATTATTGGAAAAGTAAAGATGCAGCTATTGGTGGAAGCTGTGTGGAAGCAAAATTAGATTATGATAATTGTTTAGGAAATAGTAACACAAGCGCATGTAGAGAATGCTATGATAAAGCCTGCTCTGAATTATCTGCAGAAAAGAAAACATGTTTATTAAACTTGATTGCAGAATCTCAACAAGCAATTTCTAATAATGAAAATAACGTTGATAATGCATTTGAAGAACATGAAAACGAAACTAATGAAAAGAATGCAGAAAAAATAAGAGAAATATATAATAATAGTTTTTATACATTTATAATTCCAGGAGTTGCTGATGGTGGATTTGGACCAAAAGGGCAAAACTGTAGTGAAATACTTAAAAATAATGGCGTTAAAATAATTAAGGGAATAGTAAATGTACTTAGAATAGCAGCAGCAATAATAGCCATAGCTAATGCAATGATAGTGTTAATACCTGCGATAATATCAAAAGATGCAGATGGTTTAAAGAAAGCAGGAAGAAAATTAATTATTATGGCAGTAGTACTTGCAATAGTAGGAATACTTCCATCAATTGTTTACTTGATTGGAGTAGTATTTGGCTATGATTTGTCATGTATATTTTAAAAAGAGTTTTGAAACTCTTTTTTTTTATTGAAAATAATTTAATAATAAATTATAATTATAATAGGTGATAATATGAAATGTATCGATAGAATTTTATTAATCATAATAATTTCATTTGTCTTAATTATAAATGTTAATGCAGAAGAAGAAGAAAAAAGTTATGCATATCAAAGAAATCAGTTTTATTGTGCAGGTAATCCAGACCCAATAACAATTGAAGGTTGTTATTTTGATGCAAATAGTGAACAAGATGCTAAAACTTATGGAGATTTTTATTCAAATGAAAATGATGGTTTGGGAGAAAAACATATGCTTTCATCACGTCATGCTGGACAGGCTGTTGCGGCTCAATATTATTATGTAAAATCCGCAAAATTTATGCAAGCATACACAGTATTTAATAATGATGAAAAAGCTGTTCTAGGATTATGCTATGCAGGATATTTAGGAGAACTTGAACGTGATTTGGGCGCCTGTGAACCTGAACAACAAGAATACGCCGGCATTGTTAAAGAAAAGGATAAAGATCACCCATATCCGGTTGTTTTTTTAAGAGTAATTGAACCTCATGGAAGCAAATGCGTTTCTAGTAAAAATCAAATAGTTTGGAATAAAAAACAAACAGATTTGTCCAGTGTAATGAAGGGCGGAACAGAAAATATAGATATTGATACAACAAGTTATGAAGGATACAAGACAGGGTCATGTCCTAAGTATTTTAATTTCACTTCTAATTTAAAAGGATTAGCTAAATGGGTAAATAGTGATAAAGAATTTACTTTTTCAGATGATCCAGAAGTTCATTATAAAAAATATCTAATAGATAGCATTTTAAGTACAGATTATAGTGGAAGAATAACGGGCTGTACGCAAAAAGATGTAGAAGGAGAAGAATTTAAAACTGACTGCTATGATAAAAAAATAGAAAAAGCACAAAAATATGTTTGTCCAGCAGATATAAAAGACTTTGACTTAGATTTAGGAAACTATGCAGAAGAATGTGATCCATTGAAGCAGTTAGGAAAATCTGCATATTCAAGAACATATTTGGAAAAAATGGCACAAGAAAATGGAGATAGAGTAAAACAAGCGTATGCTGATAAAGTAGAAGAATGTACAGAAAAAAATTGTGGATTAACAAGTGCAGAAATAAGTTCAGTAAAAGCAAAATTAAAAGGAACAGTATGTGAATACGGATGTAAACTTGCAGTATATGAAAGTGGAACAAGTACAACAGAAGGAAAATGTATTGCCTGCGGTGGAAGCCAAGGAGTAACATATAGATGGGCAAATAAAGACTATACTCCTAGTGGAAACTGCTCTGAAGTTAATCTTGATCATGATAAATGTTTAGGAAATTCAAAGACACAAGAATGTAGTGCATGCTATAAAACAGCATATGCAGGATTATCAGAAGATAAGAGAAAATGTCTTGAAAATGTATTAAGTGAAAAAGCAGAGAAGATACAAGAGCATAATATAGAAGTAGATAAAATAATGGATGAAAAAGTAGAAGAGGGAGTAGAAGAGTTAAAAAGTGTTCAAGAACGATCTTGGGATGCAAGTTTTGTAACATTCGTAATACCAGGAATGAGTGACGGAGGCTTTGGTCCAAAAGGACAAAGCTGTAGTGAAATACTTAAAAATAATGGCGTTAAAATAATTAAGGGAATAGTAAATGTACTTAGAATAGCAGCAGCAATAATAGCAATAGCTAATGCAATGATAGTGTTGATACCAGCAGTAATATCAAAAGATGCAGATGGTTTAAAGAAAGCAGGAAGAAAATTAGTTGTTATGGCAGTAGTACTTGCAATAGTAGGAATACTTCCATCAATTGTTTACTTGATTGGAGTAGTATTTGGCTATGATTTGTCATGTATATTTTAAAAAGAGTTTTCAAACTCTTTTTTATTGAAAACAATTAAATAATAAATTATAATTATAATAGGTGATAATATGAGTAGGAAGGGTTTCACTTTAGTTGAAGTTATGGCAACAATTGCTATACTAGGTATATTAGTAATATTAGTTACACCTTCAATTATTGATATTAGAAAAGATATGCTTCAAAAAACATATGATTCAAGAGTATCATTAATTAAAAATGCAGCACTAGACTATGCCAATGATAATTTAGATCAAGTACCTGTTTCAGTTAATACATCGCTTCCTGATAGTAGTTGTTTAACTGTTACAATAAAAAAATTAATCGATGATGGATATTTGGCTGGCAGTGATAATAATAAAACAGAGATGCATAATCCTGTAACAAATGAAAATATGAATTCAAAAATAGTATGTATTAGATATTCAGACAATGATGTTATGAATAGAAAACTAATGGCATATATAATGGAGTAATATTATGAGAATGTCTAGTGACTTTTTTATAACTAGAAAAGAAGTTCCTAAAGATGAAAATACTATTTCATCTAAATTGTTATTAAAAAGCGGAATGATTTTCAAAAACGATAATGGTATTTATACATATTTACCTATGGGTCTTAAACTGCTTGAAAATATTAAAAGAATTATAAGAAATGAAATGATTAAGAGTTGTAGTGCTGAAGAAATATTAATGCCATCTTTAGTTTCTGCTAATATATTTGAAGATAGTGAAAGAGATTCTGCATTTAATAGTGAAATATTTTCTATAAAAGGAAGAGATAATAAAAAGTATTCTTTATGTGCAACTCATGAAGAACTGTTTACTATGCTTGTAAAGAATAAAATAGATAGCTATAAAGATTTACATTTTACATTATTTCAAATTAGTAATAAATTTAGAGATGAAGTAAAAACAAAATATGGCCTTGTTCGTAAAAAAGAATTCTATATGGCTGATGCGTATAGTTTTGATGCAGATGAAGGCGGTCTTGATATTAGTTATGATAAAATGTATTTAGCATTTAATAATATATTCAATAGAATGGGAATAAATGCTATTGTCTGTAATTCGGATCCTATGTCAATGAATGGTACATCCAGTGAAGAATTTCAAGTGGTGTGTGATTATGGAGATAATGAAATAGTTAAATGTGATAGTTGTAGTTATTGTACTAATATAGAATATGCAACATCATATGATAAATATAAAAGAGAAGAAAACAAATTATTTGAAAAAAGTATTGTAAAAGTAAAAAGTATTGATGAATTAAATATAGATAAGAGTAGTATATTAAAATCAGTAATAATAAAAGTAAATGATAATTATAAGATGATTTTATTAAAAGGGGACTCCGAAATAAATGTTTATAAATTATATAAATTATTTAAAACTACTAATATAGAATTTCCAGATGATTATGAACTTGAAAAAATAGGAACTTGTTTAGGATTTATTGGACCAATAAGTTCTACAATGGAAATAATAGCTGATAATGAAGTGAAAAGTATGTCCAATGCAGTATGTGGTGCCAATAAAAAGGGATTCTATTACATTAATGTAAACCCTGGAATAGATTTTAAAATAAGTAAATATTCTGATATTAAACTATTTGATGAGAATTCATTATGTCCAAGATGTAAGAGTAAAGCTAAAATACTTCATGGAGTAGAAGTTGGACAAATATTTAAGTTGGATACTAATTATAGTAAAAAATATGATTTAAAATATACAGATGAAACAAATGAAGAACAATATGTTTATATGGGTTCATATGGAATAGGACTCGATAGATGCATAGATGCAATAGTTGAAACACATCATGATGAAAAAGGTATTATTTGGCCTATGAGTGTAGCGCCATACAAAGTTGCTATCATAATAATAAATGTCAATGATAGAGAAGCGTATAAGTATGGTAAAAAATTATATGAAAAACTAAATGGTTTAAATATTGATACTATATTAGATGATAGGCATGATACAGTAGGTGTTAAATTTAATGATATGGATTTAATAGGTGTCCCTATTAGAATAACAATAGGCCAGAAATTTCAAAGTGGTTTTGTTGAATTCAAATTAAGAACTGAAGAAAATAGTACGGATGTAGAATTAAATAGTATTCTTAATAAAATACTCAATGAAATAGAAAATTATGTTGTATGAAAGGAAGAGAGTTATGGAAGAAAATAATAAAAATAGTGTTATCGTTTTAGCAGTGTCAATTATAATTGTATTATTATGTATAGGAGCTTATATTTTTTTAAAAAAAGATAAACCAGTTAGTGTTAATATACAAGCCATTTCTAAAGACACAAAAGAAGTTGATGGATTGAATACATTATTAAGTAAAGCTAAGTTTGTAAATGATCAAAAAGAAGAAATGATTAAAGAGGATTTTAGTGATAAGATAAACATCTCAGTTAAAATTGAAAATCAAACAATTGTAATAAGAACACTTAACAGAAATGTTAATATTACATCTATAAAAGATCCTATCTCAGTAAGTACTTTTTATGTTGGCGGTGTTGATGGTTTACCAGTAGATGTTTATGTGTTAAATAAAGAAGGAAAATTATATCATATTAATTTTCTTGCTGATGACCCAGAATATAAAGATGTTGAAGTAATACAATTTGCTGTTTCTGATGTTGAATCATACTCTACAAATGTTAGAGATATTGAAGAACAAGAAGAATGGTCAAATTTTGTTGTTGCCAAAACAAAAGAAGGAAAATATTATACAAATTATATGTTTAAAGGCGATGATGAATATACTTTTAGAGAAATAATAAATACTGGTAAAGATATCGATGATGATGAGGAAGAAGATGAAGAAGAAAAAATATATGGAATATTATCTACAGTAGATGTAAATCCTTATAGTAGTTTAGATTTTAATAAAAGAATAATTCCTGAAGGTGAAACTTATAATATAGATTTTGATAGTACTTCAATTAAATATACAGATAGAGATTCTAATACAACAGCAATTGAAATTAGTAATGTTAAGCAAGTTGGATTATACTGCGATGAAGCAGCTGGGCCATGTGATAAAATAATTTATTTAACTAATGATGGAAATTTATATGTATTAAATGCTTCTGAAGATGGTAAATTTGATACTAATGTTTCTAAAGCAAAATTAATATCAAATAACGTAAAAGCCTTTTCATTAATTCCAGTTATAATTTATGATATTGCGACTGGTGGAGAACAAAGTGTTGTTTATAAAAAGTCAGATGGAAAAACTTATTTATATGATTTTTATAAATCAAATGATATATCACAATATAAAAAAATTTGGGTGGATCAAACATATGAAAATCCATTATACATTGTTTCCAAAGATGTAAAAGTTGATGTATATTTAAAAACAAATGAAGGTAAAAATATTGCTGCTAAAAAAGTATTTGTCTTTGATGGTTTAGAAGAAGATGGCAATGGTGAATCATTTATGTTTGTTTATGTACTAAATGAAGATAATTATTTATATTATACTGAAAACTACAAAAGAGGTATGATGGAATTATTTAATGAACTTAAAGTAAGAAACGTAGAAGTTCGAGATGATGATTTTGTAGTGACGTATGCTAATGGTAAAAAAGAGACAATAGATGCTTATATAATATATGAAGCAAAATAACAAATGAGTTATTGAATTTTATAATAAAGTGTGTTAAAATCTATTTATCTTTGTGAAGAAATAGTAGTGAAATCATATTTATTTTAAGAGAGTTGATAATATGGTGAAATATCAATAAATAAATATTCATGAATTCACCTTCAGTTAAAAAGAACGTATAACGGCGTTAACGTAAATGAGAGCATAAAATATTATGAATTAAGGTGGTACCGTGGGATAAACTCACCCTTAAGTTATAATATTTTTTTATTGGGAGGAAGTTATGATAGAAAAATTAGAAGAAATTAAAAAACATGCATTAGATGATATTAATGAATGTTCTGATGAAGTAGCATTAAATAATGTTAAATCTAAATATGTAGGTAAAAAAAGTGTATTTAATGAGATAATGGCTGGTATGTCAAGCTTATCAAATGATGAAAAAAGAGAAGTTGGAAGCAAATCAAATGAAGTAAGAAATTTAATTACTGAAGCTCTTGATAATAGACTTAAAACTATAAAAGAAGAAGAACTTAATAAGAAATTAAATAATGATAAAATTGATATTACACTTCCAAGTAGAAAAAGAAAAAAGGGTACTTATCATCCACTTACATTAGTAAGACAAGAAATGGAAGATTTATTTATATCAATGGGATATGATGTGGTAGATGGACCAGAGGTTGAAACTGATAAGTATTGTTTTGAAATGCTTAATTTACCTAAAGATCATCCAGCAAGAGATGCCCAGGATAGTTTCTATATAACTGATGAAATCCTTCTTAGAACACAAACAAGTGCAGTACAAATAAGAAGCATGCTTGCTAATACTGAAAAAAAACCATTTAAATTAATTTGTCCTGGTAAAACATATAGAAGAGATGATGATGATACTACTCATTCACATGAATTTAGCCAAATTGAAGGACTAGTTGTAGGTGAAAACATTTCACTTTCTGATTTAAAAGGAACATTAGAAATATTTGCTAAAAAAATGTTTGGTGAAAATAGAGAACTAAGATTTAGATCTAGTTATTTCCCATTTACTGAACCTAGTTATGAAGTAGACGTTTCATGCTTTAAATGTAATGGAAAAGGATGTAATATTTGTAAAGGAACTGGATGGATTGAGATTTTAGGTAGTGGAATGGTTCATCCAAAAGTACTAGAAAATTGTGGATTTGATTCTAAAAAATATCAAGGATTTGCATTTGGTGCGGGAATAGAAAGAATTGCCTGCCTTAAATATGGAGTATCTGTAAGAGATTTCTTTACAAATGATTATAGATTCTTAAAGAACTTTGATAGAAAGGAGTTATAATATGATACTTAGTAAAAAATTTGTTAATGATTATGCAAGTTTAGAAAAAATTGATACTAAGGAACTTGCTGATTCAATGGTTAAATTAGGTAATGAATATGAAAGTGTCACTAAATTAGTACCTGCTACTAATTTAATTATTGGTGAAGTTGTATCATGTGAAGATTTAAAAGAAAGTGATCATTTACATGTATGCAAGGTTAATGTAGGAAAAGAAACACTAAATATTGTATGTGGCGCTCCTAATGTAAGAAAAGGATTAAAAGTAATTGTTGCTTTAGATGGAGCTATGTTACCTGGTGGAACTATAAAAAAGACTATTGTTTTAGGACATGAATCAAATGGTATGATATGTTCTTTAGCTGAACTAGGATTAGATAAAAAATTCTTGACCGAGGAAGATGTTAATGGAATACATGAATTAGATAAAAACAGTCCAGTGGGAGAGGATCCTATTAAATATTTAGAATTAGATGATGAAATAATAGATTTTGAATTAACTGCTAATAGGGCTGATGAATTAAGTATGCTTGGACTTGCATATGAAACATCAGTTATCACTGGCTCAAAAGTTAATTTACCTAATACTGATTATAAAGAAATAGATAAAGATATTAATGATTATTTAACACTAAAAGTTGATACTCCTAATGTATTTACATTTTTGGTAAAAAGAGTAAATAATATCAAAATAGAAGAAAGCCCATTATTTATGAAAAATAGATTAATGGCTTGCGGTATAAGAAGTATTAATAATGTAGTTGATATTTCAAACTATGTTATGTTAGAAACTGGACAACCATTGCACTTTTATGATGCTGATAAATTGGGAAAAGTGCTTGGAGCAAGAAATGCAACTAATGGAGAAAAAATAACAACATTAGATAGTCAAATAAGATTATTAACTAGTGATGACATAGTAATTACTAATGGAAAAGATCCAGTTGCTTTAGCAGGCGTAATGGGTGGACTAGATACTGAAATAGATGAAAATACTAAGAATGTTGTTATTGAATGTGCAATATTTAATCCAACAAACATAAGACGTACGTCTAAGAAATTACTTAGAAGTGAAGCAAGCATTAGATATGAAAAGGGATTAGATGTTAATAGATGTTATATGGCAATTGAAAGATCATGTCATTTGTTAGAAAAATATGCATCTGGAAAAGTATTAAAAGGAATGCTAGAATATAATACTCTTGACAGAAAAGATAAAGTAATTGAAATCAGTTTGAATAAAATTAATGGTGTTCTAGGATATAATTTAAGCACTAAAGATGTTAGTGATTGCTTTGAAAGATTAGGCTTCAAAGTAAATGTTAAAAATGAAGTATTTAAAGTAAGTGTTCCAACTAGAAGATTAGATATATCTATACCTGAAGACTTAATTGAAGAAGTAAGTAGAATATATGGTGTTGATAATATTAAAAGTACTCTTCCTGTATTTGAAAGCAGTGCTTCATCTTATGACAAAAAAAATAGAGCAATAAGAGATATAATGGTAAGTGAAGGATTAAATGAAGTTATTACTTATTCATTAATAAATGAGAAAGATATATTTAAATTCACTAATGATGAATTTGGTATTATTAAAGTATTAGATCCACTTACTGAAGAAAGAACAGTACTAAGACATAGTATTATCACTTCATTAATTGACGTATTTAATTATAATAAAGCAAGAAATATTAAAGATATATCTATATTTGAAGTAAGTAAATGTTTTAGTTTAATCAACTCTGAATATATAGAAGAAAATAAATTAGCATTCTTATGTACTGGTACTTATACCGAAGGATTAAATAAAGAGTATTATGATTTTTATGTTATAAAAGGAATAGTAGAAAACTTATTAGATACGTTAGGATATAAAGGAAGATATTCATTTGAAGTAAGAGCATTTCCAGAAGAAATGCATCCTACCAAAACAGCATATATTAATGTTTCTGGTAAAATAGTTGGATTCTTTGGCCAAATACATCCAAGAGTTTGCAAAGATGAGATATATGTTTGCGAGATTAATCTAGATACACTATTTGAAAATAAAACAGGTAGAATCAAAGTAAAAGATGTAACAAAGTATCCAGGTATATCAAAAGATGTTTCATTTATTTTACCAAAAGATGTTACAAATCAAATGGTAATGGAAGCAATTAAACAAGCAGGTGGAAAATTGCTTTCTAGAGTAGAAGTATTTGATTATTATGAAGGAGATAAAATAGATAAAGATAAGAAATCTATAGCATATAATTTATACTTCGAAAGTAGCGAAAAAACTTTAGAATTAGATGAAATAATGCCTATATTTGATAAAATCATTTCTGAAGTTGTAAAAAAATATAATGCAATTTTAAGAGATAAATAAAATGAGGAAGAATAATTCTTCCTTTTTTATTTAAAATTTTGTATACTAAATATGATAATAAGGAGTACATATGAAGAAATATTTGAGAGTAATTTCAATATTAATAGTTTGTTTAATTCTATGCGGATGCGAACTATTTGGTAGTTCTAAACAGGAAGTAACATTTAATTATAATTGTGAAGGGGTAAGTGATTATAGTTGCAAAATAGAAGATAATAAGCTTAATTGTATGTTTACACTTCCAGAATGTAGTGGAAAAACATTCGCAGGTTGGTATGATGCTAAAACAAATGGAAATCCAGTTAATTTAGATGAGGATTTCACCGAAAGTAAAGTAATATATGCACAATGGAAAGAAGATCAAAAATTAGATCCAACAACTCCAGAAACTCCAATTGAACCAACAACACCAGATAATCCAAGTGAACCAGAGAAACCAACACCAATAATTGAAACTATTAAATATAAAGTAAATTTTAATACAAATGGAGGTGTTGGAGGTCAAACTTCAGCA
>JAFRQT010000013.1 GCA_017428485.1 Bacilli bacterium | reverse complement strand
TGTATAGAACTTATCTGTCCATGCACCATTTTCATAAGTTCCTACATAGTATTCCTGTTTCTTTCCATTGTAATCAATCAAATACCAATACTTGTTTCCTTGACCACCAATACTATGATTCACAAAATCCTTATAACCTATAACAAATTCAAATCCACCATTCTCATTAACGAGATTCATAAATGATTCTGCATTCATATTTTTTAAGATTTACCTCCTTTCCAATATATTTCAAAAGAAATACATTACAACAAAATTATATCACAAATTTACATTTTTTATATACAATTTTTAGACACTTGTTGAAGTTTGTGAGTGTTCGTAAAATTACTAAAAAAAGATGAGACTTTTTTCTCATCTTAATGTACGGGAATATCTTAATATGACGATAATTTCCTTTTGTGAATTAAAGTTTGATTTTCATTTTACAAATCCATCTAATCTTCCAATAGTATTTTAAAATGTTGTTTTCTCAAAAACAGAAGAACCTAAAACAAATGCAAATTTGAGTTTTTTAAAATTAACACTAAAGTTATCAAGTGATTTTTTTTAATTATTTTGTTTAATATACTTTTGTTTTTTTCATTATTTTTAACACATAGTAACCTACTTAGTTTTCTTATAATAGCCTTTTCTACAGATAAATTTATCAGTAGCTGCTAATACACCAGGTAATACTAGTAAAATCAATAATGCTGCAACAAATGTACCTTGTGATATTGTTTCACATATTTTAGCCGCAATAGCAGAAGCAAATCCTGCAACTACTAATGTAACAATTATCAAAATTGATGAAGAACTAATTATAGTATGAATAGACCTATTGTAGGCATTTATTATAGCATCTTTTACTCCCATTGTTAATCTTGACTCTCGGTAATACTCAGTATATACAATAGCATAATCTATTGTTGCTCCCATTAAAATTGCTTGAACTATTAAAAGTGAAATAAAATATACTGAACCGCCAGATAGCGATATAACACTCATGGTAGTATATACTGCTGTTTGAATAATTAAAACTAAAACCAAAGGAATAATTAAATCTTTAAAAGTTAATGCAACAACAATAAATATAAATATCATCGTTAAAATTGTTATTCTATTTAGTTCACCATTAAATGTTTTACTCATTTCTACTGCCATTGGAGAGTTACCAACAACATAGATATCTTCTTTATCATCAATTTTATCATGAATATCATTTATAAAATCAAATGTTTCCTGTTCTTCAAATGGATAACTTGTATTTAATACTATTCTAGAATATTTGGATGATACTATCATTTTTTTTGATTTATCTACAGTCTTTTTTGCATCAATTATTTTGTTTCTTTTACCTTTATCAATAAAATTATCAAATCTAGAATCAGTTAATATGTCATCATTTATATAATTTATAAATTCTTCTATTGTCATTTTCCAAGAATCATTGTATTCATTACTACTTCCATAATACATATAAACTAAATCAATTAATGATTGATCTAAATTATCACTCAATACTTTCAATATTCCAAAAGTTTCATTTGAAGTATATTTATAATTATTTAATGAATTGCTCATTAATTTATTAATTGTATTGAGTTTTTCTTTCTTGCTAGAATCAAATTTATTTGAATAGTTTTTATTATTCATCACATTATTTACAATAAAATTAACATAGTTATATAAAGATATTTCTTGTCCGTTTTTTATATATTTTGAATTGTATAAACTAAATAGTAAACTCATTTTTTCGTTATCTATTCCAAGCAGTGAACTTAAATTAGAAGCACTATATTTTGTACTGTTTAATGTACTGGTCATCACTTCTTTTACTAAATTTAATTCTTTTAATTGTGATGAACTAATCTTATCCTTTAATAATTCATTATTAAAATTATTTATTACTAAATTACATAACTCTAATGGAGTTAATTTTGTGTTTTTTGTATTATAGTCATAAACTCCATATATCATTTTAGTTTTTTCTTCACTTGTACCTGTAATACTACTAATCTCTTTATAACTATATAAGGTATTTGTATTATTTACAACCATATGTGCTAATCCTAATTTATCGGCATTATCATGCATATACTTCAATACCATTTGATTATTTTTATTGTCATAAATAAAATTAACTAGATTTTTAATTGAAATATTTTTTAAATTGTTACTTTTATAATCGTAAATACCATATATAAAACTTACTATATTTTTATCTTGAGATAATGTATCACTTAAACTATTAACATCATATTTCGTACTAATATTAGACATTATATATGCAGCTAATTTAAGTGATTTTAAATTACTTTCACCAAAAGATGATGATATTTCTTCATTACCAAGCAAAGTATTTACAAAATTTAATGGTGTCATGGTATAACTTCCAGTAACATTACCAGTAATAGCATAATTTAATTTTGCAGCACTTTCATCATCTATTCCAAACATATCATATAAGTTAGTATTAGGAAGTGATTTATCATAATATGTATTTAGATTTATAATATTATTTAATGAACTAATAGTTTCATCTGAAAAATAAGATTTATATTTATCATCATTTGAAATACTAATAGCAGTATTAGCAAATTCATTTAATGTTAATTTAGTATTTGTATTATATCCAGTATAGTAGATATATAAAATATTTATTGCCTCATCATCTAAACTCACTCCAATACTATTTAAACTGTTTTTCATATTTGTAGCATCTATTTCTTGATTAATAATCATTTCATCACTAATTATTTTTAAAAGTGACAATGAGTTGATTGTATCTTCATCAAATAAACTTTTATATTTATCATTACTTGCTAAATTTAGTGTAAATGTAGCAAATTCATTTAACGAAATTTTTGTGGTACTCTCTGATGTCGTTCTATAAAATAATAATAGTTGTTCTACCAAATTCTTATTTATTCCAAACATATTAGATAATTCAAGAGCATTCATTTTTTTATTTATATGATCAGTATTAGTAAACTTTTGTAAAGTTTGTAATTTAGATATTGTATTTGAATCTAAATTTGAAGAATACTCTTTATCATTAGCTACATCATTTAACATAAAATTAACAAATTCTTTTATAGTCATTTTCGTATCCAAATTCTTACTATTATAATAAATTAATATTTTTGAAGCATCTGATTCATTCATTCCTAATATGTTTGCTATATCGGTAATTGTTCTCTTTTTATTTATTTCATTACTTGATGTAAAATTAGTTAATAAATCTAAATTATCTTTAGTTTTACTATCTATTTGATTATTTAAATTTTCATTACTATAAACATCTGATTTAATAAATGAAATAAACTCATTTAAAGTCATTTTATTATTATTTTCCTTATTATAGTAATTATAATAAATAATCTTTATTAAATATTCATCTACTTTTGTATCCTGACCTAAATCTTCAAATTTGTTATTTAATTCATTATAAGCTAATTTCTCATTTATAGTATTTGAATAACATAAAACTTGATCTATATTTTCATTCTTTTCAAAATCTTTGCAGAAAGATGACATCAATTCCTCATATTCATTTGCATACACAATTGCTATTTGATTTGTAGCTGGAAATACCTTTCCTACTTTATCTTGTTCTGAACCTGTATATAGAACATTTATATTACCTTTTAATAAGTATGCTGCTATAAAAAGTGCAATTACGGCAAAAGCTTGAATATATCTTATTTTATATACTTTTGTACCTAATTTTGATAAATTAAACTTAGGTGCTTTTTTATGTGTTTTTTCAACTAAATTATCAAATATTAGTAAAAGTGCTGGTAAGCAGAAGAATATACTTAATAAACTAAGTAGAACCCCTTTTGCTAATACAAATCCTAAATCTTTTCCAATTGTAAAACTCATAAATACTAGAGCAAGCAAACCAACTATTGTAGTTACAGAACTACTTGAAATGGCAGCAAATGAATGATATAAAGCTTCCTTCATTGCATCTATTTTGTTTGAATGATTTGCTTTTTCTTGTTTATATCTATTTGACAGCATTATTGAATAATCCATAGAAAGTGCAAGTTGTAAAATTGCAACAATTGAATTAGTTATTGATGATACACTATCAAACATTATATTTGTACCTTTATTAATAAATACTGCTATTCCAATTGATATTAAATATAACCATGGTTCAACATAAGAGTCACTCAATATTGTTAAAATTACCATAGCACATAAAATAGCAAGTATTACAACCCATAATTGTAAAAGTGGCTTATTTTCGTCATATATAGTTCCACTCATCCCAGCTGTATTAAAATTATCTTTAACATAATTATAAACGTTGGTTGATGTTTTAGAATCGGCATAGTCATCAACATTTAATATAAATAACGAATAATCATCTTTATTATATTTATCATTGTTTTCATACTTAACTGAACTAACACCTTCTACATTTTCTAACTTTTTTAAGGTATCATCTTTTTCATTTTCAGATAATCCCTTAAACATCACATTAAGAATAGAAGAATCCTGTTTTGCAAATTCTTTATCCATTATGTCCTTACCTATTTTAGTTTCTGATGTTTCTGGTAAATACTTCATTATATCTTCATTTATATTTACTTTAGTTGATAAATACAAACTAAAACAAGCGCCTATTATAAATAAAATTAAGAAGACATATCTACCATTGACAATTAAATTAGTTATCTTTTTCATTATATTCCTCCCATAATTATCATAATCACTCATCGAAATAACATTTTATTACTCTAATTATTCAAATACCACCACATTAAAATATATATGATGTTTATCCAACAATTTTAAAAAAATATATGTATATTTATCATACATTTTGTTTGTTATTTGACTTTTTGTACTTTAATTCATATAATGAACTATGAAACGAGGTGCTATATGAAAGGAAAAACTGATTTAAGAATAGTTAAAACAAAAAAGATTCTTTTTAATTCATTACTAAACCTTATGAAAGCCAAAAATTTTGAAAAAATAAAAATATCCGATATATGTGAAGAGTCATTGATAAATCGATCTACTTTCTATGCTCACTATGATGATAAATATGAATTATTAATTGACTTATTTGAAGAACGTAAATTATCTTTGTTAAAAGAATTTGAAGATAATGAAAACAAAGCTTTTTCAAAAGAATATCTTATGGAACTATTAAGTATTTTAATAGATCATATTGAAGAAAACAAAGAAATCTATAGTGCTATTCTTGCTAATAATAGAAATGGTATATTAGTTGATTTTTTAATTGATGCTATAGAAAAAGATGTATCAGAAAGATTGAAAGGCAATAGCGAAATAAAGGCCTCAGATTTACCACTTGATATTATTGTAAAATTTTATGCAGGTGGATTAATCAATATTGGTATTGATTGTATAACACGAACAAAGAAATATAGCAAAAAAGAACTGCTATTATATATTGATAAATTAATTCCAGATAAAATATCATAATTAGCATTTCAAATAGAAGTTGGTCTTTTAGAATAATAAAAGACCAACTTTTTTGTCTTTCTTACTAATCGGAATATTACTATTTTCCGAGCAAAGGAATTAGTTATATAGATTATAATTTAATTTCCATTCAATATATTCTTGATCTGATATTTCACCTTTTATTCTTCTTTCTCTCATTTCTCCCCATTCTTCTAATCCTCTTATAATATCTTCATTGTAGTATGTCTTTTTCATTGCATCT
>JAFRQT010000012.1 GCA_017428485.1 Bacilli bacterium | reverse complement strand
TTTCAAGTGCGTTATTATACATATTATTCGTAAACTGAAGTCAAATTGAAGTTTTCTTCTAGTGTTATCCATTCACCATCGTTATATAGTTTTTGAGCTAATTCATTTCCTACATATCTTAAATGCCATGATTCATATTGATATCCAGTCTTATCTTCTTTTCCTTTTGGGTATCTTAATATTAATCCATATTTATAGCAGTTATCTTTTACCCATTTACCTTCTTCAGTATACGCAAATGAATCATCTATTGTGTTTAAGTCAAATGCAAGTCCTGTTTGATGTTCTGAATGACCTGGACGTGCTGAGTATGTATCTGCTTCTTCTTTTCCATCTTGTAAAACATAATTATTATATAGGTTTTCTTGGTATGAATATGATCTAAATCCGGATGATATATATAGATTTAATCCTAGTGCTTGTGCATCTGCTTGCATTTGATTAAATGCATTTAGTGTCTCTTCAGTTAAACATGTTGTACAGAAGTTATAATCTCCTGAATTTGATGGTCTATATTCTGTTGGAAGTGCATATGTTTTATTTACAATCATTATTCCATCTACATATGTTATACCATTAATAGTTTCTATTTTATTTTCCTCCTTAACTGATGGTTCAGTAGGTTCTGGTGTTGGTTCTGGAAGTGGTTCTTCTATTGGTTCTTCCACTTTATTATATGTCTCACATTTGTTTTTTATTTGTTTTTCACTATAAAAACCTAAAAGGCAAATTATCAACCCAATTATTCCAAATATAAGGAATCTTTTTATAGCTTTTTTTGTGTTTGTTACCATAACTAATTTTATAAATCCAATAACTATTAAAATTGCAGGAATTATATATTTAACAGCTATAAAAAAATATTTTAATAATTCTTCATTTTTACATATACTTTCCATATTTACTCCTTTTATTCATTTTTTACTTTATATCTTAAAGTTGTTTAAGTATTTCTGTTTTTATATTATTTACTAATATTGGTTTCCCATTTTCATTTAAATGTAATCCATCATATGTATATTCATTTTTCACAAATCCTGTTGGCTCATCTAATCCATATGTTACGCTTATATATTTTGCCCAACTGTTTTTTGCTGCAAATTCTACCATTGAATTATTGAATTCATTTATTTGAGCGTTTGTTGCTGCTCCTCTATATGCTGTTCCAAGGTGATATACACCATTTATAAATATTGTTGCATTTGGATATTTCGAATGTAATTTATTAAGTAAATTTTTCATACTATTAATGTCACTTAAGTTATTTACACCTAACATTACCGATACATTTGATGCGTTATTAGGTAAGTAAAAGTTTCCTGATGAGTTGTTTAGCCAATCTACTGCGCTTTTTCCATCTACTGCTGATACATATATATTTGAACCTAGTGACTTTAATTCATTTGCTATTCCATTATATCTTGAATCTCCTATAAATAAAAATCCGTCAAAGGATTTTTCATTAGTGTTATTGTTAGCAGTATTATTATTTGAATTAGTTGTATTATTATTTGCACTTGCTGTATTATTATTTGCGCTTGCTGAATTTGATTGTGCTGGTTCTTCTTTTTTTATTGGTTTACATTCATCATCATATTCCCCATCTAATAAGCCTGGACATAGTTTTGTTGTTTCCTCTGTTGTTTGGCATTTATCTGTATTTATAAAGCATTCTACACATTTCATAAATTTGTTATTTGTTCCTGCTACTAAAGATACAGCAAAATTTACTATTGAAAATACGAAGAATATTATTACTGCTGCTATTATACTATTTATTAGTTTTGATTTTGCTTTTTTCATTTCATCATCTACATTACTTGCTGATGCTACTTTAAAGAATGATATCATTCCACTTATTACTAATAGTATTGGTACAGCTATTTTAATTATTGTTATAAATGTAGATACCATGCTTGCGAATACATATGGTATTTTTTTATCATTATCACATACTATATATTTTGTTGCAAATACTATTTGTGGCATTGCTAGTGTGATTATAGCTACTAATAATTTTATGCTTTTGTTTTTTTTCATATTACACCTCTTACTATTTATAGTTTAGCACAATATAGTATTTAAAGCAAGAAAAAAAGGCCTACTTGCCTTTATATTCTATATTAGTTTAAAGCTTCTTTTAATTTAGATCCAGCTTTGATTTTTGCAACATTGTGTGCAGCAACTTTTACTGGTTCTCCAGTTCTTGGGTTTCTTGAAGTTGAAGCACCTTTGTGTACTTTTTCAAATGTAGCGAAACCTGTTAAAGTAACTTTACCTTCTTTTTTTAATCCTTTTATAACTCCATTCATCATTGCTTCTAAAGCACGAGATGAATCTGCTTTTGTTAGTCCTGTTTCTTCAGCAATGTAACTAACTAAATCTGTTTTTGTCATCTAAAATACCTCCTATATGTTAAGCTCTATCTTGCTTACATTTTAAGAATACCATGTTTTTTTTATAAAATCAATATTTTTTATTAATAATTTTATGTTTTATATCAATTTCTATTACATTTGAACCATATATATCATTTAAGAATGTAATTTTTGATTTTCTTGATAGTTTCATTATTCCACTACTTATAATTATTGTATTATTATGCTTCTTTATTATTCCTCTTATATTTTTGGGAAAGAATTCTCTTGTTGGTGATATTATTCCAAAATGTCCTGGTATAAATGATGGTATCATCCCACCATGTGTATGTCCACAGAGTGTTAGTGAGATATTGTTCATACCTTTTATGACTTTATAATTATCTTTTCTTAATAATAATGTTGGTGTGTGTAGTAGTAATATTTTATATTTATTTTTTGATTTATCTATTAGTTTTTCTAATTCTTTATTATATTTATCTGGTTTCTTTTCTTTATATGTATAATAGTACTCATAATCTGGATTGTATCCTATGAATGATATGTTGTTTTCTTCATATATTTCATTATCTAATACTATTATTTTTTCTGTTTTTAATTTTTTTAACCATTCAATATTGTCTGTTTTTCCAAAGCCATAATCTAGCATTTTGATATATTCATGGTTACCTATTGATATGATTACTTTCCCTATTTCTGATAAATCGTTCAAAAATTTTTTTAGATCCGGGAAGTTGGTATCACCTACTACATCATACAAGTCTATAGTGTCTCCTGTTATGCATATATAATCGGGTTTTATTTTTTCTATTTTATTTTTAATCATTTCTAATCTTTTAATGTTATATTTATGTGCAAAGTGTATATCTGATATATGTGCGATTTTTATATTGATATTTTTATTATTTTCTATCTTATATTTATTATATTGTATTCTCATTTTACCACCTTTTATATTATATCATTTTTTAAAATAAAAAGATGATTAAATCATCTTATAGTACTATTGCGAATAAGTTCCCTGAGCCTTTGTTTACTAGTTTTGATAGTGTTTGTTGTAATTTATGTCTTGCATTTTCAGGCATTAATGATAGTTTTGCTTGTATTCCTTCTTTTACTATAACGTCTAAGCTTCTTCCGAATATTTCACTTTTCCATATATTGCTTGGTGATTCTTCTTGATCTTTCATTAGATAGTCTATTAATTCTTTACTTTGAATTTCTGATCCTATTATTGGTTCAAATGTTGATTCTACATCTACTCTTATCATGTGAATTGAAGGCGCAACTGCTTTTAATTTAACTCCATATCTACTTCCTTGTTTTATTATTTCTGGTGTATCTAATTTCATGTCTTCAAGTGATGGTGAGGCGACTCCATATCCTGTTGTTTTTACCATTTTGAGTGCTGATTTAATTTGGTCATATTCATGTTTTGCTTCATTATATTCTTGAAATAATGATAATAGTTGTGATTTACTTTTAATGTCTATTCCTATTATTTCTTTTAATACTTCATTGTATAAATTTTCTGGTGCTTGCAAATTTATTGTAACTATTCCTGTTGCGGTGTCTACATCTGATATAAAGGCTTTTTTAATATATTCACAATCACTAAAATGGTTTATTATTGTATCTATATCTCTTACTTTGTCTACTTCAAATATACTTTCTCTTATTTTGTCTATATATATTTTCTTTAACCAATTATTACTTGATAGGCATGCAATCCATTCCGGCATATTTACTTTCACTTCTAGTACTGGAAATTCATATAGTGCTTCTTTTAATATATTGTATATTTCTCTTTCTGTCATATTTTCTATGCTAATAGGCATTACTGGAACCTCATAGTTTTCTTTTAGATTCTCTGCTAATCTTTCTGTTTCTGGTAACATTGGATGTGCTGAATTAAGTATAACTATAAATGGTTTTCCAATACTCTTTAATTCACTAACTATTCTTTCTTCTGCTTCAACATAATTATTTCTTTCTATTTCTCCAAATGAACCGTCTGTTGTTACTAATATTCCTATGCTTGAATGATCTTTTATGACTTTTCCAGTTCCTATTTCTGCAGCTTCTACGAATGGTATTTCTTCATCATACCAGTATGACCTGTTTTCGTGATACCCATAAGTCTTTTTAAAAATTGCTCCAAAGCAATCGTATTTTTTCTTATACTAATACTTCACTTTTTTTAATTCTATAATGAATTTCTAGTTTTTTATCTTTAGTTACATATATTTTATCAATTAATCTATTCATAATCTCTCTTGTTGGATTTTTCATATCTAGAAAACTCTTAATTATATCTAAATATTCAACATAGCAAGAGGAATCTTCATTTATACTAGAAATTTCTTCTTTTAATTTTTCTAATTTTTCGTTTGCAGTTTTAATATCTTCTTCAGTAGTTTTAAATAATCTTTGATAAGTTTCTACACTTATAATATTATTAAACTTATCATCATATAAAGAGTCTTGTTTTCTTTTTAATTCAGCTATCTTTAAATTAAGTTCATCAATCTTTTTTAATTTATCTTGTTTAGGATCAACATATTGATTTTTGATAATATTTTCAAATTCATCTTTATCATTAATATATTGATTAGCCATAGTGCTTAATTTATCATAGACAGTATTTTCTAATTTAGTATAGTTAATATAATGAGAAAAGCATATATCATACTTACTAAACTTACGATAGTTATTACAATTCATTGTAACTCTATCTCTTTTTTTATCATAACTAATACTCATTCTTGCACCACAGTCTTTACAATAAACTAAATCAGATAGAACATAATCAACATTTCTTCGTTCAGGATTATAATTATTTGAAGAATCTTTAATAGATTGTGCTATTTCAAATGTTTTTCTATCAATAAGTGGTTCATGTGCATTTTCTTTAATGCACCATTCACTTTCTGGAACATTTTTCATCTTCTTAATCTTATAATTCACTTTTTGAACTCTGTGTTGTATTAAATCTCCAACATAAACTCTGTTTTTGATGATATTACTAACTGATGTGTGTTTCCATATTTCAGGATGGTCAAAGTTATTTAATTTAGAACCAGAGTATTTATACATGATAGGTGTTGGTAATTCTTCTCTTGTTAATATTTCGGCAATTTGTGAACTACCATAACCAGCAACATATAAATCAAATATCTTTTTAACTACAGGAGCAGTTTCTGGATCTGGCACTAGTTTGTGCTTATCTTCAGGATCTCTCATATAACCATAAGATGGAGCACTTCCACAAAATTTACCATCTTTTTTCATTTGAAGTAAGTTTGAACGAACTTTTTTAGAAATGTCTTTTGCATACATATCATTCATACTTAATCTAAATGGCATCATATCTGAGCCACTTGTTTCATAAAAAGTATCTATATCATCATTTACTGCAATATATCTGATATCATTTTCAGGAAAATAGTTTTCAATATAATAACCAGTCATAACATGATCTCTACCAAGTCTTGATAAATCTTTAGTAATAACCATGTTTATTTTTCCATTTTCAATATCATTTATCATTCTTTTAAACTCTGGACGCTCAAAATTTGTTCCTGTATAACCATCATCAATATAAATATCAACTGCAACTAAATTCTGTGCTTTTAAATAACCAGTTAATAGGCTTCTTTGATTAGTGACACTTTCTGATTCCATATCGTCACCATCTTCACGAGATAGTCTTATATAAATGGCTATATTAAAAATCGTATTGTCTATTGCATATCTATTATACACTTTTAACTCCTTTCAGTAGACAACACATTCACTTTATTAGTTGAATCAATTATACTATTTTTTTCGTCCGTTTTAAATACTTTTAATGAATTTTTATTAGCCATATAGTATTTATATATACAGCTTTTTAAAACTTCTTTTAAATCACAACCATTACTATCATAAAACTCTAATGTTTCGTACATGATTATTCCTCCACAATGAATTCTATGTGTAATAGTTTATAATAATTACTATTCTTCATAAATTATCACACCTTTCTATTGATATTCTTTTAATAATTCTTCCATTTCTTTAAGTTCTTCTTCAGTAGGTGGTATTGCTTCACATCGTTTTCCGTCCCAAACTTCAACTCCGTCTGGATCAAGTCTTATATGAGGACCTTTTCTCCCAGTCATAATCTCATCTTGATTATTTGCTATATCAGTCACAGTTACAAAACTTTGGATTTTATTATTGGTAATATAAGAGTTAAGATAACCTTTTATAAATACTTTTGTTCCTTTAACAAAAAAATCTTTATATATTTCATAAAGATTTCGGTTAATATTAAAACTAGCATAAACTTTTCTTTGATCATATTTGAGAGTAGTTAAACCAAACTTAATATAATCGTTTTTATTATCTGTAATACTATTAATAGTTCCAGATATTATTATTTCATTTAAATCATATTTCATTTTTTATCATTCCTTTCATTTTAATTTTCTTTTAAAAATTTAAATTATTTAAATAAATTTAAATTTATATTATTTATTAATATTATTTATTATCTTATTTATTATATTAGAAGATACTCGCTATACTGATTAGCAGTATCTTGCTATAAACTCTAGAAGATATTTGCTAAATATATTCTTCTAGTATTAGGTTCACTTTCAACTCTAATATAGTTTTTCTTTCTTAATGAAGCTATGCAACTAGTAATTGTTCTTCTAGATACTTTCATAAGATTACTTAAATATCTATTACTAGCAAAACAAAAACCCTCTTGCATTGATAGAGTAGTTATTAAACCCATTAAAAGTTTAGTAGTAGTAGATAAATCTTCATCTAATAAAACTACTACTGGAACTTCTACATACTTTAAATTTGTAATATCATTATTCATAAATCATTCTCCTTTCTTAATTTTAGGCAATAAAAAAACTTGTAGCCACTACTTACAAGTCATACTAATACAATGACAATAAAATCCCTGTGTGAGATAATTCTCACTAATAGGTTGCTTGAAGTAAAACATACATACAACATATTTCAATCCCTTTTATTCTTTTATTTCGTTCTTTGAAATATGTTTTACTTCAAACCAGTTCATCTTATATTTCTATAAGATAGGTTCTAATATAAATCTACGAACATTTACTGAACCTTTATTTGTTAGCGATTCAATCTTTTCTAACAAAATTCATATGTGTATAATCCTCGGCTGTATTCTTTGAATCTTATATAATGATTATCTTCTAATATTTTAAGATTCTTTTTAAATCCAACATTCGTTATACTTAATGTCTGTTGAACTTTCCCAATGCTTATACTTGTAAATTCACATCTTTGGGATTGTTCTGCACAGAGTATTTTGTATATCAGTTTTGTTTCAAACTTGATATTCTTATCTCTCCATATTCTTGGATCAATTAATTCTAGTTGCTTTTTCAATCTCATACATTTGATTTCCTCCTTTCTTTTTCTATGTTACCCATTTATTTTAGAAGTGGGTTCATTCGGAAACATCTATAATATATCATGCTAATTACGACACTGTCAATACTTTTTTACACAATTTTCAAAAAAATGTTGCTTTTTTTACCCAGATGGTGTATTATTATGGTGTGAGGTGAATTTCTATGCTAGAAAAAAATATCGGTGAAGTAATTACCGAAGCTAGAGAAAAAGCTAATCTTTCGCAAAGACAACTTGCAAAATTGGCTAATATAAATAACTCTGAACTTTCTAAAATAGAATCAGGTGTTAGAAAAGAACCAAGTCCTAAAATACTTCGTAAGATAAGTAATGTATTAGATGTTAATTATAGTGATCTAATGTATATGATTGGATTAGGTATTGAAGTCAGTCCATTAAATCCTTTTATAAAAGACTATTATTCTAAATTAAAAGGAGAGGAACTAAACGAGGCAGAAGTTAATGTTTTAGGAAATAAACAGAATCTAGAAAAGTTAGTTTTATCTTGTGAAGAAAAGTTAAATGATAAAAGTATAATAGAAAGTGAAAGAGAGTTATTACAGAATACTATTGAAGATACAAAGTATCAAATCAATACACAAAATGAAATAATTAATTTAATTCAAAGTTTAAAAGTAAAGGAGAGAAATAAAAATGCGAAATAATAAGATATTAAAAATAACAGTAGTATTATTATCAATATTCTTTGTAGTAAGTTTTGGATTATCACAAATAATTGGAAGTGATTATTTTAAAAATATGTTCTGGGCTTCAACAGCTTTACTTGCAGTTAGTCTTATACTAGATCTAAATGCATGGAGTAAATTAGGATTAGACATTGATAAGAATAAATCAAAAACTATTAAAAGAAGTTTTGATGATAGCACAACATTGTTGGTTGTATTTTTCGGAACATTATTATGTTTAGTTGTATTATTTGATACATTGAATCATAATGTTATGAAAAATAATCTAGTCATAATAGGTGCATTTATTATGACATTAGAATTTGAATTATTTATGTATCTATCAGTATGGAATGCTAAAAAAGATACAGCAAATTTATTAAAGAATAATAAATAATTCAAATAAAAAAATAACCTTTTACCTTTTCACTAAATTAGGTATTAGGTTATTTTTTATTTAAAGAATACGTGGCACGTTTTGTTGCGAAGCAATGAAAGTGGCGATAGTATTCTTTCTTTTTTATGAAGTCGCAAGACAAAATAAAAAAGAGCAACATTCACTTACGATAGTTTGTGAAATGTTGCTTATTGGGTTTCAAAAGGGTGTCCCTTTGCACACTATTCCTAGTTGGCATTATGCCGACTTGGTAGTGTGTTACTATCTTGTCTAAAAGATAGTCATTTAATTTTCTTCGTGATATAGGTATTCATCTGGTATATTTGGATAACCACTTATATAAAAATTAAATATATCATTTAAAATTTGAATACATATTCCATAAGATTTTTCATCTAATTTATTTTCTTTAAAACAATTATCTATTTGATTTTTAAAATTATAATATAAGTTTTCATAATTAGTTTTATTTGTAGTCTTAATATCACTTATGTTTTGAATTATATTGCTTAATTCATTTATTTCTAATTCAATTTTAGAATCGACTTGTTGTTCTATATTTTCAATTAATTCATATAGAGAAAGTGCTAACAAGTATTGTGAATAATCAGTATTAAACGATTTTTCATATTGCATTATATAATTTTTAAGTTCATCTATTGAATAATCATTAATATTATTTTCATTCAATTGATTACATAAATCAGAATCCAAGACATAGCCTTTTAATGATATTTTGTTTAACATTAATGTTTTTTCAATTTGATAATCATCTTCTGATAATTCAACAAGTTCATTTGCTTTTGTAATAAAACTAAATATTTTACTATTAATATCATCATGAATTTTATCTATTTCAACATATGATTCTAATATTTTTACATTTAAGTTATCATTCATAATTCCTTACCCCTTAATTAGCATATAAACAACCATAAATAATGCTCCACAAACAAAACTAACAATTAATGATAATGTAATTACATTTGTATAACCTTTACTACCACTTGATCCATTTCCTTGAGATGATGGAGCTGATAAAGTTTTTACTTTTGGTTTATTAAGTTGTGGTTTTTGTGCTTTTTGTTGTTTAATTGCTTGATTCTTTTGCTTTATTTGTTGATGAACTTGAATTTCACTTTGACTTCTTTGAGAAAATGATTCAGATTTTTTAGGTGTATCATTTGATTGTGAACGAACAGGTTCACTACTTTTTGTTTGTTGTGTTTGTTGTATAGTTTTTTCTTTTGTAATAACTTCTCTTATAAATCCTTTAACACTTTCGTTTGTAATAAAATTACCATTACTATCTTTTTGTTGTGTTACAGAATTGTGATCTCCATTAAACTTTTGAAATTTAGCATTTACTCCTAATTGGGCATACATTCTCTGATTATTATCAAATCTCTCTTGTGGATTTTTACCCAACTGTGTTTGTATTTGAGTTATTTCATGAGGTGTATAATTTTCTTTATATCTTGGTTGTAATTCTCCTTGAGAATCTTTTGATTTATCACTTACCATTGCTGGATCATTATAATCTTGATTTCCTATATAATAATATTGTGGTATAGATTTAAATGCTTCAGCATTAAAATTTGGAACATTTGCAACACCTAATGGGAAATTTAATTTTTCTCCATTTAATTGTGAAATAGGTAAAATTCCTAATCCACTTGTTCCACCACTAATACAAGCTTTGACCATTTCAGGATGTAATGCAGTAAAACAATTAGCAAATTTAGATCCTGCTGAATATCCTTCCATAATTACTTTATTATCAATTTTAACACCTAATTGTTCTAAAACACCTTTTGATTCAGAAATAATACTAACTAATTGAGAAGGTAAATCTCTACATTGTTCTTGAATTTGTTTAATTTCTTGTTCAGATAATTGTTTTTCAATAGGTCTATCGTTGTTATCTGCAATTAATGTTGAAATATCATTTTCAAATACTTTACTTCCTAATGCTTGTGTATAATATCCTTGAACTCTAGGTATTAATGGTGTTAATACAGGCATTTTTAAGTCAGAACCAAACCACATACCAGGATTCATTTTAATTGTGCTTAATCGTGCAGCTTCATTTCCCTCAGATAAATGAATAGCAGTTCTTGTTCTATCTAGTTTTCCATCTTTTACTCCAGCACCACCAGTATTACAACTATGAACTAGTAATGTAGTATCTGGCTGACATCCATCTGGAACAAATAATGAATAGCCACAATTAAAACCTTTTTCTGGATTAGGTGGCATAATATATACTTTTCCTTTTATATCTTTACTTCTATCTTCAGTAGGGTATTGATAATAAATATCTTGAACATTTTGTTTTAATTTTTCTCTTTCAACGACTTTTTGCAATGTTGCTTGAACAACTTGTTTGTATGACTCAGCTTCAGAATGAATAATTGTATCATCAATACAAGCCATCATATCAGATATCATACTTGGCTCACCATTATTTAATTTTTCACTTTCTGATACTAATTGATTAGCAAAATCAGAGACATAATCATAGTATTCAGTAAATAATAAATCAATAACATCTTCCTTTTTAGATCTACCTAGAGTAGTAATATATGTTCCCTCTAATGAATCATTATTTTTTACTGCTCCATTATCAAATAATGGTGCCATTTGATATGAATCATTTACTTTGTCATATAATACTGCAAAGTTAGTGTAATTGAAATCTTTTTGATCTAATATAGCATTAAATAAAACTGCTTTGAAATAGTCTTTTTTTAATTGTTCTAATTGCTCTGGGTTCTTAACTCTCTCTGCAAAGCCTTTTAATAGAATATCCATATAATATTGTGTTTGATCTCTTGATAACTCTGGCTTTGGTTGCTCAGGATTATTTTTAATTCTAGAAACAACCTCGCTTACTTCAGGATATATTTTTACAAAATCATATCCTGATATAAAATCATATCTTTCTTTATCTGGAATACAACTTATACTTATCCCATCTATAGTTCCATTATCTAAATAAAGTGAATAATCTGCTACTGGTATATCACATATTTTGCCTAGTCTTGATACTAATAATTCATATTCATTTGGACTACTAACACCTTTATAAAAACCATATAAAGTTTCACCTAATTGATTCATTAATTGAACTTCTTTAGTTTCATTATAACTTTGCATATACTTTGTATCCATAGTTTGAACGATAGAATAATCTAAATTTTGATATTTTTCTTTTGTTTCTATATATAATTTTCTTAATTCTTCAAATTTTGCTTGTCTTAATTCTTGTTGCCTTTTCAAAAATTCTTGTTTTCTTAATTCTCGTTCTTCAAGCATTTTTTGAATTATTTCGTTTATTTCTTTATATATTTGTTCTTCTGTGTATGAATCATATTTAGAAGAAGTAAATTCTTCAATTCCTTTTTTTAGAGTTTCATCACTAATAGTTCCTTGTTTTTCTTTATTTAATTGTTCTGCAATATTTATAATATATTGCTCAACATTATGATGTTTAATATCTAATTCATTATTCATATTTCAACACTCCTTAAATATGTCGTCCGATTTCTAAATCATTAATTTTTTTTTCCATTTCTGTAACAATAGAAATATCAGCATTTTTTCTTTTAACATCATAATTATTCTGTTTTTTAGTATCTAAATTATAATCAACTATTAAATCTATACTATCTTTAATTATACTTGCATCATATTTATCTTTAGGTCTAGAGTTCTTTTTAGCATTATAAATACTTTCTAAACTTTGCATTCTATATGAAATTCCATTATGTTCTCTTATGTCATTAGCAAATATCATTTCTGCATATTCTGGTGCTAAATGTTGTTCATTAACAAGTAATTCTTCATCTTGATTATTATTAGCATGGAAGTATTCTTTAATTACAATTTCATTGTCTGGCTTTCTTTCAAAAAGGAATAGTCCAATACTCATAGGTGTTCCTTTATATTGGATTTTAAATTCATGTCCATTTTCTTCTTTATGATCCATATTACTTATAAATTCAAATTCATCATTTTGTTTTACTAACTCATATAGAGATTGTAATTGTTCTTCATTTATAAACAAATCTAAATCTCCATGATATCTTTCTAAAGGATGATTGGTTGCTAAATATCCCATTAGTCCACCAGTATAGTATGAATCAAAATTAGTTCCAATTATCTGATTAAATTTATCAAAAGCTTCTATTACTAATTGATGATTTTCTGATAATGGCATTTGAGGATGAGTCATATTCATACTTTTTAACCAGTTTAATCTTGACATTAAATCTTCTTTTGAAGAATATTTTTCAGATAGTGATGTAATCAAATCTGCATTAGAAAAAATATCTTCTGCCTTTACTTGTCCTTTTTCTACTAAATCATTAAGTGCAACTACTAAATAATCAATAACATCTTCTTCGCTCATAGCACTTAAACGACTAATTAAATCGTTACATATTCTTTCATCATTAACATTAGCTAGTTTTGCAAAAGTATAAACAATTTTTTTTGTTTGTTCTTTTTGAATTTCAGTCATTTAAATCACTGCCTTTACTATAACTAATTATAACATATTTTTATCAATATTTTATATATCAGCACTCAATTTTTCAATTAACTCATATTCTTCGCCTAATTGAGTATATAATTCAGCTATTTTATTTTCATATTCTTCTTTCTTATTGTTATATTCAATAAGTTTCTTTTTTTGGAAGAAAAAAGGTTTACTATCTTCTAAATGATTTATTAAACTTTGATAAAACTTAATTCTATTATCTATCATTCTCATATTAATATTTGAATCTTCAATAGCATATTTAATATTTAATTCTAATAATTTTTCAAATAACTCATTATCTTCATTTTTCTTTTTAGTCATCTTGCACCTCCAATACTTAAAGATTTTCTACATAATTAATTATATCACTTTTTCAACGAATAATCTTCGGTTTTGTAGTTAAAACTAATTTTAATGGGACAATGGTATCGGTGATAGTTATGTTTGATAATAATTTACGATATGCTAGAGAAGAATTAGAAATGACACAAGCTGAACTAGGTTATGTTTTCGGTGTATCTGATTCAGCAGTTAGATCATGGGAAACTGCACATGATTCTATACCTTTACCTAAACTAATTAAATTTTGTGATATGTATGATTTCTCATTAGATTTTATTTGTGGTTTAATTAGAAAGAATATAAAGTATGGTCATTTTAAAACTGATAAAGTTAAAATTAGTAAAAAATTAAAAGAGTTAAGAAAGAGTTTAAATATATCTCAACAAAAGTTATCTGATGATTGTAAAATATCTCAAACAACATATAGTGGTTATGAAACAGGTCATTATCTAATTAATACAACTAATCTTTATTATATTTGTAAAACTTATAATGTTTCTATGGATTGGATTGTTGGAAGAACTAATAATAAAAAAATAGGCAAATAAAAAAAGCGAGAGTATGCTAATTAAAACATATTCTCGCTTTTATAATACATTTAGTGAATAACAATAATCATATACATTTAATTGTTCATTGATTTTAGTATTTATTTCTTCATTTTTAAAGTCATATTGAAAGATATTAAATAGCATTTCTACTGAAAACTTTTGTTTTTCTAGTAATGATAGTTCCATATACTTTGCTGAGATAAATAGTAGGTTTTTATATTTAGCAAAGTTAGTTATTATATTTTTAGATTCAGGATCTAGCATTAATAATATATTTTTTAGAAGTTTAATAAAGTTATTAATATCATAAGTAGGTGTAAATCCTAAATCTTCAAGTAGGTGTATTGCTAATCTAATCTTATCAATATCTTTTAAATTATCAAACATTTCAACTAAATCAATTACTTTCTCGGTATTGTCATCTAATAACATAAATAATCTCCTTTCATTTTAGCTATTTTAGGCACTTTATTTAAAGAACAGATGAGAGATTAAACCTTAACTTAAAACTTAACTATAAGCATTTAAATAGGGTATAATCTCAAATTTCTGTTTTACTATTTATCACTCTAACAATAAAAAAAATCAAGAGTATTTTTAAATTTTATCTACTTAACTCAAAATCATCTTTATCGTAATCATATTCATCATAATCTCTAACTCGTTCTTTATAATAATCAGGTGCTTCTACATATTCAAATAATTCATCTTGTTTAGTAGTCCCTTTAGATATTCTTACAACATCTCCCATATCAAATTCACTATTATCATAACAATCTTTAACAACTTCAGCAGTTTCATCTTTTGTATAATCATTACCTCGTTGTAATAATTTTCTTAAAAACTTCTTTAATAATTGAAATAGTTCATTTAATCTATAAATCAAACTTCTATTTTCTTGTTCTAGGTTTTGATTTTCATATTCTAACTTACTAATTTCTTTTTTATATTTTTGGTTTTCTTTTTCAAGTGATTTATAACTATTAGCATAACTATCAACTTCATTGAATATTGTTTGTAGTTTAGGTTGTAATTCCATAACTTTTTTAGATTCTTTAATTACATTATTCATACTTTCAAAAGTATCTTTTTTAACCTTAACAAAATCTTTATCAATAATAAGTGTTTGTTTAGTAGTTTTCATTTTATCTTCAAAATCATTCATTGCTTTATCAATTCTATCATTTCTAACATTTAATTCTTGATTAAGTTTTTTAGTAAGTTTTTTATATTCTTTTATTTTAATGTGTTTATTATCACTTCCTTTAATACCTCTCTCTAGTTCATAACCTTTATCAGTTAGTCTTTTATGATATTTGTCTTGTAATTGTGATAATTGAATCTTATCTTTAATATATTGCTTTTTAGAAATAGTGTATCTTTCTGTATTAGTTCTTTTATCATATTTCTTAACTAGTGGAACTACTACACAATGAATATGTGGTGTATCTTCATCTAAATGGACAGTAGCATGAAGTATTTGTTCTTTCTTATAACCTAAATCATTATAAACAAATTCCATACAAGTATCTGCCCATTCTTTTATTTGTTCTCTAGACATATCTTTAAAAAAATTATGTGAAGCAGTCATAACTAATTCATCAGCAACAACATTTTTAGAACTATTTAACATTTCATGATATCTTTTCTTTCTATCAGCTCGTTCAGTTTTCATTCTTTCATCATGTTCTTTTTTATATTCTTTAGTTAATTCATCAAAACCTTTAACATATTTAACATTTAAAGGAACAAGTTCTATATTGTTTTTAGTTAATTCTAATTTAATATTTGGGTTAGATTGATAAGCTTTCTTTTCTCTTTTATTGTGTGATCCTATTTGTGCTAAATCAGGTATAGTCATAATAGGTTCAACTCTTAATATTGCATAATTTAATTCCATATATCATTTCTCCTTTCTTTACACAACAAAAAAAGATATGTCGTTAAACATACCTTTAGTTACATTTTTTATTATAATTACAATAATCTCTTATTTTACATTTCTCACAATTAGGGTGTTCTCCACATATATTAGCAGACCTTAATAAACAAAATTGTTGGATTATTGATTCA
>JAFRQT010000011.1 GCA_017428485.1 Bacilli bacterium | reverse complement strand
TTCTTTTTCATTCCTTTTTCTGATTTTTTCAGCAAGTTTTCTTTCTTTTTCTTCTTTCTTTTGTTGTCTTTTTAATTCTTTTAATTCTTCTTTTTTTCTTTTATTCTCTTCTTTTAATAATCTTTTTTCTTCTTTACTTAATTTCGATTCTTTCATCTGCTCTACCTTCTAATAATTTTGGATTTGCTATAATATATTCAAGTAATTGTAATGACTTAGCAAAATAATATCCATCTGCAATTCTTTCATCTAAATTAACTCCAAAATCACAAACATCTACTGCTTTTATTTTTCCTTTCTCATCTACAATAGGTTCTTTGTGAATTTTACCCATAGTAGCTAGAATAGAACTAGTACCAAAATCAGTTAAATGATGATAAATAGATCCTATTCCTAAATTTCCTAGATTAGAAAGAATTGCAGTACTATAGTACAAATTGTCTTCAATCATGTCTTTTGGTAACATATCATGATTATCAAGAGATTTAAATACTTTCATAACTAATTTTCTTAATCCTTTAGGTAATCGCCCAACAATGTCAACTGCATCATTTGTTCCACTTCTCTTATCATCTGTTTCAGTTTTAGTATTTCTTAATGCTTCTACTCTCTTAGCTATTTTATCTCTAACACTAAATATGTTATCATCTTTTTCGATATTAACACCAATCATCATTTCTTCACTTTTATCATTAAACGCTACTTTAGCACTAAACGCAAAAATAACATCTTTTCTATCATAATAACTTCTATTAATAATATATCTATTTAATAACGGTCTATTATAAATTACTTTGCCTAAAGCCATTGCAAAAGCATGGAAATAAGTAATTCTATTCTCAGGATTCTTTTTCTTATAGTCTTCAACATATTTAATTAAATTAGTTACATCAATTTTAACATTCATGTAAACATCAGAATCACATCTTTTAGGCATAACCTCTAACATAAGATTATGCATTCCATCAAAATGTCTTACTTTTACTCCATCTCTTCTGTCACCAAATTTTTTCTTCATAAAAAACCTCTTTTCACAAAATGATATAACATATTATATGTTATTTTAAGTATTTTTTCAACTTTATATAATTAGTATATAAGCATAGTATGCTATAAATATCAGTAACATTGCTACACCTTCTGCTCTAGAGAGTACCTTATCATTACGTGCAAATAAATATAAAACTACTGCTGCGCTTAGAACAGCAAGTATATCTATTAAGTTAAAATGGGCAGATGAAAAGCCTCCATAAATCATTAAAGGTAATCCTAAAACGACTCCAATATTAAATATATTAGTGCCAATTATATTTCCAAGTGCGATATCAAACTCTCCTTTTTTGGCAGCTGTCACTGTCATAGTCATTTCAGGTAAAGATGTTCCAATAACTACTAATGTCATTGTGATAATTTTTGTACTAACATCTAAACTGCTTGCTAATAGTTTGGCATTGTCTACAACCATATCACTTGCAAATATAATTACCACACAACAAAGAACAGTTAAAATAATAGATTTAGCCATACTAAATTTTGGTTTTCCTCTTTCCAAAACACTCTTTTTTGTTCTTACAATAGAAATTATATATATAATGAATAATACAAATAATATTGCAAATAATATTCCATCAAATCTATTTAGTATGAAACGATCAGGAGTTGGTCCTATATAATGCGCTAAAATTGCAAGAGCAAATAATGTTGTAGTAGATAATAATATTGGCAACTCCTTTTTTACAACATCATCTTTTACTTTTATTGGCGCGACACAAGCCGCAAGTCCTATAACAAGTAAAATATTAACCACATTACTTCCTAGTACGTTTGCAAGAGCAATATCTCCTACACCACTCCTAATACTATTAAATGATATGGCAAGTTCTGGAGCACAAGTTCCAAACGCTGCTATGGTAAGAGCTATCATCATTTTAGACATTTTAAAATTAGTTGCAATAGAACTTACTGCATCTACAAAAATATCTGAGGCTTTTACCAAAAGTACAAAACCTATTATAAGTAATACTAATGCTTTTAATATTTCCATATCTAAACTCCTACACATATATTATAAGCTAAAAGAAATATAGTATTATTATTTCAACATAAAATTAACATTAAAAATGTAAAGAAGATTTGACTAACTCAAATCTTCTTCATCAACATTTTCAAATAATTTATTAATGTTTTTAGCAGGAAGCATCATGTGATTGTCTTTATTAACTTTAATTTCAAATATATTCGTATCATGTGGAAGTTCATCACCATCTATACACCATGATGGTGGTACTTCATCAAACTCTAATCTCAAATTATCAGTTTTTAAATATGTAAACATTGGTATTTTATCTAAATCTTTTCTTTTTAAATGATATAATGCTTTAAATATATCCCATTTATTTTTAATATCACACATTAAGACTTCAAATTTATTATCGTCAAGCTTAACATCATCATAAATATTAGGCATTCCACCGACTCTATTAGAATTGGTTATAAATATAAATGAAAATCTTTTTTCTTGACTAACTCCATCTACAGTATATTTAACATTAAAGAATTTTAGTTTTTGTTTCAATTGTTTAATTCCATATAAAATATAAGCGAGTCTTCCATACTTTTCTTTTAATTTTCTTGGAGTTGCATATGATATATCAACATATGCACCAATACACGCTACATATACAAACGGATTGCCATTAATCAAACAAACATCAATATTTTTCTTTTTACCATTTAAAAGCATTACTATATTTTTTTCAGTGTTATTAGTCATTCCATACATATGAGCTACATCATTAACACTTCCAAGTGGTAAATGTCCAAGTAATATTGGATCTTTTCTTTCAATATTTCCAGATATTACTTCATTTAATGTTCCATCTCCACCAGCACACATAAGTAAATCAACATTTTTTAATTTTTTCGTAATTTCTTTTGCATGACCTTTATATTCTGTATAAATTATCTCTGTTTCATATCCATAATTTTCAAATATTTTATATATTTTTTTAATATCATTCCTGTTACTTAATTTACCACTATTAGGATTATAAATAACAACACACTTCATCATAATAACCATTCCTTTTAATATAATGTACTATAATTATATCATATTTTATCAATTATCACATAAATATCACAAAATAAATAAAATTTACTATTTCGTTTATAATATATTTGTAATATAATATAGAATTAAGTTGAGGTTTAAAATGAAAAAAAAGCAAAAAGATAAACAACTAGCAAATAAAAAAATACTATGCAGACTAACCATTATTTTTTTGTCTGTCTTATTTTTTGGCTTATTGTTTTTTTGCGGCTTCTCAACTTATATTTATTACAATGCTCCAGAATTCCAAAGTGAATTATTATATAGAAAAGAATCATCTAATATTTACGATGCTTCAGGGACAATAATTGCTACAATTGGAAATGAAAAAAGAATTATTATTAATTATGAGGAGTTACCACAAGTTTTAATAGACGCTATTATCGCAACAGAAGACGCTAGATATTTTGAACATCATGGTTTTGATATATATAGATTCTTCAAAGCAGGATATGGTTTTCTAACTGGAAATAATGCTGGTGGTGCTTCAACAATAACAATGCAAGTGTCAAAAAACACTTTTACTTCAAATGAAAGTAAAGGAATAGATGGAGTAATACGTAAGTTTACTGATATATATATATCAATGTTTAAAATAGAACGTGATTATTCAAAAGAAGAAATAATGGAATTCTATGTTAATTCCCCTTACCTGGGTGCTGGATCATATGGAGTTCAAATGGCAAGTAATACTTATTTTGATAAAGACGTTAAAGATTTAAATCTTGTTGAAGCATCTATGATAGCTGGAATGTTCCAAGCACCTGGTGAATATGATCCATATGTAAATCCAGATAAAACAAATTCAAGAAAAAATGAAGTTATCAATTTAATGCTAAGACATGGATATATTACTGAAGAACAAGCTTGCGAGGCTAAAAAAGTCTCTGTCGAAGACATTATAGTAGAACATAATAGTTCAATCAATAAATACCAAGGATTTATTGATACAGTAGTGCAAGAAGTAATTGATAGAACCGGAAATAATCCTTATGAAGTATCAATGGATATTTATTCAACTATGGTAAAAAGTAAGCAAGATATAATTAACAATTTTTATAATAAACATAAATTTAAAGATTCTAAAGTACAAGTTGGAATTGGCGCCATTGACAATGAAACTGGTGCAATTATCGCTGTAGGGGCTGGACGTAATAAAAAGAGTGAAATGTCACTAAATTATGCAACGCAAATTAAAAGACATCCAGGAAGTGCAGCAAAACCAATTTTTGATTATGGTCCTGGTATAGAATTTAATGGTTGGGGAACACATACAATGTTCGAAGACAAACCAGTAAAGTACACAAATGGTGGAGTAATGAATAACGTTGACCATAAGTACCAAGGAATGCTAACTTTAGAACAATGTCTTGTTAGATCAAGGAACACATGCGCACTACAAGCATTTCAAAAAGTAAAGAACTCTAATATAAATAAATTTGTTACTGGTCTTGGAATAACTCCAGAATATTTTAAAAATTCAAAATATATTCATGAAGCGCATTCAATTGGTGCATTTAGAGGAGTATCTCCAGTACAACTTGCTGCTGCATACTCAGCATTTGGAAATGGTGGTTACTTTACTGAACCTCATTCAATAACAAAAATAGTATATAAAAATGGTAGTAAAGAAGAAGTAAGAGAATTTAATTTTGAAAAAAATAGAGCTATGAAAGCAACAACAGCTTATATGATTGCTTATATGTTAAAGAAGGCAACAAGATCAGGAGTTAGAATCAAAGGAACAGATATTTCCGCTAAAACTGGAACAAGTAGTTATGATGATAAATATTTAAAGAAATTAGGACTATCAACAAGAGTTGTACAAGATGCATGGACTGTAACATTTAGTCCAGATTATAGTGTCGCTATTTGGTATGGATATGACAAATTAACAAAAAAGACATATGCAACAACAAGTACAGCTTGGTCACAAAGAGCTAAAATACAAATAGAAGTTGCCAAAAAAATAATGAAAAAGGGTTCTAAATATAAAAAACCTAAAGGTATTATTTCTAGAAATGGTGGTTTAGCAGCAAAATAAAAATTGACAAATGTCAATTTTTTAAATGCTTTAAATAATCACCTGGTACTTCTAAATCAATGTTAATCGTTTTGTGCGTTACCGGATGAATAAATTCTATTCTTTTGGCAAGTAACATCATATGTCTAAATCCATCTTTAATACCATACTTTCTATCCCCAAGTATTGGAGTATTGTTGTCTTTCATATGTACTCTTATCTGGTTCTTACGTCCTGTTTTAATGTCAAGTTCTAATAAAGAATATTGATTATTTGACATTAATGTCTTATATTCTGTTTCAGCATATTTGCCACTTTTATCATTGGTACTATAAGTTAATAATGTTTTAGTTTCTTTTAAATATGATTTTATAATTCCACTATCTTTTGTTTTTCCATGAACAATAGCTATATATATTCTTTTTACACTATCCCAATTTCTTTGCAATGCATCTTTAACCATTTCATTTTTTGCAAACAATACAAGTCCACTTGTATCTTTATCTAATCTATGCACTACAAATACTTTCTGGTTCTTTTTATGTAAATAATCATATACTTGACTATATAAATTATCTTTAAAATTATTGCTTTTTATTGTTGGTAAATTAGGTTCTTTATATACTACTATTAATTGTTTATCTTCATACAAAATATTTAACTTTTTCATATATTATCCAAGAAATATTCCTATAGTTATTAATGCCACTCCAAGTATCATACCAATCCATAATATTTTATTTTTAATATGCTCCTTTACTTCACATAATAATTCAAACATTGAAATGTATACTAACATTCCTAAAGTTATTGAGATTAATATACCCAATATTCCATCATCGAGTGTAATTTTAAATATATTTATTAATATTGCACCTATTACACTAGATATAATTAAACATAAGAATAATATAAATTTTTCTTTTTTATTTTTTATAAGTGTTGATATTTGAATGCCTAAAGGTATATTATGAAAGGCAACCGCTAATGCCATCATCAAGCCCATCTTAGTATCTGTTAATGCAGTGGAATATATTGCTGTTCCCTCTATCACATTATGTAACGTTAATGCTATTGCAGATATCAATCCAATGTGTTCCATGTGATGATTATGTTCAGATGAATGGTTATGATCAGGAACAAATACATCTAATATTTTTAAAATTAGTAACCCAGATATCGCAAAACCAAGAATAGCCCACTTTGGTTTAACTAATTCTAAACATTCTGGTAATAAATCAAAAAATACAAGTCCTATTATTATAGTAAATGAAAATCCAACTGAAAATATTATTAATTTTTTGTCATTCTTAATAAACTTTGTAATTAAATAACCTATTAAAAATGATAAACCAGATAATAATGTAATAATAATTGCTTTCATAAAACACCTCAAATCCAAATAGATTATAGCATACTACCTATTAAAATGCTATAATTGAAATATGAAAAAGATTGAAGAATTGCAAAAAATAATTGATGAATCTAATAATATTGTATTCTTTAGTGGAGCCGGTATATCAACACTTAGTGGTATTAAAGATTTTAGAAGTAAAGATGGACTTTATAATATGAAATATAAATATCCACCAGAAACAATATTAAGTTCTAGTTTCTTTTATATGAAAACAGATGAGTTTTATAAATTCTATAAAGATAAACTAAATTGTTTAGAAATAAAGCCAAATATTATTCATGAATATTTTCATATTTTAGAAAGAAAAGGTAAATTGAAATCAGTAGTCACTCAAAATATAGATGGACTTCATACTAAAGCTGGTAACAAAAATGTTTATGAGTTGCATGGAACAATATATAAAAATCACTGTATTAAATGTGGAAAACTGTATGACGCAGAATATGTTTTTAAATCTAAAGGCGTTCCAAAATGTAAATGTGGTGGGATTATAAAACCAGATGTTGTTCTATATGGAGAATCACTACCAGAATATGACTATAATAGAGCAATATATGATATATCACACTGTGATACTTTAATAGTTGCGGGTTCTTCTTTAACTGTTTATCCTGCTAGTGGAATGTTAAGATTATTTAATGGTAAGAATTTTGTGATAATTAACAGAGACAAAACTGACTTTGATCAATTTGCAACTTTGGTTATTCATGATGAATTAATAAATGTTTTTAGCAAATTAAAATAAGTATTTCAAATACTTATTTTTTATTTTATTAAATTTCCTAATATACCATATGAGATTATCATCATTATTATACTAGCCATAAGCACTCCTAACATAACAGAGAAGAAAGATTTTTTCTTATCCATTTCTAACACTGAGGCTGCAAGACAGCCTGTCCATGCTCCTGTTCCAGGAAGAGGTATACCAACAAATAATACCAATCCCAAATATCCATATTTTTCTATCTTAGACTTATTTTTATTTGCTTTCTTATCCAACCACTTTGCCACTTTGTTAAGCCACTTAACTTTTGAGTTTCTCATCCACTCTAATATTTTATTAATAAACAATAAAATAAATGGTACTGGAATAATATTACCTATAATAGATACAATATATCCAGTTAATGGATTTAATTGAAGTAAAGATGCAGCAATTAAACCACCACGTAGTTCTAATAAAGGTAAAAGTGATATTATAAATACAATTAACTCTTTTCCAAATTTCATTGAAATAAGTCCACTAAATATATTAATAATCCCGTTTATTAAACTTTCCATAAATACTCCTAATAAATAATATTCACTAAGTACAATTTTATCATTTATTTTATCATTATGCTATAATATTTATAAGAGGTTACATTATGAATAGTAAAATAGGAGTATTTGATTCTGGTAAAGGTGGTCTTACTACACTAAATGAAATAAAGAAAATTCTTCCAAATGAAGACTATATTTATTATGCAGATTCAAGTAACAATCCATATGGTAATAAAACAGATGAAGCACTTTATAATATTGTTACAAATGTGGTTAATAAATTAATATCAAAAGGAGTAAAACTAGTTGTTATAGCTTGTAATACTGCAACTACTAAATGTATAGAAAAATTAAGAAAAGATTATCCCAATATGTTATTTATTGGAACAGAGCCTGCTATAAAAGTTGCATGTGATAATAATTATAAAAACACTCTAGTTCTTGCTACACCAGGTACTATTAATTCAGAAAGAACACAAGAACTTATTGAAAAGAATAAAAGAAAAAATCAAAATATCTATTTACTTCCATGTGAAGGATTAGCTAATGCTATAGAATTAAATGATAATGATAAAATTAATAAATTATTGGACAAATACTTAAATGAATATACCAATAAAAATATCGATTCGATTGTTTTAGGATGTACTCATTATCCAATAATAAGTGAAAAAATACAAATAATGTTTCCAGATGCCAAACTGATTGATGGAAACTTAGGTGTCGCAAAAAGAGTAAAATATATTTTAGAAGAAAATAATTTACTAAATACTAAAAAAGAAAATGGAACTATAGAATTTATAATATCAAAACTTGATTCTATCAAGTAAATGTAAAATATAATTTCATAATATATACTTGATTTCATAACTAAGTTATACTTAATATAGGAGATGGTGATATGGAAGAATTACTAATGCTTTCAGATGAAAACATATTTTTTGAATTTGTTTTCAATAATAATAAGTATGCAGCAATATCTGTTCAAGATGAATTAAATGAAGGCGATGGAATACTTTTAGTAGAAGAAGAAAAAAGTGGTGAGCAATTAATACTAAAAGATATAGAATCTCAAGAAGAATATTATAAAGTATATAATAAATATTTAGAATTAGTAGAGAAATTGGGGGATGATGAAAATGACTAGTTTTCAAGATAAGTTTGTAAGTTTAAAAGCACTAGAAAATGTTGCTCAACATCATGAAGAAAAATATGGAAGTAGACAAGCATATAATAATTATAATCCAGAAAGTTGGAAAAAGCCTGATGGAGTAGACATGTTTGCCAATTGTTTACTACAAAGTGAAGTACCAGGATTTGTAAAGTTAGGAACATTTTTAAAAGAAGCATATGACTTAAGAGATGTTAATGAAAGCAAATATTATACATATATAGATGATACAGATGAAGAATATGGAAAAGTAAATAGAGTTTTACCAGAAAGATTATCCGAATCAAATGGAACCGAATTGCGTGCAAATTCTGCTACAGGAAGAAGTATCAACATTGTTTATAAGCATGTAAAAGATGCCGAAAGAAAAGCAATCAAAATTAATAATAAACACGCCAAAATGTTAAACAGAGCAAAAGAAGTAAGAAAATTTATGGCTAATGGATATTGGGAAATAATTGGAGGATTAAAAAATTTAGTTGATAAACATGCTAGCACTTCTACAATTAATGATTATTTATGTTCATGCAGCCAATTACGTTTTGCTAATAAAAAAAACTATCGAATAAGATAAAAACTGATAAATAATTTATCAGTTTTTTAATTATTTCTTTAAGCCTTTTACACCTTTTGAACCACTAAATCCATTTAAGATATTGCTATCAAAAGATTTTACTTTTTTAAGCCTATTTTTATAATCTTTTATACCCAAAGTAATTATTTCATCTAACATGTCTTTATATTCAAGATTATCCTCTTTCCATAAATAGAAAGATAAACTTCCTGGACATGTATTCGGTTCATTAACATAGTATTTTTTAGTTTTAGAATCTATTAAATAATCTATTCTACAAACACCACTTAAATTTAATAATTTAAATACTTTTTTAGATGCCTCTTTTATTTCATTAGTTAACTTATCATCTATTCTAGCAGGTATTATTCTACTAGTTGATGCCATACCTTTAGATGAACCTTTAGTTTTGGAATTACCCAAATATTTATCAGCAAAACTAAGTATTTCATCAAGACCCATTACTTCTTCAAGAGGTGATACTTTTTGATATTCATAATTTCCAATGACACTAGCATTTACTTCTATTAAATTTTGTACTGCTTTTTCTACCACTATTTTATTATCATATTTAATTGCCTCATTAATAGCTTCTTTTATGCTTTTATCATTTTCAACAAATGTAATACCAATACTACTTCCTAAAGTTGCAGGTTTAACAATAACTGGGTATCCCAACTTTTTGATATTATTTAGGATTTCATCTTCATCTTCTAAATATTCATTATCATAAAAATATGTATAATCTACAATTGGTAAATGAGCACTCTGTAATATTTGTTTCATTACTACTTTATCTTGTCCTACTGCTCCACCTAACACTTTAGATCCAATATAAGGAACACCAATTGTGTCTAAATATCCTGCTAAGGAACCATCCTCTATTCCACTTCCATGAACTACAGGTAACACTATATCAATATTAGTTATTTCCTTATTAAATAATCCATCTACTTTTTTAAGAACAAATGATTTTCCTTTTTTAAGCAACACTACTCTATTAGCAAATTTTATATTATTATCCAAATCTTTATAAAATTCTATCTCCTTTAACATATTGCCTGTATACCAAGTTTTATCTTTTGCAATATATAATGGGATTACTTCATATTTACTCTCATCTAAATTACTCATTGCTTGTAAAGCAGAGATAATACTTACCTCATGCTCTGTAGTTTCTCCACCATAAATAACTAATACTTTAATTTTCATAAACTGCATCTCCTACTCATTAAATATATCAGGTAAATCATTTTCAAGTAATACATATGTTTTTTTATCACTAAGCTTTTTCATAAGTGGAAAAGCTTCTTTTACATCATTTAATATATAAATATTCTTTTCATTATATTTTTCTTTTTTAAGCCCATCATAAATTGGTTTTGTTTGTTCTTTTCCGACTAATATTACTTCATCGCACACTTTAGCAATTTGGCGTCCAAATTCCATATTATATTCATATTGTTTGTCTCCTAGTTCTATCATACCTGGAGTAACAATAATTTTTTTGCCATCCATTAATCCTAAAACATCCACCGCCATTTTAGAACCTACTGGATTTGAGTTATAAGCATCATCTATTATAGTAATATCTCCTAGTTTTTTAAGCTCCAATCTATGCTCAATTGTTGCAATTTTCTTAACACCTGTTTTTATTTGTTCAACGCTAAGTCCAAGTTCATATGCAAGAGCAATAGATTCACAAATATTATATACATTAGCATTACCCAATAATTTAGTTTCAAATTCTGCTTTCTCTTTTGTACTTTTAAATACACAAGTAAATTTAGTCCCACTATTTGATAGTTTAATATTACTTACATACAAATCAGCATCTTTATTATTCATTGATACCCATAATACTTTGCATTTACTTTTTAATTTATAATTCACTTGATATGGATCATCCATATTAAGTACAGCTACCCCATCATCAGGTAAACTATCTATTAATTCAAATTTACCTTTCTGAATGTTTTCTACGCTTCCAAAACTTTCTAAATGAGCAGTACCTATAGTTGTTAATATAGCATATTTAGGTTTAATAAAATTTGCTTTTTCTTTTATTTCGCCCATTTTAAAAGCTCCCATTTCAGCAATAAATATATCATTAAACTTATCCATATAATTATTTATCGCATTCATAAGTCCATACATAGTATTAAAACTTTTGGGTGTCGCAAAAGAATTATATTTAACATTTAATATATCATTTAAAGCATTTTTAGTACTAGTTTTTCCATAACTACCTGTGATTCCTATCCTTTTTAAATTTATCATACTATTAAGTTTTTTTTGAGCTTTTCTTTTATAATATATGAAAACTAATTTCTCTATAGGTTTATTAATTATATTAGCAAGCATCACAAATAAATAATTTAACCAAATAATAAAACCTATATATATGTAATAAATATATAAGAATGAACTTTCAAATCCAATAACAATTGGTATTATTGAAATAACATATAGCACTAATAAAGTGAAATACAATCTTTTTATTCTTGCAGTTATTACTAAAGGTTTCTTAGATTGCTCTTTTTTAATACTATTTTTATATAAGTAATAAACACACAAATAAAAGAATATAAAAATAGCAGCAGAAATATTAAATTTAAAGAATTTTAGTAAAGCAAATAATATGAATAATAAATCATAAGTAATAAACACTTTTCTTTCATTATCTATTACCCATTTAAAATATCTATTCCCATCATTATACCAGTTTTGTTGAAGCATATGCATTGCTTTTTTACTTTTAAATATTAAATAATATAGGCATGGAATTAAACTTATAATAAAATATATTTTCATTTTTTATCACTTCCTATAAAACTATTTAATACTTTTATCGTTTGATCTAATCTTTCTAAATATGCATAATGTGTGCATCCTTCATATACAACTAGTCCGGCATTATTTATTAATTTTTCAAGTTCTTGTCCATCTTCAATAGGCACAGCCTCATCATTAGTACCCCATATTAATAATGTGGGGCATTTTATTTTACTTAATTCACTTGTTAAATCTAAGTTAACATGATTAACTAATATTTTTCTCATTTTTTCACTAGCATTTTTATAATCAGTAGATCCAACATGTTTTTTTACAAAATTCTCTAATTTGTTTAAACCAGGAATTTTTTTTATAAATTTATAAACTTTTACTTTAAAAGTTTCTTTTTTAATTTTCTTTTTAAAAGGGCTAGCAAGTAAAACAATTTTTTTAGGATTATATTTAATTGCATAACAAAGTGAAATCTTTCCACCAAAAGAATGTCCAATTAAAATTGGATTTTTAATTTTTAATTCTTTTAATACTAAATCTAACATTTCAGCATAATCATAAATAGACCATACATTATCAGGTTCAGCACTACTACCAAAACCGGGTAAATCAAGTATTAATACGTTATATTTTTTTACAAATGGTTTAGCAAGCCCCATCATCATTTCAATATTTTGTCCCCATCCATGTAAAAAAACTAAACTTTCTTTTGACTTGTTTTCATAAAAAACATAATTAATGCTTGTGTTTTTGATTATCATTTCCATATAATCCACCATATTAATTATATCATTAATAGTATTTTTTTAGAATTAAATTGAAAAATATAAACACTCTTTTGACATTTATATACTTTTATGATAGTATATCTAATTGCTTTGAGGTGAATAATATGAAAAATATTGACTATGAAAATTTATTTATCGGGAATATATATATTAATGATGGTGAAGTTTTTTTACCAGCAGGTACATATATTGTTGAAGAAGTATATGATAATAATTGCAATATAATCGGATATAAAGAAGCCGCTAGTGGGGAAATGGTTGTTAATAGATTAAAGCGTAAATATATATTAAGACATGGAATTACTGAATATGATGTAGATAGCGTTAAACCATTTAAAAATTCACCTGGAGATGTTATTTGGAAAATAACTGGATATCCAGTAACGTGTGTTTTTAGTAATGAAGAGATAAGAAAATATTTAAGTTCTAATCCAGAAATTATTAAATCTTCTCTTGATTATATTAGAGAACATGCTATAGAAATAATTAATTATAACAATGATCAAAAACTAATATTAAAATGACTTTAGTCATTTTTTTATTTGAATATTTTTATTTTATTTATTATTGGAAGCCCTCTAGCTTTACCACCGCATACATTAGATATTCCAATACAATCTAGTGTTAATAATATTAACCAAATTACAGATAAGAAAACCTGAATTATACTAACTTCTATTCCCGAAAAAATTTTAAAAAATACGTAATAAAAAATAACTATTATAAACAAATTCATTCCATTGATTGAATGATATTTAACAAATTTATTATTTTTATTCAAAAAATATGGTAGTAAAGGAAATATATAACATAATACACCAATATCTTTACCATTTTTAATATCATCTTCATCATATAAATAAGTTTCATCTTCAACGCTATTGATTAGTTTTAAAATAAAATTCTTCATATTAAATAATATGAAGAATTTTTTATTTTTTTACTAATTTTAAATTTGCTTCTTTTACTTCTTTGCTTTTCCAACCATTCCAATCATTTGAATAATTTCTAGCATAATACAATGTATTTGGGTAATAACTAGCAAGTCCTTTATACCAGGAATTAATATCCCATATTGGTACATGTTTTGTATAACTTAAATCTTTAGATAAATAACTATCTTTATTTTCTACGAATTTAATTAAATCCTCCTTATTGTACCCTTCACTATTAGTTAATACTTTCATATATCTAGCATATTTTTTTATTAATTCTTTATCTGAAAATAAAACCTCACCATATATAATTGGTAACCATTTTTTTAATGAAAAAGTTACATTTCTGAAAAAATCGCATCCTTCTTCAGGCAAAGCAATACTTTTAGCGGCATCAAATCTAAATCCATCTACTCCACAGCTAATATAATAATTTAACATATCAATTACTTTTTGTTGCACTAATTTATTATTAGGATTTAATCCAGGAAGCCCCATACAATAATGTGTAACTTCATATCTATTATCCCAATTTTGTACTTGCCTTCTTTCTTTCCAACAATCCCAATTATTTAGTAAATCTTTATCGCACATTTTATTTGGTATTAAACTATTTGGTTCATCAGTAGATGCCAAATGATTAACAACCACATCTGCAATAATAAAGATTCCATGTTCATGAGCTATATCGCATAATCTTTTTAAATCATCTACATTACCAAGCCTATTACCCAAATTAAAATTTATTGGTTGATAAAGCATCCACCATTCATGTGAATAATCATTCTTTGTATTTTGAAGTGGACTAATCTGTATTGCATCAAATCCTTGATCTTTTATTTCAGGTAAATGATTAATAATACTATTTAAACTGCAATCGAATAAACTTAAAACCCTCATAACTACTACTCTTATATACTCCTAATTATAAGTTTATCATATTTTTTATAATTAAAAAAGCAATTAGATAACTAATTGCTTCACTTCTATTTTATTTTTCTTGCTTCTAAATAAAATCTCTTATCATAACTATGTCCCATAGAGAAAGTTTTTCTAGGAAGAGCCCCATCTAATATAACTGTTTTAAATAAATCTTCTTTTGCCATAGCATCGAATATTATTCCAACATTATTATCTTTTTTAGCAAATTCTTTAGTTACATCTTCTCCATGAATATAATCTATTTTTCCATTGTGATTACTTAAATATTCATCTAAAAACATTTGAATAGAACCTACTGCTATATTAGATTTAGGATTAGATATATATAATACTTTATCCATATCTTTAGTAACCAATTCAAATTTTTGACCATTACCCTCTTCATTAATATCATAATATTTATATAAATTATCAAGTAAATCATTAACATCAGTATCAAATATTACCCTGTGAATTGCCTCAAATTCTAATGCGCCACTATGAAGATTAACAAGTTCAACAAGTGCATATCTTGCAGGATTATTTAAGTATTCTTCTTCACTCATTGTTTCTTTTAATTTTTCATAGCATGCTTTAGCAGTAGCTAATGAGTGATTTCCATCTCCCATAGCAAATAATAATATGCCTTTATCTTTAACATCATATTTCTTTTCAAAATATTCTTTATCCGCTAATGCTTCTAATTTAGTATTAATTTCATTAATAACATCATTATTAAGTTTGTATCCTTTAATGTGTCCACCCTTTTGCATCAATTCAAAATCATAAACCACGTCATTTTCACTGACTTTATTTTTTAAACTTTCAATAATATCTTTCTTTTCATCATCAATTAATATCATAATATGAGGAAGTTCAAGTAATGCATTTTCTCTTACTTTCATTCTTGGGGGTATTCTTTCAATAACTGTTTTTTCAGTAGCTCTAATTAAAGTTTGAGAACCTTTTTCATAAGAATATGCTTCTAAATCAACTATCCCCATTAATCCTTCTCTTACTTTACCATCATTTTGAGTTCTTTCTAAATATATCATTGAATCTTTATATTCATCAAATATATCTTTTTTTAACATTTCTTCCATGTTAACATTTATTCTTTTAATTCTTTCTTCGACATCACTTTCTTCTAAATAGATTTCTGGTAATGTTAAATTTAATGTTGATGGACTATCTCCAACAATATTTTTTACTTCATTCCAATATTCTGGTTCAGAAGTATATTGGTCACAAGCAACAACACTCCATTTCGTCATATCAATATTTTTTTTAGGAATTAATATATTTCCTGCTTTAAAAGGTATTTTCATTTTCTCATCTCCAACATGTATTATAACACAATAATTAAATAAAAGAACTTTATAATTAAAGTTCTTTATGTTTTTCAATATTCACCATATATCCTAATGGTACCATTGTTTTAGGTATGAATACTGTTTTGACAGTACCATTAGATATTTTATTTATTTCGCCATTTTTTAATACATGGTCTATATATATTCCGGTAATCCAATAACTTAACCACCTATTAGCTGTTCCATGAGCAAATATTAAAATGTTATCATATTTATTGCTTTCACTTATTTTTTTGATTTTTAATGCTATTGTTCTAACTCTATCTCTAACATCATACTGACTTTCACCATATAAATATTTAGTTCCCAAAGGATCTATTTTTAAATCATCTAAAATCTTACTTGCTTCTGGATACATACTTAATAGTTCTTCTTTTGTTCTTGCATAATGAACACCAGAACCTATTTCCTTTAGTTCTTTGCATATTTTCAAATCATATTCAAAATTAACATTAGAAAGAGCTATCTTCAATGTTTCTTGAACTCTTCTATATGGACTAGCTAACACCAGAACTTTGCCTTTAATATTTTCTAAATATTTACCTACTTCTTCTGCTTGTTTACGCCCATACTTTATTTCAAGAGGCATATTTTCATCCTCTGCGATTGATCTAAGCCCCTTTTGTCCGTTATAGCTAGCATTATTCGCAGGAGTAAAACCATGTCTTATTAAATATATATCACTCATTTCAATCCCTCATATATATTATAACTCTTATTTATCTCTTTTGATTAATGAAAGTCTTCTTTCCTTATTTAAGTCACTTACTTTTAATCTAACTCCTTCAAAATATGGTTCATCTTCACTTATAAACATTCCCATTCTTCTCACTCCGCCAATATAACAGAATGATTTTAAATCATATTCATATTTTCTTGCAAATTCCCATAATGCTGGCCATATAATAGAATTAGAGACATATACTTTTTCTAATTTGCCATCTATTTCCTTTTCATAATATAGTTTCAAGTCTACTCCCATTCCAGTAAGACAATAAGTTACATCTAATTCATCCTTTAACTGAACATTATCTCCACATAGTTCATTATAATAGTTGCTTACTACAAGCAGAAAAGCTTCTTTGCATAATTCTTTTGTCATAGTAACCTCCTTAACTTATATAACTATTATACACTAATAATTACCAAATACTAGTAAAACTGAATAAAATATTGTAGGTGATAATATGTTATTAAAATATAGTAACAAGGAATTAGATTTATGTGCAAGGCTTATGAGGGCAGAAGCTTTAGCAGAGGGAGATCTTGGAATGCTAATGGTAGGTAATGTTATTGTTAATAGAGCTATTGCAAAATGTTTAGATTTTAAAAATATAAGAACAATTACTGATGTTATATATCAAAATCCAGGAGGTTTTGTAGGTACAAGTAGTTCATTATTTAATAGCGGTAGTGCAACAACAAAAGAAAAGGATTTAGCAAAGCGTGTATTGAAAGGTGAATACTATCATCCTGCTACAAATGCATTATGGTTTTATTCTCCAAGTAAAAGCCAAGATTGCAAGTCTAAATGGTTTAATCAAAAAAATGCTGGCAGATATAAAGGACATTGCTTTTATGAACCTGATCCAGGGGTTTGCTCAGAACTTCACTAACACTATTATTTTAAAAAAAACTATGCTATAATTAATATGAGAATAAAGTGAGGTGGTATTGATGGCTAATAAAAAAGATATTGAATCATTTAAAACTAATATCAATAGTTTATCTAAAAGCATTGAAAATATCACTAATAATGTAGATGGGATTAATTCACAAGTTGAAAATTATAATGAAGAAATAAATGATATTAAAAATAATGTTAGATCACTTGAAAATGAATTAAAAACATTTATAGATGAGATGAAAGCTGCTCCACTAATTGAGAAAGCTAAAGAAGAAATAAAAAATGATACTAATGAATTATTTAAAAAATATTCAAAATTAAACCAAATCAGAGAACGCATATTAGAACTAGTTAATAATAAAGAAGTTTTGACAAAAGAAGAGCAAAACAGTTTTAATTTACCTAATTTTTACTTAACTTACATTTTATTTGCAATAAATGCTGAAATAAAAGGAGATCAAAAAGCATTAAATAATGCAGTTAATCAAGCAAGTAAATTAAATAAAAATAATACATCTTTAATATTGACACTAGTATATATTAAATTTAATAAAATAAAAGAAGCCTTAAAATATTTAGAAGAATTTTTATTAACTATTAATCCAAAAGAAATAAGTAAAAAAACAGTATTAATACTAGAAAATTTATCACATTATAAAGCATTCTATAATAAAATTAATGAATTTTTTAATAAGTGGACAAATGAATTAAATAAAGATAAAGATATCGTAGATATGATTAATAATAAAGTCAAAGAAGAAATAAATATTTTAAACATTAAATTAAATTCAGATGAAACAAAATATTTAAAAGAGTATTGTTTAGATTATGATAAATTAATTGATGAATATAACTCTTTATCAAAATATGGTGAATTATATGATATAGTTAATGACTATGGAGAAAATAAAAATATAGACTTGTTAGAACAAGTAATAAACATTAAAGAAGAAAAAGAATTACAATTAGAACAAAACATTGCAAAAAATGAAGCATTCTTACTTAATAAGGAATACTCTGAAGTAGATAATCATTCTAAAAAGACTGATATTTATAGCATCATGATTAATATATTATTTAATAAAAATAATGAATATAATTTAAAACATTTTTCATTACACTATTTAAAAGATTATTTGCTTAAAAATATAGATCCTAAAAAAGAAGAAAAAGAAACTATATTGCTGGAAATCAATAACTTGGCTCTTGAAGTAAATAAGAAACATTCAAGGGAAGAAATAACTGAAAAAATGATAAACTATATTTCAGAACCATTTAAGAAAGGTGCTGAAAAATACAAATTATTTAGTACTAAAACTATTTATTCATTAGCATTTTCTATTATAGGAATTATTGTTGCATTATTTAATTCTAGTATTGGTATTACAATGTTTGTAATTGGATTATTAATGCTTACTTATTTTATTGTTGAAAGTAATACCGCAAGAAAAGAAATAGATACATTATATAATGAAACAATTGAATCATATAAAGAAGAATTAAATTACACATTAGATGAAGTTGAAAAGATATTTGAATTAAATCAAAAAAATAAAATAAAAAAAGAAGAATTAATAAATATAATAGCTTCATCATAAAAACTTATTTCGCTGAAATAAGTTTTTTAATTAGTAGGAATTAGTAAATTCTGACCTATTTGTAGTAAATCGGAAGACAATTTATTAATTTCTTTTATTTTTTTGACAGTAGTTTTATATTTATTTGCAATACTCCATAAACTATCTCCTTTTACCACTTTATACATTAAATAATTATCAGTATTATCACCTATTTTTAAAACCTGGCCTATTTGCAATAAATCAGAAGATAATTTATTTATTTCTTTTAACTTTTTAATAGTAGTTCCATATTTATTCGCAATACTCCACAGACTATCTCCTTTTTTAACCGTGTAGTAATTCGAACCAATTGGTGCAGTATACTTAATGCCTTTATAATTGCAAACCGCTCTTACAACTGCTTCTGCATATTTTTTATAATCATTTTTTATTTGTTCAACATCATCTTTAGGACTATCAACAAAACCATATTCTATAATAACCGCTTCATTATTAGGCGTATCTCTATGTATAAAATAATAATCTTTTATTGGGTTATTAGGAAGTCTCAACTGATAATACTTTCTAGCATTTTGTCCCTCTTTTTCTATTTCATCTAATATTTTTTTAGAAAGAGTCCCAGTATTTCTAAGAGCATATATTACCTCTGCCCCATCACCTTTACCTGCATTTAAATGATTTGATATAACTATTACATCCTTGCCAGTACCAAAAAAACCTTTAATTTTAGATGCTCTTTGTTTTGGAGATAATGATATATCAGTATCTCTAGTTAATCTTACAGGTACTCCTAATTCTTTAAATCTATCATACATATATTTGCTTATTAATAAAGCATAATCTTTTTCTTTTATATTATTTGCAACTGCCCCCGGATCAGAACCACCATGTCCAGGATCTATAACAATACCTTTTAGTGCCATAATATCACCTAATGTATTGTATGAAAAAAGAGTTTTTGTGTGATTTACTTTATTTTTGTGTTATAATATTACCCATTAAGGAGAAATTATGAATATAGTTTTTTTAGATATTGATGGTGTATTACAACCATATGATACTGATAGTCAGTTTATTAGTGTAGATAATAGTTTAGTAAGATTATTATCAAAAAGATATAATACTGATTATTCAAAATATGATCTTTCTACTCTTGCCTCAGTATATTATGATTGGGATGAACAAGCAGTGGCAAGACTTAAATATGCTTTAAAAGAGACTGATTCTAAAATAATTGTATCTAGTGATTGGAGAAATCCTGATCAACCATACAAAATGCCAGATCTATTAAAAATACATGGTTTAAATAGTTATTGGCTTGAAGATTTACCTTTGCTTGGAAAAGGAAAAGAACGTGATGATTTAGCACTAATAAGAGCCAAAGAAATACAATTTGCCTTAAATAAACATCGAATAAATAATTTTGTAGTTCTTGATGATATGAAAGCAATGAAAGAATATTATCCAAATAATAGTGTTATTACTTATAATACAATGAGCATTAATGACATGAATGAATGTATTAGAATATTAAGAAAAAAATAGTTATTACTAACTATTTTTTATTGTTTATATTTTCTTACAAATCTAAACCTTTCCTCTTCACAGCATGGAAGTCCTGTATTATATGATATATTTCCATTTATGAAATAATTACATAAAGGTCTATCTAAATATAAATATCTATTAACATCATCAATTAATTCACTTGCTACATTAATTGACTCTGACCACAAGTCATCAAAAGAAGATTTAAATTCATCTCCAGTAACTGGATTAGTAATTACTTCATGTTTAAAATTTAAAAATCTGCGTGCTCTATGTCCATTTCTTTTATAAAAGAAATCTCCTATTTTTAATTTATTACATATCCTTTTTAACAGTCTATTATCACTAAAACGTATTCTGTCAAACTTAATTATGTGCCCGATTCCAGTTTCATATTGAGAAGCTACATTATCTTTTTTATACACAGTTTTATATGAACTATCAATAATATCTTTTAATTGTTTACTTATTTTTACACCACTATAATAATCCTTTCTTTCTCTTTGATATCTAGTCATAACATAATCAGATATCCATAATTCAAGTAAAGTGTGTGGCTTTAATCTATACTTAACCGGCATCTTTTCTGTCATATAATAAATTAAAGGATGAATAATAACATCTAATATAAAATGGTCTAATTGTCCATATAAAAACGACATAACTTCGCTATTATCTTGTAATTTATTTTCTTTTATATATTTTAGTAAAGATTCAAAATAATCTTTAGTTCTATGAGAATGTTGATAATCAAATAACTTATAATTGGTACTAATTAATGTATCAGGTCCAAATGAAAAAACTTTTATTTTTTCTAAATTTACATCTGTTCTTCTTCTAATATTATTAAATACTAGTTCGCTATGAATTGAATGCGTTTTATAATCGGGCACTTTAATCACCTTATCAATTATAGCATATATTATTTTAATAATGTATAATAATTATGTGGTGATAACTATGGAAACTTGGCATTTTGGAAGTAATAATGATAATTTAATTAAATTAGTACTATCTGGTGATAAAACTGCAACAACTTCATTATATAAAGAATATATTGATGAAAAAGAGCCTTTGCCTAAAACAGGAGATATGGGAATACTTGTTTTTGATAATGAAAAGAAAGCATGTATAACAAAAGATACACAAATAATAGTAACAGAGTTTAAAAATATCACTTCAGATTTAGCATGTCTAGAAGGTGAAGGAGATAAGTCACTAGAATATTATAGAAAAATACACACTGATTTTTTTAAAAAAATAGATAAAAATTTTAATGATAATTCTTTAGTAGTATTTGAAATATTTGAAGTAGTAGAAGACTTAACTAAAAAAAGATTAGACATTGCCAAAACAATAGTAGATAATAATATAGATTTATTTGGTAATAATGAACACAATATATATGAAATAAATGCAGGATTTAATAATGACATATTTAGCGTAGATGAAAAATTTATTATAAAGATTTGTACAAATGATAAATTGGAAGATACTTTTGAAGAAGAATATAAATATTATTCTGTTAATAGAGATTCTAAATATTTACCAAAACTATATAAGTATGATAATTCAAAAAAAGTTGTAAATTATGTATATGAAATAATTGAAAAGATAAATGGAAAATCTCTTTACTATTATTGGTATAAAATGACAGAAAGTCAAAGAGAAGAATGTATAAAAGAATTAGTAAAAATGTTAAAAAGTATACACAAAATTATCAATTCAGATATAAATTGGACCCATTATATTAAAAGTAAAGTAAAAGAGTGTTTTAATAAAACAAGAAAGTATTTTGATTTAAATAATCAAAAAATAATATTAGATTCAATTAATTTATATGATAAATATTTAACAGATAATAGATTTTCATTTATACATAATGATTTTCATTTTGATAATATATTGTATTATAATGGTAACTATTACTTAATAGATTTTAATGATTCAATGATTGCTCCTTTTGATTATGACTTAAGAATATTATACATGTGCAAAGACACACCTCATAAATGGGCTAATATAGAAATGGATCCATATCAAAAGAAAGATGATTATAAGAATATCTTTAAATATATAAAAAAATATTATACTGAGCTAAATAATGTAAAATTTTTAGAAGAAAGAATGATTATATATAGAATTTTAAATGACATAGAATTGCTAACAAAATATAATAATCAGGAATTAAAAGATAATATTATTAAATATTCAAGTGAATTACTAGAAAAAAAATAAACTGTAAATTACAGTTTATTTTTATTTATATATTTTATTGCTTCACTTGCCGCAACAGCTCCATCACTAGCAGCAGTAACCAATTGTCTTACAGTTTTAGTTCTATTATCTCCTGCTACAAAAATGCCAGGGACATTAGTATTACAATCTTCAGTTGCAATAACATATCCATTTTCATTTAAATTAACTATGGATGCAAAATTCTCATTTTCGGGTATTCTTCCTACTGCTATAAAAAGTCCATCTAAGTTAATTACTTTTTTATTTCCATCTTTATCTGTAAGCTCAATACTTTCCAGTAAATCATTTGAATTGAGTTTAGTTACATTACTATTTAGAATAAACTCCACATTATTCTTTTCCTTTAATTCATTTAGTAATTTATCTTCTGCTCTGAATTCATCACGTCTATGGATAACATATACTTTTGAGGCTAAATTAGATAAATATAATGCATCTTCTATTGCACTGTTTCCTCCACCTGCCACTGCAACTACTTTATTTTTATAAAAGTTTCCATCACATGTAGCACAATAAGATATACCTTTACCAATTAATTTATCTTCATCTTCTAAACCAAGTTTTCTATTATCAGAACCAGTTGCTAAAATGATAGTTTTACATTCATAAGTGTCCTTCTCAGTTATTACTTTTTTGATGTCTCCATCTTCAATATTAACTACTTTTTCAAATCTTATTTCGGAACCTAATTCTTTAGCTTGATTGTATAATTTAGTAGCAAAATCAAATCCAGATATATGAGGTTCAGCTGGATAATTATCAATAATCGATGCATTTATTATCTGTCCTCCATAACTTTTTGCCTCAAATACCAATACTTTCTTTGAAGCTCTTCTTAGATATATTGCAGCAGTAAGTCCTGCTGTACCAGCACCAACAATTATTGTATCATACATAATTTATCCTCCTTGTTATTTGTGTTTATATTCAAATAGATATGATGGCCTATGTCCCCCACCTGTTTTTAATTTATTTGTTTTAACTACTTTATCAGCAATTATTCTTCTAAATGCTGGATCAAGTAATTTTTTGTTTAGTATTACTTCATATACTTGTTGTAGTTCTCCTAATGTAAATAAATCAGGCATCATATTAAATACAACATCAGTATATTCTACTTTATTTCTCAATCTTTCAAGTCCAGATAATATGACTATTGTATGGTCAAAAGCAATTTTATCATTTTCTACTTCAACAAATTTATATCTATCTGTTGTTTTTTCTTTTAGTTCTTTTCTTATTGTAAATGATATTGTTTCTTTTCCATTATTAAGAATTATATTTACCAAATTATTTTTTTCTTCAATACTAACAACATCAAACCAAGATGCATTTGTATTTAAACTAGTATCTAACTTATTTTTATCTATTAATGCCATATAAGCACTAGATACTATTCTCATACGAGGATCTCTTTTAGTATCACCAAATGTATATAATTGTTCTAAATAAATATTATCTACATTAGTTTCTCTTTTAAGTACTCTCATTGGAGCATCATCTAGGTTTTCATCTATTCCAATAAATCCACCTGGTAAACACCATTTGTCTTTAAAAGGATACTGATTTCTTTTAACTAAAAGAATGCTCATTTTCTTTTTATCAGTTTTTCTATAATTACTTGTTTCTTCATTTGAAACACTTAAAACAAGTATATCAACAGTCATAGATAATTTTTCAAATTGTGAAGAATCATAATCATTTAGAAATTCTTCTTCAGAATTATATTCTTTTTCCATATTTTCACCTCATATGACATATATATTTTATCATATATTTAACTTATTTATTATTTATTTCTAATATTTTATACATTTCATTAATTATTTTATTAACAATATCTTTTTTGCACAAACTTCTACTTTGATTTTTAACTGTTATTTTATTATCAAAATATTTATTATTTTCTCTATCATATATACTAAAAAATACTGCATTATCTTTACCAAACATGTTATTTTTATCAGGATTATTAATTTTACCTGTTATACCTATCCCATAATTAGAACTAGTAAAGTCGCTTATGCATTTACCCATTTCACGCGCAACTTCAATACTATATACAGAATATTTATCTATTGTTTTTGGATTAACTCCCATTTTTATTTTATACTCATTTGAATAAGTCACTGCACTAAACTTAAGTACTTCAGATGATCCACTTATATTAGTTATTTCACTAACTAGAAAACCACCTGTACATGATTCCATAGTACTGATGGTTTTATTTAATTCAATTAATTTGTTAACAATTTTTTCCATATAATCTCCTATAAATATAGTTTTTTGCTTTTTATATATTCTATTACTTTATTATTAACTATTCCTTTTAATGAATTAAAGTCATTATTTTTAATATAATTTCTAATGTCAGTAGAAGATATTTCAATATTATTATCTTCTACTATAATAAATCTACTTTTATTAAAATTTTTTAAATAATAATTAATGTTTATATTATTTCTTTCTACAACTATTACATGATGTTTTAATATATTAACTAGATTTTTCCATTTATTAAAACTAACAATATTATCAGCACCAATTATTAAATATAAATCACTATATTCTTTACTTAATTCATTTAAAATTTCATATGTATATTTCTTATTATTTAATGCTGTATTAATAACTACTTTATCATTTTCGATAGTTTTTAACATATTAATTCTATCTTCAAGACTAACATCTATACTTTTATCCCAATATGATAATGTAGGTATAACTATAACTCTATCAACTATTTTTTTATTCAATATAAGTTCTATAACTTTTTCATGTCCTAGATGTAATGGATTAAAACTACCTACAAATACTCCTACTTTCATATTATTGCCTCAATCCCATACATTTTTGTTTTTCTCTTAATGTTAACTCAACACCGATAAAATCTAAACTACTATTATAACGATCTGATTCACATACTTCATTTCTAATATTTTCAACATCGTATTGTTCTAGTATTTTGGAAAATGCATCTTTGATGTCTTCTGTACTCAATTCATTTGTTTGAGTAACTGTATGATTGTATATTTTTATTTCGGTTTCATATGAAAATCTTACTTTTGATATAGGCATTGCATTTAATCCATATCCTTCAATATCATGGTAACACTCTGATTCTACTTTTACTTCATGTCCAAATAGTTCACTATAATAAGCACTTAGTATTCCTAAAAATTCTGTTGCTTTAATATACATTTTCATATAGTACCTCCATTATTTTCTTTGATATACAGGTATATTAAATTTATGATTAGCATTATTATGTAATTTTTCTATTCTCTTAGTAACTTCTTCATCTAATTTTTCTTTATTTATATAAGAAGCTATATCTTTATACTTAACACCTAATTTATCTTCATCAGTCATTCCACTAAGTCCATCACTAGGAGCTTTATGAATAACTGTATCAGGTACTTTTAAATATTCCCCAATTTTAATAACTTCATCAACAGTATAATTATTTAAAACTCCAATATCATATGTTGAATCTCCACCTTTAGTAAAATAACCAACATATAGTTCACAAAGATTTGATGTTCCAGCAACTATATAGGTTCCGCCTTTAAGTTCTGAGTAAAGAGCAGCTAAATAATATACACTTGCCATTCTAAGCCTTGGTTTTATATTAATATTACTATTTTTAATCTGACTTTCAGTAAAATTTCCAAGTTTATCAATTTCATTTATAAAACTATCATAGGTTTTTGTTAAATCAAGATTAATTAATTCAAAACTAAATTTATCTGCTACTAATTGTGCATCATTTTTATCACTTATATGTGAATGACAAGGAAGAGTTACTCCGAGAACATTTTCACTTCCTAGTGCTTTTGCAAATAATGCAGCTACAACTGCTGAATCTTTACCTCCACTAATTCCCAAAACAACTCCCTTTAAATTATTCTTTTTAAAATAGTCTTTAATAAATTTAACAATATTATTTGTCTCTCTTTTTACATCAAACATATTTTAACCTCTCTTTATAAATATTTCTTTACTCTGCATAATGCAAGTTTAGAATTAGATCCACTTACATATCCCATATCTTCTAATTCTAATATTTCATCATAAGTAAATGTCATATATCTAACCACTTCATTTGGATCTAATTTTTGATTATATCTTTTCTCACAGTTATCTGCAAAAAATATATGATTGTATGCAGCACTAATTCCTTCATCTTGATAAAATGCATCAAGTTCTGTCATAGCTTGTGGTACATATCCTGTTTCTTCCCTTAGTTCACGTATCGCAGCATTTATTGGCGTTTCGCCTTCTTCAATATACCCGGCTGGAAAACCTACTGCTATTTTCTTTTCAGTAAATACACGAGGTTCAACTGTAACAAGTAATTCATTTTTTACTCTTGGAACAACAATAACTGCTGAACCATCAATATTATTCTTTAATATTTGTTCTCTTGGAATAACCATTCCATTATTTAAAATAAACTTTCTAGGAATAACACTAACAAATCTATTTTTATTATCATGAACAAGTTCATTTGATATCCACTTTAGTTCACCAGAATATCTTTTTAATTCATTTAATTTATCTTTTCTCATAGTTATCTCCTATGACTTAGAATCATTTGATTTTTTAAATTAACATATTCTTCAGTTCCATCTACATAATATCTATGTGGATTTAATGTTCTTTTAACTTCTGGATATAATGTTTGCATTTGTTCTTCACAATATGCCTGCTTTTCAAATATGGTTGGATCATTATAAACTAATTTTCCATTTATGAATATTGGTTTTTGAAGTTTAACTAATCTATAATCATCTATAGTAGTATTAGTAATTAAATCATTAATGCTTATTATTTTCATATTTCTTTCAGGCATTTTTTTGTCTTTACTACACATAATATCTGCTATGGCATAACCAGTGTTTTTATCATATGCTCTATATAAATCTTTGAAATCTGGATTAACAATTTTAATTATGTCATTACTTACTTTAATTTTTGGAGTTCTTTTTCCATCCTCAATTATTGCAACCTCTTTATATACAGCTCCCATTCTACCAGCTGGTTTAGAAATATTATCACCTACTCCTAGTGAATCAAAGAAAGCACCTTGACTAGTTAATGATTCAATTGTTTCAGCTGTAAGGCCATTGCTTAAACATATTTTAGCATTTGTATATCCTGCATCATCTAGCATTTTTCTTGCTTCTTTAGATAAATATGCAAGATCTCCTGAATCAATACGAATTCCAATATGATCTGTTGGGTATCCATTTTCTTTCATCCAGTCAAATGTTTTAATAGCATTAGGTACGCCACATTTTAAAGTATCAAATGTATCAACAAGTAATGTTGCATTATCTGGATGAGTTTTTGCAAATGCAATAAATGCATCTAATTCATTATCAAATGATTCAACAAAACTGTGTGCCATAGTACCTAGTGCTTTGATGCCCAACATTTGAGCTGCTTGTACGTTACTAGTACCTGCACATCCAGCCATGATTCCATAAATAGAAGAATCAATCGCAGCTTCAAGTCCATCTGCTCTACGGGCTCCAAATTCCATGATTTTTACATTTTTAGGTGTTGCTTCTACTAATCTTCTGGCACCAGTTGCATGTTCTTTAGCTCCATTTATTATTGATAACATTGCAGTTTCAATTATTTGTGCTTCAATTAAAGGAGCTTTTACTGTAACTAATGGTTCATTTGGGAACACTGGAGTTCCATCTGGAATAGCATATATATCTCCAGTGAATTTAAAGTTTCTTAGATAATCTAAAAATTCTTCACTAAAGTTATAACCAGATTTTTTAAAATATTCTATATCTTCATCTGTAAATTTTAAATTTTGAATATATTCGATTACTTTATCAAGCCCTGCCATAATAGTATATCCACCACCATTTGGTACAACTCTATAAAATAAATCAAATACTCCTTCAGTTCCTTCTTTTGTTTTAGTATATGAATCTGACATAAACAATTCATACGCATCTGTTAACATTGTATAATTTCTTGGTAATCTTTCCATTTTAATTTTCTCCTTTATAAGCATTATTTTTTTGTTTTAATTTTCTTTGAGCAGCTTCTTTTTTTATTGAATTAAAATATGTTTGATAATCCCAAACTAATTTATAATATGATGAATGAAAGTCATCACAACGATTTTCAACTTCACTAAGATAAATACAATACTCACTTGCAAAACTATAAAAGTTATTACTATTAATTAATTCTTTTATTTCTTCGTATCCTGGATCAGGTTTGCTAAAAAATCTATCAAAAAATATTATTTCTATATAACCATTATTAATTGATTGTGGATCATATATTTTTCTTCTTAATTCTTTTAAAATATATTTAAGCAGTCTTTTTTGCATTGTAGAAATCTCTTTTTTATTCTTTTTTTGTATTAATTGTGCACGTTGAGCTGTTTTACTCATACTATATAATTCTTCATTATATTTCATTTTACTTTCCCTCCATTATCTTAGCACCTGCTTGTTTCATTAATTTAAGTGCCATTTCATTATATTCACTTCTACCATGTGTAGGAGCATCATATGTTTCAACTAAATCTTTTCTAACAATAACATCTACATCTTTATTATGCTCGTCAAAATAGTTAATTAGTGGTATTACTAGATTTAATACACATATATCTGTACAGCATCCTGTTACAATTACTTCTCTTAATTTTTTCATTGACTCAATATCATTTAAAAAGTTCTTAGCAAATATTGTACTTGTTGAATTTTTTTCATAAGTAAGTGATTCACTTTCATATGGTTTTAATTCATCAATTAATTCTTCTTCACCACTTCCTATTACACAGTGTGCTGGAAATTTCTTAAATTCAGTTGAAGTAGTATCATGTGTATCTTTAACAAACGCAACTCCTTCATCCTCACTTAGTGTTCCCTCTACAAGTTTAATTAATTCTGGAGTAATGTGATTAATATATGGATCAGCCATTGCTCCCTTTTTGATAAATCCATTCACCATGTCTACAACAACAAGTAATTTTTTTAGTTCTTCTTTTCTCTTCATATTAACAGCTCCTTTCTTTTTAACATTTTGTTAATAACAGAGTTTTTATTAAAAGCAGATCTTTCTGCTCTTGTTATTAACATTATATTAAAAACAAAATAATATGTCAACACTTTTTTAAAAATTATTTTAATTTTCTTGTTTTTCCTAATCCAGTACCTAAAATTATCTCATCTTTTTCTTCAGGAATATAATCTAAATCAACATGTTCTTCTATATATTTTAATACTTCATCTAAGCTATCGAGTTTACCAACAACCTTACCTTTATTACACTGATAAGAAACATCAAAAGTACCATTACTTTTTTTAATTGCATATTTTAAATCCTCATTGTATTCATCATAAAATTTTCTAAATAACTTCAATTGATTTAAAGATATTTTTCTAACTGGCATAATAAATCTTGCGCCACCCCAGTATTTATTAGTTACACACCCTTCATTTAGTGCTTCCTCATAATATATTTTGGCAGTAATGAAATCAAACATACATTTATCAGATAATTTATTAGCATCATTTGTATTAATAATATATCCACCACCGTGAATATCTTTCATAAATCTAGCAAAAGAGCTATAATGCGTACCAATTCCAAATCCGGAATTATATCCAATTACATATTGTTGATCGGTAAATACAGCAAAAGCACCATAATCAAATATATCACGTCTTGGAGCTTTACTAATAAAATCATAAAAACTAAAATTCTCAATTAATTCTCGTATATCATAGTTATACATACCGGTAGTATTACTTTTTCCTGATAAAAATAAAGATAAAAAACTCATATCAATCACCAACTATTCTTTATGTTATTTATTCACACAAATAAGGCACATATTATAATATATTATTAGTAAATAATCAAGTATGTTAAAAAAGAAATATAATTACTATATTTCTTTTAACATTTCGCTAATGGCCCTTCCTCTATGAGAAACACTATTCTTTTCTTCTTCAGTTGCTTCACCAAATGTTTTGTTAAGATCATTTGAATAAAATACGCAATCATATCCGAAATCCTTCTTACCGATTTCTTCAGTTGTTATTTTTCCAAATGTTTTACCTTTGAATACTTTGTATTCTCCATTTGGATAATATAAACATATAGTACAAATAAAATATGCACTTCTATCTTTACCATTTATTTTATTTAATAATTTGTCTCTATTTGCTTGAGTGTCACCATGTACTCCAGAATATCTAGCACTATATATTCCAGGTTCATTATTTAAAGATGGAACACATAGTCCACTATCATCAGCAGCAACAAGGTATTTGAGTCCTTTTTCCTTTAGATATTCATATATAGTTTTTGCTTTTATAATTGCATTTTCTGCAAAAGTATTGCCATTCTCTTCAATATCAGAATCAAATCCAATATCGCTTAAACTTAATATTTCATAATTTTTAATTATTTCTTTAAATTCTTTAATTTTATGTTTATTGTTAGATGCAACTACTAAAGTATTCATAATATCATCCCCTAAATATCTAAAAAAGAACTAATATGAGCAGTAGAAAAATCAGTTTTTAATTGAATATCTGTTAATATATCAGGTGTATCATCTATCATAATAATATGCCTATCATCAACTTCCGGGTGATTTTTTCTTATCTCAACTAATTTACTTGTTTTATCATTATTCCTATCAACAAAATAAACATTTTCAGGAAGAATACCATAGTACTTTTCTACATATTCCTTCTTATATTCTCCTTCTTTGTTTACTCCAATAGCGGTAATTACATAAATTTTATTTTTATCTTTTTTATTTATAAATTTCTGCATTTTTTTACTTACTTTATCCTCTATGTAAGGATTATTTCCACTATCCACATAATTGTCCCAATCCTCATCACTGAATGAATAATGGTTGTGCTCTCCAAATTCTAACACTGCTAAAACACCATCAACATCAAAAACCAAGATACTCTTTTCATCATTCAATAATTCTTTAATATTATTCACTTTTCATCCTCTTTTCTTTAGTATCAATTGTTCCTCTAAAAACAACATACTTATCATATAAATATTCTAGTATAAAATTACATAACATATTTATACCTGTTACTAAATAATCATTCCATCCTAAATTTTTGACTAAATAATTACCCAATATCGTTGAAACAGGTGTAAAAATTAAGTAAAAAATAAATACTTTTGTCATTGCTAGTGGAACATTAGCAGTAGATTTAAATGTAAATTCACGATTTAATGTGAAATTCCACACTACAGACGCTATAAGTGCAGCCAAATAACAAATCCAATAATCTAAATTTGTAAATTCATCTAATATAGTAAAAAGCCCTATTTCAATTAATCCAGCAGATATTGAAAAAAGAGTAAATTTAATTGTTCTTATTAATTCTTTTTTATCTTTCATATTACAACCTACTTATCAAATCAATTACTTCGCTAATATCATCACTAACTGAAATTGATCTATCTTTTAACTCATCAGATATTTCTGGATACAATTCATTAAATCTAATTAATTTAAAATTCTCATTATCATAAGTCATCCATTCAAAAGGGTTTCTTATTATAGCTGGAGTATTAAATCCCACTCCAAATTCAATTAATAAGACATTTTTCTTTTGATTCTTCTTAATAAATTTAGCATAATCTTCATTCATTTTGTTCCAATTATCATCTTCTACAAATTTATTATCAATTCTAATATTAATAGACATTCTTTTACCACAAACTGGACATTTTGGTATTAAATCTTTTGGTATTTCTAAATCATTGCCAATATTATTTAACATATCTTTAACAATATCTTCATTATAATATAATTTATTATTACATGGAGTAGAACATTGTAGTTTTGAATAATTACCTTGTACCTCAAATACTTTTTTTGGATTGAAACCATTATTAATAAATTGCCCATCTGCATTAGTAGTAATTATAAAATAATTTTTATCTTTGAAGATTTTAAATAATTTTTCATATAATTCAGTATGTTTATTTTCATAATAAGTAAAATATATATATTTTGCTAAACATGCCCATCTTTCCTCTTCACTCGCATATGGGAAAAATAATGCCGAATGTAAATCTTTAAAGCCATATTTCCTTATGTAATCTATAAAATCTCTATCAAATTTTTCTCCACTATATTTAATTCCTGCTTCTTCACTCAACCCAGAGCCAGCTCCAATGATAATAGCGTCAGCCTCATCAATCCATTTTTTAATTTTAATAATATCTGTCATATTTTCTCCCTCACTTATTTTTATTTGTGATTTTTAACATTGATTTTAATACTGAATTAACATATTCAGTTGTTTTTTTATCCATACCTTTTATAGTTTTAAAGATATTAATCATATCACTTATACTTATGCTAATATTAGAAGTTATTTTATAATTTAATATTTTAAATGCATTTTCAAAATATTCTCTAAATGAATTTGAATCAATATTCTCAATATTGATAGATGTTCTTATATGTAATTCTTGACTTAATTTAGATAATTCATCTTGAATAAATTCAGTACCATACGTTGCCCAATATATTGGATAATGTATGTTAATACCATGGGCAATAGTTTTAATCACTTTATATTCATTATTAAACATTAATGAACCAATATAAGAGTTAGATGGAATAATATTTGTTAATTTCATGCTCATTTTCTTATATTTTGGTGAATCATATTCTTCTTTTCTAAAACCAGGTCCATCAAAATTAATTACTCTTTTAACTTTATTAAATTTAAAATCACCAAGTTCCATTACACTAGCCATTGCCATATTTCCACCTTTTGAATGACCAGTAACATAAACGTTTTTATCAAACAACCCTATGTTATTTTTTAAATATTTTATTGCTAAAGATTGCGTATATGTAGGATATTCATACATAAGTCTAAAATTTTCAAGCCATCCTACTATTGATCTATCAGTACCTTTAAATACAATTATTTTTATTTTATCTATAATGCAAGTCATTGCTCCAAATTGAGTATTATTATCAATTGTATTTTCAAAATTTCTAAATTTTAACTTATTATATCTTTTTGAATTGTTTATTATTTCAATAAGACTTTTTATTTTAGGCGCTAAATATTCTGTTTTATCTGGAACTTTAAATTTCATTATTTTATTGCACATTTCATTAAAACTTATAGTTCCCATAAATCCCTTTATCGGTATATAAACTATAGTTGATAGTAATAAGTTATCCATATCATTCCATGGTACTTCATTTATATCATAATCTTTATAATATTTTAGATAATCATAGATAGTATACATATAGCACCTCATTATAATTATATCATGAAATTAAAAAACCTATAAATATTCTTTATAGGTTAACATTATAATTTCTTAATTCCACTATACATTCTATGATGATACCCTTTATGTTTATAAAAATCATCAGCATTTTTATTATATGCAAATATATCTACAAAAGAATATTCACATCCCTCAGAAATAAAATATTCCTCCATTTTATTAATTAGTTTACTGCCAATTCCGGAACTTCTTACTTTTGATGTTATTATTAATTCTGTTATTTCTCCTCTTTTTGGACATTTATAATCTAAATAATCATGTTCATCATATGGAAATATGCATCCCATTATTAATCCAATTGCTTTGCCATCACAAATTGCTAAATAACATTTACCATTATTTTCTTTTATTTCTTTCAAATCATAAAGAGCCATCTTTTCATGATATTCAGGATGTACATGGTCTAAATGGTCTTCATCAATTGTTACTATATATTCTTCAAGTTCAGTTAATAAATCACGTACATCTTCCAAATACTTATCTTCATATTCAATTATATTAATGGAATTGTATAATTGATTCATCAAAATCATATCCTTTTTTATTATCTTTTTGCTTTCCGAATTTCTTCTCAAGTAGCATAATTGGTTCTGATTTATCTTTTAATATTCCAGTTATTGATAAATCATTATGCATGTTATAAATAATTTGTGCTATTTCTTTAGAACAATCACATATGTGTAGCCAGGATTCTTTTTTATATTCTTCTGGTATGTAAGTTAGATTTGTTGTATATATTCCAGCTAGTTTGCCTTCTGCATACATCTTTTTAAAATCTTCTATTCCTCTTGTAAATAATGCAAAAGTAATCATTACATATATTTTTGTTGCCCCACAATCATGAAGTTCATTTATTACATTTAACATGCTGCCACCACTAGAAATCATATCATCAATTACTATTGCAGTTTTGCCGTTTAAATCATTATTTCCAATGTATTTGTGGGCAATAACTTTATATTTTCCATTAACTAAATGTTTATAATCTCTTTGTTTATAAAATTCACCAGCATCCCTGTCAATAAATTCAGAATCAAATGAGTTTAAATAAACATTTCTTCTTCCAACAGCGCCACTATCAGGTGCCACAAAGACAATATTTCTAAGATCTTCTTTAGGAGTGTTATTAATGAATTCATCTAGTATAGTATTCGTTGCAAAGAAATTCTCAAATTCCATATTTTCAGTAGCATGTTCAACGCCTTGGTCATGAGCATCGAAAGTAATAAAACTTTTAATACCATGTATTCGATCTAGTTCTCTTAAACTTTCACCACAGGCAAGATTTTCTCTAGTATTTCTTCTATGTTGGCGTCCAGCATACAACAAAGGCATTATTATATTAATTTTATCTGCATGTCTATTAGTAGCTCCAATGCCATCTTTTAATTGTTGCATCAAATCATTTGGGCTAGTATGATTAGTAAACCCTCTCATTGTATACGTTATACTATAATTACCTATATCAGTTAAGAAAAATACATCTTTTCCTCTAACGGTAGAATTAATTTCTACTTTTAAATGCCCATCATCAAAATAATTTTCATTGATGGGCACTATAAATGTGTATTTGTCTTTATCAAACCTGTACATATCAAGTAAATGTTCATCAACTTTTTGCCCTAATTCTAATGCACTTTTAAATACTATTAGTCTTAATCTTTCTTTCTCTAATTGCTCTTTCATATAACCTCCCCAGAAAAAACAAAAAAAGAGTACAAAAAATACTCTTAATATACTAGTTTATCAAACCACAAAATATTTTTATACTCATATTCTCACTACCTATTTATAGGATACCATTTTAATTGTTTTTTTTCAATATATTATTTCTTTTTTTCATTGCATGTACATTTTTTGCCTTCATGACATCCACATGTACAATTTTCATCGCACTTACATTCATCTCCACATCCACATGTGCATTCTTTACCTTCTTGGCATCCACAAGTGCAATTTTCATCGCATTTGCATTCTCCTTCACATCCACAAGTGCATTTTGTATTTTTCTTTTTTTCCATTTTTTCCTCCTATATAATTATATCACATTTTTAATGGTGATGTCCCTTATGTTCTTTAAATTCAACATGGCACTCTATTTCATCACAAGTTTCTTCTTCAGTTTCTAATATTGCATGACATATATTATGCTCTTTTAATTCATCTCTTATTTCTTTTTTTATTTTAGCAATATCTTTTGATTTAGATACAATATGCATAGTTGCATAATTATTAAATCCATCAATACTCCATATATGTACATGATGTATATCATCAACACCTTTTATTTTCAATAAATGTTTCTTTAATTCATTTATATCAATATCATCTGGTGTTTTCTCTAAAAATAAATCTAACACTCTTTTTAAATTCTTAAGTGAATTAAATAATATAAATATAGCCACTCCTATACTCATAACTGGATCAATTATACTAATATCAGTAAATCTCATTATAATGGCTCCAATCAATACAACTATCCATCCTAGTACATCTTCAAGCATATGAAGATTAACTGATTTTTGATTAATTGAATCTCCTTCTCTTGTTACATATGCTGCGATAAAATTAAGTACTACTCCAACTACTGCAAATATAATCATTCCACTATAATTTACTTCTACTGGATTAAAAAGTCTTTTGATTGCTCCAATTATTACTAAGACTGAGCCAACTAATAATATAGTTGTTGTAATAACGCCACCCAAAACTGAATATCTAACATATCCATAAGTATATTTATTGTCAGCATGTTTTTTACTTTTTCTTTCCATAAAATAAGATATACCTATAGATATAGCATCACCCAAATCATGAACCGAATCAGAAAGTATTGCTACTGAATTAGTAAATAATCCACCAATAAATTCAAATATTGAAAAAGATATATTTAATAAAAATGCAATTAATATATTTTTTTCAGTTTTCATAATAATCACTTCCAATAATAATTAGTGACTGCATTTATCACAATAAGGGCAATTTTCACACCCTTTATGTTTCCTTGTTCTAACTATCACTAATATTATAATAAATAATAGCAGCAAAATTATAACTAAATTAGCAATGTTTACATATTTTATACGAGAAGCTATTTGATAGAATAATGTTGCGATTAACCACGCATAAGTAGTTTGAAATATAACATCAACACAGCCAAAATAGCTTTCCAAGCTGGAGTATCTACGGGAATAGTTTATCAATATTTTAAAGATAAATATGATATTTTAATTGAAGGATTAGAAAAATATGGTGAAACAGTATTCTTCCCTATGCTAAAAAATTCAAATTTAACATTTGAAAAAAGAAACTTTGATAGCGTTATAAAAGACATGATAGAATACTATATTGACAATCATAAAATATCTAATGTTGCACATGAAGAAATAATGTCTATGGTTCATTCGGATAAAAGAATTGATGAGTATTATTATAAAAGGGAATTAGAAATTACAAATTCTATAAAAGAAATATTAATAAATAATAATTTTAGTGACAATAATCTATCTGAAAAAGTCCATATTATGTTGGGTTTGATTGATAATTTATGCCATGAAATAAAATATCACAAGCACAACAATATGAACTATAGCATAATGGAAAACCTAATAATAGAAAATATTAAAAACCTATTTAAAAATGACTTAAATTAAGTCATTTTTATTATATTAATTTTTTAATTTCTTCTTCCATGTCTTCGGGTTTATATGTAGGTGAGTATCTTTTAACTACTGTACCTTCTTTATTTACTAAAAATTTAGTGAAGTTCCATTTGATGTCTCCATCCTTAGTAGCCGTTTTACTTATTTTTTCTATGGCTTTCATAGCCATTTTATTTTTTAAACCTTTAATCTCATCATCCTTAATTTGCTCTTTTAAATATGTATATAGTGAAGATTCATTTTCACCATTAACTTCTATTTTTGCAAATTGATCAAATGAAGTATTATATTTTAAAGCACAAAATTCATGAATCTCATCGTCACTTCCTGGTGCTTGGTTCCCAAACTGATTACATGGAAAATCTAATATTTCTAATCCTTTATCATGATATTCTCTGTAAAGTTTTTCTAATCCTTCATACTGTGGTGTAAATCCACACCCGGTAGCAGTATTAACAATTATCAATACTTTCCCTCTATAATTACCTAATAATACATCTTCACCATTTCTATTTTTAACTTTTAAATCATAAATCGTCATTTTATTTTTTCCTTTCATAATTTATATCCAAGACTCAAGTTTAGATTTAGATTCCTTTGCTTTTGATCCTCTAATTGCAATGGCATCATCTAAAACGTTAGCGCCCACACAAATTCTTTTAATATCATTAACTACATTTGCAAGGCCTGAACCCTCATGTGTTGTTATTACTCTAATGGTTTTTCCATTAAAGTCTAAATCTTTAATAGCAGTTTCAAGTTCTGGCGCATATGTACCCCAATATATTGGACTCATTATATATATTACCTCATATGCAGAAATATCTTGTATTATTTCTTTAATTGGAGCATTGCCGATGCGCTCTTTTGCTTCTTTTATGCAAGTTGCATAATCCTTTGCATATGGCACTAATGGTTCAACTTTAAACATATCTGCACCAATTAAATCTCTTACATATTCAGCAACTATTTCTGTATTACCTTTATCTACATAACCAACTGCATAATTTTCATCTGCTCTGCTAAAATAAATTATTAAACTTTTTTTATTTTTCATATTAATCATCTCCTTTATATGTACTAAAAATAGTTATTCTTTTTTCTACTTTTCTAAATACCAATATAGGAAATAATTGTCAAAATAAGGAATGGAATACTTATATACCAATATACAACAACTGCAAGCCAAATCCCAAAAGCAATTTCCGTAGAACTACCATTAAATATCCCAACAGCTATACAATATAAGAAAACAAATAAATATGGATATATTCCAATACAAAATAGATAATTCCATATGGTATTTGTGTCGCTGACTCTTTTATATATTAAGTAATCTACAGCAAATGTCACCAATATAAAAAATGACATAAATAATATCATACTTAATATCCTCCTATTACAAAATAATTATAGCATAACATTTATAATAATTATTATAAGAAAATGAAAAACCATTATCCTTTACATATATTAAATATAATATTATATAAACTATTTTAATACTTTATCTGTCTTACTCATTACTTTTTTAGACCAACTTCTTTTACCACATTTAGGACATTTTAAATATCTTGTTGTATCTATATGAGGAGAAAACATTACTTTCCAGTAAGAATTTGGAACATATCTATGATGGCATTTTTTACATTCATAATATCCAGTATAAATTTCAAGTTTAAAAACATATAAAGCAACAGCAACTAAAATAATAGTAGCAATAGTAACAATAATACCAAATGTAGTTCCTTCTCCCAATGTGTATGCTGCAAGTAATGTTATTCCAATATAAAATACTACTGCTGTAACACTTAAAACATACATGTCTGTTATCATCTTTTTATTCTTTAATTCTTCCTGTTTAGCTAACTCAACCAATAATTCATTTGTTTTCTTTTCATAATCTTTCATATTTATTTTTTCACCATTTAAAAGTTCATTAACATTAATATCAAGTATACTACATAACTCTAACATCTTATCAGCATCAGGTAATGATAATCCTCTTTCCCATTTTGATACTGCTCGATCAGTAATATATAATTTTTCTGCTAACTCCTCTTGAGTTATATTTTTCCTTTTCCTACAATCAGCAATAAATTTCCCAATCTTAATTAAATCCATGAACTTTCTCCTTTCACAATTCAAATATATAATAAAATACTCATAATATACACATACCAATAGTTGAGTTATATTCTATATATTTTATCATATTAAAAGAAAATTTTTTATTCACCTATTTTCTTAATATGATGATTATTTTATTTCTTTAAATCTCTGTAAGTATCTAATACTATTTCTTTTAATGTTACTGGATTATCTACATCGCCTACAAGATACATAGGTTTTGCACTTTCATATGGAATAGATTCTTGCATATTGTATTTCTTATTGCTATCAACTATTTTAACAAGTAATCTATCATCATAAATGCCTCCAAATAATACTCCATTATAATAAAGTAAATATTCTCCCATCATAGATTTACAAGTTATATTATCTAATAAATTTAGTTGCTCTAAAATAAAATCTCTATAATCTTTTGTAGTAGCCATTTTATCACTTCCTATAATCAATTATATCAAACTTTTCTATATTTTAATTACATCGCAATATTACTATTTTATGATTCAATTTTATGTATAAAATGGTTCTAAAGCCAATTTTGGTTTTTTTGCTAAAAAGAAAAACTCGTTTTTCCCCTTATTTTATCAGGGTTTGCGAGTTATTTGCCACAACATTGCTCATATTTTTTACCACTGCCACATAGTAATAATTTAAAACAACCAGGTAATTTTTTCCTTTTAAATTGGTGTTTTTTATTTAAAACTTATAATTTTTTGTCTGATAATTGTAAGTTTTTTTCATACAACTTATCTAATAACTTATCTAAAAGAGTTAATTAATTATATTGATAAACAAAAAAATATTACAAGACATTTTAGTTACTTTTCTTAAATAAATCAATAACTATTTTTGGGATTAATTCATATCTAATTTTATGTCTATAATCATTTTCTTCATCGGTTCTTCCGCTATATAGAGATTTATTTAATATATTATTATCAGATATACAGAATAATGCTGTTGCATTTATATTCATTAAATTACAACATTTAAATAAACAGGCAGTTTCCATTTCGATAGTTTTAGCCCCTAAATCTAAAATCTTATCAATGTGATAAAACTGTGCAAATACAGTATCAATGCTATAATTAGGAACATAGTGATATTTTATATTGCTTTCTTTTAAGATATCAATTAAATCATTTGTAAATATTTTTGAGGGATATTCTTTTTTTAAAAATTCATCTTCAAGATTTATATTTAAATATCTGGATGCCCCATCACCACATATAGAGTATTTTGGAATAACTATTTCACCTATTTTAATACTTTCATCTAATGAACCTGCTGATCCTAAAAAAATTACATTTTTACATTTTGTAACTCCTAAGGATAGTATAAAATCCATTATTCCAGGCGCTCCTATTCTTTTTAATTCTATATATGAAAAGGATAAATCATCGCTGTAAAAGTTAAACACTTTATCATTTACTTGATCTACTTCAAAATTTAATCCGTCAAATATATCATGACTCCACCATGGTGCAATAACAACATTTTCTAATATTTTTTCATAACCTTTTCTTTTAATGATATCGTCCGATGTTGTTCCATACTTTAAATGTGAATTTAATAAATCATTATATTTCATATATAGTACCTCCCACTTCATATTAATTATACCACAGCTCTTATTATTCTAATGCCAGCAACAGTTTGGAATATAATTTGTTTTTAGAGTTTTAAAAATACTCCAAATCACAAAAAAAACTTATCTAAAACTTATCTAAACGCCTTTTTTAAGGTGAAATTACCTAAAAAATGTAAGTAGTAAAAAGCCCGCAGCCCTTTATTTTATGCGGGCTTGCAGGCTTATTTACCGTGGCACATTTTATACTTGCGTCCACTGCCACATGCTCATACACTTTTAGTATATATGGTACATATAGTATTTGTGTTATTATTGTTATTTCAAGTGTTTGTGGGTCAAGTAACATTTAGTATATATGTTATTTATAGTATTTATGTTACTATCAATATTTTACAGTTTACAAACTAATTACAAACATTGTTTGCATTCGTTTTAATTTTTAAACAACGATTTTTCTAGGTTATAAAAGGTGTTCTTTCTTTCATAACTAAGTAAATTATACTATAAAACAAGAAAAGTAAAGAAAAAGAGAATATTTCTATCCTCTCATTAATCAGAATATCTTAATAGTGCGATTACTTTTATTTTTTTGTTATCGTTGCACTTGAATACAATTTTTTTGCAATATCATATGCTTCATCAATTGTTCTATCATAAAATTCATTATTTATTCCAGTACGCTTATAAGTAACAATATTTCCTTCTTGTTTATAATCCTCTATATAAGATTGACCTTCCATTTCCATACCATAAACAATCGCATTACTTTCCTTCAAAAATTTTAATCTAAAGTTTTCTGAAACACATTTGCCATCTTTAAATTCTAATGTTATATCATAGTTTGTTATAGCTTCCCATCTTGTACCTTTATCTACATCTGAGATAATTATACTTTTATTTGATTCATTTTCTGTTGCTTTATTACCACAACCAGTTATAGCTAATACTCCTATAATTATTACTAAACACAATATTATCCTTTTCATAAAATTTCTCCTCACATTAATATAGTTTATTAACAATTTTATTATAACACACTTTTTTACATTTTTTTACTGACAAATAAAAAAAGATAGAAAATTAATTTTTCTACCTTTTGAATGTTCTTGAAAGATGAAACATTCCGCACATCGTAATATCTTAATATGACGATTATTTTATTTTTATTCTTTTTCTAATTTATCTATTTCATAGAAATTATCATATCAAGATTGTATATTTTTACATTTCTTTTAACACTTCTATTACCTTCAATTTGAACTAGTAAGGAATCCTTACTAGTTAATTTTTCTTCAAGTTCTTCTTCTTTATATATATTTCCAATATGAAGTGTAATATTATTTCGCGTTGTATCAAATAATTTTGCTAAAGCATTTTGGGTTAACCATACATCTTCATTTTCAAGCAATACTTCAACTTTAATATTATTATCTTCATCTGTATAAAAAATTATATTGTGTTCATCACCTATTTGCTTATTCAAAATATCACCTACTTGTATATTTTTCTAAATAATCTATTTTTTAGTTTTTACTAACTTCTTTTCATTGTCAGCATAAGTAACACTAAATTTTATACCATTAGCATTATTTTCCATTGCTTCTTTTTCAAAGTCTATCATATCATCAGGTAGATTAATTGGACTACACCATACTAATTCAGAACACTTTTCTGGTTCAGCTATTTTAATTTTTCCTACATACTTTGATATTTCAAAATATACATCATAATATGGAGGTAATGATTTATTTTTTCTATTAGCAACAAAAGTATTCACAATATCATTAGTAGCTATTTCTATTCCTAATTCTTCTCTTGCTTCTCTTATAGCTGCCTCATATGCATTTTCACCTTGATCTATATGTCCAGCTGGCAAAGCAAGATAACCAGGCCATAATTTTGTTCCTTGTCTTCTTTGAAGTAAAACTTCTCCATTTTCATTTTTAATTATTAAATAAATTGATGATAAAAACTTTTCTCTTTCTGGTTTTTTATCAAGAGAGATATTATTTACTTCAATGAATCTTCTTCTAAATTCTTCTTTATTTTCTACAAGTGCTGGAATATCCTCTAAAAACTTTTTATAATCTAAGTCTTCAAAATACATTGCATCTGTTGCATATCCTACTTTACCAAATTTGTCAATTATATGCTGTCTTGATTCTTCTATTATTTCATCAAGAGTAGCACCTGGGCTGTGTTCCATTCTGTAAGCATATGTTCTTTTAAGAGGAACTTCAATTAATGTATTTCTATCTGCAGAAGATACAATTTCACCATAAATACTTCTTGGCCTTTTTCCTTTTTTTGCCAGACTTGCTCTATGATCATGAACTGCTTCAGCCATAATCCTTATTTGTTCCTCATTGAAAAACTGCTTTAAATTATCATCTGCTAATAACATAATTGCTGAAACTTTTTCGTGATTTTTGGCATCAATATAATGACCTATATCATGATAAGCAGCTATCACATAAACCATGTTGTAATCTACATCTAAATTATTTTCTTTTATGAATTTAAAACTTCTTTCAATTACATATTTGATATGATCTAAATTATGACCCAAATCATTCTTCTCATAGCTAGGAAATATATTATTTTCAATATATTCCTGTAGTTTTTTATTTATTTGCATATTATTCTACCTCTTATTTCATTTTTAAAATATATTTTCTTTGTTTTTCTATAAATTTATCTTTATCAGATAATAATTCTCTTATATCATGTAAAAACTGTTCATAAGTGGTATCTCTGAAAAAGAAATTGGCTTTTCCATCCTTCCCGAATTTGCCTAATAGAGCATTATAAGCACCTTCGAATATTTCTTCATCCGTTGCATTAGGATTTTTCTTTTTTCCATAATTATAAGATCTTTCTAAACATTGCTCCACTGAAGAATTTCTAGACGCAGAAGATAGAATTTTACCATAAATATTTCTTGGCTCATTCCCTAATTTTGCTCTTTGATCTTCAATAGCTTCTTTTATTATTAATCTATCTTCTTCGCTAAAAAAAACTTTTAAAAAATCATCATTGTACATTATCTCAGCACTAATTAATTCATGATCTTTTTCTTCATTATTTGTTCTTATATCATGATAACTTATTGCAGTATATAAAATATTCCAATCTATATCTAAATTATTTTCTTCTATTATTTGATAGCTGCGATTTATAACATAATATACCCTATCTCTTCCATCACCAATAAAGTTATTATCATAAAGAGGCAAAATGTTATCTTCAATGTATCTCTTTAATTTTTCATTTATCATATTATTACTCCTCCAGTATACATTTTGTCATCCGTTTTTTGTTTAGGATGACAAATGGATGACAATTTATTAATTTTCTAATTTAGAATTACTTGATTTTTCTTATTTTCCGTGGCATTGTTTGTATTTCTTACCTGACCCACATGGGCAAGGATCATTTCTGCCTATTTTCTTTTCAGACTTTTTAGGTTTTGCCTTTACGCCTTCTTTTCCATCATTAGTTCTGATATTTTTAACTTCTTCTCTTTCAGTATTTTGTCTTACTTCAGCATTTAGTAAGAATGAAGATATTTCTGCAGATATTGAAGCTAACATATTATCAAACATTTGGAATCCTTCTAAAGCATAAACTTGAAGTGGATTACTTTGTGCATAACCCCTTAGTCCTACACCTTCTTTTAATTCTTCCATAGCATCCAATTGATCCATCCAATATTTATCGATTATACGAAGTGAAATTGATTTTTCAAAATCATTTTGTATTTCTTGCGGTATATCTTCTAATTTCTTTTTATAATCATCTATAACAATATTATAAATATAATCACATATTTCTTCATTTGATTTGTTTTTAAAATCATCTTTCTTTAATTTCTTTCTTTTCAATAGGTGTGAATTAAATTGTTCCATTATATTGTTAATATCATTATCTGTTAATGTGTTTTCAGTTAAATGTGATGTTATTTGATTATTAACAAATTCTCTGAATGTTTCAAGTACTCTATCTCTAATACTTTCTTGATCTAATATTTCATTACGTCTTTCATATATTATTTCTCTTTGTTTAGAAATAACATTATCATAATCAAGTAATGCTTTTCTTCTATCGAAGTTAAAACCTTCAACTTTCTTTTGAGCAGATTCAATACTATTAGAAATGAATTTATTTGATATTGCTTGGTCTTCTTTGATTCCTAAGTTAGTCATTACTGCTTTCATTCTTTCAGAACCAAACTTCATCATCAAGTCATCTTCCATAGATACAAAGAATCTTGTCGTTCCTGGATCACCTTGACGACCAGCTCTACCACGAAGTTGATTATCTATACGTCTTGAATCATGTCTTTCAGTACCTATTACAAATAATCCACCTAACTCACGGACCCCTTCTCCCAGTTTAATATCAGTTCCACGACCAGCCATATTTGTTGCAATTGTAACTGCACCTTTTTTACCAGCGCCTTCAATAATATGAGCTTCACGCTCATGGTTTTTAGCATTTAATAATTCATGCTTAATACCAGCTTTATTTAACAATTGACTTACAAGCTCACTTGTTTCTACAGATGCAACACCTACTAATACCGGCCTACCAGTTGAGTGTATTTCTTTTACTACATTAACTACCGCTCTAAACTTACCATTTAATGAGGAATATATTAAGTCAACTTGATCATCACGAATAACTGGTTTATTTGTTGGTATACACACAACATATGTATTATATATATTTTGAAATTCTTCTTCTTCTGTTTTAGCAGTACCGGTCATACCAGAAAGTTTATTATACATTCTAAATAAATTTTGGAATGTAATAGTTGCTAAAGTTTTAGTTTCTTCATTAATAGTAACATTTTCTTTTGCTTCTAATGCTTGATGAAGTCCTTCACTAAATTGACGTCCATGCATAAGTCTTCCAGTAAATGTGTCTACTATAATAACTTTATCATTTTCGACTACATAATCTACATCTTTTTTAAATGCGTAATTAGCAGCAAGTGCTTTATCTAAATTATGTACCATTACACTATTTTTAATATCAAATAAGTTGTCTAGGTGAAGAAGTTTTTCTGCATTATGAACTCCCTCTTCAGTAAGAGTAACTTTTTTAGTTTTTTCATCTAAAACATAATCATCTATTTTTAATGCTTTTGCTACTCTATCTGCTTCTTTGTATACATTAGCTGTTTTAGCGACACCACCAGATATAATTAACGGAGTTCTAGCTTCATCTATTAAAATTGAATCAACTTCATCTATAATAGCAAAATTAAGACCTCTTTGTGTTCTATTTTCTCTGTGAACAACCATATTATCTCTTAGATAATCAAATCCAAGTTCATTATTAGTTGTATATGTAATATCTGCATTATATGCTTCTTGCTTTTCACGTGGAGATTTTTCTCTAATATTTATTCCGACTGTTACACCAAGTAAGTCATAGATAGGACCCATCCATTCAGCATTACGAGTTGATAAATATTCATTAGTTGTTATAACATGAACACCTTTACCTTCAAGAGCATTTAAATAAGCGGGAAGTACTGTTGTTAATGTTTTTCCTTCACCAGTTTTCATTTCAGCAATATTACCTCTATGAATTGCTACTCCACCTATCAATTGAACTCTAAAAGGTTTTTCTCCTAAAGCTCTATAACATGCTTCTCTTGCTAAAGCGAAAGCTTCAATTAATATATCATCTAATGTTTCACCATTTTGAAGTCTTTTTTTAAATTCTTCAGTTTTAGCTTTAAATTCAGTATCTTTAATTTTTTGCATTTCTTCATCTAAAGCTTCAATTTGATCTACTAATTTATTTATTCTTTTTAATTCTTTTGTTTCATAATCAAATAAGTTTTTAAATAAGCCCATATCATCATCTCCATAACAAATATTATAACAAAGAAAAAAAGAAAAGTGAATAATCACTTTTCTAGTTTGCTTCTATAATTCCATAATCTCCGTCATTCCTTTTATAAACAACATTTATCTTACCTGTATCTACATTTTTAAATACAAAGAATGTATGCCCTAAAAGTTCCATTTGAGTTATAGCTTCTTCCTCATCAATTGGTTTTAAGAAAACTTCTTTTCTCCTTACAATTGATTGTTCATCCTCTTCAAAATATTCTTCTATTTCTAAATCTGGAACAGATGCACCAGTTTTATTCTTTTTTGTAGTTATTTTATCTTTATATCTTCTAAATTGTTTTTCAAGTTTATCAATAACTAAATCTATAGCGGCATATAAATCTTCATTAACTTCTTCAGCTCTTATATTGTATTTTCCGCTCCAAATAGTTACTTCAACTTTTTGTTCTTTTCCTTTCGCAGATATTAATGCTTTTGCCTCAACTTCATCATTATCATCCAAGTATTTATTTACTTTAGATAATTTATTTTTGATGTATTCGTTAATAGCATCAGTAACTTCTAACTTGTTACCACGGATATTGTATTTCATATCATTCCTCCTAATATAAGAGTATCATAATTATATATTTTATTCCACAATTTCACAAAAATTTTACAAAAAAATACACCTAAGTGTATTTTATTAAATTGCTGTCATTGCGACTTCTTTTACATTGATTGCTTGATTGCCTTTGGCAGTTTCAATTAAAGTAAATTCTACAATCTCGCCTTCTTTTAAAGTCTTATAGCCTTCTTGTTCAATTGAAGAATAATGAACAAAGATGTCTTCATCTACTAGTCCTTCATATTCGATAAATCCGTATCCTTTTTCATTATTAAACCATTTCACACGACCTCTACTCATATAACACCGTCCCTTCTTAGTTTAATAATAATACTTCTATTTTTTGTGCACAATTAAAAGCATACCCAAAAATTCGACATTATTCTTATGTTTGTCATTAAATTAATGTTTTTTGTCACTAAGTAGATAATATGATTTATTTAAAACTTAAAAATTAGTTTTAGACAACAAAAAACAATATTCAAACAAATAATAAAAAAATATTTATTAATTATTTTATTCTATTATAGAGAGGTAGTTCAAATGAAAAAAATGATTGTTAATAAAATAATGAGAAATATTTCTCAAAACTATAATTATGATGAAATTAAACTAAAAGAAATACAATATGGTCTAGAAACAATTTATTTAACAATTACTAAATTTATCATTTTAATTATCATTTCATTAATAATTGGCACTATTAAAGAACTACTGTATTTTATATTATTCTATTCGATTATTAGGTTAGCAGGATTCGGATTGCATGCTAAAAAAGCATGGCATTGTTGGGTATTATCACTAACACTCTTTACTCTTATACCATTTCTAATTAAGATATTAATAATTAAAAGAATAATTATTAATATTATTTTTATAGCATGTGGCATTCTATTTATATTATATGCTCCCGCCGATACAGAAAAAAGACCACTGGTTCATAAAAATAAAAGAATAGCATTTAAAGTTATTACTTTAATAATAACTATCATATATTTTATACTTACCTTTTATACAAATTATATTATTTGTAATTCAATAGTCTTTGCAATAATTATGCAAAGTATAATGATACTACCTATTAGTTATAAACTATTAGGGCTTAAATACGATAACTATAAGAGTTATAAGAAAGGAGGTACAAAATGAAATTATTTGCAAGTGTTGCTGCTTTTCTAGGAGCATTAGTTGCCGCTACTGCTAGTGCAGGATGCATAATTGTGTTTGTTGATGAACCTGAAATGCCAGAATCATTATTATAATTAATTAAAAAATCTAGATGACTTCTTATCTAGATTTTTGTTTTGAGATAAATATCTTTGTAACAAAATAATTATTATCTATATACTGTTTCATATCAATCAATCTATTGTTATTTATTATGTTGTTTGCAATATATAGCCCTAGCCCTCTATTTTTACTCTTAGTAGAGTAATTTTTATTATTTATCTTTTTAATATTTATTATATTGTTAAAAGTGTTTTCGATGTCTATTATTACTGTATTATTTTCTTCATAAACTTCTAATCTTATTATTTTTTCATTGCTGTTAATGCATGCCTCTATAGCATTATCAAATGTTATTCCAACGATTTTACATACAGCAGTATATGTCTTATTATCTAATTTTTTAAAATAACTCGATAATATTTTTGATATGTTAATATTTATATTTATATTTTTGTTCTTGATTTCATTAATCTTATAATAGATTATGCCTTTTAACCCTGATGGCAATTTGTATATATTTTTAATACCGTCATCTTTCTTGCTATAATTAGCGATTATGTCATCTAATGTATCATTGTATTCTTTGCTATTTTTATTTTTATAACTCTTCAATACCAATAAATTGTTTAGCATTTCATGTCTATTAATTCTATCTTCATCTATTTTTCGTTCATATTTAGACATAAACTCTAGCAATATTTTAGTATTGGTAAGTTCTCTTTTTACCCTATACTCTTTAAATAATATTATAACAATTAATATTATAAATACAATTAGTAAAACAAAATTACCAAGGTATGTTGAAAAAGATAATGACATAATGTTTTTAAATGCAAGTATAACAGATACCACTAAAAATATAGCTGCCATTATCTGTGCAACAATGGAATTTTCAATAAATAGCATTATTTTTCTTGTTATATTTTTAATATGCCTATTTCTTGCAATAAAATATGCTGGTAATACCATTATTATTGACAACAACACTTTAGCTAAGATATTATGGTCTATTGCTTGCAAGTTTATTAATTTTGTTGTGAGTAATATAATATCTAAAACTATTTCACTAACAACAACTAATATGTAGCACATTATACCATAAGTTAGTGTTTTAATTATATTATATTTAAATATTAATTGCTCCGATACTATTATAATTGCAAAACTAACAAATGCACGTAAGATACTATCATTCGTATAAGAATTATATGTTATTATAATTCCATCGACAATTATGCATATAATACTAGATATTCCAATTCTAATTTTACTTTTTTCAGATAGTTCTTTAAACGTAAATAATTGAATTATAACCGCTACAATAGATAAAAGAGAAATTATAGTCCAATCAATTATTTTCATACTTTTCTATCTCCTTCTTATGACTTTTTGTTATTAAATAATCTTTACTTCCATCATTGAAATAGACAAGCATATTATTCCAATCTGTCTCTTTTACATTTTTCATATTTAATATAGTTCCTTTAGCGGAAATAATGAAATATTCAGGTAATAAATTTTTAATTTCATTTATTGTAATGTTCTGATAATATGTTTTACTTGAAGTAACTATTTTTGTTCTTCTACTATCTCTTTGTATATAATTTATACTATTTAAATTAATATTATATGCTATATTTTTATAAGTATATCTATATACTTTATCTTTATTTAACATTCTTAAACATATATCTATGTCTTCTGATAATGGTTTTTCAATTGAAATCATTTTTGGTATAAAATCTAATATTTGTAATCTTTGTTTATATACTTCATAATATAGTGATTCATGTGCTGTAATAATAATGATTGGACTATTCCAATCATTAGCCTTATTTCTGATTAATCTAGCAATATCTATTCCATCACCATTAGGAAGTTCTAAATCTAAAATATAAATAGATAAATGGTCTTTATTATCAATATATTGTACTAATTTTTTATCGAAATCTGAGTATTCATTTATTTTAAAGTTAATTTGATTAGACATCATATTACTCATGATTACATCACATATTTTCTTTCTATGTTGCTTATTGTCATCTACTACTACAAAATTTATCATTTTTTTCACCTAAATAATTATAATATAAGAGTATTTCTTTTTCAATAAAATATATTATTATAAAAAAATAAAACCTTTATAGGTTTTATTGAAATTCGCTTACTGATAAAGTATATATATTTTCAGGATCAATTGCATTGTCTTTATAATACACTTCAAAATGCAACATAGAATTATTATTGTTATCAATTGTAGATTTTTTACTAGATGCTATTATCTCACCTTGGGAAGCATAGTATCCAACCGTAACTAATACATCTGTAATATTGCTATATACTGTTTTTAAATTGTCATTATGTTTAATAGTTAGTATTTTTCCATATATTTCACTATCTTCAATTGATACAACTTCACCTGCTAAAACAGCAACTACATCAAACTTATCCTTACACACATAATCTACTCCATTATTTTGCATGTACGTATCACCATATAATATTAAAGAATCCTCTTGTTTCTTCTCATCTGATTCAAAATCATAGAAATATCTACCCACAGTTACATTATCTGTTAAATAAGGTTTAATAATGGATTCATATGTTGGTTCCTGTTTTACAACAGGCATTACATCTCCTTCAAATACATTATCAAGAGTATATTGATGAATTGGTGATTCATTTAAGAATGACTGTATTCCTGATAATACTAATACAACACTTATAATCATTACTGATATTATACCTAAATACATTGTAGGTAATAACACTTTAGAAATTTTTCCCATTGTTCACTCTCCTAAATATAGAGTGAACATTTTTTAATTAATTATGCATTATTTTTACACCTGTATAATAATATTTTAAAATATCTTCATATCTATATCCTAAATCTGCCATTGCATTAGCGCCATATTGACTCATACCAACTCCATGACCATATCCTTTTGTTGTAATATATACTTTATTCGAATCATATTTTATTTCAAAGTCAGTTGATCTAAGTCCCAACTTAGTTCTAAAATTAGTCCCTTTAAATGACTTATTATTTACTTTTATAGTTTTAACTCTACCTGTATTATATCTTTCTATTGAAATTTTTTCTATTTTAGTATCTTTGATACCTAATTTATTTAAAAAATCTTTTAGTTTTGTCTCCTTTTCACTTTCTTTATATGAATATTTACTATCAAATGAAGAATCTACGCTTACTAAATAATCTAGTTTTTGTGAAAATACATTTTCCACATTTTCTGTATATCCATTTGATATTGAAAAGTAAAAAGCTATTATTACATCTCCATTATACGTTAGATATTCTCCTTCAGTAGAATATACATCTTTTTTAATTTTATTATAATATTTATCATAATTATTCTTCCATTTATTTTTCATTTCATCGATTGTAATGTAGCATTGATCCTTTGTAGTAGCAGTAAGATCATATTTATTATTCTTCTTCATTTTATATAGTGCATATGTTCTAGCGGCAACTGCCATTGCTTTTAATGCTTCGTCTTTAAAGGACGCTGGCATCTCACATGCGACTACTCCAATCACATAGTTTTCCAAATCTATATTAATTATTTCATCATTTTTTAATACATTTACAGCTAAAGTATTAGGTTTTTCTATAATATAATTGTTTTCTTGTTTATAACTTGTTAATAGCAGAATTAATGCAACAAAAAATACTATGATTTTTATCCTCATAGTATATTTTATTCATATTAAGAATTTAATATTCTTTCTTTTTCTTTTTCGTATTCTTCTTTTGTTAATACTTTATCATCATATAATTTTTTAATTCGTTCAAGTTCCGTATATTTATTATTTTGTTTATATGATTTAACATAACTTGTATTATTTGCTTCATATAATAAATATGCAATTAATGCAATAACGCCACTTATTTGATTAATAAACAAGAATACAATTGTCCAAATTAGAATACTATCTTTATTTTTTTCTATTTCTTCATCACTCATATTAGAGTAGTCATTAAATTTAACTCCTCCGATTATAAGAGGTATACCTACTATTAATCCAATTATAGTTAAAGAGCAAATAACTCCTATAATAATTGAAATAATACCAGCAACTTTTAACAATGTTCTATTCATTTATTCCTCCAATTTGCTAATTTTATTAACTCTTCTTATATGTCTTTCATTATCGGAATACTTAGTAGTTAAAAATGCATTTACTATTTCCTCAGCATTTTCAGTATCCTCGGAAAGTGCAATTACATTTGCCATATTATGTTCTTTTGTTAATGCAGCTTCTCTTGGGTTTACTACTCTTCCACACCTAATTCCTTTTATTTTATTAGCCGCGATTGACATACCTATTCCTGTACCACAAATTAAAATTCCATAGTCTGCTTCATGATTATTAATTGCTTTGCATAACTTTTCGGCATAATCTACATAATCTACACTATCTTCAGTATCGGTCCCATAATTTATACACGTATATCCATTATTATGTAAATATTTTTGTATTTTTTCTTTTAATTTTACACCTCTATGGTCATTTGCAATTCCTATTATCATACTTATTCTCCTATTACATTTGTATGAGCTAAAATATTATGAATACCTTTTCCATCTTTTCTAACTATCATACAACCGAATGATCCAAATAATAATCCCATGTCAATTATTTGTACAACTTCACTGATATTTAGATATGTGGCTTTAGATAAACATAATAGTGTTATTACAGATATTGTTGTTGTGAGTAAACTGTTAATTATTATTGAATGAATTAATACTTGATATAATTTTGGTCTTTCATTATTGTCATCAACCATTCTAATTTTTAACATTTTTTTACCAAGTGTTTGACCTTTATTTAGATATTGAAAACCTACAAAGTATATAGCACCTACTACTAAATTAATTATAGTAATATTAACACCTAATTTTGTCATTTCATATGAATTATCAATTATTTCATCTGATGCACTATCATTCAAACTAGTTTTAACTGATTCAATATACTTATTATATTCTTCCATATACCTATCATAATTTGGATTTAAAATTGGCACTCTAGCAAATAATGAAGCAATTAATGCAACTATTACGTAATCAACTATATATGCGCAAAATCTTTTTCCTGTAACTTTTTTCATATTTCACTCCTACTTCTTAAATATTGATAAAATTCCCTTTTTTCTTTTTACTATACCCTCATGTCTATAATTGCCATTAATGTTTTTATAAACAGAGTTTGCAAGATTAAATACAGTTCCTTCTTCTAATGTATAATTATTCTTTGTAATACTAGGATCTGCCACTATAACAGGTGCTCTAACAGAAAAGTTAATCTTACAAAGTTCATGTTTATTATTATATAATTCTTTTTCTAATCCGTAAAGAGAAGAAATAAATAATCCCATATTATTTTGACTTGTATAACCATATAGAATTCCAATAACACTATCTATTTTAGAAAGTCTATCTTTAATCTCTTCTACTGTTTTACAATCATCTATTTCATAATTAACTATTACTAGTTCTTCTTTTAATGAAACTATTGTATTTAATAAAATATTTCCATCATATATAAATCCATTATCAGTAGGCATATATTTAATGCTCTCTTCATATGTGTTTCTAAGACCAGTTAAATAATTATTGATTTCAGGACAATATTCTTGTTTTGCCATAATCATGCATCTAGCATTTATTGTTTTTATTGAATTTAACATATATGTAGATGAAACAGCATAATTATACATTGATGGAATATTAACATTATCACATTTAATTGGGAATAATGAATAGAATCTTATAGTTCCTAAATTTAATTTTCTATATTTCTGTTCTATTAATTCTTTAGTAAATGGAGTGACATCAATATTAGAATAATTAAAGAATAAAACACTATCATTATCATTTAAAGTTGTTCCACTATTTAATGCAAATGTTCTTACATCTTCTGGTTTTGTTTTAGTCTCATATAAAACTTCTACTTTCTTTGAAACATCTTTCCATTTTTCACCAGAGTCAGCAACAAATAGTTTCATAAAATCTTTATAAAATAATTGATTATTTGATCCAGACACTATACCAACTTTAAGATTATTACCAAGTTCATAGTTTAATGTATTCAAGCTTTTTTCAATATATCTATAATCATTTAATGATTTTTGATTTAATACTAAGTGAACATTTACAGGAATTTTAGTTCTTGTTACAACTTCTTTTAAGAAAACTACTAGTTGAAAAAATGTATTTTCATTATCCCAATAACAAATCACATGTAATTTTGAACTATTTGTGTTTAATTGCCCAATAATATAATTAAATAATTCATTATTTTTATAAGTTTCATCATTAATTGAATTATTAACAATACTATATGTTAGTTCTTCACCAATACCTATACTAAATCTTCTATAACCTGTCTTATAATCTAAATCACCACTATTAAGTGAGCCAAACAAACAAGTTTTAGTAAGTTTATCCATATTAGGCATTAAACTTTCAGAATATACATTATATGAATCTCTTTGTTCTACTCCAAAGCCATTTATAAACATTAAAATATTCTTTTTCATATAACTATTCCTCCTACTCCTATTATATATTATACTCTATTCTCTACTATTTTTAAATTGTTTATATGATTCCATTACAAATAATATTGGAATTGATACACAAAGTAATATAAACATATGTAGTACTGGGACACTATAAGTTTGTAAAAATTGAGAAAATTGAGGTACTTCCATTACTATTATTTGTAATATTATACTAATAACTATTGTGAATAAAATAAATTTATTTTGCTTGAAATTAATTTTAAATATACTTTTCTTTTCACTTCTACAATTTAATACATGAATATTTTGAATGAATACCATAAGTGCAAGTACATATGCTCTTGCATGACCAATGTCCATTTTTGCTTCAGATATTAATATATTCCATATTACAAACACGATTACCCCAATAGATAAACCAGATATTAATATTTGAGATATTAAATTCTTTTCAAATAAACTCTCATTTGGATTCCTAGGTTTCTCTTTCATAATAGAATCTGTTTCTCTTTCAAATGAAAGAGCCATATCTTGAAGACCATCTGTTACTAGATTTAACCATAATAATTGTATTGCTACTAATGGAATTGGTAAATCAAAGATAATTGATAATACAAAGAATAAAACTTCTGCAAATCCACAAGAGAGCAATAATATACTAATTTTCCTAATATTAGAATAAGCATTTCTTCCTTCTTCAATCCCTGCAACTATGGAAGTAAAATTATCATCAGTGATAATCATTTTTGCGCTTTCTTTAGCAACATCGGTTCCACTTCCCATCGCAACACCTATATCAGCTGCTTTAATAGCTGGAGCATCGTTTACTCCATCTCCAGTTACTGCTACAAATTCACCTTGTCTTTGAAGTGATTCAATTATTCTTAACTTCTGAAGTGGAGTTACTCTTGCAAATACTCTTTTATCAGAAATAAATCTATCAAATTTATCTTGATCATCTATGTAAAAATCTAAGTCACTTCCGGTTATTACTTCATCTTGAGTTGAAACAATATTTAATTCTTTTGCAATAGCATATGCAGTTAATGCATGATCTCCAGTAATCATTAATACCTTTATACCTGCCGTTTCACATTCTTTGATAGAAGCTTTTACCTCTTTTCTGACAGGATCAATAAACCCAACAAGACCTATAAACGTTAAATCTTTAATATCTCTCTCATCATAATCTTCTCTAAGAGGTATTTCACCATCGCATAATGCAATTACCCTATATCCACTTGATGCTAGTTTTTCATTTTGCTTAAGTATTTTTTTAGTATCTATCTTTGTTTTACCTTTTCCAGTATACATGTATTTACAGAAATCTATAATTACTTCTGTTGACCCTTTAGCAGTACAATAATTTTTATTATCCTTTCTATAGAAATATGCGCTATATTGTTTTTCTGATTCGTATGGTATTTCTTCTAATTTTTTATATTTTATATCATTTACTTTTAACTTTCTTGCAAGAGCTAAAAATGCAATATCTATAGAGTCTCCAAATTTTTTCCATCCACTTTTATCTTTTTCTAACATTGCTTCATTATTAATATTACCTAATGTAGCAATATATTTTGCATTATCAATGTCTGCATAATCATATTCAATTATTTTTCCATTATCATTATATCCATTACCTTCTACTTCAAAAGTCTCTCCACTAGCTAGTAATATTATTTTGGCAGTTTGTTCATTAACTGTTAATGTACCAGTTTTATCACTTGCAATTACGGTACAGCTTCCTAAACTTTCAACTGAATTTAATTTTTTAACAATAACATTTCTTTTAGACATTTTATCTGATGCGATAGTAAGTGCCATTGTAAGAGCTAAAGGTAGTCCTTCTGGCATAGCTGAAACGGAAAGTGCAACTACAGATAAAAATATTTCTAATAGTGAATAATGTTTAAAATATAAAATAATTGCAATTATTAGTGAAATAACTATTATAATTAAACTTATTTGTTTAGAGAATTTTTCCATTCTTTTAGTTAAAGGTGATTTACTCTCAATAGTTTCTGTTACCTTTTGTGCTATTTTACCTACTTCAGTATCAATCGCAGTTGCGCAAACAACTGCGATTGCTCTACCAGTAAGTACTGAAGTTCCGGCAAATAACATACATTTCTTTTCACTATCACTAATATTTAATTTTTCATTATTCTTTAAAACAGCAATACTTTCACCAGTAAGTATGCTTTCATCAACTGTTAAATTAGTGCAATTAATAATTCTTGCATCAGCGGAAACTTTGCTACCAGACTCAAGTACAATAATATCTCCAATTACTATTTTAGATGAATCTACCTCTGCGACCTTATTATCTCTAATTACTTTAACATTCATTTTTATTAGTTTTTTTAAAGATTCGGAATTTTTTTCTGCTTTATATTCTTGAATCGTAGATACTATTGCATCGATAACAATAATAGATAATATTGCAAAGGCATCTAAGTATTCTTCAGCTATAAGCGATACTATAGCGGCAAATAATAAAACATAAATTATTGGATCTTTAAATGCACTCAAAAAAATCTGAAAAAGATTCTTTTTCTTTTCTTTAGGAAGTTCATTTAAACCATATTTGCTAAGTCTACGTGAAGATTCTTTTGATGTCAGACCATTAAGTGAAGTTTTTAATTCCCTTAACGCAGTTTTACTATCAAAATAAGCATAATCCTTCATGTTATCAACCCCTATATTATATATATAATTATATGTTAAATAGTGACCATTTTCAAGAAAAAAGAACAAGTTAATCACTTGTTCCTAATGTAATATCAAAGATTTTGCTTTCTCTTCCTCTTATTACTTTTACCTTAATAGTATCCCCTGGATTGTATTTAAATAAGTAATATCTCAATTGGGCTACATTGCTTACATCATATTGCCCAACTTTCACAATAACATCACCCATTTCTAACCCAGCTTCATAAGATGGCCCAGTATTTTCTACTTCAAATACTACAACTCCAGATGTGATACTAGAATCTAAATATATTCCCCTCCTCAATAATGAATATGTTGATGAAATATCACCCATGCTTATGCCTAGATAAGCCCTTTTAATTTTTTCACCTTTCACTATTGTATTAGCATATTTAACAGCATCTTCAATTGGAATTGCAAATCCTATCCCTTCTATTTGAGATTGAACTAATTTCATTGAATTAATTCCAATTACATCTCCATTTACATTGCATAATGGTCCACCACTATTTCCTGGATTTATTGCAGCATCAGTTTGCATAACATTCATAATCCAATCACTTGAACTTGAATTAACTGATACTTCTACCATTCTATCTTTTCCACTTAGTATTCCCCTTGTTACTGTACCAAAATAATCAGCACTAATTGGAGATCCAATAGTAAAAACAGTATCTCCAACTTTAGATTCCTCGCTGCTTCCTATTTTAGCGACATGTTTTACATATTTTGAATCTATTTGAATAACTGCAATATCTGCATATGGATCACTTCCAATAACAGTTGCATTTAATGTTTCTCCATCCATTAAAATAACTTTAATCTCTGATGCTTTCTCAACAACATGATGATTAGTCATAATATATCCATTTTTATTATATATAAAACCAGAGCCAGTACCCGCTAATTTGCTTTTTTGATAATTTTCTACAACTACAACTGAATCATATACATTTTCTATACCTGCTGATAATCCATTATCAGTTACTGTAACAGTTTTTTCAACCTTATTAACAGTTTTAATAACAATATTTGGATAATAATGAACTAACATATAAAATATTGCAAATCCAACAGTCATTGATAAAATAATAGTTATTATATAAACTACTGTTTTTTTCATAATTTCTCCTATTCTATATAAGATATTTGCTTATAATTATCTGGGAATCCCATTCTATATAGTACTTTTTCTATTTTAATTGATTTTAACTTAGATTCTAACCAATCTATTTCATATATTATCTCATTCATCATCATTTTAAAATCATCAGCAGTTAATAATTCTTTTAATATTATTATTAAAGCAAAAATATCATGTTTTCCATAAATATATTCATCATCAACTTTAGGTATGTTTAACAATTCATGGTATTTATTATCATCAATACCTTTTTGAGTTTCATGATTATATAGTATATCTTCATGTGCACATAAGTTCCTGTAATTTGAAAGAATTGATAAATAATCTTCTAATTCATCAGCGTCTACTTTATAATAACTTGCTATTTCTGCCTGGTCTTCATCCTTTATAATAGAAAATAATTCACTCATCAAACCAAAACTTAATACTTTAACACCAACCCACATTGGAATATATCCATAATTGTTAATATAATGGCTTGTAGCTTGATGTTGATAACCATTTATTCTAATTTGCCTCTTTAGTTTTCTTAACAAATCATTAATTCTTTTAATATTCTCTTTACTTCTATCGAAGTTATTTATATTTAAATAATCTTTTTCTTTATAGCCATACTTTTTACTTAATACATAACTAAAAATAGATTTGTAGTTATTTTCAACAATTAATATATTTTTAAATATTATATTTCTAAAAAATCTATCAAAAGTAAACAAAGCATACACTTCTTCAAATGTACAACCTTCAACAAAACGCTTAGAACCAGTAACTAGAAATGGAGACCTATATCCATTTAAGAAAAAATAATTTTCTCTTAATAATACTTCACCTGCTTTGTCATAGTCATTTATAACTAGTCCTTTACTCTTAAGAATATCAATTTGTTCATCTATTGTTTTAAATACTTTTGCAGCCACAATCTATTCCCTTCCTATTCTAAAAGTATTATATCATTATTTATTTCTTTTTTTAATTGTTTTTTATCATTTTACACCATTTTAAGTGTAAAATTATTTGCAAAAAACTTATTTATTATAATCTGATTAATAATAAAAAAGGAAAATATATTCTATCTTCCTTTTTATCATTTAAGATAATTATATGATGTATTGCTTATTCGCATGCATTATAATACTTATTACTATTTTTATCAAGATAAATCATTCTTTTATTTTTAGCACTATATGGCCAATCTTTTACTACATTGTCAATAAAGTTACCTTCATTAAAAACTATATCTTCTCTATTTAATATTTCAAGTGGCTTATGAAGCGCATATGCAACTCCTAAATCAAAAGCGCTGCCTGCACTTGTTTGATCATAATAAATATTTATTTTTTCAGATAAAGCAATAGCCTCTGAGTTATCTGTACATATGTTATATCCACCCAAAGCATCTTTTTGATTAGTGTGAATATGTGGTGCATATATAGAATAGCCTTGTTCATCTTTTTCTACAACAAAATCTTCAATCCATTTTCTTTGCTCCGGTGTAGCATTTCTAACAGGACAAATTAGAAAGATTCTATTATCAACTGGATTATTAGTTATTTTATGTAATCCGAATCCCATTTGCTTAAAGCCGGCAATTCTTTTATCCATTTCTGTCTTTACATTTGAGTAATCATATGATGGGAAATCATCATTTCCCATTCTACTCCACACATATGCCATCATTGAGAATGATTTATTAGTAGTTTCAAGATTTAAATCTTTTTCATTTAATATTTTAATTTTAGTTCCATTTGCGAATAACATTCCTAAAATAAATAAACATTTTTTATTATTTGGTTCTAAAACTAATTCTACTTCTTTGCAATTATTAATTTTAATAAGTTCTTCATCTATATTTAGATTATCATATTTTAAATATCTCAACATACAAAACCCTCCAATGTAAAATATAATACCATAAAAATATATTTATGCAAATAAAAAACCCAAATAATTGGGTTTTTTATATTATCTCTTACTGAATTGTGGAGCTCTACGAGCTTTCTTTAATCCGTATTTCTTTCTTTCTTTGATTCTAGCATCACGAGTAATCATACCATTTGTTTTTAATGTTGGTCTACTATCAGCATTTGCAAGCATTAATGCTCTTGCAAGTCCTAATCTGATTGCTCCTGTTTGACCAGAAAATCCTCCACCTTTAACAGTGATAATTACATCATATTTGTCTTTTGTTTCAGTTAATTCTAAAGGTTGAACTAAATCCATTACTAATGTTTCATAAGGCATATAATCTTTTATATCTTTACCATTAACTGTAATATTTCCTTTTCCTTTAACTAAAGTAACTTTAGCAACACTTCTTTTTCTTCTACCTAAAGCAGTATATCTTGATTCTGCCATATTACTTTACCTCCAATCTTTCTGGTTTTTGAGCTTCATGTTTATGTTCACTACCTGCATAAACAAATAATTGTCTAAAGATTTGTCTTCCTAATCTATTCTTTGGAAGCATTCCTTTGATAGCTCTTTCTACCATTTCTACTGGATATTTTTCTACCATAGTTCTAGCAGTTCTTTCTCTAAGTCCTCCTGGATATCCACTATGATTATAATAAATTTTCTTATCAAGTTTGTCACCTGTTAGATTTACTTTTTCTGCATTGATAATGATTACATTATCTCCACAGGCAATGTATGGAGTATAAGTTGGTTTATGTTTTCCTCTTAATACTGATGCAGCTAAAGCAGCAACTTTACCTAAGTTTTTACCCTCAGCATCAATAACATACCACTTATGCTCTACTTCTTCTTTTTTTAACATAAATGTTTTCATAATTATTTCCCTTCTTTAATTTTCATGGCTGTTATATTTGCAACTATAACCTCTTCTTTCCCACGGAAGAGTCCACGTCCATTAAATGTACCGGGAATATTATATAAAAAGTATATGAGAAAGTCAAACATTTTTTTACATTTTACTTATTTTTTGTAATCTATTATCCTTGACAATAAAGATGCAATTATTATAAAATTAATATGTATACAATATGGAGGGAAAATGAAAAATAAAGGGTTATTTGTATTCTTACTCTTACTGTTTTTAATATCAGCAGGAGGAGCAGGATTAGGATATTATTATAATGGGAAAAGAGGAGAAACTGTTAAGCCTCCTGTGCCCGAAAAAGTTAAAATAGCTTATTTATACTATTTAGAGGATAAACAACAAGAAACAATGCCTGTAAATGAAACTACTACAGATGAAGAAGGAAATGTAACTACAGAAAAAAAATATAGTTTTCTAAAATTCTCTTGCACTAATGATTTAACTGGAGAATTTAACGAAGAAGAATGGAAATTTACCCCTGCAGAAGAAAAAGACAGTACTTGTAGCCTTTATTTTGTTAATTCAAGTTACTCAGTAGACTTCACAGTAGTAAATGGTGTAGTTAGTGAGAACAATCCTAAAACAGTAAATAGAGAAGAAGCTGGAGAATTTGTAATAACTCCTAGTGAGGGATATGAATTTAAAGAAGCAGTTTGCTCAAATGGAAAAGAATCAACATGGAATGCTAAAACAAATACATTAACAATTAATGCTGTCACAGAAGACCTAATATGCAAAGTTAATTTTTCAGTTAAAACATTATCTGCTAAATTCACTGTAGTAAATGGAACTGGAAATGCAACAGAAACTGCTGAATATGGTGAAAGTGTTAATGCAATTGTAGAAGCAAAAGATGGTTATGAAAAACCAAAAATTGAATGTACAAATAAACAAACAGCTGTGTTTGAAGATAATAAAGTTACTATTGAAAGACTAACAAACAGTACAGAATGTAAAATAACATTTACTGCTGTACCAGTTGCTAAATATAAATTCTCTTTAGAATTACCAGATCATGTAACTAGTGATACTATGTTATCTCAAGAAATTGCTGCTGGAGCAGATGTATCATTCTTATTAAAAAGAGAACAACAATATTCATACAAGCTTAATTGTGGAGATGCAATACCAAAAGATGAAGAAATTGATTCATTTCAACGTAGATATACATTCTTATCAATTGCAAAAGATATTACTTGTAAAGTAACTGAGACATATGAAGGAGGAGAAGAAGGAGAATAATTCTTCTCTTTTTATTTTTACAAATTTATAATAATAATGTATAATTTTAAGCAATGAGGAGATTACTATGGATTGGTCAATAGGAAATATTAAATTTAATAATAAAGTTGTACTCGCCCCCATGGCAGGAGTTTCTAATCCATCATATATTAAAATATGTGAAGAATTAGGATTAGAATATGCAATTACTGAATTAATTAGTTCAGAGGCAATTATTAGAAATAATAAGAAAACTTTTGATATGTTAAATGGAATAGAAGAACTTAATATACCTGTTGCAGTTCAAATATTTGGTTCTTCTCCTGAAGCAATGGCTGAATCAGCAAAAATATTAGTCGAAAAGTTTAATATTAAAATAATAGATATTAATATGGGATGTCCTGTTCCTAAAATAGCAATAAGATCTCAAGCGGGTTCAAGTTTACTTAAAAATCCAAATAAAATTTATGAATTAGTTAAAAAGGTAGTCGATAATGTTAATGTTCCTGTTACAGTTAAAATAAGATCTGGATGGGATAATAGCAATATTAATTGCGTTGAAGTGGCCAAAATAATAGAAAAAGCAGGTGCAAAAGCAATTACTATACATCCAAGGACTAGGGAGCAAGGTTACGAAGGATTATCAGATTGGAGTCTAATCAAAAAAGTAAAAGAAGCAGTATCAATTCCAGTAATTGGAAATGGTGATGTCAAAACTATATATGATGCAAAAAAAATGTTAGATGAAACAAAATGCGATGCTGTTATGATAGGAAGAGCAACTGTTGGAAATCCTTGGCTTATTAAAGAGTGTATAGAATATCTAAAAAATGGCAATATAGTCAAACATCCAAGTAATAAAGAAAGAATTGATATGTTAGTTAAACACTATAATTTATTAAAAAGTAATAGTAATGAAAAAAGAGCCGTTTTAGAGATAAAAATTCATGCTATGGCATACTTGAAAAATATACCCAATATTAAAGACTTAAAAGTGTCTTTAATTAATACAAAAAATGAAAATGATTTTTTTAAAATAATTAATGAAATATACACACGAATCTAAAAAATTAAATGTGAAAATTGCAAAAAAAGATGTTAAAATATTGTATTAACAATCTTTTTTATTATATAATTATTTTAGAGGAGGTTATATAATGAAAAAGACAGGATTGTTTAAAATACTAATATTTATTTTAATGGCAATTGTAGTAATAACTTGGTTTGTTCCAGCTAGTTATTTTGATGCTGGTGAATTAGTTGAGTATGGTAGTGTATATAAACTTGGTTTCTTCGATTTCTTCCAGTTGATTTTTGGTTCATTCCAGTTTAAATATTTTCTTCAAATTGCTTTCTTTATCCTATGTGTTGGAGCATTTTATGGTGTTCTTGCTAAAACAGGTAAATATAGAGCATGGATAGAAAAAATTGCTAATTCATTTAAGGGAATTGAATATGTTTTCTTAATTTGTGTTGCTGTTGTTCTTGCAGCATTGTCATCAGTATTTAGTTATGGACTATTATTATTTATCTTTATTCCTTTACTTATTGGTATTATATTATCAATGGGATATGATAAATTAACTGCTTTCCTAACTACATTTGGTGCAGTGCTAATTGGACAATTAGGTTCAACAGTTGGATATAATATTAATGGTTTACTTAATGATACTATTGGCACTACTTTAATAAGTGGTCTTGTATATAAGTTGCTTTTATTATTTATTCCACTTGGATTTTTAGTATTTTATATAATTAAAGCAAAACATCCGGGTACTAAAAAAGCAAGTACTAAATCAGAAGAGGAATCATGTGGAGAATTATTTATTGGTGAAAAGATTGCTAATAAATATTCAGTGGTACCAATAATTATTACATTTGTACTATTACTAATTCTTTTGGTATTAGGATGTACAAACTGGGTTGAATCATTTGGTGTAACAGTTTTTGAAACATTCCATGATAAAGTTATGGGCGTTTCATTCCTAAAAGATATTCTTGGATCAATTGGGGAATTTGGAAGCTGGTATTATGCTGAAATGTGCGTTATTCTATTACTTTTATCACTAATAGTTGGAAAACTATATAGATTAAAATTAAGAGAAATAATTGAGAATATGTTTAAAGGTGCTGGCAAATTATTACCATCAGCAGCATTAATTATTATGTGTTATTCTGTATTATGCTTTGCTGGTAACACATTCTTCTATTCAACACTAGCTAAATATATTTTAGGAGCTACAAGTAAATTTAACTTATTCTTCTCATCAGTTTCTATGATATTAGGTTCTGTAGTTCATGTTGATATGGCATATCTAGTAGCATATGCAATACCTCAAATTGCTGCTCAAGATGCTAATTCAACAGTTTTAATGCTATTATGTCAAGGAATGTATGGTGTTACAATGTTTATTGCACCTACAAGTGTATTACTAGCACTAGGACTTAGTTATTTAGAAATTCCTTATAAAGAATGGATTAAAAAAACTTGGAAATACATATTAATTGTATTAGCTGTAGTAGTAGCAATTATATTCGCAGCAATGCTAATTAAATAATTAAAAAGCATCACTAAAAAGTGATGTTTTTTTTTACTTATGATATAATTAATATGGTGATTGATATGGATATAAATATTATACTTATTTTAGTAATAGTTGCTTTACCAACGTTAGCTCAATTTATGGTAAAATCCAATTATAGAAAATATGCAAAGGTGGCCAATTCAAGAGGGTTTACAGGCAAAGATATAGCAAAAAAAATATTAAGCAAAAATGGTCTTGATAATGTTAATATTTCATGTGTTAGTGGTGAATTAAGCGATCACTATGATCCTAAAAATAAAACAGTTGCTTTATCAAATAGCATTCATAATGAAGAAAGCATTTCATCTATTGCAGTGGCTGCTCATGAATGTGGTCATGCTATACAAGATAAAATTGGATATTCATTTATGAGATTTAGAAGTTCTATGGTACCCGTTGTTAACATTACATCTACTATATCTAGTATTTTTATACTTATTGGTTTCTTTACAGAATTAATCGACTTTTTAAATATTGGTGTTTTGCTATTATCAGCAGGTTTACTATTTCAATTGGTTACTCTTCCTGTTGAATTTGATGCATCAAGAAGAGCAAAAAATGAACTAATTGAATTAGGTGTAATAAATGATAAAGAAAGAACTGGTGTTAAGAAAGTACTTAATGCAGCAGCATTTACGTATGTTGCTGGATTCTTAGCAAGTGCTTTACAAATACTAAGGTTAGTATTAATAACTAGAAGAAGACGTTAGTCTTTTTTTATTGCAATAAAAAAGTAGTATTTCTACTACTTTGTATATGGTAATATAGCCATATATCTTGCAATTTTAACTTGATTTGCAATATGTCTTTGATGTTTTGCACATGCTCCAGTCATACGTCTTGGTAATATTTTACCTTTTTCATTAACATATTTTGACATAACTACTGCATCACTATATTTAATTGGTCTTCCTGCACACATTTGACATATTTTTTTTCTTCTATTGTTATAAAACTCTGCCATTATTTTCCTCCTTTAGAATGGTAAGTCATTATCACTTAGTGATACTTCCTTATCATAATTTTCATATGGATCTGAAGCAGGAATATCATACTCAGGAAGAGCATCAACTGTCTCTTCACTAGGTGCATCAACATAACTATTATCAGATGGTTGAGATGAACTATCATTCTTTCCACCAACAAATTCTATATTTTCAACTACAACTTCTGTTACGTATCTCTTAGTTCCGTCTTGTGCATCATAATTTCTTGTTTGAACTCTTCCTTCTACACCTATTAAACTACCTTTTTTAAAGTATTTAGAAACGAAGTCTGCTTGAGCTCTAAACGCTACACAAGGTAAGAAATCAGCATCATAATTGCCTTCTTTATTCTTAAAATTTCTACTAACAGCTACAGTAAAGTTTGCAGTTGCAGCACCTGTACTGGTACTTCTAACTTCAGGATCACGAGTAAGTCTTCCGACTAATAAAATTTTATTCATATTACTACTCCTCTTCTCTTATGACAATATGTCTTAAGATGTTTTCATCAATTTTAGCTTTTCTATCAAATTCTTTTACAGCAGCAGCAGTAGCTTCTACATTAAGAACATAATAGTTGCCTCTAACTTGATTATTTATCGGATAAGCAAGTTTCTTTTGACCCATATCCTTTGAATTAGTAATTTTTGACTTCATATCAGTTAATACTTTTTCAAATGTCTTTACTGTATCTTTTTGAGTCTTTTCATCAATATCAGCTCTAACGATAAACATTATTTCATATTTATTCATTATTACACCTCCTTCTGGTCTAACGGCTTCAAAATGAAGCAAGGAACTTTCGTTCGAAAGTATTATATCATATGAATAGTTAATATTCAATATGTTTTTTTATTTTAGCTAACTTACAAATTTTACACGCTTAAATGTAAATATTATACGTCAACTTGACACTAAATTAATATAAATATATTGTAAAGTTTTCTTAATAATTTTATAATAAATATGTAATAAAATAGGAGGAGAGAATATGAAAATTAAAAGAAAAATTATATTTTTTATATCTTTAATGTCCTTATTTTATTGTGTCTCTTTAATGCAAGAGACTTATGCTAAGTACGTTTCAAGTGCTGGCGCTAATGCATATTTAATAGTTGCAAGATGGAATGTACTTGTAAATAATCAAGATATTGTAGATAACTCAAATTTCACAGATACAATTGTGCCAACTTTTGCTGGTACTACAAATATAAAAAGTGGAGTTATTGCTCCTACTGCCGAAGGGTCATTTGATATAACAATAGATGGAACTGATACTGATGTATCATTCACTTATACTGTTACTTTGGAAGATGCTCAAGATAATACAGTAGATGATTTAGTAATTACTAAATATGTAATAGATAATGTAGAATACCAATATACAAATGGTATAACAAACAATATACTTTTAAACGACGTTAATAGAAGTGTTACAATAACATTCTTTGTAAAATGGAATGATGATGCTGCTACTCAAACTATGGATAATGCAGATGACACAGAAGCTACTGTTGATGGAGTTGCTTCTGTAAAAGTTAACGTTAATGTAATTCAATTACAATAAAATAGCTAATACAATGTATTAGCTATTTGCTTGTGTAATATATATTTTGACTTTTATCTGTATACATGGATCATTTGGATGTGATGACATATAATCATATGACCTACTTCCCCAATAAGTATCTAATGTATCATTTCCTGATTCATATGGCCATACAATAGATGTTGTAAATGTTGCCAAGCCCGTCTCAGCAGCTATAGATGATGTTGACATCGTAAATGATATTTTAAAAGGATAATCATTTAATAACTTAGTTTTAAATTGATCACTTGTAAGATCTCCAGTAACAACATTTTCATTATCTTCCTGTCTTCCTTCGACTGTTTTAAATGTATCACCCATTATATTAGCTTCTAAAATAGTAAACATCGCTGTTGCTCGCACTTCACTATAATTAAATGCAGTTATTGTATTAGTAAAATTACTCATACCAGGATAAACATTATCAGCTGCTATATTTATATAGTCTATGATTGGTGTATCACCATCAGTAAAATCTATTTTCCACGTTCTAACATGAACGTCTACACTATTGTTTACTGTATTTACATATATTAACCATGCATATGTATTTGCTGTTAAGAATAATCCTAATGCTATAAAATGTCTTAGTCTTATTTTCTTTAGTATCTTTAGAAAAGTATTTTTTTTCTTTTTATTTTCTTCCATCATCTTCATCCCCTGCACTAAACACAGATGAGATAATTTCTATGGAAACTATCAATGCTATTATCATGAATGTGAAAAAATACACAAATCTATTATTCATTAATTTTCCAAAAATACTTAATATTGCCGTTTTATATACTACTTTACCATATATTTGATCATATGATATTTCGGGATCCGCTATTGCGTTAGCAACTCCTTTGGTAACAAAATAATAATCGCCATTTCGGTTATCTTTTTTAATTACTTTATGAGTAATGATAATGTCTTTTAAACTAGCTGTTTTACCTAAGTATGTAACATTATCCCCAATTTCTATATTCTCAGCCTCAGTTTTTTTGGACAAAAGAATATCTCCGATATTATATTCAGGAACCATTGATCCAGAAACTACAGTAAATATTCTAAAACCTCCAACAGATATGCTATTATTACTAAATTTTTGAACAATAATCACGAGCAATAACAAAGCAACAATTACATACACTATAACTCTTAATATCCTCAAAACTATGTTATTCTTCAATTTTTCTTTAAATTGTCTAATCTTTTTCATATAAATCACCTAAAACTAAATTCTAAAATCTTACCAACATAAGCATCAATTCTTTCATTGAATTTATGCTCAAGTTCAGCAAGAGTGGCTTCATGTTTATTTTTAATAACAGCAATCTTATCGCCAAGTGTTTGTTGTAACTTTTCAACAGGCATATCCGCATTTAATTCAACAATTTTGTCTATCATTTTATTTGTTATTTCTTCTACTAATTCAGACTTAGCATTGTCATCAAGAATACCATCTTCTTTATCGATACTAGACATTGTCAAATAATTTAGTAAAAAAGTATCATCAAGCATTTGTTTAACGCCTAAATCATTGTCTATTAACTTTTTATCTTTTGTTACACCATTACCATAATTTGTATTTGCTTGCAAGAAGTCCCATAATTTCATTGCATATTGAAAGTTAGTATTTTTTAGTATTAGGTTAGTCTTTTTAATAGGTGGTATAACTCTCGCAACGTGTTCTTTTGCAAGCGAAACATATACTTGAGTATTAGTCAAATCAGATATTCTTAATTTCAATTTATCTAATCTCTCAAATGCTGTCATTCCATTTCTTTCGCCATCTTCTTTATCATAACTAGTTTTTGAACTAATATGCATATTAATATTTATTCTTTCTGCACCTATTTTAGATGATCCCATATATTCGCATACTTTATTATCTCTCAATCTAGAACTAGCAACCATGCTTCGTTCTTTCATATCAATATACATCCTCATATTGTTGATTAAAGTATATATCAATCTATTCTCATAGGTATTATAACTTTCATCTTTGTTAATATTTAATATTTTAGAAGGTCTAACATCCCCATTATCTTCTATTTCTTGAATATAGTTAGTATGCTTAGATAAGTGCTTAATACTTTCAACTGTTATCCTTCTTGCTTGCTCAACTTTAACAATTTCTTCTTCATTTACAATAAATCTATTAGGGTTTCTAAGTATATTGTCAAGATACATTATTGTATCTTCCATTATTTCAAGCCACGTGAAATCAGCTTCTATCTTTTCATAGTTAGAAGCTAAAGAGTATTCTGACTGCAATGATGCTTTAAATTTTGTAATTTTTTTTGATCTTGTGTTGTTATATAAGTCAACAACTCTTAAATCACTGTGCATTATTAACCCTTTCTATTTATTAAGACATCTTCTTAAGCCTTAACACATATTCTATACATTCTTTCATTTTATTTTCACCAAATGTTTTATTCAAGAATTCAACAAATCCATCGATTTCATCACGAATCAATGAGATATTTAATTGTTCAAATTTACGAAGTATTTTTCTTGCTATGAAATAGTCTACTCCGTCTACTTCATCCCCACCACAGGCAATATAAACTGGAACAAATTTTTTCATATGGGCAACAATTCTGTTACCGAAAGCAATTCTAAAATGTTTGATAACATAATCATCCATTTCTTCAATTTTGTTTAATACTGTTTCACTCATTTCATTGCTAGCAATTGCATCTTTAAACAATTGATTTACATATGAGTAATTAATATCTTGAGCAGGTACATCCTCAGGTTCAAAAACTTGACCTTTATCATTAATATCTATAGGCATAGCACGGTCGTACACTTTATCAGTAACCATAAATGTAGAGTCATCGTTATTGATTGTACCAATATACCAACAGTTAGGTGGTATTTTTAATTTACCATTTTTTAAATGAATAGGGTCACTTGCCCATCCAGATGAAACTACTTCAACTATCCATTCATCTTGATTAGGCATTTCTAGAATAGATAGCATCTCGGCGAAATAATATTCGACACGAGATATATTCATTTCATCTAGGATTACTGTATGTATATCATCTGTATATCCTGCTTCATATAATTCTTTTAATATATCTGTTTCATTAAATTTCTTTGTAAATTCATTAAAATATCCAAAAAGTTCTGATCTATCACGCCAAGATGGTTGTACGGAAGCAACACATGAGTCATGTTTTAAAAATTTTCCCCAAGCATAAGCAAGTGATGTTTTACCGGTACCAGATATACCTTGTAAAATTACAAGCTTTGTACTTGCTAAAGCTGATATAAATAATCTTATCATTTCTGTTTTATAGTACAATTTTAACTTGCCAGCTGCGAAGTTTCTAAACAATTCAACCAATTCTTGTAAATTAAAGTTATTACCATAATTAGGAATCTTATAATCAGCATATTTTAAGTCAACATCATGCAATTTAGCAAATCTGATAGATGTATTTGTATCCAATTCTTCCTCTGGCTTGTTCTCCTCACCCTCGATTTTTTCTAAGGTAGCACTTTCATTAGGTTTTAGACCAATTTGAGAAACTTTCATAGCTAAAATATCTTCTTTTTCTTTAAGAAGTGTCGCTACTCTACCATTCAAATCAGATATTTCATCTAACATTGACTCTTGTTCAACAATTGTTTTTCTAAATCTTATATACTTTCTTATAATAAATACTACTAGTAGCACTACTAAACCAACAAATATTAATAATATTAATACTGATATACCAAATAATACCCACTCACCAATATTAAAATCATTTTTATAATTTGATGCTATCTTAATATATGCCCCTATATCAAAAATCTTCTTTATTCCGTTTATTATCCCTTTAAATATTGATATAAATCCCGAAAAGAATTGTGATAGTATTTCATAAAAATATTTTATAAAAGTTTTCATCTTTCACCTCACAATACAACTATTTCTGTTCCTATATCCTCTCTACTATTTATAATAATATCATAATATTTAGCATTTTTGTTAACAAAAATATAACTAAATAATAATAAATTATCAAAATCCATATCGTAACTCTCATCTAGTTCAACACAAATGCTAAATCCTTCATTAATTAATTTATTAACAGTCTTCTTGTTTTCTTTATATTCTTTATATTTCAGTTTCAAATTAACCTTGGATTTTAAAAACTCATTGTCAAGTACTCTTAAATATTTAAGTATTTTCTTTTGCTTTCCGAACAATGATGTTGGGAAATCTACAACATATTCATTTTTAAAATTTAATTTAGTTATATCATCTATTACCCTATAAGATATCAAAAGTAATGATAAATATAATTTATTCTCATTCACCATTTCAGAATTATAAGCCTTTTCTATAGCATATTCACTATATAATTTAGATAAATTACAATTTTGATCTAATGTTACCATACTTATATATCCTTGATATTTTTTTTCATTTAAACTAAATTCATTTGAAGTAAATATCTTAGATAATTCTTGTTTCTTGCTTAAAAAATTTCTCAATAAAGCTGTTAATTCTTCTTTAGCAGTTATGTTATATACTAACGTAATTGTAGTATCACTAAATAATGTTTTAATTAAAGAATTTAGTTCATTTGGCGTTTCACATTTTTCTATGAACAAAACATAACTAAATAATGCAAAAATATTTTTAATTTTCTCTGCCTTATCCTCATTTTCTTTAATCATCTCTTTAGCAATGCTATTTAATTCTTTGTTTAATCTTTCAGTAAATTTATTTTCTTTTATTACAAATTCATTATAATACCTAATACTAATGTATTTATCTATAAAAGGCCTTACTAAACTTCTTTCATATTTATTGGCTAGTAAAATTCTAAAATAGCTAGAAAGAAAATTATCAATAAATTTCATATAATCATCAAAAATACAATTCATTTTTCCTCCTAACTAGCAGTAAATGATATTACAGGTGTGTTATTAACAATCGGGTATGTATAATCTATACTACTATTTCTTTTATAAAATCTTACTTCTTGGCTCATCATCATATCCATTGGGAATGTTATACTGCTTATATAGTTTACTCCCTGATATGCGGTCGTCTGTGTTGTGGACGAAGCAACTATATCACTTGTTGTATCAATGATAATCACACTAGGATCAAATGATAATGTTATTACAACTGACGCACATTTAGCTTTATCAGCGCTTGACAATGCTAAATATTCATCAATCGTTAATAAATGTCCGGCAGTATAATCTCCAAATGGAGTTATTACTTTATATGTGTCTAATGCATTTGTAACAGTAAAAATTAAATATGGAGAACCAACACTATCAGTTATTTGGTAATCAACTCCTCTTCGACCTACTGTAACAACAAAAGTTGCACTTAATGTTTTCTCATAAGGACTACTAGATGAGGCAGTCACTGTTGCCGTGATAGACTCATTATCAGCAAAAGCACGAACAGGAATGATTGTTAAAGTAAAGTTATCTGTTTTTTCTGCCACTTGAATAACTCCACTATTAGAATTTAAGTTACAAAGAATTAAAGTGTTATCACAAGTAGTAGTAAGTGTATATGAAATATCAGCATCACTTGTTAATATATTATTCTTATGGTTATTAAGTTCAAACTGTATTTCAATGTTACTCGCACCACCCCAGTTATTAATTCCATAGGTAATACCGCCAGAGACTAATTTATCGCTATTAAAAAAGAAATTATTTGCTTCCATTAAATAATTTTTTATATTTTCAGTTACATATCTACTAAATGTAATTCCTAATGGAAGTAATAGTATAATCATTATTAATATTATCAATATTTTACGTCTCTTCATCGCTATTCTCCATATTAAAAATTATACCATATAAAAAGAGGTTATGCAACTTGGGATGCGTTTATAATAATGGAAAACATCTCAATAACCCCTTGGTAAGAATCTGGCTTATTTTTGTTTTCTAAAGGGAAAACAACTTTCAATGTATATTCATCTGTTTCATCTCTCAAATGACTAAAAGTTCTAACATCATCGCAATTATAAACTTTGTAATATACATCATTATCATCTTGCCTCAAAAGTGTATTTGAAATTATATTTGTGTGTGCTCCTTCAAAGGACTGATTTCTTATTATTTCATACTGTAATGGGAGATTAGTAGTCGTTTCAAACTTAATAGTATATTCTAAATCAACATCTGCCCTTTTATTATTTTTCTTATTAGTAACATAAAATCTATAATACTTAGGTGCACTACTAGGTTCCAATCCATCAATATATATTTGATTTTCATATAATCCTTGATCTATAACGAAGAATGCAACATTTGCATTGGCACTTACATCAACATCCGATTCATATCTTGTATATGTTCTTCCAGCTATATTAACTATTAAAACTAGCGATACAAAAACAAATATTAGTTTAGTTACTAATAGAAATTTCTTTTTATCAAATGCTTTAAAGAAATCACTAAACATTATTATCTCCATTCATATTATTATCAATTCTTTTCATTAACTCATCTAAATCTAATCTTACAGTATAATTTAAGAACTCCTGTTCCTTTTTGTCAAAAGTGACTTTTTCACCATTGATTACTTTGTCAGTTTTCTTATACAATTCATTTATTTCATCATTAGTCATTTTTGGACTATCTTTTTCTTTATTAATTTCTTCTAAAGGAATATTCTGTATTTTATTTATTATCTTAATATTTTTCTTTTCTTTATATCCCTTATAAGAAAATGCAAAGTCAAATAATATTAATGTTGTAAAAATCATTATTAATATTGTTGGAGTAGTTAATACTTTATGCCAAATACCCGCTTTTGAAGATATTTTAATAACTTTTCCAATTATTTTATCCTTAGTTATCGCCACATCTTTAGCATTGTTAGCATCTCCTTTAGTAACATAACTATTAGTATTTACAGTTACAATTCTATGCGTGATATATGATTTTTCATTTTTAAATGTAACAATATCTCCAACATTATAATTATTACTATCTTTTACAATTATTAAATCATTTTGACTAATAGTTGGTTCCATACTTCCGGTTGCCACGCTAAAAACAGAGTATCCAAATAATTCGAAATAATCCTCTCCTTTTAGCATCATTCTAACTTTACCAATTATTATTAATACTAGTACTAAAAACACTAGCAAAGTTAAAATATCAACAATAGTTTTAACAACTTTCTTTATTATTTTAACTACACCCCATTTTTAATTTCCTTCATTACCTTCATTTGGATCTTGGTATTCAACTAAAGTTTCTCCCAAATATTGAACAGCATGCACATTAATAGGAATAGCCAATTGGTTATTTTCAACCATTCCTAATTCAGTATCTGATTCATCATGATTTCCATCATCATCCCAATTTAATGTTACTCTTATGGTTATAACTTCATCATTTTGTATTGAAGCTAAACTAACTATTCCAGAATATGTGTTAACATCTGTTCTTATTGTGCTTCCTGAATTTAAAGCTTCAACGCTAACATTGATATTGTCTTCATAATCGATTTCATCTACTAAAAATTCAATATCATATTTTACTGCAACATCGCAGTCGGTAGCATCAAATATTAAATCAAAATACGCACTTGTTCCAGGCGCAATATATCCATCAGCAACTGTAGCAGAACTTTCATATACAAAGTTGCTTATAGTTATATCTTCATCTAAACCAGATGTTATTAGCTGATTGCTTAATTTTATTATCCATCTTCCTATATCATTATTTGCAATACCATATGCATCTGTCTCAAATAAAGCATATGTGTTTTTAAATATTATAGCAGTCATTGCAAATAAAGCTAATACACCTATCCATAATAATATTTTAATTCTACTCTTCTTCATCTTTACTAGATTTAACTTCTTCTATAATTGAATAAACCTCATAAACAACTGCAAATATTGTTGGGAATATGATGAAAAACATAAATCCCCATTTTGATTCTAATATCGATAAAACTAATCCCCATTTATGATATATTTTAGCGTCTTTTGCAGGGCCAATTAATTTATTATATGATACTGAATCATCTCCAAAATAATATGCATCTTCAGCATGATCAACTGAATCAATTTTATTTATTTTTCCATAATTAATAAATACTGCATCTTCTGGATTATCAATATAGAAAAATGCGAATTCTCCTACACTATATTTGCTCTCAGCTACTTTTTTTGCTACAACAATATCATTTTTTAAATAATCAGGTTCCAATCTTTCGTTATCAACTATAAATATTGAATAATCACCAATTTCGCTAACACTATATCTGTTATAGGAAAGCAATAGTATCGTTGTTATTATTGCAACTACAACCCAAATACTAATCAACACCCATTTTATCACATTACCAATTATCTTCATTTTACATCTCCCTACTATATTTAATTATAATATTTTACCCATTTTTAGTCAATTCTTTGCTAGAATCAATAACAAATTTTATATCTTTTAAATTAATCCCAAGATTAATTATGTCATAATATATTAATAATTTATCTATACTTTCAATAACCTTATCTACTTGATCACCACTTATTTTTTCTTCATCGACAATAATACCATTCAATTTATATTTTTGAGTAATCATTTCTAAAACATCTTTTTCCTCTAATAAACCAATGTTGTCAATTACATCAACGTTTCTGTCATAAATATATTTTTGTAATTCATGTATATTATCATCTATTGATTTAATATTTATCTCTACTTCTTGTTTTTCTAATAAGCTAATAAAATAATTAAAATTATATGTAGTTAATTTTAAAACATCATAATAATTAGTTTCATTAGTGAAATAATTTTTAATTACATCTTTAATTGCAAGTTCATCTAATTCCTTATACAAATTTAAAAGGTTAGCTATTATTTTTTCTCTATCAAGTTTAGCATTAGCAAGTTTTTCTCTATTAAGTTTAAATAGACCTTTTTTATTAATCTTTTTATTAATTGAAAACAGGTTTTTCTCTTCTTTAGATATTTCTTTTAACTTATTATTAAATAGGTCTTTATATTCTTCTTTATGGCTAAATAATTCTTTAAAATCAGTAATTATAAATTGATATTTTGAATATCCTTTATATTCAATTAATGATTTTTTATAATTAACTAAATTACCATAATTCCTTACATTTTCAATATTTGCTACTAAACTATTTACCAAAATATTCATTTTGTTTTCATCAGCATACTCATCTATATCTAAAACACTATTGATAAATAAATCATATATGTATTTTTTGTTTGTATGCTTAATATTTTCAATATCATCTAGCTTTGCTCTATATAGTGCTATATAATTATGGAAATCAAATTTAGCATATTTTTCTTTATAGTATGCATCAATTTTAGATTTATTTTTATAATATAAATACCATACATTTAAAGATATCTGCTTAATAATATTTGGTTCTTTAAAATATATTTCATTAAATATATTTTGAATTTCTTCTTTAGAATTCAATAAAGTACTTATATATAAATTAACACTTTCAGTATGATTAAAATCTTTTTCAGTTAGAATTATGCCTACTGTTTTAAAGCTATCAAATATTTCTTGTATCACTTCATTTATAGTACTTAATCCTTCAGCACTTGAATTATTTAATTTGTATAATAAATAATTTAAATTCATTTTTTCATTTGAAGAACATCTTACATCTGACAATTTTAATGTATCATAATCAAGATTTATTTCGTCTAATTTTAATAAAGTGCTTTCATACATGCTAGATATGTTATCTTTTCTTCTAATAATTTCATTTTCACATTCTTTTAATTTTGCTTGGCATTCTTCAAAACATTTCGTAACATATTCAGTATATTTTTCAATATTCTTCTTATTATTTGTAGGAAGGATATCTATGTTAGATTTAATTTTTTCAATTTCTTCATTTACCTTCTCAATCATTTTTAATGTCCTCCAATTTTTGACTTAAATTCTCTACAAAATTCTTTAATATTTTATAAAGTTCCAATAAATCTTTGTTATTTAATTCGCTCATAAATTCCTCCCTATTTTATAATAATATATCTTTCTAAAGTACCTATTACTGAGGTATCTCCATAAAGAATAAATTCTATTTTATAAGTTCCTGTTAATAAGTTATCTTTTAATGTAAATGTTACTTGTGCGTTATCCGTTGGATCACTTAAGAATACATATTCATTTGTATCATATCCTTGGAACAACACAGTATCAAAATAATCTAGTGCATCTACTAATGTATATGTTGTGTCATATACCTCATCATAATTTCTTCTATACATTTTGAAATTAATTTTTGGATTTGTAAGACCGGAATTATATCTTACATTATATACTATAGTATTTACGCCATTTGTATTTAATCCTGTTTCTGCATCTATCATCATTTCCTCAGCTGATGTTTCAATATTTAAACCATAGATTTCATTTACAATCTCAATATCAAAATCAATATAATCAGAAGAATTTAATCCGTAATAAATGCCATCAGGAGAACCAAATGTCTCAACTCTTAGTTTGTAATCTCCACTTGCAAGACTAGATGTTCCTGTATTAACAATTATCCATTTTTCAGCACTATCAACTTTATCTGCAATCTTAACTCTTGTAGTTCCATCTATATTTGGATAATATCTATCTTCACCAATAGTGTAGTATAGACCAAGTAGAGTAATTCCAGGAACAACATTACCATCTTCATTAATTAATGATATCTTAATACCTAATTTAGAATCAAAGTAATGTGTATCATATATTGTTGCAGAACCAACAGTAGATTGTGTATATTCAATGTTTAAATCTGCTGTAAATGATTCACCAGCATATATTTTATCCTTATCTAGTTCACCATCTATATCTATTACTGCATCCTTGTTAGCATAAATATTATACACCAAATCCAAATGTTGTGGTGCTAAAACACTATAAATTGTGTCATTTGTAGCATTTCTTATTTCTATTAATAATTCATTATTAAGGGCATCAGATGTTATATTCGTATCACCAAAATCAATTATAAATATGAAGTCTTCATTGCAATAATTATTTGTAGTACAATATTCACTATTTTTAGAAGCATCACTATAGTAAACACCACTATTAATAGCTCCCATAACTTCAAACATTGAGAAGTTATATGTAACCTCATTATTAGTGCTCAATTCAGTTGTTGCGGCATTTACATCTGATTGCGTTATTATATGATAATAATACTCAGGTGTATTTTTACTTAAGTCTATCATAGTAATTTTAGTATTTAATGGTAAAACATAATTTGATACCAATGTTCTATAATATCCTGTTCTATATATTGTAGATCCAGAATTAAATAGTGAATAATATGTGCTTATAGCAGATGATGAAGTAATGTTAGCAGTTGTTGATGTAAATAAATCATATTTTCTACCTGGTGTTAAAGCTCCTTCATAATTTACCGTATCGAATAATGTACGTGTTAAGTTAACAGTAACAATTAATCTCTTTGTTTCTTTAGTTAAGGCATCGATTTGTCTTACTGACATCAATTGAATTCTAACTCTACCCATATCTCCAGAAGTACCAATATTCTTAGAGTGGTGTAAGTAGAACAATACGGTTGGTGTCGATGTACTATTACCACCAACATACTCACGAGTACCAATTATATTATTATTTGCTCTTGATAAGAATGATGTATAACCGTTAGTTAACCAACCAGAGTTACTTGTTTCCATTGAAAGACCCATAATGGTATCTGCATCATTAGTTGTATTAGCAATTTTGTTAATACTTGTTTTTTCAACTAATTGAATTCCACTAGCTAATTCACTATAATCAAATCCAAGAATTTGAAAACTTGTATTTGGTTCAGTAAAGTCTCTTAGTGACAACTCAGTAGTACCAAGAGTTGAATACTTAGATGCAGATAAGTCAACTTCATATTCAATTACTCCTTCACCAATAGTCCACATATACATTTGTCCAACAGGTGGTATTGGTTCTATGTAATTAATTTTATTTTTACTTGTTTCCTCATCAATATAGTTAGTATAAAAACCATCAACTTCAATATCATGATTTGTTTTATGAAGGCCTAATACATAAGAACTTACATTATCGAATACGCCACCCCAATCAAGCACATCATCATAATTATATTTATTATAAATACCTGTGTTAATTGTTCCATTTCCATTGTATTTATACATTCCAAAGAATGACATACCACTTACTTCACCATAGTCAGTTGCACTTTGGTTTTTAGCAATATTTAATTTTTTATCAGCAAACATGTATACTCTATTGTCAACATTTTTAGTAACAGTTCCGTGCTCAGTATCTATTTGTACAGCAGCAAGGGAACCATTGCTAGTTAAACTCTTAAATTCTTTTAACAAGTTAGCACCAGTTTCCAAGAATAATGTTGAGTTATTCTTAAGATCTAATTCATCTATTCTAGATAATGTAAACAGAACATCTGAATATTCATTTTCTCTATCTGTTGCTCCTTCTAATACAATAGAAGAATTATCAATTACTAATAAATTTGTTCTTTGTATAGATACATTTCTCTTAGGATCATTAAATGTACCATAATTTTTGATAGTAACAGTACTATCACCTGCTGCAGTTGAGGCATTACCACTTCCAAAGATTGAGCCTGATATAGTAAACTGATTTCTATTTGCTCCGTTAATATTAACATTAATACCTTGAGTAACACTAATGAATGTCCAGTCATATACATCAGAACCTGATGCATTAGCTTCACCACCGCCGAATACGGTTCCACTTATAACAATGTCCCCACTACTAATTCCATTTACTAGTGTAACATCATTTCCTATGTTAACATCTGTTTCACCATATACTTTAGAAGTATTTGCACCACCATACACGTTTCCATGTATTATAGCACCTGCAATTTTTACTGATGCAACGGAATTATCTGCTGATTGAGTACCAGTTTCGGCGGCATTTCCACCACCGAATACTGAGCATGAACTTAGAAGTGTACAACTCGATGTTCCAACTTCAGTAGTTCCACCAACTATAATACTTGTGTTTCCAAGTACTTTTGCAGTTGCTCCATTACCTCCAGCATAAGCACTTGTTCCCAAAGTAGAATCATTTATCATAACATCAGTGCTTCCTAGAACAATACCATTATTTCCTCCGCCATAGATGCTTCCACCCACAGTAATTCCATCCATTTTTAGTTCAGTTGAACCATTAACGGCAGCAGAAGTACCATTTCCAGCAGCATATACTGAACCATCTATAGTAGTTGTTCCATTAATTATTACAGATGTATTGGTTCCAACAGTACCATTATTTCCTCCACCATATACATCATGGGCTAAAGTACCATCAGTTATTGTCAATTCAGTTGAACCAGTGACAGTTGCAGATAAACCATTTCCTCCGGCAAATACTGAGCCATATATAGCAGTTCCATCAATTGTTATTGATGTGTTTCCACCAACTGTACCATTATTTCCTCCACCATATACATCATGTGATACAGATCCATCTATTATTTGTAATTCAGTTGTTCCACTTACTGTTGCAGATGAACCATTTCCTCCAGCAAATACTGATCCAGTAACCGGTACATTATCAATAATTATATTAGTGTTTCCACCGACAGTACCGTTGTTTCCTCCACCATATACATCTACTGCTACTGTACTATCAGTAATTGTTAGCCCAGTATTAACACCTACAGAAGCAGTTGTACCTTTACCACCAGCAAACACTGAACCACTTAATGCAGAAGAATCAATTGTCACTGAAGTACTTCCAGTTACAGCACCATTGTTTCCTCCACCATAAACGTCTCCGCCTATTGTACCATCAGTAATTGTTAGTCCTGTTGATCCACTTACTGTCGCTGTTGAACCATTTCCTCCAGCAAATACAGATGCACCAACAGATGCATTATCTATTTCAACCGAAGTGTTTCCAGTTACGACACCTTGGTTTCCACCGCCATATAGATTACCAGTTACGCTTCCTCCTAGTAAATCAACATCTACATTTCCATTTACATTAGCAGCATTACCACCACCATATAATGTGTTAATAGTTCCACCATTAACTACAGTAGTTGCACTTGTTACAGCTGCTTGGTTTCCTCCACCATATACATTTGTTATGGTTCCAGTTGTTATTTCTACATTTGTATCACCTGAAGCGGCATTATTACCACCACCATATACATCAGTAATAACACCGGTGGTTACAGTTACATTAGTTGTTGTAGTTGAACCTCCTGCATTATTGCCACCATATAAACTAGTTATAGTTCCATGATTAACTGTTACATTTGATGTGCTAACAGTTCCGCTTTGATTAGAACCACCAAAAACACTAGTAACATGTAAATTGTTATTTGATGGAGTAATATTTACATTAGTTGTTACAGCACCAGCTTGATTTCCTCCGCCATATACTGCGCCTATTGTATTTGTTGCATTATTTACTGTTACATGAGTAGCCTCTGTTACAGCAGCTTTGTTTCCACCACCATATATTAAATTAGTTGTTCCGTTGTTTACTGTTACAAAAGTATTTGTTGCCGGTGCTTCATTACCACCACCAAATATAGTTGTTGCTGTTCCACCAGTTAATGTTACATTTGCAGCAGTTGTTGTGCCACCAGCATTATTTGCACCGTATGCAGTTGTTGTTGTTCCACCATTAATAACTAAGTTAGATGTTCCAACATCACCTGTTGTATTAGATCCACCATATGCATTAGTGATTGTACCATTATTGATTGTTACATGAGTAGTTGTAACACCCACTGAGTTACCTCCACCATATACATTTGTTACTGTACCTTTTCCAATAGTAACATTTGATGTAGTAACAAGTCCAGACTGATTAGATCCACCATATACATTTGTTACATTTATATTATTACTTCCAGATTGAGATATTAAATTAACATTTGTAGTAGTTGCTCCTGCTTGATTTCCTCCACCATATACATTTGGAATAGTGTTAGTAGCATTACGAATGTTAACAGTTGTAGTTCCTGTACTAACTAAGTTACCACCACCATATACAGCGGAAGTTACCGCTCCTCCGTTAATATTAACAGTTGTTGCGTTACATGTACCACCTTGGTTATTACCACCAAATATAGTACTTGTTGAACCGCCAGTTACATCTATTGTAGTCGTAAGGACTGTTCCACTCTGGTTAGAACCACCATACATAGTAGTTACTGAACCACCCCTCATGTATATGTGTGTATTATCAACAGAAGTTTTATTTCCACCACCATATACATTTGTAATAGTTCCGCCATCTATATACACAAGTGGATCTTTAGCAGGTTTTCCGGCTTCATCAAATCCACCAAATACGCTTCCTATTGTCCCCCCATTTATATCAACTGTTATTTGACCAGGTACATAAGGAGTATAAGTACTACTACCTTTTGCACCCCCAAATACTGAGTCAGTAATTGTTCCATTGTTTACTGTTACATTAACTGTTTTGTTATTAGCAGCAGGATTTGTTGCAACTGCATTAACTGTACCATAAGCACTACCACCATATACTGAACCATTAATAGTTGGGCCAGTTGATGATGTACCAATATTTACAGAGATATTATTATTTACAAAAGTACCATAATTGGTTGCATCTTGATAGCCACCTTCACCGCCACCATATACGTCTGTTTTTACTGTACCCGCTTGTATATTTACAGTTGAAGAACCATAAATTCTTCCTTTAGTTCGAGAACCACCATATACTGAACCATCTACTGTTCCATCATCTATTGTAATTGTAATATTACACGTATTTCTATCAGTTCCAGCACCATTGTTATTTCCTCCACCATATACTGAACCTTTTATTTCACCGCCGTGAATTATTATGTTAGTTGCATATGTTTGGTTAGTGCCTTTTTGTCCAGTTGCACCATGGTTTCCTCCACCATATACATTTTTATTTATAGTGGCTTCACCATCTATAATTACATTTGAATTGTTAACAGTTCCAATTGAACTATATCCTTCTCGTCCATTTCCAATTCCAAATACACTTCCAGCTTCTACTTGTGAATTAGCTTCTAGTGTTCCAGATGCAATATCAGGATCTCCTATCACTGCTTTTCCGCCAATATATACATAAGAATCACCATCTACTGTACTTGTATACTGTGTATCATCGCCTTCAATTCCGTTAGATCCACCAAATACTGCATAATTAACACGGCCACCGGTTACTTGAATAATTCTATTTCCATAAGTTTCACTTCGTCCGGCACCTCCTATGATAACATCAACATATCCACCTTTCATATTGATATAACTATCATTATATGAACTAATATTAGATGTAGATAGAGGGCCACCTATTAAATTGTAAATCCAGCCGCCTTCAACTATTGCAAATCTTGGACTAGTATGACTACCATTACCACGGCCGCCGACATATATACCAGCAGCATAATCTGCTTTATTACTTCCATATCTTCCACTTTTAACAAGAGTATGTAACATAGGAGTGGTAATATTAGTTCCTTTTATGTCTCCAAACCATGATCCTGATAAACAGTACATTACATCTAATTTAGAAGACGTAGCAGGTGTTGTTTCAGTTACTTTATCATAATCATTTCCAAACGTTCCGTATGCATCAACATATTGAGTAAACGAACTCAAATAGTTTGCATTAGCGCCTGTAGTGGTTAATCCCAAGTTATTATATATACCTGATTCAACTATAAATGTGTATCTGGCCATATTAGAACTACTTACGGAACTCATATTTCCACCAATAACGTAATCAAAACTAACAGTAGTGTTATTATATGATGTAATATTTCTTCCTATCTTGCAATTATAATAGTTACAATACATACTATCATATGCTGGAGTAGTATAGTAATTATACCTACTTCCCCCACGTACCTGAGGCGATGTATCATCATCTATTCTATCCACACCTCTTATACGCATATTTTCAATTTTTGTGTCATTATAAGCAAGTATTCTTAGTTCTCTTGCGTCCCAATAATATGAACTTATATTGTTTGTATTACCTTGAACAGCAGTAAAAGTAAATGGTTTATTTTGAGAACTTCCCCAAGTACCAGTTATATTTCCTCCCATCACTACAATGTTTGTATCTCTAGTTGTTTTGTAATATAGAATATCTCCATTAGTATAAACTTCAGGATTGTTATTTATATCATAGAATTGTATTAATTCATAATAATTGCACCCACCATTAGTGTTACAAGTACCACTTGTCATTACATCGCCATCAGAATCAAAGTATCCAACTAATGACCCGTTCCTTGGAATATTTATAGTTCTATAATATCCTGCAGTAGATTCACCAACAGGTATTTCTGATGTATAACTTAACGTTGATGGAACAGTTGAAATAGTCATAGTGCCATTAACAAGTTTATAATAATCTGTATTACTATTATATGTGCCAGTAGCAGGTTCATAAAAATAACATCTTCCAAATAAACCAGCGCTACATCTACCAGTTAATGGATTACCATTAGCATCAACTGCTCCCGCTGGATAATTGTTGTTATTACGAATATTGGAATATACATAAAAACCTGTTATGTCATATGTGTATATTACAGCTGAAATAGCATGAAATCCATCATCTTCTAAATAACTAAATGTGTTAGACCAACTACTTGAATATGTTGTAATTGCTCCAACACCCCAAATTGCATAGAAATTGATATTAATATTTTCAGGTGTTGTTCCATTATAAGTAATAGGTATTTTAACACTTCTAACATAAATATCTGTGTCTAGTGAAATTACAGCGCCATTATAATCAGTTAGCCACCCTTGGAATACACGATTATTAGGATTCTTACTATACGGATTATCTATCAAATCAAACTCAACATAATCATCCGAAGTATTACTGCTAGTTCCATTATCATTAATTGGGTATACTTTGTAGTAAACAAATTGATTATGATTTTCGCTTGCGGATAAAACTCCTGTATATCTATTTTGATAATCCCTACCATAATAATGTGTTTCAATATATACTAAATTTGAATCATTATATATATTTTTCTTTGTTGTAGTAGGTAATGTCCCATCAGAAGAGTAAGTATAATTTAATCCATCATAATAATTAGCATCGCTTTCATATTCATTTATATATACTACTGTTCCTTCTGTACCACTATTATGAGCAGATGGAGCATTAGCTCTTAATGCCTTGGCCCCTCTTTTAGGTGATGATTCATTTTTACCATTGTTTTGAAGTTTAAATACATTATCTTGTATTTTCCATTTTATATCGCTACCATCATTTAACAAATCTAACATTGCCTTTGTTGAGTAATTATTATTAAATTCTATTTTATTTTCATTGTTAACACGATATTTATACATAGTATCACTATCTTTAATATCATAATCTCCCATTAATGGTAATGTTGTAGTATTATAAATAATATTTTCAATAGTTGAACCACCATAATTACCAATTAATAAAGGACTTAATAATGTGCTTTCTGAACCAGATATACTAATATTTCGAATGACATTTTCTTGATTATCATTAAGAATAAAAATAGTTGAATAAATGTCTTTGCCTATGTCTTTTGTATTAATTTTAACATTATTAATTGATATGTTTTTAATAGTTGAATGATCTACACTTGATATTAAAGCAACATTGACTTTAGTTATTTCTATTTTTTCTTCTTTAATTTCACCAGGTATATCTTCAGGAGCATTATCTTCTTTTACTGGTTCATTGGTTTGGGATTCGTTGTTATCATCTTTTACAGTTTCAATATCAGTATTATCCTCGATACTATCAGTCTTTTCACTCACATCATTATCAGATTCAGAGTTTGTAATATTGTTAGGTATCTCATCATCTTTTTTATTAGTTTCTGCAGGTTCTTCAGCTTCATCTGCTATACTTGGTTCTTTAGGTTCTTCAGTTTCATCAATAATGCCAGGGTCTTTTGTAGGCTCTTCATTTTTAATAGAGGCTATTTCTTCATCGCTACTACCATTATTTTCAGCTTTTTCTTCATCATTAGTATATGTAGTATCTTCATTTGCATTTTCTAGTTTTATATCATCAGCAAGAAGCATAGCAATAGGTTCACTATCCGCATTGTTTCCTTCTACATTATCATCATTAAGTTCTTCTTGTGTTTTCTCTTTTTCTTGTGCCTTTATTTCATCTTCTGCAGTTTTTTCACCAGTTTCAT
>JAFRQT010000010.1 GCA_017428485.1 Bacilli bacterium | reverse complement strand
TTTGTGACACCATTTTTATTTTGAAAATGCTCCCTCAGGCATATAATTTGATAATTTTTTACCTTAAATACTAATGAAAATTGCTCCCAAAATGACCTTTTTCTGAAAAAGTCGAGGGAGCAATTTTTTAATTAATTTCTTTAATATCTGTAGTAATTACACCTATGTGAATCTTATTTTTATTAAATTTATCATCTATTAAAATAGGTATAACTTTATAAATTATTTCATCCTCATTTTTGAATTCAAATATTAATCCTTTTTCATTATCATAATCATTTATAAAATTATCTATTGTTATTTCAAATGTAGGATGTTCATAAAAATGTATTGTTTCAAACTCTGATAAACTATTTAAATATTTATATAATGATTCTTTTATAAATGGATAAGTTAAATATATGGTTTTTGGGTTATTGGTATTTCATTTAAACCAATATTTCCTAGTTTAGTTATTTATTTACCATTTTTGATTATATCTTCTCTCCCGAGAAGTTTTTAGTCCAGTTAATCTTTTTTAATAACTCTTCACTTACTTCAATGACTTCTTCAATCTCCCTTAACATCTGCGTTTCTTCCTTTCTTTGAAGAGTTTAAATGTTATTTAGTATTTAAAAAATTATTCCTATAAATAACAAAAAAACTCAATATTTCAATTGAGTTTCATGTATAAACGTCAAAATTTCGACGATTTTTGCTTTTGGAGCAAGTAACCGGAATCGAACCGGCATCTTAGCCTTGGCAAGGCCACATTCTAACCGTTGAACTATACCTGCGTTGTATAAATATTATAAATAATTTTATAATATTTTTCAACAATAAATTACTTATCTTCATAATTTTTATATGTTTTATTATATGTGAGTGTATATTTTGATATTGTATATATAAAAATAAAAAATTGCTAAGGTTCAATTTCCTTAACAATTTTTTCATTTAATGTATATACTTTTTTATTAGCATGTCCTATTGCAAGAAGTATTTCAATAGTTAATTTATTTGTAAATGAAGCTAAAGTTTTTGGAGTAAGTTTATCATTTATTAATTCTACTTTATCATCAATATTGATATTATCATCTATTATTACAGCAATCATGTTCATAGATGTTTGTCCAGCAACATAGTATTTTTTATCTTTGATATATACATAATGTGAATTAATACCAAATCCAATACCATTGTTATATCCTACTGGAACAATTGCAATTTTTACATTTTCTTTTGCTTTATATGAAAGACCATATCCAATATATTCTCCTTTTTTAACCGCTTTTATTTGTAATATATTAGAATACATTTTTAATGCTGGTTTAATATCTAGTTCTACATCTGTATATACTTTACTTAGATTATATTTTTTTTGCATATACTTATTTCTAAGGTTTCTTAATTTATTTATAATTCCTTTATTACTTGTTCTAATAGTGGGATTAAATCCATATAATATACTTCCTAGTCTAACTCCATTAGCGAAATCTATTTTATCGTGTGATACTAGATTAGCACTACTTGTTAAATGAATAATTGGGATCTTTTTTAAATTAATATTTTCTGTTAGTTCTTTAAATCTATTTATTTGATTATCATATGTTTTTTCATGCAAGCCTACAGTAGATAGATGCGTATATATACCTTCTAATTCTAAAAATTTATTTTCATTAATTAGTTTATATGCTTCATCTAACTTATTCTTATCTTTAAATCCTAATCTATTCATTCCCGTATCTAATTTAATATGTACTTTTATGTTCTTAGTGATTTTTTTAATAAGATATTCTAGATAAGTTAAATCAGCTATTGTAATTGTGATATTATTCTTTATTGCAATATCTAAATCTTCTAAGTCTATTGGTGCAAAGCATAAAATAGGTATATATTTATTATATTCACGTACCTTTAATGCTTCTTCTAAATATGTAACAGCGATATAATTAATTCCCCCTTTTATTAATTCATTAACTATATATTCACCATGTCCATATGCATTTGATTTAACTACTCCAAAATAATACTTATAACCAATATATTTATTAACAATATATTTTGTATTGTTTCTTAGAGTATCTAAATTGATTTCTAAATATGTTTTATTCATATTTTCCTCCTACTTATATTGAACTTTTATTAATTTTGCATGCACTACTAATTTGTTTTTACTACCGCTGCATGTTGATAAGGTAAGTAATTTATCATTATTATTTACATTAACTTTAAAATTATATGAGCTTCTTTTAGTAATCATTTTTATGAATTTAGTAAAATCATTTTCTGAATTAAAGTTGTTTATTAAATAATCACTTGTTGTTTTAATTTTATAAACACTAAAAATTTGAAAATTCATATTATATTTTTCAGTAGATATTTTAATAATATGATTGTCTTTGTTTTTTAACCAGCTACTATTAAGTAAATTTTTTAGTGAACCAAACATACTTTTATCGAATCTATTATGTCCAAATATAATTGTATTTTTATCTTCGAAATCAGTATTATTTCTATAGTCCATGAATATCCATCCAGCTTTTGATTTATTTTTTTCAAAAGAATGGGTTAAATAATAATCATTATCCTTGTATTGTACAAATGGATAATTTATATTTGTACCTTTTACTTGTATCCATCCCTTAACATCATTATTTATTTCTTTTAGTGCTTCAAGATCAGTATTTATAAGACTCTCATTACTTTCCTCAATTGCAATCGTATTATCAGTATTTTCAATTTCTTCAATTGTTATTTTTTCTTCGATACTGTTTATTTCGCTTTCATTTATATCATTATCTTGTTTCCATGAAATTATTTTTATTAATGAAGTGAAAAATACAATTAATAATAATATTATTGTTATATTTAGTAGAAATTTTTTCAGATGATTCACCTTCTTTCTTTAATTATAATATATATTTTTAATATTTTTAATACTTTTGGTGTAAAATGTGTTATATTTAAATTGGTGAGAATATGAAAAAAAATATGTTTAAATTATTAATTATCATATGTATGTTATTCTTGGCAGTAGGTTGTGATAAAAAAGTTGAGCATGATGAAGGAGATTTTAAAATAACATTAAATAGTGGGTATAAAAAAAGAATAAGTGATACATTTAAGTATTATTATCAAGATAGTACAAATATAATAACAGTTGTAAGGGAAGAAATAGAGGATTTGGGTGATATTAAAATCACTAATGAATCTTCCACGGAAGAATATTTAACCGAGGCAATGAAAGTTAATAATAAAGAAGGAAATATTATTAATGAAAAAAATTATTCTTATGTTGAATATGAATCAAGTAACCATTATCATGTAGCTGCTGTATTTAAAAGTGCCGATTCATTTTGGACAATTAATTTCATGTGTCTAAAAGATGATAAAAATAAACATAAAGATCAATTTATAAATTATATTAAAAGTATTGAAGTATAGTGCATTTAATGCACTTTTTAAATGTAAACAATTAATAAAACAATATAAAACCTTAAAATATATGTTAAAATAATTTTGGGTGATTATTATGCTTGTTAGTAATGATTGGAAAGATTATGAGTGTATTGATGCTGGTAATGGAGAAAAATTAGAAAGATGGGGAAGTGTAATACTTAGAAGACCTGATCCATGGGCATTATGGACACATGATAATACTAATGCTTGGAATAATTATCATGCTCTTTATCATAGAAGTGATAAGGGTGGTGGATATTGGGAAAATATTAAAAAATTTCCTGAGTTTTGGACTATTAATTATAAAGACTTAAAATTTAAAGTAAGTCCAACTGGTTTTAAACATACAGGATTATTTCCAGAACAAGCTGTTAATTGGGATTTTATAATTAATAAAATTAAAAATGCTAAAAGAGAAATAAAAGTATTAAACTTATTTGCTTATACAGGTGGTGCCACAATGGCTGCATCATATGCTGGAGCAGTAGAAGTGGTTCATGTTGATGCTTCAAAAGGTATGAATGATTGGGCAAAAGAAAATGCCGTATTATCAAAATTAGATAATAATAGAATTAGATATATATGTGATGATGTATTAAAATTTGTTGAAAGAGAGAAAAAAAGAGGAAATAAATACGACGCTATAATCATGGATCCTCCTACATATGGAAGAGGACCATCTAAAGAATTATGGAGATTTGAAGATAGTTTAAATAAATTAATAGATTCTTGCATAGATATATTAAGTGATAAACCATTGTTTTTACTTATAAGTTCCTACACCAAAGGAATTACTCCAGAAATACTTAAAAATATTTTGTTAACAAGTGCTGGAAAAAGATTAAATAATGGAAACATTACTACAGATGAAATTGGAATAAAAATTACAAGTAGTAATTTAGTATTACCATGTGGAATATATGGAAGATGGGAAAGTAATGAAGATTAATATTATTTATGAAGATAATCATTTGTTAGTTGTTGAAAAACCAATAAATATACCTGTCCAAGAAGATTCAACAAGAGATGAAAACTTACTTGATATTTTAAAAGATTACATAAAAGAAAAATATAATAAACCAGGTAATGTATATTTGGGGCTTGTCCATAGATTGGATCGACCAGTAGGTGGAATAATGGTTTTCGCACGTACCAGTAAGGCAGCCTCTAGACTGTCAGAACAGATTAGGAATAAAACATTTAAAAAAATTTATAATGCTGTAGTAATTGGCAATATAAATGATAAAGGTACTCTAAAAGATAAATTATTAAAAGATGAAACGAATAATATTGTTAAAGTAGATGAAAAAGGAAAAGAAGCAATATTAAACTATAATAAAATATCTAATAAAGATAATATGTCTTTAGTGGAAATTAATTTAGAGACAGGGCGTTCTCATCAAATAAGAGTACAGTTTTCTCATTATGGTTATCCATTATATGGAGACAACAAATATAACAAAAATGCTAAAGTGGGTGAGCAAATTGCTCTTTTCGCAAAAAGAATAGAATTTATACATCCAACAACTAAAGAAATTTTAAAGTTTGAATTAGATTTACCTAATAGATATCCATTTAATATTTTTAAATAATGTGATAAAATTAAATAAAGAATAGAGGGATAATATGGAATTTGAAAATGATACAAATTATTTAGACCAACATTTTTTGATTGATAAGCATATTATTAATAGATTTGTTGATGAAGCTAATGTTGGGACAGATGATGTTATAGTTGAAATTGGGCCTGGTAAAGGTCAAATAAGCGATACTATAGCAAGGAGATGTGGACATTTAACTTGTATTGAAATAGATAGAGAATTAGAGCATTTTATTAGTGTATTACAGCATAAATATGATAATGTTGATATTATTTATGGAAATGCATTAAATGTTTATATTCCACCATGCGATAAGATAATATCTGCACTTCCATATTCAATTACTGAACCTTTTATTGAAAAATTATTAAGATGTGAATTTAAAGAATGTTTGCTTATTGTTGGAAAAAAATATGCAGATGGGGTTATAAATAAAGAATTAAATAAATTATCTTTATTAACAAATTGTTATTTCGAAGTAACTAAGATAATCGACATAGAACCAAATGCTTTTGCACCAGCACCAAGAGTAATGTCTTCAATGATAAGATTAGTACCTATAAGTAGAGATGATTTAAACAATAACTTTAAAATGTTTGTATTTAGAGAAATGTTCTTCCATAGGGAAAGAAAGCTAAAAAATAATTTAATGGAATCGTTAATTGAGTTCGCTAAAGTTCATGGGCATAAACTTACTAAAAAAGAAAGTAAAGCAGTTATTGAGGAATATGAAATTCCAAAAGAAACATTAAATAAACTTATGGAAAACTTATCTAATGAGGAATATGAATTAATATATAATAAGCTAAAATAAAAAGAATTTAAAATTCTTTTTATTTTATCATTTTTTTTATTTCATTAAATAGAATTGGTTTATATTTGTCTATTGGAAGAGGAGTTTCATTTAATATTGTGTCATAACAAGTGCTACTTATTAATTCAATTATCATAAATAATGTAGCACTTACATGTCTATTTTTATTGTTATATGTCTTTAATTCTTTTTCAAGTATTTCTTTTATATTCTTATATTGTTCTTGGTATTCATCAACCAACGAATCATTATAAATGCCAAGTGATAAGTTTCTTCCAATAAATTTTAATAATTCTTTATTTTCAATAAAAGCATTAATTATATAATCAGCTATATCTAATATTCTATCTTTGAATGATCTACTTCCTTTATTATTTGTATAAATTAAAGCTTCATCAAATAAAAGGTAAGATCTTTCTATTATTAGTTTTTCATATATATCCCATTTATCAATAAAATACAAGTAAAATGTTCCTTTAGCAACTCCAGCATTATCTGTAATATCACTAATTGATGTATTGTGAATACCTTTTCTCATAAATAGATTATAAGCAGAAGCTAAAAGATTTTCTCTTTTTTCTAACTTATTTTCTTCTATTTTTGTCATTTCAGTATCGAAATTATCCATATTATCTTCCTTTCGAATGGTCATTATAATAATACTTTTATGACTAAAAGTCAAATGAAATGGCTTTATTATTATAAATAATTGTGCTATAATCTATGGCGAAAGGTGATATTATGTGTGTATATAAGCAAACCGTATTAATTTATACAAGTAATATCACACTTCGTTAGTTCCTTTAAGAAATAACAAGTGTGTTTTTTTTGACGTGCAATAAAATTAAAGGAGAATTATTATGTTAGAAATTAGTTTAAATAAAATAAATAAAAATTATGGATTTAATAAAGTATTAAATGATTTATCTTTTGATATAAAAACTGGTGAGAAAATAGCTATAATTGGAAGTAATGGGTGCGGAAAGACTACATTGCTTAGAATTGTTATGGGTTTAGAAAGTAGTGATAGTGGAAATGTTAGTATAAGAAAAGGTTCCACTATTGGTTATTTATGTCAAATTCCGCCTAAAGAAGATGATAGTGTTACTGCTAATGACGTTTATCTAAGAGGTGTAAAAGAATTAATTGAACTTGAAAATAAAATAAACAAATATGTAAGTAATATGAGTTCTTCTAATAAAGAAATATTAGAGTTATCTAAAATGCAAGAAGAATTTAGAATTAAAGGCGGATATAATCTAAAAGAAAAAGTAGAAAAGATTAAGTATGGATTCAAAATATCAGATGATGTACTAAATACAGAATATAATGCATTAAGTGGTGGAGAAAAAACAATTGTTAATCTTGCATCTTTAGTGTTATCTAATCCAGATATACTACTTTTAGATGAACCTACTAATCATTTAGATATTGATACTTTAGAATGGTTTGAAGATTATTTAAAGAATTACTCAGGTACAGTTTTAATAGTATCTCACGATAGATATTTCTTAGATAGAGTAGTTAATAAAATAATATGTCTCGAGAATGGCGAAGCAGATATATATCATGGAAATTATTCATATTATTTAAAGGAATCAGAAAAAAGGCTATTGATAGAGTTTGAACAATATAAAAATCAACAAAAAAAGATTAAAGCAATGCAAGAAGCTATTGAAAGATATAAAGAATGGGGAGCTAAAAGTGATAATCCTATATTCTTTAAAAGAGCAAAAGCATTACAAACAAGACTAGATAAAATGGAGAAGATAGATAAACCTGTTGAAAAGAAAGAGCTAAAGATAAAACTAGTAACTGATGACAGAAGTGCAAATCATGTTATCACAATTAAGAATTTGAATTTGTCTATTGGAAATAAGGAATTATTAGTATCATCTAATATGGAAGTTAATTATAATGAAAGAGTTTGCTTGATGGGAAGAAATGGTACTGGTAAAACTACTTTAATTAAAAATATAATTAATAATCAAAGCGATAATATTATAATAGGCCCTAATGTTAAAATAGGGTATATACCTCAAGAAGTAAGATTTGAGGATGAAAATTTATCCATTTATGAGCATATGAGAAAAATATTTGTTGGTAGTGAAGGAGAATTAAGAAGTAAATTATTTCAATTCTATTTCGATTCAGAAGCTATCTTTAAAAAGCTAAAAACTTTAAGTGGTGGAGAAAAAGTTAGAATTAAACTACTTGAATTAATATTAAAGCATGCAAATCTATTAATTTTAGATGAGCCTACTAATCATATTGATATTAATACTAGAGAAATATTAGAGTCATCTTTACTTGAATTTGATGGAACTATATTGTTTATTTCACATGATAGATATTTTATAAATAGAATTGCTACTAAAATAGTAAGAATCGAAAATAAAAAATTAGTTACTTATAATGGTAATTATGATGACATTAAGGATAAAATAGTAGAAAGCGTAGAAAAAATTGAAACTCCTAAAGTAATCACTATAAATGGAAGCAATAGATTAAATGAGTTTTTAAAAGATGCTAATAGAATAGAAGAAGTAGATATTGCTTGTAATTCTAAGGTATATAAAATTAGAAAGAAAAGTAAAACATTCTATCTTAAAATAGCTGATCATTTAAGTAGTGAATCTATGAGATATGATTACCTTAAAGATAAAATAAATATTCCTGAAAAGGTATTTTATGAGAAATATAATGGTAAATCTTATATTCTTACTAAAGAATTAAGAGGAGAGATGCTATGTAGTGATTATTATATTGAAAATCCATTAAAGGGAATAGATATTATTGTTCAAGCATTTAATCATTTATATAATATTGATTACAGTGATTGTATTTTTGATGAAACCATAGATAAGAAAATAAAAGACATTGAAAATAATTTAAGTAATATTAAAAATGAAGATATCAATAAAGAAATATTGGGTAGATTTATTACTAAGGAAGCAATTTTAAAATATTTGAAAGGCAATAAACCAAAACAAATAATGGGTTTTATTCATGGTGATATGTCTTTACCTAATATACTTGCTTTAAACAATGAATTTGCTGGATTATTAGATATAGGCTCTTGTGGAATCGGAGATATATATTTTGACTTAGTAATATGTGAAATGTCTATTGAGAGAAACTATGGAAAAGAATATATAGATGTATTTTATGATAAACTAGGAATTGAGAAAGATATTTTTAAAAGTGAATATTATAGAATACTTATGAGTCTATAATAATACAAAATAAAAACCACAATTATTATTGTGGTTTTTTAATTATTTCTTTTTTTCTTTTAACCAGTTTTTACCATCTATTACTCTTGCAACTAACATACTTGATGCTGAATCACCTACAACATTTAGCATAGTAGCAGGTGGGTCAATTATTGTTGCAATAATAGTTAATATTGGAAGGGCAGCTACTGGGAATCCTAACATAGTAATAATTAGCATCTCTGAAATTGTTCCACCACCAATTGGTACGGCAGTAATTAATAATGTAGCAAGTAATGCAACTCCTAGTATTTTACTCGTTGATACATCTGAATTGAATAAATATACTAAAAACATTATTTTAAATACGCTACCAATGATTGATCCATCTTTATGAAAACTAGTTCCAAGAGGAATTGTAGTATCTGCAATATCTTCTGAAACACCAATTTTCTTTGTGCATTCAGTATTTACTGGTATAGAAGCGGCAGAAGAGCATGTCGCTAAAGCAGTGAAAGTTGCTGGTAAAATATTTCTCCAATAACTTTTAACTCCATTCATACCTGCTGATAAGAATGCATATAGTGTATAAACTATAAAGTAGAAAAGAACACTTACAATAGTGTAAATTACAAATGTTTTTCCATATCCGATAGCTATTTCTTTACCAAATGTACCAACTAATGCTGCGAAGTAGCATCCTAGTCCAATTGGAGCATAATACATAATTATTTTAATGAATTTTTGTAATACTTCATTAGCACTTTCTAATACTTCTAAGAATTTCTCTCCTTTTTCTTTTGCCATATTAATGCTAAGACCTATTAATACTGAGAATACTATAAGAGCAATCATGTTATCTCTAGTTAGTATTTTACTGAAGTCATTAACACTAACTGTTTGAACAGTCCTTTCTAAGAAATTAACTTTTTCACTTTCAGCTTCTTCATTATCAATTGTTAGAGATTGTTTAATTGAATCTGCATCTTTTACATTTACTAATCTAAATGATTTTGTTGTTACTATACCAACTAATACACTAATCAATGATGCAATAACAAATACACCAATTATTGTTACAAGTATCTTTCCAATTCTTTTTGGTTGTTTCATCTTACCAATTGATGAAGTTATTGTTAAAAATATTAATGGAATAATAATTACAAGAAGCATATTTAAAAATAAATCTCCAAAAGGACTTAATACAGCGGCTTTTTCTTTAAAGATTAAACCAACTATTGCCCCAATTATTATAGACCCTATTAATATTAATGTAGATCTATAATTTTTCCAAAAACTTTTCATAAGTTACCTCCTAATAAAATTATATAATAATATTTATTAAATAGTCATCTTTTTTAAATCCACAATATATCCACACAAATAAAAAACGGATTATTTATCCGTTTTGTTTTGCAAACTTCTATAATCAACTTTTCCTACTGCAGTTTTAGGAATACTCTTTCTAAATTCATATTCACTTGGAACAGCATATCTTGCTATGTTTTTAAAACAATATGATTTAATCTCATTTCTTATTTCAAAAGTATCTTCTATTCCATCTTTTAATACAATTACTGCTTTAGGAGTTTGATTTTTAATTTTATGAGGTACGGCTACAACAGTACATGCTTCTACATATTTGCACTTTGAAATTATTTCTTCTAATTCAATTGGATAGATATTATATCCATTGCTTATTATCATTCTTTTTAATCTAGATGAGTAGTATACAAGTCCATCTTTAGTCATATATCCTAGGTCACCTGTATGTAACCATACTTTCCCATCATTATGTGGTATTAATGCTTTGTTTGTTTCTTCTTCTTCATTAATATAGCCCATCATAATGGTTGGACCTGTAATGCATATTTCTCCAATATCATCATGAGTTTTTTCTATATCTGAATTTGGTTCAAATATTTTTATTAATGTATCTGGATTTGGAATTCCAAGAGTTCCATTTGTTGCATATTTTTCATCCATACCGGCAGTAGTACAACTAAATCCAGTTGCTTCAGATAATCCATATCCAATTTTAATTACTGCATCGCTACCATGTTCGCGTAAGTATTTTTCCATCTTCTCTTTTAATTGTGGTGATAAGTAGTCTCCACCAACTACTAAAACTTTAATATCTTTAAATGCGTTTTTACCTGGATCTTTATCATTTAAAGTCATTTTTAATAATGATGGAACTGCTGGATAAACACTTGGTTTATATTTTTTAAGTTCCTTATTTATCTTTTTAGTATTTAGTTTAGGAACAATTAAACTTGTCATTCCACCAATGAATCCTGAGTGAACACCAATTGAAAGACCGAATACATGGAATATTGGTAATGCAGACAATAATGTATTTCCCGGTACTGCCTTATTACATACCATAATTGTTTGTAGTGCCATAGCATTAAAGTTCATATTTGAAAGTATAATTCCTTTTGCTTTTCCTGTTGTACCGCCACTATATATAATTGCTGCTGGATCTTCATTATTTCTTTTTACATAAACATCTTCATCTAATTTATAAGATAAGAATTCATCCCAAGACATCATTCCTTCTTCTAATTTTAGATTCTTTGATGACTTAATATTATATAATACCTTTAATAATCCAACTAAACTTGCATTAGATGGTACCATTACAAAGTGTTTTACTTTTATCTTCCTAGCTTTTGGCATTGAAACGTCAGAACAAAAAAGAACTGAACTATTTGTTTGCTTTAATGCTCTTTCTATTTCTGCAGTAGTTGATAAGGGGTGAACTATATTAGCAATAGCACCTATTTTATTAATTGCATATATTAATGCAAAACTCTCTGGCGTATTAGGCAAGCATAAAGTAACACATTCATTTTTTACTATTTTAAATTGAGTTAAGGCATTTGCTATTTTAGCAATTTTTCTCATAAATGCTTTATAAGTTGCTTCTGTATTATAGTATTTGTATGCAATTCTTGATGAGTTTCTAAGAGCACTATCACTTAGATAATCATACATACTGCCATTAAAATAATTTAAGTGTTCAGGCATGTCACCATAATACTTTAACCAAGGTTTTTCTTTATTTTCTTTTTTATCTTTTTTTACATAACTTAATAATTTATTAATATAATCATTTACTATTCCCATAATTATTTCCTTTCATACAACTTGTACAAGAATATTATACCATATTATATTTGTAATTTTTAAAATATATTTGTATATGATATAATTTAATATATGAAGAAAAATTATGTAAAAATGAACAATATGGATATTTTGTCACTCGGAAATGTGATAATTACTATAAAGGAAATAGCTAACAATAATAATGCATCCCAAAGAGAAATATTTTCTTCTATTTTTAATGTGAATAATGTTAATAATACAACAATAAATAATTATTGTATTGGATATAGAGCAATCCCGCTAGAGTATAAGAAATATTATTCAGATTTAATGAACAATAAGGAAGGATATGTTGATATTATTCTTTCTATTATGAATATTTTAGATAATACAATATATATTAATAATTCTGAGTCTTTAGATAAAATAAATAATAATATTAAGCTTAAAAATGTTATTATTAAATTAATTAATATAGCTAAAAAGGATAAAAGTATTAAAAATTCATTTATAAGTAAAATTAAATCATTGGATAACTATAATGCAATGATAAATATTTTAAATTATGCAGTACTAGATAATGTTCAACCAGTTTATTCGCAAAAGATGAATATTAAAATTAATAAAAGTGAATTAGATGAGTATTTAAAAATTAAATTATATTATGGTCAAAGTTATATTAGTTCGTTAATATCACTTTCTAAGAAAGATAACATGTATGCTTGCGCAGAGCTAGGATCGCTTGAATTTGATGGGTTAGTTAGTGGTGTTAAAGATTATTACAAAAGTTATGATTATTATTTAAAAGCGGCATCAAAAAATCATCCTAAAGCGTGTTGGATGGTTGCTAATTTAATGATTACTAATAAAGTTAAGATGGACATAAATGTAATGTGGAAATATTTAAATAAATCAATTGAACTTAATAGTGCTGCAGGATACAATACTCTTGGTTTATGTTATTTAAAAGGTATTAATCCAGAAGGTATTATCGATATAGAGAAAGCTAAAGAAAGTTTTATTATTTCTAGTGAATATGGATATGTATATGCATTTAATAATTTGGGGAGTATTTATGAAAAAGATGGTGATATTGAAAATGCATATAAATATTACAAAATAAGTGCTGATATGAATGAAAGTTGGGCTCTTAATAAAATGGGGGAATATTATAGAAAACAATCCAAATTTGATATAGCATTTATGTACTATAATAAGGCAATAGAATGCCCAATTAATGAAAGAAATAATTATGCTTATTATAATTTAGCAAAATATTATTATGAAAATGGTAATATTTGTGTTAATATTAAAAGGGATAGTAAAAAAGCTTGTGAGTACTATTTAAAATCAGGAATAAAGAAATAAAGAGGGAAAAATGGAAACAGTAGTATATTATAATGGTAAAACTTTAGAAAATAAGATTGAAAGTTTAAAAGTTAAATTAAAATATGCAAGTAAAGAAGAAAGATTCTTCATAGAAAATGATATAAAGAAGTTTGAATATGGTTTAAAAGGGGAAAACAAAATATTATACGAACTTAAAAATAGTCATATTCCAATGTATATATTACATGATTTGAATATAGTATATAAAGATTATAAAGCACAAATAGATTATATAGTAATAACAAGCAAAAATTGTTATGTATTTGAATGCAAGAATTATTATGGAAATATTATTATTGATGAAGATGATAATTTTTATAGAGAACATGATAAAGTAATAACAAGTATTTATAGTCCAATAACTCAATTAAATAGACACTTAGATATTATTAAAGAGTATGCTTATGATCAAAAAGGATTTATTGGTAAACTGTTAACTAATTATCAATTTAATAGTTATTATAGAGGTGCTGTAATAGTAGTTAATGATAGTTCTCAAATTAAGTTCAAGAATAAAGACTCTATTTTAAAGAATAAAATAATCAGAATTGATAAAATAGTAGAATATTTAAAAAGAGAAGAAAGAAAGTCTCATAATATTGGTGATAATGAAAAAGAAATTAAAGAATTTGCTGATAAGTTACTATCACTTAATATAAATGAAGAAGTACATGATGAGGTGAATGAAACAGTTGCTGATATTGATAGTAATATATTTAATTTAGATGCTATATTATCAAACAAATTAAAGAAATACAGATACAATAAAGCTAAAAAGTTAAAATATAAACCATACTATATATTTAATGATAAGACATTAAATGATTTGGTATTAAAAAAACCAGTCAATGAAAAAGAACTTGATAAAGTATATGGAATATCTGCTATTAAGATTAAAAAGTATGGTAAAGAAATTTTAGATATTATAAACAAATAAAATATGGTTAATTATTTAACCATATTTTTTACTATTTCTTTAAATTCGCTTCCTCTATCTTCAAAGCATTTGTATTGATCCCATGAAGCACATGCAGGGCTTAATAATACAACATCTTTATTAACAGCATTATCATATGCATTTTCTAATGCTTCTTTTAACGTTGTTGAAACTATGCATGGGATATTTATGCTTTTACAAAATTCATTTATTCTTTCATTAGTTTGGCCAAAGGAACATACTAGTTTTACATTTTTCATATATTCTTTTAATCCTTCGAATGAATGTCCTCTATCTAATCCACCAAGAAGTAGAATTGTTGGTCTTTTGAAAGCTGATAAAGCTATTTGAGTTGAAGTAACATTAGTTGCTTTTGAATCATTATAATAATCAACTCCATTAATAGTTTTAACATATTCTATTCTATGTTCAACACCACTAAATTCTTTTAATACATTAATTATACTATCATTTGATATATTTAATTCTTTTGCTACCATAATAGCACACATTATATTTTCATAATTATGTACTCCTTGTAGCTTAATGTCTTTTGTATCAATTATTTTTTCATCATAATAGTATATTGCATCATTTTTTAGATAGCATCCATCAATTATTTCTTTTGATGAGAAATATTTTTTAGTGCTCTTAATATCTTTTGTAATTCTATAAGCATCATCATTTCCTCTATTAATAATTGCGATATTTTCTTTAGTGTGATTCATAAAAATTCTTAGTTTATTTTCATTATAATACTCACGTGTTTTAAACATATCTAAGTGTGCTTCAAATATGTTAGTTAAAACTGAAATATATGGATTAAAGTCATAAAAGTCATGTAATTGAGGAACTCCAATTTCCATAACTAAGTAGTCATTTTCTTTGATATTATCTATTACTTCACATAATGGAAAGCCTATATTACCAGCTAAATGTACTTTTTCTTTAAATGCACTTTTCAATATTTCATATGTTAATGTTGTGGTCGTAGTTTTTCCGTTAGTACCTGTTATTGCGATTAACTTAACTCCATTTGGTAAGAAATGATACGCCATCTCGATTTCGTTAATTACTTTTATGTTATGCTTTTCAGCATATAGTAGATATTTATGGTCAAAGTGAACTCCAGGGTTTTTAATAATGTAATCAAATGATTCATCTAATATATCATCTGGATGATCTCCAAGAACCACTTTAACCCCTAAATCTTCTAACTCTTTTACTCTGTCTTTGTCTTGATTTTCATTTTTATCATTAAGCACAATTGTATTATTTCTTTTTATTAGTTGTTTTGCTGCCCAATAACCGCTTCTTGCCATTCCTAAAATAAATACTTTTTTGTTTTCAAACATTTTACATCTACTTCTTTCTTTTAATTAATAATTTTATTTTATCTTTTATAGATTTACTTAAATAAGGGAATGCTTTAAATAGCCTTCGATTCAATACTTTTTCTGATATTATTGATTTTATTTTATTGGTTATTTCTTTTGTATTGTCTAAATTAACATACTTTAATGACATATTTTTTATTTTAATTACTACATTGAATGAAATAATTAGATCAGTAATAAATATAACTAATAAAATATAAAATAGTATATTTAATGTTGAAATGCTGAATGAACTATATATATTTACAAAAAAAGTATTTACAAATTTAATCATTATGAATCCAAGTACCCCAAAAGCTAAACAATTTTGCAAACAAATTCTACCATTTAAATTAAATTTTTTATGTGAGTAATCCCACCATCTTGCTTTGAATAATTTTTCCATTAAATAACTTGTTATATATTCTCCAACGCTACATATGATTATTGACAATATGAATAATAGAATCGAATTAGTTACTTTACTTAATAAAAGAATCATTGCAATAGAACATGTTCCATATATTGGACAATATGGTCCGATTAAAAATCCTCTATTTACAATTTCTTTATTTCTAATAACTGTAACTATCATTTCCATTATCCATCCAATTATCGAATATGTTATAAATAATAAGAATAATATTTTTATGTTAGTCATTTTTTTTGTCTCTTTTCTTTTTCTTTTTTAAACCCAGGTAGCTAGGCTATGCTGATGGATGTTTAAGCACACTTAATGAATTCTTTTTATCCATCATTGTTACAACCCAACTTTCTTTATATTTGGGAAATTTAATGTTTAGTGGAAACATGTGCTTAGAAATAATATCTTTAACTCTATCATTCATTAAATCTGGAAAGTTTTTGCATGAGTTTTCTAGTGCTTCTTTGGCATGCACAAAGCCGTGTTTTTTAAAAAGTGGTTTCTTTTCTGTATTATCTTTCCATGGTTTGTAGTAAAAATCGTGAAGTAGTCCTCCTATACTAATATCCCTTACATTTAAATTATGCTTCTTGGCGTATAAATATGAATCATATGAAACTTTTAAAGAATGTTCATATACTGATTCGTTTTCGTGATGTTCAAAATTTTTTCTTTTTTGAAATTCTTCTGAATCTAATATTTCTTTAACGTATGATAAGTATTCTTCATCTAGTTTCACATAATCACCTTCTATATAAGTATATCAAATTTTTGCGATTTTTAATATAAATATGATATACTATGTAAAGGAGGATATATGAAATCAAAAGTTTATTTTACAAAAGAAATTACGCCAGAAAGTCTTATTAATATTTATGAAGCTTTAGGTGTTAAATTAACTGGAAATATTGGTATTAAAGTATCAACTGGTGAAAAAGGAGCAAAAGGATATTTAAAAGCAGATTTAATCGGGTCATTAGTTAATAAGTTAAACGGAACAATTATTGAATGCAATACTGCATATGATGGAGCAAGAAATGATGCAGTTGAACATATGCAGGTCGCTAAAGACCATGGATTTGTAGACATGGGTAATGGCGTTGAAATAATGGATGGAATAGGAGAATTTAAAATACCCGTTCATAAAGGGAAACATTTAAAATATGACATTATAGGTGAAGGATTTAAAAAATATGATTCTATTCTTAATTTAGCACATGGAAAAGGACATATGATGGGAGGATTCGGAGCAAATCTTAAGAACCAATCAATAGGTATAGCTTCACGTAATGGGAAAGCATATATTCATTCATGTGGTCAAACTGAAGATCCTGATGAATGTTGGACTTGCAAATATGAACAAAAAGATTTCATAGAATCTATGGCGGAAGCCGCTACTGCAGTAAGTGATTATTTAAAGGAAAATAATAAACCAATTGTATATATAACGGTTATGAATGCAATATCATTAGATTGTGATTGTGATGCACATCAAGGAGATCCTGTAATGGAAGATATTGGCATTATTGGTTCACTTGATCCAGTAGCAAATGACCAGGCATTTATAGATATGATATGGAACAGTAAAGATCCTGGAGCACCATCACTACAAGAAAGAATTGATTCAAGAATGGGAAGACATATAACAGAGTATTCAGAAAGCCTTGGACTAGGAACAACAGAGTATGAATTAATAGAGTTATAGGGGATAAAAAATGAAAGAAAATTATTATACTAAATCACAAGATGAATATAGTGCAGAAGATATTGTAAGAGATTACACAGATACATTTATTAGATTTTTATTTGATCCAGAAAATGGTTCAAGCGATGAACTATTTGAGCAACAAATGGAAATGTTATTCAATTTTGAAAATGTAGATGCTGTTATAGTTAAGGTTATCAATATTATAGGTGAACTATCAGATGAAGTGGAAAAATACTGCAAGATAGCAAAAGAAGAAGGATCTGAATTAGATAAAGAATATACAAAAAAATGGAAAGAGGGAATTATAGCAAGAAAACAAGCATTCGATGGTTATTTAAAAGAACGCCAGGAAGAACAAGAAGAGTTTGAAGCCTTTAAAAAGAGTCAAGTTTTATTTTTACGTAATGGTGACGTTTCAGAGGTACAAAGTGATTTATCCGATATACTATCAAAAGGTGCCCACGAAGTTACATTTTCTATGTTTGACAAATTAATATGTGATTTAAGAGATGGGAAACACTATAGTGATAAAAGGAAAGAAAGAAAACTAATAGGAAAAGATTTTAAAAACACATGGGAGAAGAAAGGTGATGGAGTTAGACTTTTCTTTAAATATGTTGATGGATATATTGTTATTATTGGGGCTGGTATAAAAAAGAACAAGAAATTATTGGATCAAATAAAAAATAGATTGCAAGATGTTGATAGGTTTATAGATTCGATTAGAAGAAATAATATTACAGCTGAAGCACTTGCTAGAAGATCACAAGATGACTATCAAAACTTAACTGATATGGCAAATGGATTTACTCCTCATCAACTATAGTATTCGGAGAATAAATATTTATGAATAAATTAAAAATTAATGGAATATATAGACATTTTAAAGGAAATTTATATATTGTTATTGGAACTGGAAAAGATTGTGAAACATTAGAAGAACTTGTTATCTATAGGGCGTTATATGGAAATTGTGAGGTGTGGATAAGAAAAAAAGATGATTTTTTAAGTGAGGTTGACCATAAAAAATATCCGGACATTAAACAAAAATATAGATTTCAATATTTGAAGAATGGAATAAAATGAGTGTTATTTAAACACTCTTTATTTTTATGCTTAAAAATGGTATCATTAATAAAGAATAATGGGTGATAAATGTGAAAGGAAATTTAACATATATATTTGGTCATAAAAATCCAGATACAGATAGTGTTTGTGCTGCGATAAGTCTTTCATATTTAAAAAATAAACTAGGATTAAATACTATTCCCGCAATACTTGGGAGTATTAATGAAGAAACAAAATATGTTCTTAAGACTTTTAATATTAAAGAGCCTTATCTTTTAAGTGATGTAAAATTACAAATTAAGGATGTTAACTATCATAAGAATTGTTTTATAGATAAAAATGTATCTATAAAAGATGCATTTGACTTTTTGAATAAATATTCACTTACAGGTCTTCCTGTTGTTGAGGGAAAGAATAAATATTTTGGATATGTTTCATTAAAAGAAATTGCTAAAGAAATGATACTGGGTAATTATAATGCAATTAATACATCATATGGGAACATTTTAAGAGTTTTAAATGGAGAAAAAGTATTAAAGTTTGATAAAGAAATAAATGGTAAAGTATTAGATACAACTTACGCTAAAGATACGTTTATGAAGGATGTTAAGCTTGATAATTCATTTATATTAATTGTAGAAGATAATATTAAAATTATAGAATATGCTATTAAATCCAAGGTTAAATTAATAGTATTAGTTTCTAATAATAAACTAAGTAAAAAACTATTTGATCTTGCATTTGAAAATAATATTAATATAATTACAACATCTCATTCTGCATATGAAGTTGGTAAATTAATGTCACTTTCTAATTATGTTAATAATATTATTAGAAAAGAGGAAATTAATACTTTTAAAGATGTTGATTATTTATCATATTTTATGGAAGAAAGCAAGAAATTAAAACACACAAATTATCCAATATTAAATAAGAATGGAAATTGCACTGGATTACTTACTTTAACAGATTGCAATAATGTTAGTAAGAAAAAAGTGATATTGGTAGATCATAATAATTATTCTCAAAGTGTAGACGGACTTGATGAAGCAGAAATACTTGAAGTAATAGACCATCATAATATTGGTGATATAATTACTAAAAAACCAATTAACTTCAGAAACGCTCAAGTAGGAAGTGTAAATACAATTATTTATAATATGTATGTTGAGAATAATATTGCAATTCCTAAAAGTATTGCTGGGATAATGGCTTCTGCTATTATTTCGGACACTTTATTATTAACTTCTCCTACAACTACACAGAGAGACAAAGAAGCACTTAATAGTTTATGCAAACTAGCTGGAATAAATATGAAAACATATGGAACTAAGATGCTAAAACAAGGAATGAGCATAAAAGGGCTTACTAATAAAGAATTATTATATAAAGATTTTAAATCATATAAAGTAGATAAAGTTATGTTTGGCATTGGACAAATATTAACTTCTGATTATGAATTAATAAATAAAGAAGAAATGATTAAATATTTAAATGAGGTTGCAAATTTAAGTGGATATAGAGTATTAACTTTGTTTGTAATAGATATGTTTAATAATATATCTTACTGTCTATATAATACGGATGGAGAAGATGTTATAAAAGAAGCATTTAATTTGACCGAAGTGCATGAGGGAATTGAACTTCATAATATTCTCTCTCGTAAAGTACAGATTGCTCCATATATAATGGATGTTATAGAAAAAGAAATTAATTAAAAAAATACACATTATTTTTAAATAATGTGTATTTTATTTGTATAGAATGTCGAAATCTACATCTCCATTTATTCCTGCAACTTTACCTCTATTTGACAATTGCCACATAAAGTATTTACCTTTATAACTAGTTTCATTTGTATAATGGGCAAGCCATGTATTATATTTATCTATTCCCCATATTTGCTCTAAATAATATTTGCTACTGTAAAGAGCGCCTTTATAGCCTCTTTTCTCTACCTCATCAATAAACGTCTTAGCAATTATTCTTATGTCAGTTAAACTCATATTATAAGTATTAAAACTTCCCCAATCTTCCCAATCAAATGCAATTGGTAGATCAAGTGATTCATTGTTTAAATTATCCATGATATAGTTTACTTGCTCTTTTACTTTTTCTATTGTATTAGCATAACTATAAAAATATATACCTACTAATAATCCAGCTTCTTTTGCCTTTTTTATATTATTTGTGAACTTGCTGTCAAGAACAAGTTCTCCCTTTTTGTTATGACCAAAACCTAATCTAATTATTACAAATTCGACTCCAGCTTCTTTTACTTTTTGATAATCGACATCTCCTTGCCAAGATGATACATCAATACCCACCATGGTCTTGTCACTTTTATGCTTTGAAATTAAATCTTCTATTTTATATTTTGGCTTGCTTTGTGTTTCTTTCTTCTTTGCTGGTTTTATAACCTTTAGTTTAAATTCTTTTGTTGTGGAATTTCCAGATGTATCCACTGCATGATATTTTAAATTGTACGTCCCAACTTTGTTAAAATCATATGTTCCTTCTATATAACAATTAGGTCTTTTGTCATGATTGTCAGCACATATTGCTTTATTGACTAAATTTACTTCTTTACCTTTTTCAACACTGTAAGATGAACTTATCAATAGTAATGGTTTTGTTGTGTCTACAACTATATATTTTATTTCTTGTTCATATTTATTCCCTCGATTGGAAAAATTGAACTTAATAATATGCTCTCCTAATGACATAGTATCTAGTTTAATATTTTCTATTTCCACTTCATCTGTAGAATTAATCAAATCAAATAGATATGCATCGGATGCATATTCAAATTGCACATTTTGATTTGTTTCTAGAATAAAGGTTTCCTTTACAACTGGAACGTCATCTGTAAACTTATCACATCCAGTAAATATAAATAATAATATAATTATCACTAATGCTTTTTTCATAATTTAAAGTTTATCACAATATAGTTAATTATTAAAGATAAAAAAATGTATAATTTTAGAAATAATACAGATAATAATATTGGTGAATAGAAATGAATGAAAATGCTGAATTGCTAACACATATTTATGAAACTGCTGAAATGGGTTCATATACAATAACTACTTTACTTACAAAAATAAAGAAAAAAGAAAACAAGATTAAATATATTTTAGAAGAAGAAATAAAGGAATATGAAAGGTATATTAAGAAAAGTGAGAAATTACTATCAGAATATGATGTAGAGCCTAAGAAATCATCTTTAATGGCTAAAATCAGCAGCAATATGGGAATAATGATGGAGACTATTCTGGATAATAGTGATCCTGCTCTTGCACAAATGCTAGTTGAAGGAATAACCATGGGTATTAATATTATTACTGCTAAGGTAAGTAGCTATAAAATGCGTGCTGATAAAAAAGTAATTAAATTTGCTAAAAACTTTGTTAAATTTCAAGAAAATGAAGTAGAAAAATTAAAAGCATTTATGTGATACATAAATGTTTTTAATTAAAAATCTTTAAAAATTATAATAATGTGATATACTATTAATAGATATATAAATATAGGATATAGAAGGGCATTATTATGAAGAAGATTAAATCATATTTAATTATATTTGTATTATTATTTATGCTAACTGGATGCTATAAATCAGAGACAACTTTAACTGTTAACTCTGATAGAAGCATTGATTTAGACGCTAAAATTATTGTTGATGATAATTTTAATGAAACACCATATTTAAATAATATGTCTCAATATACAAACAGGGGTATTAAGATTCAGAGGTTAACTGAATCTGGCTATAATGGATACAAAATTACTAAAAAATATAATAATATTGATGATATATCTACTGAGGATATAATAAAGGTTGATATTTCAAAATACTTTGAATCAGATTTTAATGAGAAGTATTTGTTCAAAGTGGAAAAATCATTTTTTAAAAATATATACACGGCAAATTTTACAATTGATAATAATGTAATAATGAGATTTGTTAATAATGAAATGGATAAGCAAACAGAGGATGATTTTCTTGATATAGTAAAGGAAATACTTAATAATGGATTAAATGAATTTAACAAATCTAAAACTGAAAAAGTATATTCAAGTGAAAAAAATGAACTTAAGATAGATGATGATGTTAAATATGAAATAACTATAAGCAAAGATAGTGCTGTCACCAAAATAACAGCGAGCAATAAATTGTATAGCTATAGTAAAGAACAAAAGTCAATTCAATTAAAGGATTTAGATGTTTCTGATGTTGTTAAATTAACAAAAGATGATAAAAAAGATAAAACTGATACATCAGGCATAAAATTTATAGTTAAATTACCACATAAATCTATTAATAATAACGCTGAAGTAGTAAGCGGCAGTGGAGAAACGTTAACATGGACTTTTGATCAAAGCAAATCAAATGACATTATTTTCTCTTTTGAACTTTCAAATGGTATAAGTTATTTGATGGTAATTGGTTTCGGAGCTTTAGTAATTGCAATAATAGTTGTATTCATCTACTTGATTGTTAAATTGAAAGATAAAAAAAGAAGTAATATAGAAAGTAAACCTGTCTTCATGAGTAGCAATGAAGAAGAAAACGATTTAAAAGAAACAGATGAAAATATAATGCAATCTGATAATGCAAGTGATGAAGAAAAAGTCCCAGATGTAATTAATATAGAATAAAATAATATAACATTTAAGTTATATTATTTTTTTGGTATAATTTTTATTAGGTGATGTAAAATGGATAAAGAATTAAGGAAAGCTCTTCAATTAGAAAAGAGAAGACAAAAAAATAATATTGAGTTAATAGCAAGTGAAAATTATGTCTCTAAAGATGTTTTGAAATTACAAGGCAGCATTCTTACCAATAAATATGCTGAAGGTTATCCTGGCAAAAGATACTATGGTGGATGCGAATACATAGATATTTTTGAAAATAAGGCTATTGAATATGCATGCAAATTATTTAATGTTAAATATGCAAACGTTCAACCACATAGTGGTAGCTCTGCTAATATGGCAGTATATAGAGCATTATTAGAAAAAGGTGATAAAGTAATGGGCATGTCTCTTTCTGAAGGAGGACATTTAACTCATGGAAGCAGTGTCAATTTTAGCGGAAAAGATTATGAAATAGTCTCATATGAATTGAAAAATGAAGTATTAGATTATAATTCAATATTAGAATTAGCATTAAAAGAGAAGCCAAAAATGATTATTGCGGGTGGAAGTGCTTATAGTAGAAGTATAGATTTTAAAAAGTTTAGGGAAATAGCCGATAAGTGCGGAGCATATTTGATGGTGGATATGGCTCACATCGCAGGATTAGTTGCTGGCGGGGTTCATATGAATCCATGCGATTACGCTGACGTTGTAACATCAACAACTCACAAAACTTTAAGAGGCCCTAGGGGCGGATTAATTCTTACAAATGATGAAGAAATGATAAAGAAAATCAATAAAACAATTTTTCCTGGAATTCAAGGTGGGCCTTTAATGCATGTAATTGCTGCCAAAGCACAATGTTTTTATGAGGCACTACAGCCTAACTTTAAAACGTATGCAAAAAACATAATAAAAAATACTGCCGCAATGGCTGATGAATTTATCAAAAATAATGTGAGAATAATATCAGGCGGTACAGATAATCATTTAATGCTTGTTGATGTCAAAAGTAGTTTTGGAATTACTGGTATAGTGGCAGAAACAACGCTTGATAAGATATGCATTACAGTAAATAAAAACACTATTCCAAATGAAACAGAAAAACCTAGCATTGCAAGTGGAATTAGAATAGGTACTGCGGCTATGACAACTAGAGGGCTTACAGATGAAGATTTCAGAAAAGTAGCTCAAATAATAATTAGAGCATTAAATAATTATGAAGATGAAAAAGTATTAAAAGAATGTAAAAAAGAAGTATTAGTAATAACTAATACTCATCCTTTGAATATTTAACATCTTTATTGTCAAAATATATATATGAGATTAATAAAATAATAAATAGAACTACAATATTAGGTGTAGCTAAAGTACTATATAAATCATAGGATTTACTGAAATTAGTAACTACTTTTCCAACTATTTGATCACTGCTAACTAAATAATCATTATTTGATTCATCGAGAGCATCATAATAACGAGAATATCTATCATTAATTTCAACAATTTTATATGTATCAAAGTACTTGAATAAGATAGTATCACCAATATTGTAATTTTCTTTTTTTTCTAATATTAATCTATCATTAATATTATATTCTAAAGACATATTTTCATTTATTTGAAATGAAGTATAGTTCATAAGATATGCAAAGTCTGATTTATTAAATTTAATATAAATTCTACTATAAATCTCTAACAATGCAATTACTCCAATTAATATTGATAAAGCAATTGTAAAAAACTTAATTATTTTTTTCATACTTCTTCCTTTTTCGAAATATTATATCATTAATTATAAAAATATCAAGTGGATGTTAACTATATATGGTTGACATACGCTTTCACTTATGCTAGACTAATGGTGAATTTAAAGAGAAAGGAGTGGGAAAAATGATATTATTAAATTCAAAAAATTATAATGAGTGTTTTATAGTAGGAAATGAAAGAAGGGAACTTATCTTTTTCCCAACTTTCTAAATAACTTTTTAATGCCTACTATGTAGGCTTTTTATTTGGAGGCGATTTATGAAAAATTTAAAAGAATTTAAGCCTCTATGGAAATTTATTAAAGAAGATAGAATTAAAATTATAATCGCAGGTATTATAATTCTTATAACCGAAATTGCTAATACAATGGGAGGTTATTTAAATGGTATGGTGGTTGAATCAGCTACCAAGTTGGACATTAAGAAAGCATTAACGTATCTAGGAATATATTTATCTATAAATATTGTTATTGATGCATGGTTATATATGAAAAGCTATGCTATGTTACAGAAAGTAGAGAATAAAATATCTAGAAAATTAAGCTTTAATACATATCAAAAAGCAATTAATTTACCTGCTTATGCATTTGAAAAGACTTCATCTGGTGAAATTATCAATAGAATTACTTCAGATGCAGATTCATTAAGTTTTATATTTGGAAGAATAATACAAACCATTTCTTCCTTAATTGGAGCTATTGTAATACTAATTTATATATTTATTAATTCATATATTATTGGCATAGAAATAATATTCTTTATGGTGTTACTTTATTTAGTTATTAAGAGATTTAATCCAAAAGTTATTAAATTACACAAGGAGCGTAGAAAGGAACAAGATAAATTCGCTTCTTTAGTTAATGAATCCATAAGAGGAATAAGAGAAATTAAAACACTTGGTGTTAAGAATAATTTAATTGATAATGTAAGAGACATTATCAAAATGATATTTAATAAATCTGTTGAAGAAACAGATATCTATACAAAATATAAAACACTTATTAAAATAATTAGATCATTGCTTGAAGCAACAGTGTTCGCAACCTGTGTGATTTTATTGTTCAAGTCATATGTTACTCTTGCATATTTTATATCAATAACATATTATGTATATAAATTTATGTATTTAATTGATGAGATTAATGATTTGACTGAAATGTATCAAAAATTAGTTGTATCACTAACAAGGGTAAATGAGATTCTTGAAAATAGATTATATCAAGATGAAGAATTTGGTAATAAAAAGTTTAAGAATGTTATCGGAAAAATTGAATTTAAGAAAATTAAGTTTAATTATCCAAATGAAAAATCACTATTAAAGAATTTTAATCTTACAATTGAGCCTAATAAGAAGATTGCAATTGTTGGAAAATCCGGTCAAGGAAAATCTACAATATTTAATTTGCTTACTAGAATATTTGATTCTAAAAAGGGAAGTATTACTATTGATGGAATAAATATTAAAGATTTAGATGAAGATGAACTTAGAAAGCAAGTGTCTATTATTAGACAAGAACCATTTATTTTTAATAGAACTATTTTAGAAAACTTTAAGTTAATTAATAAGAATATTAAATTGAAGGATGTTAGAGAATATTGCAAAATGGCATATTTGGATGATTACATCATGGCATTGCCTAAAAAATATAATACTGTTTTAGGAGAAGGCGGAGTAAACTTATCAGGAGGTCAGAAACAAAGACTTTCAATTGCAAGAACATTAGCTAAGAAAAGTAAAATTGTATTATTCGATGAGGCAACTTCTGCTCTTGACAATAATTCTCAGGAGTACATTAAAAAATCAATAGATTCACTCGTTAAAGATCACACTGTTATTATTGTTGCCCATAGATTGTCAACCATAATAGATGCAGATATTATATATGTGATAGATGATGGACAGGTTGTCGGTAGTGGAAAACATAATGATTTATTATTAAATAATAGTATATATAAGAATTTATATGAAACAGAATCTTTAAATTCATAAGATAAGTACTAGTTACTTATCTTTTTTTGTTAAATATTTCCAAAATAATAATTAAATAATTGCAAATATTAATATTGAGGAGGAAATATGACACAAAAAGAATTATCATATGTAGAAGATGCGATTGGGCATGAAAAGAATATAATTTCAATCTGTGATGAAACTATTAATATGCTTGAAGATGAAGAATTGATTTCTTTCTTTGAAAAAGAAATTAAGTATCATGAAAAGTTAAAAAATGAATTAATGGATTTGTTGGAGGAAAAATCAAATGAGTGATCAATTGTTAATGGATAATTATTTAATGCTTTTAAAAAGTACTGTAGAGGTATATGTTCACGGAACTTTAGAAAGCGTAAATGAAAATGTGCGAAAATTATTAAAAAAAGGATTAGACGAAACTATCATGCATCAAGCTAACACATATGATAAGATGACAGAATTTGGTTGGTATACAATTAATAATGTTGATGATGCAGTTATTAGTCAAACAATAAATAATTTAGATGAATAAACTCTATAAATATAGAGTTTTTATTTTGCAAATGATATAATATAATCGCTTTTGAGGTGATAAATATTATGGACAGATACAAAGACATTGAAAAAAGTATAATTAAAAAATATAGAAAAGAAATATGGAGTAAATTCATAAAAGCAATAAATGAATATGAACTAATAAAAGAAAATGATAATTTAATGGTTTGTATTAGTGGTGGAAAAGATTCCTTTTTACTTGCAAAGTGTATCCAGGAATTACAAAGGCATGGAAAGATACATTTTGATGCTCATTATGTTGTAATGAACCCAGGATATAATGTTAAAAATGCTAATCTAATATTAGAAAATTCAAGAACATTAAATATACCAATAGAGGTGTTTGAAAGCGACATATTTGATGTGGTAACAAATATAAATACAGGTAGCCCATGTTATTTGTGTGCAAGAATGAGAAGGGGATTCCTATATAGCAAAGCAGAAGAACTTGGATGCAATAAAATAGTATTAGGTCATCATTTTAATGATGTTATTGAAACAACACTACTATCAATGTTCTATGGATCAGAAATTAAAACTATGATGCCAAAACTACATAGCGATAACTACAAAGGATTGGAACTCATAAGACCATTATACTTGGTAAGAGAAAAAGATATAATAGCTTGGGCAAAATATAACAAATTAACATTCCTAAATTGTGCATGTAAATTTACTGAGGAATCTACCCATGTAGATCCAACATTGAGCAAAAGAAAAGAGATTAAAGAATTAATTCAAACTCTAATGAAGAACAATAAAAATTTAGATTATAATATATTTAAATCTCTAGACAATATAAATTTAAATTGTGTACTTGGTACTAAAAAAGACGGGGAATATAGAAGTTTTCTTGAAGAATATGATAAAAAATAGGGCAAAAGAGCCTTATTTTTTTGCGAGTATGAAAAGTATAACAGATAATAAATAAAAGTAAAACTAATAGATAAGATAAAAAACGCTATATTTAGCGTTTTTTTTAAACTTTAATATTGAAATTATTTTAATTAATAGGCATAATTAATATGAATAGTATTTTATTGTACAATTTGTGCGAAAAGTATGACAAAGAGGTGCTCATGAAAAAAGAAAGATACGTTGGAATATGCACTGTTGGAGAAAAAGGGCAAATAGTAATACCTAAAGCAGTAAGAGAAATGTTCAATATTAACCTGGAGACTCTATTATTACGGTGTGTGATAAGGATAAAGGAATAGTTTTAATTAAGAGCGATATATTAGAAAATAATATTGGTACATTAATGTCAATAGTCCGTTCTCCGCCGATATTCACGCTGTTGGTGGCGGCGGTGGCGGCTGCGGTAATAATAGTAACTCAGCCTCACTAACTGGTGGAAGAGGTGGCTGCGGAATTGTAATAATGCGAAACGCTTGTTAAATTAATAATCATTTAAAAGAAACGCTAATTCGCCATTAACGTTTCTTTTTGTATATTTATATGTTAAAATAATTGTATGGAAACAAAGGAAATAGAAAGAAAAATTGATGATTATTTATCTTTTCTGGTTGATGTCAAAAAGAAATTAGAAATAGATAATAAAGAAAGCAGAATTAAAGAATTAGAAGATATAATGAATGATTCTTCTTTTTGGAATGATCAAAATAAAGCTAAAGATGTATTAAGTGAACTTAAAATGTTAAAAGATGTTTTTAATAAATATAATGATATAGAATCTCTAGTAAATACTATTTCAGAAATGTTTGAAATAAGTAGCGATGATGAAGACATTTCTTTAATAGAAAATGAACTTAAGTCAATCGATGATAAGATGGAGTCATTAAAATTATTTGCATTATTAAATGGTGAATTTGATTCTAATAATGCATATGTTGAAATACATTCTGGAGCGGGTGGAACTGAAAGTAATGATTGGGCTAATATGATTCTTAGAATGTATGAAAGATTTTTTGAAAAAAATGGTTATGAGTATGAAGTGATAAGTAGTCAAGATGGTGAAGAAGTTGGCATTAAAGGATGTACTTTGCTTGTTAAAGGAAATTATCCATTTGGATATTTAAAAGGTGAAACTGGTGTGCATAGGCTTGTTAGAATTAGCCCTTTTGACAGTAATTCAAGAAGACATACTTCTTTTGCTTCTGTATTAGTGACACCTGAAATAAAGAAGAATATGGATGTTGACATTAAAGAAAGTGATTTAAGAATAGACGTTTATAGGTCATCCGGATGTGGTGGACAAGGAGTAAATACCACTGATTCAGCTGTTAGAATTACGCATATTCCAACCGGAATAGTGACATCATCCCAAGTTGAAAGAAGTCAAATTAGGAATAAAGAAATAGCGATGGACATGTTAAGAAATAAGTTATATATGTTAAAGTTAAATGAATTTAATGATAAAATCAAAGATTTAAAAGGCGAAGTAATGGATGTCAACTTTGGAAGTGCCATTAGAAGTTATGTTATGTGTCCATATACATTAGTTAAAGATACTAGAACTAATTTTGAAACATCCAATGTTAACGATGTTTTAGATGGAGATATTAAAGAGTTTTTAGAAGCTTACTTGAAATTATAGTAGGCTTTTAATTTTGATAAATATGTGAAATATAAAATACAATATGGAAAAAGCAATATTTATTTGCTATAATTACAATGTGATAGTGTAGCAAATAAATATTGTATATACTTGATTTACGGAGGTATTATGCAGTTAATAGAATTAAAAAACGTTATTAAAAGATATCCAAATGGAGTAACTGCTCTAGCAGGTGTTGATTTAGAAATTTCTAAAGGAGAGTTTGTTTTTATAATGGGTGCTTCAGGAAGTGGAAAATCAACTTTAATAAAATTATTATATAGACAAGAAAAACCATCTGAGGGTGAAGTATATGTTGGGGGTATTAACGTTGCTAAACTTAGGAATAGAAAAATATATAAGTTGAGACGTAAACTAGGAATAGTTTTTCAAGATTATAAATTACTTCCTAAATTGACAGCATATGAAAATGTTGCTTTCGCTTTAGAGATGTATGGGTATAAAAATAGTGAAATAAGAAAAGCAACTATTAAAGCACTTGAAAATGTAGGGTTAAAAGATAAATTAAGAAGTTATCCTGATCAACTATCTGGTGGAGAACAGCAAAGAGTTTCAATTGCTCGTGCTATTGTGAATAATCCTAAAGTTCTTATATGCGATGAACCTACTGGTAACTTAGATGCTGATACTTCTATGGAAGTAATGAAAGTTATTGAAGAGATAAATGAAAAACTAGGAACAACTATTATTATGGCAACTCATGATAAAGAAATAGTTAACAAAATGAGAAAAAGGGTTATTGTTATTGATAAGGGACTAGTTAAGAAAGATAGTCAGAAAGGAAGATTTAAGAGTGAAGGCATTTAGAATTTTAAATAAAAATATAAGTGAATCATTTAAAGGTGTATTTAGAAACTTCTCACTATCTTTAGCAAGTATTTCATGTATAACTATTACACTTATTATGGTAGGTTTTAGTATCTTACTTTCATATAATGTTAATAATTTTACTTCTGAAATAGAAAAAGATTTAACAATTGTAGTGTTTTTAGATAGAAAAATAGAATCAACTGATATCGAAGTGTTAGAAACTAGAATTAAAACTTTAGATAATGTAAAAAGTGTTAAGTTTAATTCAAAAGAAGATGTTAAGAAGGAAATGCAAGATGAATCTGAAATCTTTAAAAGCATAATGGAACAATATACTGAAGAAACAAACCCACTACAAGATTCATTCTTAATAAAAGTAAATGACATTAAACAAATAGGTAAAACCGCTGACAATATAGAAAAATTAGATAAAGTGGAACTAGTTAAATATGGGGAGGGTTCTGTAGAAGAATTAGTAAAAATATTTGATATGGTTAAAAAAGTTTCATATATTGCAGTAGGTGCCTTAGTTTTAGTAACAGTATTCTTAATTAGTAATACTATAAAAATTACAATCCAATCAAGAAGAAGAGAAATTGAAATTAGAAGACTAGTTGGAGCAAGCAACTCATTTATTAGAAGACCATTCTTCTTTGAAGGAGTTATTCTTGGATTCTTAGGTTCTCTTATTCCTATAGCTGTATGCTGTTATGGATATAGTTATTTATATGATAGATTAGGTGGACAAGTTTTTACTGCAATTATTAAATTAATCAAGCCATCTGAAATTATGTTTATTCTAGTAGCAGCCTTATTCGGTATAGGAATAGTAGTAGGAGCTTTTGGTAGCTATAGAGCTGTAAGGAAATATTTAAAAGTATGATGAAAAAGATAAATAAAACATTATTATTTATATTTTGTTTATTCTTTTTAACGTGTAATATTAAAGCTGAATCATTAAAAAGTTTGAAAGCACAGCTTGCCAAAGATGAAGCGAATCAAGCAGCATTAGTTAAAAAACAAAAAAATGTTCAAAATAAAATTAAGTCTGCAAATAAGGAAATAAGCAGTTTGGAAAAAGATATAGAAAGATATGAAGATGAAATAGATGATTTATTAGAACAGATAGATGAACTTGAAATAGATATTGAAAAAAAGAAAAAAGAAATAGACTCATTACTTTCATTTTTACAAGTATCTAATGGGGACAACATATATTTAGAATATGTCTTTGAAGCAAAAGATTTTACTGATTTTATATATAGAAGTGCTGTAGTTGAAGAATTAACTAAATATAATGATGATTTAATTGATGAAATGTATAATTTGATTGAAGAAGATAAAAAACTTCAAGTAGAGTTAAAAAATAAAATTGCCAAGTCTGAAGCAAGTATTAAAGATTTAGATAAGAAATTAAAAAATTATAATGTGAGTTTGGCAGATTTGGAAGACGCGCATTCTGATGTTGCGGCTGAAATAAAATCTAGGAAGAAAACTATTGAATATTATGAATCAATATATAAAGCTAATGGTTGTAAAGAAGATGTTGATTTAGTAGTTTGTATTAGCAGTACTAATGCTAAAGGATTTGTAAGGCCTCTAACAAAGGGAACTATTACAAGTGAATGGGGTTATAGAATATGCCCTGTGCATGGAAGAGAAATACATAGCGGAATAGATATAGGAGTACCATTAAATACTCCAGTATATGCTTCTGCAGCAGGGACTGTAAGTGGTATTACTACAAAAAGTTCATGTGGTGGTAATATTGTAACTATAAATCACATTGTTAATGGCAAACAATATAGAAGCGTATATATGCACTTAGCATCAATAAATGTCAAAATAGGACAAGCAGTAAATATAAACACTATTGTTGGGAAAAGCGGTGGAGGAGGATTCACACTTAGAAAAAACGGTGGATGGGATACATGTTCTACAGGCGCACATCTTCATTTCACTATAAGAAATGGATGGACAGGAAGTAATTCAGTAAACCCTAGAAATTTTGTTACTTTCCCATCTAAAGGCAAATCATTTAGTAGTAGATTTTAAAGAAGATAAAAAATCTTCTTTTTTATTATAAATGATAAATTTGATATGGTGTTTTAAAATAAATGTCAACTAAAAAATTGAAATAATTATATTTTTACTTGTTTATACCAAGGTCTTGTGATAGTATAAATGCGTTGACAAAAAAATATTAAATATGGGGTAATTATATATGTGGAAAAATATTGGACTCATTAAAAGTAAAAATTTGAATTGTGATGAATTTACTACTGAAAGAGGAATAAAGATTAGAAGAATAGTACATCCATTGATGAAAAGAATTATTAAATCTAAAACTGGTAAAGAAACTATTTTATTATCATATCCTACTCTTGAAGATGGTAAGAATTATATATTTGCTGCTGGTCATTCTTTTCCAGGAGATATTGCTAATGATTTGGCTGTAGTTGATAGAAGTACTTATACTTTAATTGGAACAACAGATCAAGTGGATCATAATCCTGAAATGTATTTTCTATGGTTAAATGGTATGATATATGTTAATAAATTATCTAAAGAAAGTAGAAAAGAAGCATATAAGAAAATGGTAAAAGTGCTCCAAAATAATTCTAGTGTTTTACTTTTTCCAGAAGGGGTACTAAATAATACAGAGAATCAAAATTGTGTACCTTTATATCCTGGAGTATATCATTTATCACAGGAAACTAATGTACCAGTAGTACCTATAGTGGCAAATTATGACCATAATAACAACGCTGTTTTGATTGCTGCTTCTGATCCAATAGATTTTAATGGTTATGAAAAGAAAGAAGCTCTTATAAAGTTAAGAGATGAAATAGCAAGCTTAAGATTTAATTTATCTAGAGTAAGTTTGAGTGATGCAAGGAGTTTAAATGGTATTGTTTTAGATCCTGAAGAATTTTTATTTCTAAGTGATAATTTAAATATTCAATGTAAAAGAGAGGATTTAGTTGGAGATTTGCATCAAAAACACATGGAAGAAAGAAAAAAAATATATAGTGAAGTGACATGGCATAGTTCAGAATGTTGGGATGAAGAAATAATGTCATATCATGAAAAAGGTGTTGATAATAGTTCTGAAGTTTATTCTTTCTTAGATAAAATTGATTATAATGAAAAAAATGGTGATGTAATTAGGATTTTAGCACCATTATTAGTCGATAGAGAAGAACAAAAAAAATATGATATAAAATTATATATGAAACAGAATTGGAATAAATAGTAATTGTTGATTAATTGTATTTTTAAGTGCTATATGATATACTACTTTTAGTAAGATAGGGGTGGTAGTGTGTCATTAGAATTTGAAATACCTTTTGTATCAACAATTTTTATTTTGCTACTATTTTTTGTCTACTTTAGTAAAAAGAAGATAAATTTACTAGAAAATAAATACTATAATATAATTTTAATTTTCTCGCTTGTAGAGTCGCTTTTAAGTACCGCTGCGCATTGTCTTTGTGCTTATTATGATAATATAGTAATATTAACAGAATATTATAGTATTATATTTTTAATTAACAGAATAGTAACTACATTATTTTCTGCTATATTTATTTCATTATTTATATATACATTAATTATTAGTTATGAAAGTGCTGCCAAGAGAGAGAAGTATTATAAATATTTTTTGATTGGATTTATTATTTTGTTTTTCTTTGAAACCAGATTTTTAGATATTAATATTGAGAAAATAGGCTTAGTAACAAATATTTCTGGTAGCATGATAAATATTGGATATATAATAGTAATAATATTTTTAGCACTATCTTTTGTTTTAGCCTTAGCCAATATTAAAAAGATGAATAAGAAATATTTGATTATATATTTGATTCTTCCTATTATGGGAATTCTATATTTATTAACAATATTATTTAGAGGAATAATAATATATGATTTTGCTTTAGCAATATTATGTTATATAATGTATTTTACGATTGAGAATCCTGATATACAAATGATAGAGGACTTAAATGTTGCAAAAGAACAAGCAGAAAAAGCCAATAATGCTAAAAGTGATTTCTTGAGTAGTATGTCTCATGAAATAAGAACTCCGTTAAATGCAATAGTTGGACTTTCTGAAGATATATGTACTTATCAAGACAGAGTTCCAAAAGAAGTAATTGAAGATTCAAAAGATATTCAAAGTGCTAGTCAAGCCTTATTAGATATAGTTGGTAACATATTAGATATTAATAAAATTGAAAGTGATAGGTTAGATATTATTGAGACACCATATAATGTTAGAAGTGAACTTGAAGGACTTATTAATATTGCATCTACTAGAATTGGAGATAAAGAAATAAATTTGAATGTTGATATATGCGATGATTTACCATATGAATTAATCGGAGATAAAAAACATATTAAATCAGTTATAAATAATCTTTTAACTAATGCCATTAAATATACTGATAGTGGAAAAGTGAATTTAAGAATAAAGTGTATTAATAAAGGTGACTTGTGTACTTTAATAATAACTATTGAAGATACTGGACGTGGAATAAAGAAAGAGGATATAGATAAATTATTTACTAAGTTTGAAAGACTTGGTGAAAAGAATTCAACAACTGAGGGAACTGGACTTGGACTTGCTATAACTAAAAAGTTAGTTGAAATGATGAATGGTACTATAAATGTCCAAAGTATATATGGACAAGGTAGTATATTTATGGTTAATTTACCTCAAAAAATTAATAAAATGGTAAATGATAATGATGTAGATATTGAAATAATTGAAGATGCTGATTATGGCCATAAAGATATATTAATTGTTGATGACAATAAGCTTAACTTAAAAGTTGCTAGAAAAGCATTAGAAGATTTCAATTTTGACTTGGATGAAGCCAATGACGGATTGGAAGCAATAGAAAAAGTTAAAAATAAAAAATATGATTTAATATTAATGGATATAATGATGCCTAAAATGGATGGAGAAACTGCATTTAGAAAACTAAAAGATGATTCTTCATTTAACACGCCAACTATAGCACTTACAGCAGATGCAGTAAGTGGTGCTGAAGAAAAGTATCTTAAAGAAGGGTTTAAATATTATCTTGCCAAGCCATTTAAAAAAGATCAAATTAAAAAGATATTAGATAAAGTATTTGAAAGAAAAACAGTTAGAAAAAGTGTAGATTGGGAAAAAGAAGATGTTTATGTTATAACTGATAAAACAGTAGATTTAAATGATATTGTGAGTGCAGTTAAGGAGGACAAAATTAATAATACGGAAATTGAAAATAAGAAATTAAATAAAGATTATTTAATTTCTTGTGGTGTTAATATGGATAGCGCGTTAGAACTTCTAGGCGATATGGAAATGTATAATATGACTATTGAAACATATAAAACTGATTCTTTAGAAAGAATGAAAAAATTGGAAATCTTCCTAAGAGAAAAAGATATGGAAAATTATGCGATAGAAGTTCATGCATTAAAGAGTGATAGTAAATATCTTGGATTTACAAGTCTTGCTGATATAGCTTTTGAACATGAAAAGAAAAGCAAAGAAAATGATTATGATTATATAAAAGAACATTTTGAAGAATTAAAAAATGAATATGAAAAATACAAAGAAATAATGAATAACTATTTGTAAAGTATTTTTGAAAAATGTTGATTTAGTATAGTATTTATTGATAAAATTATGGTAGGTGATAATATGGTATATTTTAGTACATATGAGGAATTTGAAAACTTTCTTGAAGAATTAGAGTATTTAAAAAATAATACTCAACTTTCTCCACTAGTTAGTGCAAAAATTGCATACTTGAGAGGAAAAACCAGAAATCAAAGAGAAGTTGATAAAGTTGAATATAAATATAGATTTAAAGTATGGCAAAAGCAATTTGAAAAAGAATGGTCAACGATGGACTTACAAGATAGAGAAAAACAAAGCCTGTATGATTTTGCTCATGATTTACTAGTTACTCAAGTGAATGAATCAAAAGGTAAGAGCAGATAATTGATTATCTACTCTTTTTTTTGTATACTAAATGCGTTAGGTGGTGAAGTTATGTCATTTACAAGTAATATTAAAAATGAAATTAGTAGTATTGAATATAGTGATTCTGAAAAAATGGCAGAACTTTCTGCTATAATGAACATCGGTGTTAAAATATATAAAGATAGATTTGAAATATATTCTGAAAATATAAGCGTTGCTAGAAGAATATATAAATTAATAAAAGAAACTTATCACATAGATATAGATATGGATACTAGTGGAGTAAACTCACTTAGAAAAAATAAGTTAGTATTATTAATAGTTAGAGAAAAATATGATTTTATATTAAATGATTTGGGAATACTAAATAATAATATAAGAGAGTTTGTACCACCTTCTTATTTAATTGATGAAGATAAGGACAAACAAGCATACTTGAGAGGAGCATTTATGATGTGTGGAAGTATAAATGATCCTAAAACGAGTAGATATCATCTTGAATTTGTTATTTCTAATGAAGAAACTGCTAATATGATTAATAATTTATTAAATGAAATGTATTTTAATAGTAAAGTAATCAAAAGAGATAAAAACTATATGGTTTATATCAAGGAAGCAGAAAAGATTAGTGACTTTATTAAAATGATAAATGCTACTCAATCATTATTTTATTATGAAGATATAAGAATATATAGAGATCATAAAAATATGACTAATAGGCTTAATAATTGTGAACAAGCTAATGTTGACAAGTCACTTGCTTCATCTAGTGAGCAGTTAGAATTAATTAGTAGACTAAAAGAAATCTATGATTTTGATTTATTAGATGATAAGATTAAAACAATATGTATATATAAAGAAAAATATCCTGAGAGTTCCATGTCAGAACTTGCTGAAATAATAAGTAGTGAAACTGAAAAACCAATTACTAAGAGTTGTATTAATCATAGATTTAGAAAAATTAAAGAAATGCTTAAATATTAAAAATATTTAGGCATTTTTTAGTAAAGTGATTTTTATTTTATTCACAAAATAATAATAATTTGGTATTATATTAATAGAATAAGAAATAAAGAGGTTATATATGAACAAGATTAGACTTACATTTGAAAACGGTGAAGTACTTGATGTTGACAAAGGTGCTTCAGTAAGAGAAGTAATTAATTTGTTAAATAAAGATGATGTAGTAGCATTAAAAGTAAATGGAAATGCCGTTGATGCTGACTATGAAATAGATGAGGATGTTTACATTAATTTTATAACTGTAAATGATAGAACAGGTAGAAAAATATACACAAAAGGATTAGAATATGTATATATTATGGCTGTAAGGGATTTGTATGGTGAAGATGCTGTTGTTGAGATAAAGCATTCACTAGATAAATTTATTTACACTGAAATTAAAATGAAAAAACGTGTGGATGAAGATGTTATAAATAAAATTAAATCTAGAATGAAAGAAATAATTGCATCTGATCTGCCATTTAAAAATGTTAGTGTATCTCGTAAAGATGCATATGATTACCATGAAAGTTTGTCTGAATATGAAAAATGTTTGAACTATACGTATCTAACTAATGAATCAGTTACAATGTATGAACTATCAGATTTATATAATTACTTTTATTATATTATGCCATCTTCTACAAAAATGCTGAAGAAATTCGATTTAATATATATAGCACCTATTGGAGCAGTAATATGTGCCCCTATAAATGGAGTCATTCCTAAATTTGTACATAGGGATCAAGTTTTAGATGCATTTAAAACATATGAAGCTAAATTAGAAAACTTGGGAGTTAGATATTCAGGCGATTTAAATAAATTGGTTTGCGAAGACAAAATATCAGATTTTATTCGTACAAATGAAATTCTTTATGATGATAATATGGAAAAAGTTGCAAATCTTGTTGTAAAGAATAAAAATATTAAGGCAATATTTATATCTGGCCCTTCTTCCAGTGGAAAAACAACTTCATCTAAAAAACTTGCATTGTTTCTAAGAAGTAAAGGAATAGATAGTTTGGTTATTTCAACTGATGATTATTTTGTAAATAGAGTAGATACTCCAAGAAAACCAGATGGAAGTTATGAATATGAGTGCGTTGAAGCAATAGATGTTAAACTATTTAGTAATCAATTAAAAAGTTTATTAAGCAATAAAGAAGTAGTAATGCCAACGTATAATTTTATTACTGGGGAGAAAGAATATAAGAGAAAACCTATTGCTCTTAAGGATAACCAAATATTAATTGTTGAAGGACTTCATGCAATAAATGAAAAAATAAATGGAGTTATTAATAAAAAGAATAAACTAAAGATATATATTAGCCCATTTACTCCAGTTGGATTAGATAGACATAATCATATATCTACAACTGATTTAAGATTATTAAGACGTATGGTAAGAGATCATAGAACCCGTGGTTATTCGCCAGAAGTAACACTTAATAATTGGATGGGTATGAGAGCAAGCGAAGAAAACTTTGTATATCCATATCAAAGTGAAGCAGATATTATTATTAATACATCCTTAGCATATGAAATAGGTGTTTTAAGGACATATGCAGAACCACTTCTTTATACAATAAGCAAGGATTCTGAGAATTATGAGGAAGCAATAAGAATATTAAATTTCTTAAAATGCTTTATAAATATACCAAGTGAATATGTACCAACTACAAGTGTATTAAGAGAATTTATTGGAAAGAGTTATTTTGAATAGGAGGAAATGAGAATGTTAAAAATAGCTATTAATGGTTTTGGTAGAATAGGAAGAACTGCTCTTAGACTTCTTGAAAATGATAAAGATATAGAGGTTGTTGCAATAAATGATTTAACTGATCCATTGCAACTAGCGTACCTATATAAATATGATTCTGTTCATAGGACTAATAAGAGTAAAATTAGTTTCGATGATGATGAATTATTTGTTAAAAATAGAAAGATAAAGGTATTTGCGGAACCAGATCCTACTAAATTACCATGGAAGAAATTAGGAGTTGATATTGTACTTGAATGCACAGGTGTGTTTACATCTGTAGAAAAGTGTCAAGCACATATTCAAGCAGGAGCAAAACATGTAATTATAAGTGCACCTGCTAAAGATGATGCTAAAACAATAGTATATGGAGTTAATGACAATATTCTTAAAAAAGATGATGTAGTTATTAGTGCTGCTAGTTGTACTACTAACTGTTTGGCACCAGTATTAAAATTAATAGATGATAAGTATGGAATTGTAAAAGGATTTATGACTACTGTTCATGCAATGACTAATGATCAAGAAATATTAGATATTCCTCATAAAAAAGGAATTATGTCTCGTCGTGGTAGAGCAGCATCACTAAATATTATTCCAACTTCCACAGGAGCAGCATCACAAATTGGCAAAGTAATTCCACATTTAAGTGGTAAACTGGATGGAATAGCATTCCGAGTACCAACTGGTGATGGTTCTGTTGTGGATGTAACATTGGAACTTTCAAAAAAAGCAACAAAAGAAGATATTAATAATATGTTTAAATCTAATCAAAGTAAAACATTAAAATATACTGATGATCCAATAGTAAGTAGCGATATAATTGGAGAAGAGTGTGGGGCAATTGTAGATGGACTTTTAACAAATGTCGTTGAAAGTGATGGAAAAGTTCTATTAAAGGTAGTTGCTTGGTATGATAATGAAGTAGGTTATACCGCTCAAATGATTAGAACAATGAAATTATTTATGTAAGACTTTTTTATAAAGTCTTTTTTTGTTTACGTAAATACTTGATTAATATGTGTTTTTGAATATCAATTTATTATATAATTATTGTATAAGGAGAAGTGTATGTGTGGAATAATTGGTTATAAAGGAAAAAGGAATGTAAAAGACGTACTTATTTCATGCTTGCAGATGCTTGAATATAGAGGGTATGACTCTTCTGGTTTAGCTGTTATTAAAAATAATAAAATTAGGGTTACTAAGTGTGTTGGAAGAATAGAAAATTTAAAAGAAAAAGTATCTAGATATGACTTTGATAATTCTGTTTGTGGTATAGCTCATACTAGATGGGCAACACATGGAAAAGTAAGCGAAGAAAATTCTCATCCACATAGAGTTGGTAATGTTGTTTTAGTACACAATGGTGTAATAGAGAATTATAAAGAAATAGAAGATTTATTAATCAAAAAATACAAATTTAAAAGTGAAACTGATTCTGAAAGGATATGTGCACTAATCGATTCATTTTATAATGGAAATAATGAGTTAGAGGCAATAGAAAAAGCAACATCTATGCTTAAAGGAAGTTATTCTTTAGGTATAATGTTCGAGGGTAAAAATAAAATATATGGTATTAAAAAAGACACCCCTTTAGTACTTGGAATTGGTAATAAGGAATTCTTTCTAGCAAGTGACATTTGTGCCTTACTTCCATATACTAAAGAATTTATAATATTAGATGATAATGAAATAGTTGAAATTGGTGATAATTTTAATATTTATTACGATGGAATAATCATTTATAAGAAAATAGAAACGGCTGATTATGATGTTGAAGAAGCGATGAAAAATGGTTATGAACATTTCATGCTAAAAGAAATTAATGAGCAGATAGATATATCGAGAAAATTATATAGTAAATATATTACCAATGAAAATATTAATGATTTGATAATTGATTTAGATAAATATAAAAGAATAGATTTTGTTGGATGTGGAAGCGCATATAATGCAAGTTTAGTTGCTAAATATTTTATAGATAAATATTGTACTAATGGTGAATTTTATGCAAATTGTTATGCGTCTTCTGAATATAGATATATGAATCATTACTTTGACAAAAATGTACTTGTGGTATTTTTATCACAAAGTGGAGAAACTGCTGATACACTTGCTTGTCTTAGAATGTGTAATGAAGAAGGAATAGATACTGTCGCAATAGTCAATGTTATATCATCCACTATGGCAAGAGAAGCAAAATATGTATTACCAATGTTAGCTGGTCCTGAAATATGCGTTGCGACTACAAAAGGATATTTTTCTCAAAGTTATATATGTAGTTTGTTAGTATTAAAAGTAATGTATAAGAGAAAAATTATTAATAGAGAGGAATTAACTAGAATATTAGAAGACTTTAATAAACTACCTAAATACATTGATGAAGTAATAAATAAAGATTATAAGATAATAGCTGATTCAATATATAAAAATAAGGATATATATTATATAGGAAGAGGTATAGATATATATACTTGTTATGAAGCAAGTTTAAAACTAAAAGAAATATCTTATATCCATAGTGAGTGTTTTGCATCAGGAGAACTTAAGCATGGCCCAATAGCTTTAATATCTAAGCGTACTCCTGTAATAGCACTATTAAGTGAGTTTTCTGTGTGTGAAAAGACAATTAATAATATATGTGAGGCTAAAGCAAGAGGAGCTAAAATAATTACTATAAGAAAAGAATCTATAAATATAGATAAAAATTTATCTGATTATGATATAGTTGTTCCACTTGTAAGTGAGTTTGTGCAAAGTATTTTAATAATAATAGCATGTCAAATGCTTTCATATGAAGTTGCTAAATTAAGGAAATGTGATATAGACAAGCCTAGAAATCTTTCCAAAAGTGTTACGGTAGAATAGTATAATTTGACTTTGTTGACTTTTTGAGGTATACTACTCCTCCTGTAAAGGGGGAAAATGTATATGAAAAATATTAAAAAAATGGTTTTTGGAATTATTTTAATGTTTTTTAGTACATACAATGTTTTAGCTGACACTTTAAACCTTAAGGAACTTGGATTTGGAAATGGTGGATTTGGTCCTTTAGGACAAACTTGTTCAAAGGTTTTAGGCACAACAGTAGTTAAAATAATACATGGTTCAGTCGGAATATTAAGAATAGCAGCAGTAATAATTGCAATATTAAGTGCAATGTTTACACTTATGGGTGCTGTTGTTTCCAAAGATGCAGATGGACTTAAGAAGGCTGAGAAAAAATGCGTAATAATGGGGATAGTACTATTGGGAGTTGGAATATTTCCTTCAGTGGTAACTCTTATTGCTTCAGTATTTGGTTTTGACACAACATGTATTTTTTAAATAAAAAATAAAAATAATTATGGTATAAAAACTTCTATTAGTGTATAATTATAATAGGAGTTTTTTATATGGAGTTTAATGTAAAAAAATTTAAGAATAATATTCCTTTTTTTACTATTTGTATTTCATTAATAGTAGTGTTTTTATTATTAGGATTATTAACTAACAGAAATTCAAAAACCCTTGATAAAAAGGACTTTGAATCAGGAGATGTAAACATATCCAAATTAGTTATTAATGAAATAATGACTGCTAATAAAGGAACATTTACTGATCCAAATGGTAAATTATATGATTATATCGAAATATATAATGGTAATGATAAAGACATAAATTTGAAAGATTATGGTCTTAGTGATGAAAGTAAAGAAGTTAAATGGGTATTTCCTAGTGTAACAATTGAAGCTAAATCATATTTAATTGTTTATTTAAGTGGAACTAATGGAGATGGTTTATATACACCATTTAAATTAAAATCAAGTGGTGGAGAAGTGGTTACTTTATTTAAACCAAATGGAAAAGTAATAGACGCTGTTGAAACAGTTGCACTAGAATCTAACACTGTTATGGCAAGAGATGTTAGTGGTAAATGGATTGTTCAATCATCTGGTACACCTGGATTTGCAAATACAAAAGAAGGTTATACCGAGTTTGTAGCATCACTTGTAACCAGTGATAAAAAGACAATAGTTATAAATGAAATACTTGCTAATAACAAAGGCAATTTTAAAAATGAAAATGATATATATAGTGGATATGTTGAAATTAAAAATGTAAGTGATGAAACAATAGATATAGCAAATTATAGTTTATCTAATAATGAGAGTGTTCCATTTAAATGGCAATTCCCATCTATGAGATTATCATCTGGTGAAGTGGCTGTTGTCTATACAAGCGGTATTAATGATAAAGAAGATGTATTGAGTACTTCATTTAAATTAAACAATACTAACGGAATAGTTGTTCTTACTAATAATAGAGGACAAGTAATAGATAAAGTTGAATATAAAAATCTTGCAAATGGAATTGCATTGTTAAAGCAAGGCGGCAATTATCTTGAAAGTAATTCTATTTCACCAGGATATGATAATACAGTTGATGGAATAAAATCTTTCCAAAAGAAATATTTATCAATGCCTAAAGATTTAGTAATAAATGAAGCTATGAATAATAATTATAGTTATTTACCTCAAAATGCTGGTAATTATTATGATTGGATTGAACTTTATAACAATAGTAATAAAACAGTCACATTAAGTGATTATTGTTTAACTACAAATAATAATACTATGTGTATGTATAAACTTCCTAAAGTTGAATTAAAATCTGGCGAATATTATATAGTTATGGCATCTGGAGATACTAAGTTATCAAATAGTAAATATAAGCATACTAACTTTAAATTATCTGAAACCCAAAGTTTATATTTAACAAAATCCAGTGATATAGTTGATTCAGTATTCCTAGCTAACATTCCAGATGGGTATTCAATGGGAAGAGGAACATCATATGGAATATATTACTTTAGTAAGCCAACTCCTGAAGCTAAAAATGGAAGTGGTACTGAAGCAGTATCATATGTACCAAAGGCATCTGTAGAAGCAGGCGTATATAATAATAAAAATTCTATTGAGGTTGCTCTCAAAGGATATGGACAAATTTATTACACAACAGATGGTTCAAAACCTACAACTTCATCAAACGTATACAGTAGTCCTCTTACAATTAAGAAGACTACTGTTTTAAGAATAATGGGTAAAGAAAGTGGTAAATTAAGTAGTGAAGTCAGTACATATTCATATATAGTAAATGAAAATCATACTTTACCTGTTATGTCGCTTGCAATTAATCCAAGTGATTTAAGTGCACTTCATTCACACGCTTGGGTAGAAGGATACATAAAGCCTGCTTATGCTCAATATTTTGAATTAAATGGTGATGGTTTTGAAATAGGAGCGGGCCTTAAATTATTTGGTGGTTCTACAAGAGGACATGCTAAGAAAAGTTATGAATTAAAATTTAAAAAAAGATATGGAGACGGTAAACTACATTATCAGGTATTTGATGATATAGATAGCGCGATATTTGATTCAATAGTTTTAAGAACAGGATCTCAAGATGAAATGGGAGATTATTCTAAAAAAGCATTGATTCGTGATATTGTTGGAACTGCTTTAGTACATGAATATACTAACGTAGATGTTCAAGCGTATAAGCCAATAGTATTGTACTTAAATGGAAAATATTGGGGAATATATTTCTTACGTGAAAAAATTGATGAAACATTTGTAGCTAATCATTATAACGTTGAAGCATCTAAAACTAAAACAGATTTACTTAGAATAGATGGACAATTAAAAAGTGGTAGCAGAAGTAAATATTATAAATTAACTTCATATATATCTAGTCATCCACTTAGTAATAATACTTATTATGATGAAGTCGCTAAACAAATAGATATAGAAAATATATGTGATTTCTGGATAGCAGAAACTTGGACGGCTAATAATGATATAGTGAATGTTAGATTTTTCTCTAATCCTGAAATTGATGGCGGCAAATGGAAATTTATATTCTATGATTTAGATAGTGCATTTTATAATGTAGATAGAAATTATTATCAATTTTCTACTAGTCCTTCTGGTATGACTAGTAGGGGATATTCTACATTTTTACTTAGAAATTTAATGAAGAGTTCTAAATTCAAAAAAACATATTTAGAAAGACTATCATATAATTTAAAAAATACATGGAGTACTGAAAATGTATTAAAGAAAATAGATGATGTAATAGAAGAAATTGGAAAAGATGAAATAAAGAGAAATTATAGTCGTTGGAATAAGAGTTATTCAGAATGGGAAAATAATGTTAATTTTGTAAGAAATTATGCTAAGAATAGAAATAAATATATGGTAAGTCAAGCTAAGTCATTCTTTAATTTATCAAGTAGTGATGCTAAAAAATATTTTGGTGATGTAAAATGAAAAAAGAATATAAGTATAGACATGAATTAAAATTTAAAATATCTAATTCAGCAGCAGAAGTTTTAAAACAAAAATTATCACTGATATTAGATAAAGATAAATTTGCATATTATAAAGATGGATCATATTTAATAAAGAGTTTGTATTTTGATGATAGAGATTCAAGTTCATATTATGAAAAAATGGATGGAGTTCTTTATAGAAAAAAATATAGGATAAGAATGTATAATGATGATGACTCATTTATAAGGCTTGAAAAAAAGATGAAACATAATAACTTTACGGCTAAGGAACAAATATTGATTTCTAAAGATATCTATAGTAAAATATTAAATGGCAAAATTGATGAAATAAGTAAGCCTAAAGGCTTATTACTTGAGTTCATTAATGACTATAAAACTAAAGGATTGATTCCATCAATTATTGTTGAATATCATAGACTTGCATTTACTTATCCAATTAGTGAAGTTAGAATAACATTTGATTCTAATGTACAAAGTGGATTATATAATTATGATTTGTTTGATAAAAAGTATCCAAGATTTGATGTTTTGGAACCAGGTATGCAAGTATTAGAAGTTAAATTTAATGAAGTATTACCTTTGCATATTGCGAATATATTAAATGATATACCTAGTGCAAGAGAGGCCGTATCTAAATTTGCAATATGTAGAAGTATAAAATAAGGAGTGAAAAAAATGAGTATAGTAGACACAATTAAAAAATCAGTTTTAAACAATTTTACTGGAACAGTATCCGCTTGGGATATGTTATTTTCGTTAATAATTGCATTTATCATTGGAATATTCATAATATATGTATATAGAAAAACATATACGGGTGTTGTTTATTCAAAGGCATTTTCTCTATGCATATTAATGCTTGCTATGGTAACTGCAATGATAATTAGAACAATTAGTTCTAATATCTCTCTTTCTTTAGGTATGGTTGGTGCTTTATCTATAGTTAGATTTAGAACAGCTGTTAAAGAACCAGTTGATACTGGATTTATGTTTTGGGGAATATCCGCAGGTATTATGGCAGGAGCGGGACTTTATATTCCTGCTTTAGTAGCATCACTTGGAATTGGAGTCTTATATTTTGTTAGTTATTTAATGGGATTTAAGGTATCTAATAGATATTTATTAGTTTTAAAATATGAAAGAAATGCACATGATGATGTGATGAAAAAATTAAAAGCCTTAAGAAAATTTAAGATTAGAAGTAAATCATTATTTGGTGATACAGTAGAATTATCACTAGAAGTTGATTTAAAAGAGAATAATAAGAATGGTTCTGTAAGTACAGAAATAGTAGATCAATTTAATAGTATTGATGGAATAATTAATGCAAGTTTAATTGCATATCAAAATGATTTTGGAGAATAGAGGTATATAACTAGTGGTTAAAAGAAGACTTAAAATTAGACCAGTATTAGTAACACTAAATATTTTAGTGTTACTTATTATTGTGGGATTTTATTCTTTTAGACTAGTTAAATATTATTTAAAAGAAAATGGTAAAAAGAATGACGGAGAAGTTACACTATTAGTAGATGTAATAATCAAAAAACAAAGTTATGTTGATTTAACAAAAGGACTAGTTTATGATGAAGATGAAGAAGTTTATAGATACATAGGTGATATAGAAGATAATTACTTATTATATTCAGGAAATATGTATAGAATTGTAAGTATTGATTCTGAATATAATATTAAAGCTGTGTCAGAAAAATCATTAACTAATATGTATTCTGGACTTGAAAAAGGATATAATTCTTCATATATTAACAAATGGTTAAATTCTACTGATGAAAAAAATAGTGGTGTGTTTGAGAATAATTTGCATAATTCTGAGTTGTTATTCAATACTACTATTTGTGATGACGTTATTAAAGATATTACTGATATAACTTGTGACGAAGAAAATATGGATAATAAATTTGGAATATTATCTTTATATGATTATGCTAAAAGTGGTGGAAAAAGTGGATATTTAAATAATGGTGAAGATTTCTTCTTAAATACTTTAAATGAAGAAAATAATATCTATTATATTACATCCAGTGGAGAAGTTAGTAGTACTGAATTAACAACTAAAATGTTTGGTGTAAGACCGGTAATTACTATTAGTGGAGATGTTAGTTTAATTAAAGGAAAAGGAACATTAAAAAATCCTTATGTAATAGAGGAAAATGAAATAAACAAATTAAATGATTTATATGTTGGAGACATTGTCGAATTTTCTGATAATAAATTTATAGTTATAGATAATAGCTCTGATAATGTTAAAGTTGCTTCAGTTGAATCATTAAAAGATGATGAAGGAAATGAATTATTACAAAAATTTGGTAGTTCTAGTAGTTCATATTCAAGTAGTAAGAATACTATTGGATATTATTTAAATAATGAATATTATAAATCACTTAAAAACAATGATTTGATTGTTAAATCAAAATGGAATATAGGAAAATTATCATTGGATAATTTAGATTATGCTAGCATATATTCTGATAATGTATCATTAAATATTGGAATGCTTACATTAGGAGATATGTATATAAGTGATGTTAAAAATGTATTTACAATATTAAGAGGAATTGAAGAAGATAAAATAATTTATGTTATAAATAATGATGGTATTATTTATGGAGATTTTATAACTGAAAGCTATGGTATTAGACCTGCTTTCTATTTAAAAGGAGATATTTCTATAGAAAGTGGAGAGGGTACTCTTGATAGTCCATATAAATTAGGAGTTAATAATGATTAAAGAGAAGAAGGAAAAGAAAAGCAAATTTAGTATATTCTTAATTATAGTTGATATTCTTGCTATAGTTTGTTTTTTTGTTGCTTATGGTCCTTTTTCATTCTTTAGAGATTGGTTTGTAACTACTTCAATGACAACTATGACTCATAGATATTTTGCATATGTCTTATATAATCAAGAGATGATTGATGAAGTCCTTGATAATAATAAAATAATTGAATCTGAAGATCCAACAGATACATCTAAAATTAGTTTTAATGCTAATGTAGATACTGGAACTTATGAATCTATTTATGAGGAACAGGTCTTGAAAAGAGATGAAGGAAATGATATATATAAAGTAGTAGATATTAAAGGTAACTCTTGGAATGGAAAGATGGTAGTTATATATGATCCATCTAAACTAAAATTAGTATTTTCTAAAAAATATGGAGGTTCTGGAGAATATCTATCATCTATGGCTAAAAATAATAATGCACTTGTTGCGATGAATGCATCTGGTGTATATCATCCAAATGGTCAAAATAGAGTTACTGGTACTGCTATATTAAATGGAAAAGTATATGCAACTGGTAAGAAAATAAATAAAGGTGGAGGACTTATTGGCTTTACCAAAGATAACATTTTAATGCTTACCAAAAAAAGTGCAAAAGAGGCTATTACAGATGGAATGGATAGAGCTGTAGAGTTTGGCCCATTCTTAATAGTCAATGGAAAAATGGCATCATTCAAAGGAAACGGAGGATGGGGTATTGCCAATAGAAGTGCAATAGGTCAAAGACAAGATGGAATAGTACTTTTAATGGCTATTAATGGAAGAAGTTCTAAATCAGTTGGTATTTCAATGAAAGAATTAGCTGAAGTTTTCCAAAAATATAAAGCATACAATGCGGCCAATTTAGATGGTGGAGGAAGCAGTGCTCTTTATGCAGTAGTTGATGGAAAAGGTGGACTTATAAATAATCCAGTAGGATATGGATATAGCGGTGAAAGATATTTGCCAAATGCTTGGATGGTTTTACCAGAATAGGAGTAATTATGAACGCAGAATTTAAAAATCCCACAATATATTTAGTAGGGGGAAAAGCGAGACACGGAAAGGATACATTTTCTAATTATTTAAAAGAAGCATATGAGGAAAGTGGAAAGAAAGTAATAATCACTCAGCTTTCTAAATATATTAAATACTATGCTAGAGAGATGACTGGGTGGGATTTGAGTGAAGAAAATAAACCTAGAGAATTGTTACAACTACTTGGTACAAATATAATTCGTGAGCAATTAAAGAAAGATGATTTGTTTATTAATAGAACAAAAGATGATATTGAGATATTTAGTTATTTCTATGATGCAATAATTGTAAGTGATGTTAGATTTAAAAAAGAGATAGATGATTTAAGAAAGTATTTTCCAAATTTAATCGCAGTTCGTGTATTTCGACCAAACTTTGATAATGGCCTTACACCAGAACAAAAAATGCATAAGACTGAAATCGATTTAGATGATTATGATAAATTTGATATTGAAGTGATTAACACAACATTAGAAGATTTAAAAGAAAAAGCAAGAAATATATACATGAATAAAGAAGGGTAGGTATAAAAAATGGAAAGCATTAAAAATGTAAATGTAAATGGTAAGAAAGTGTTAGTGAGAGTTGATTTTAATGTACCTATAAAAAATAATGTGATTCAAGATGATACTAGAATTGTAGGTGCATTAAAAACAATTAAGTACCTAGTTGATAATAAAGCCAAAGTAATATTATTATCACATTTAGGCAGAGTTGAATCTCAGGAAGATAAAGATAAGAATACTTTAGAGCCTGTCGCTAAACATTTATCTACATTAATTGATGCTCCAGTATATTTTGTCCCAATCACAAGAGGAGATATGCTAGAAGGGACAATAAATAATATGTCAGATGGAGAGATATTAATAGTAGAAAATACAAGATATGAAGATTATCCTAAAAAAATGGAAAGTTCTTGTGATGAGGCATTATCTAAATATTGGGCAGGACTTGCAGATATATTTGTATTAGACGCTTTTGGTAGTGCACATAGATGTCATGCTTCTACATATGGAATATCAAAATTCTTACCATCATATTCTGGTTTCTTAGTTGATGAAGAAATGGAAATGTTAGATAAAGCAATGCATGAGAAGAAAACATTAATACTAGGTGGAAGTAAAGTTGATGACAAATTAGGAGTAATTGATAATTTGGTTAATACTTCTGATGCAATACTTCTTGGCGGAGCAATGTGTTTTACATTTTTAAAATCACAAAATCTAAATGTAGGTCAAAGCATTGTAAGTATAGAAAAATTAGAATATTGCAAAAATCTTTTGGATACACATGGCGATAAAATTCATTTACCTATAGATATAGTTACTCAAAATGGAGTAAGGAAAATTAATGAAATAGAAGCAAATGATATTGGATATGATATTGGACCAGAAACTATTAAAGAATATGAAAAAATATTAGATAATAGTAAATTTGTTCTTTGGAATGGACCTTTAGGAATGTATGAAGATGAAAAATATGAAAATGGTACAAAAGAACTAATGACATATCTAAATAATAATAATATTACAACCATGTTAGCAGGTGGTGATATTACTAGTGCTGCTAAAAAATTTGGACAAACTTTTAAATATATATCTACTGGTGGGGGATCTACATTAGAATATTTAGAAGGTAAGAAATTTAAGACATTAGAAAGATTAAATGGTGATAAACAGTAAAAGAAAGATATACTCTTTCTTTTTAATTTTTAAAATATTTTTCAGTTGCATAATTAGTTATAGAATATTATAATTAATATAGGAGAGTGATTTATGAAAAAAACGTTTAAAAAAGCATTTATTTTGTTCATGTGTTTATTTGCATTTATGATAGGCACGAAAGCAGAAACATTTGATGAGGTGGTTGACAAAATTATACAAGATGGAGTCAAAGTTGACATGACGCATTATGATAGAAGTAGCTTGAGTAGTGCTGTTTATACTGAAATAAATAACATATTTATGCCACTTACAAATCCAATGTCTTCTGCAAGTGTGGGTAAATGTACAGAAGAGTATTGCTCAGTATATTTTGACTATTTTGATGAAGGAACTGGCAATCATTCTGGTAGAGAAGCAACTGTACCAATTAAATTCTATGGTTTATATTTAGAACAAGAATTTTTCTTCCTTAATGTTGGAGAAGAGGTAACACTTAAATACAAATATCTAGATAAAAATTTACATGCAAAAAGTATAACATTAGATCAAGTATATGAAGGATATAGTAGTGAAGAAAACACTAATGTACAAATTAATGGTTTAAAAGTAAAACCATTGAAAAAAGGAATTTTTATTGTTAATCTTCAATTTAATGATAGTGAAGATAACTGGTATCATCTTGACGCAAAAATAGTATGTGGAGCACAAGATGTAATCGACAGTAAACTTTCAAATTTAACTAAGTTTACTTCTGATGTATCTTGGAATAATTATAGGGGACATATTGGAGCTACAGAAGCAAATTTAATTGAATATGTATTCCCAGATTTCTATTCTTATGAGACAGATACTCAAACTGCGTGTGTTAGTGATGATAATTGTGAAAATAATTTAGTATATAATATTGACTTTAAAATGATAATAGATGGTCATGAATACACATTTAAAAAGAATAACGTAGCAGTTACTGAGGTTGGATTTGTGTTCAATGAATACAATGTAAATTTTGATTTAAATGAGAATGAAACACATCAAATTGATTTTACTTCTTATTCAAAGAATGTAGTATGGACTTCATTAGATACATCTGTTGTAAAAGTATCTCAGAGTGGATTATTAACAGCAGTAGCAGATGGAGCAACACTAATAAAGATAAATTATGGTGGAACTCAAAATAGATATGCTATTGTTAGAGTAAGAACAAGCGCTGATACAGTTAAAAAACATTTACAATCAATCAAGAATAGTATCATAGCTAAGAACTCAAAATTATCTATCAAAACAGTAAAAACAATTGATAAAGAATATCTATATGATTTTGCAGCCAATGTAATCTATGATTTGTTTGAAGAATTTGAGGATGTAGATAATATTACATATGCAACGGATTTTTCTGATGATTATTCAACAATAACTGTAAAAATGGGATATGGATTCTTTTGGGAGTTGGATGATACTTTTGAATATACAAGTTATTGCAGATATTCTGATGAAGTTGATGGATTAGATTGTGGAGTTGAATTTACTCTCCCAATTGAATTTGAAGATGATAGACCAGGCTTTGATAGTACTTTAGAAAATAAAGCAAAGTCACTCTTAAATAAACTAGATTTTTCTAAAGAATATCCATCATATTTAAATAAAACAATTGATGATTATTTGAATTATAAAAATGATGATGAAAGATATGAAGCGTTCTATGGTGCATTTATGGAAGGTGCTAATTTAAATAGTTTAATTCCTAATAATGATGGATTTGAATTAAAACTAGATCAAAGAGCAGGCGGTATGGACTATGGTTCTGCTATGGCTGCTGGATATGCATGCATATATAAGAATGATGTATTATATGCAGTTTCAAAAGATGCATTAAGATTAAGACAAGTAATGCAAGTACCAAGACCAACAAGTAATACTGAAAGTGTAATAATTAGTTCAATAGAAAGTGCTGTAAAAAAAGCATTAAATATAAGTAATGCAACAGTAAAAGCATCTAAGACAAGTGAAAAAGATATTTACAATATTAAAATAACTATTAGTGGAGGAGCAACTGCGGGTATGAGTAGTGGAGTATTAAATATAACACCAACATTATTATCAGCAACTCCATTAAGTAGTAGTGATAAAACTATTGAATTGAAAACATATATTGAATATGTTGATGCTAAAGACGTTGAAGTTAATTCAATAGCATTAACAGGAGTAGTTGAACCTAAAGAAGGGGCGGCACCTGAAACATCAAATATAAAAATTTCAACTGCAGGTGTAACCGTAAAAGAAATAAAATGGATAGATGAAGCAACAGGAAAGGTATTAAGTAGTACTGATAAGTTTGTTTCTAAAAAGAGATATATATTAGTGGTTATATTTGAACCAAAGTCTGGATATGTGATGGCTGAAGATATTGCAGAAGGTAAGATTACATCAAATGTAAAATATCTAAAGGCAGAATATGTAAGTTCAGGGCCTGATGTAAGATTACATTATGAAGCAAAAGCTAAAGATGGTTCAGCGGCAATAACAACCACACCAACAATAAAAGTGGCAAATGGAAATGAAAACACATTAAATTTAAGTTGGGGCTATGTAGCAAATGCAAATGGATTCAAAATACTAAGAAGCGACAAGAAAAAGGGAAAATATAAAGAAATAGCAAATATAGTAGCAAACGAATATGTGGATAAAGGCCTTACATATGGAAAAACATATTATTACAAAGTAACTGCATATAATGAAAAAGGTAGTAAAACAAGTGCAATAGTTAGTGGGAAGACTGTACCAAATAAAGTAGAAAACCTAAAAATTACAAGTGTAGGAACAAACAATGTAAAACTAACTTGGGATAAAGTAGGAGTAACTGGCTATGAAGTGTATATGGGTAGTAAGAAAGTGACAACCATATCAAAGAGTGGAACACTAACATATAATAAGAAAAAGCTAAAAGCAAATACAACATATAAATTTAAGGTAAGAGCATATAAAAAAGTCGGAAGCAAAAAAGTATATGGACCATTTAGTGAAGTTGTGAGTGTTAAGACAGCACCAAATAAACCAAGTATAAGTTTGAGTGCAAAAGATTATAAAACACTAAATGTAAAATTAAAAAGTGTAAAAGGTGCAACAAAGTATGTAATAGAAATGAGCACAGACAAGAAGACATATGTTGTAGTGGAAGAACTTGGAGCAAGTGGAACATATGCAAAGACAGATTTAACACCAGGTAAGACATATTACTTTAGAGCAAAAGTATGTAATAGTAATAATTATTGTAGTGGATATTCAAAAGTAGTAAGTAAGAAGGTAGTACCATCAACTCCAACACTAGCAAGCGTAAAAAGCATTATAACAAAAGAAGTGGTTGTAAGTGTAAATAAACAAGAGGGCGCAGTTGGATATGAAATATATAGAAGTACAAAGAAGAAAAAAGGATATAAATTAGTAACTACATTAACTAGTGAAACTGATCCATTAGAATATGTAAATGCAACTGCAAAAGGAAAAACATACTATTACAAAGTAAGAACATATGTATTAAATGGAACAACAAAAGTATATAGTTCATATAGTTCTGTTAAAAAGATTAAAAGTAAATAAGGATTGTTAATTCAATCCTTTTTATTTTGCGACAAAATATATCATTTTTATACAATTAATTACAATAATGTATGTAGAAATATATATAATTATCAAGTTATAATTATATAAAAGGAGAAAATATGAAAATTAAAGTATTCGTAGTAGATGATAATGAAGGACTAGTAGGTTTAATTAAAGAGTATTTTAGTAGTAGTGATAATATTGAAGTAGTGAAATGTGCTTCTAATGGAGAAGAGGCAATTAATATATTAAAGGAAGGTAAAATAGATTTTGATTTAATGTTGCTTGATTTAATAATGCCAATTAAAGATGGTATATCTGTTTTATCTTATATGAAGGAAAATAAAATAAATAAAAAAGTAATAGTAATGACATCTTATAATGAAGAAGAAACGATTAGAGATGTAAGTGAATATGGAGTAAGATATTATTGCTTAAAACCTTTTGATCTAGAAGATTTAAAAAATAAAATTATACAAACAATTACATTTAAAAAGAATAATGATAAGATTATAGAATTAGAAAGTAGAGAAATACAAATACAAGTGACTAAATTGCTACATGCATTAGGTATACCTTCTCATATAAAAGGATACCAATTTATTAGAAGTGCCATATTAATGGTATATGATAATCCAGGCTTAATTGGTGGGATTACTAAAGAATTATACCCTGACTTATCTGTTAAATTTAATACATCTGTACAAAGGGTTGAACGAGCTATAAGACATGCCATAGAGGTATCTTGGCTTCGAGGGGATATTGATTTGATGGATGAAATATTTGGGCATAGTGTTGATATAGATAAAGCTAAGCCTACAAATTCAGAATTCATTGTTACTATAGCAGACAAATTAAGACTTGATATGATTAATGTAAATTAGTCATATCAAGTTTTACTTTAACATTTAATAAATGTGTGTTAAAATGTTTACAGGAGAAAAATATGAAGAAAATTATTTTATTAATTTTAGATGGATTTGGGCTTAGAGACACTGAGAGTGGCAATGCTATTAGTATGTCTAATATTCCTAACATAAAGAAAATAATGACTGAGTATCCTATGACAAGCCTTGAAGCAAGTGGAGAGGCAGTTGGATTACCAAAAGGAGAATGTGGCAACTCTGAAGTTGGACACATGACTATTGGGGCTGGTAGATGTACTCCGCAACCATTAACAATAATTAATGATAAGATTAAAGATAAATCTTTTTTTGAAAATGATTCTTTATTAGATTTAATGGATTATGTAAATGATAATAATAGTACTCTTCATATGATAGGTTTGATTTCTAGTGGAAATTCTAATTCAAGTGTTGAGCATTTTTATGCTGCTTTAGCACTTGCTAAAATAAGAAAAGTAAAGAATGTGGTATTCCATTTTATAACTGATGGTCGTGATTCTCTTCCTATGGAAGCAGAAAAACTGATTGATTCATTTATGGAAAAAGTAAATAAATTGGGTCTTGGTACAATTGGTACTATTTGTGGAAGATATTATGCTATGGACCATGATAGTAATTACGAAAGAGTTAAGAAAGCCTATGATACATTAGTGTATAACGTTGGAAATTATTTTGCCGATTACAATAGATGTTTAAGTTTACATTATAAAAATAATATTACTGATGAATTTATTAATCCAAGCATTATCACAAAAGGTAGTTATATAAAAGATGGTGATGGTGTATTATTTTTAAATTATAGGCCAGAAACTATGAAAGAATTAATTTCATCATTTGTTCAGCCTGATTTTAACATGTTTAATGTTAAAAAATTTAATTCGTTAAAATGCTTATGTTTATATGGTGTATCTGAAGATATAGATGCTGCCTACACTAATGAAACAATATCAAATACATTTGGTAAGTACTTAGCAGATTTAGAGTTTAAACAAGCGAGAATATCTGAAACAGAAAAATATCAACATATTACATATTATTTTGATGGAGCAGAAGATATTTTTGATAAAAATTTATATAAAATGCAGGTGCCTTCACCTAAAGTTCCTAGGTTCGATATGAAACCAGAAATGAGTGCAACAGAAATAACTGAGGCAGTATTAAAGGCAATGGAAGATGATTTTGACTTTATATTAGTTAACTATGCTAATCCTGATGCTTTGGGACATACAGGTAATATACCAGCTTGCGTAAGAGGATTAGAAAGTTTGGATGTATGTATTGGGCATATATTAGAAAAAGCCCAAGAAAATTTTTACGAATTGGTTATTACTTCTGATCATGGTAATGTAGAATTTATGAAAGATGCTGAAGGAAATATAATAACAACTCATACTGATAGTAAAGTTCCATTTATAATATGTAATACTAATTATAAGTTAAAAGATAGTGGAACATTACAAGATGTAGTACCTACTATTATAGACATGTATGAAATAAGTAAACCTAAAGAAATGACCGGGGAAAGTTTATTAATAAAAGAAAATGCTTAATAAGCATTTTTTATTTACTTTTTATATATAATTTGATACAATTTTGTTGTAATAGGAAGTAGGTTTTAGTGTGAACAATGATGAAAAAAATGAATTAGAAAAAAGTCAAGTTATTGAAATATCTGAAGAAGGATCTACACAATTAACTACAGATACTGTTGATACTGAAAGTGAGAAAGTTAATCTAATACCAGATATTAATGACTTAGAAAGCGGAACTTCAGAAGAGAAATTTGATGAAGATGCTTTAGCATCTCTTCCTGAAATAGGAAATTTAGGAGATGAAGAAGAAACAGTACAAAAAATGAATAATATGGATGAGCAAATTATTCCAACAATAGATAATGTTGAAAATACTGTTCCAGAAATGGGGAACATTAAAGTAGAAATTCCAAAAGTAAATGAAGTTGAAATAGACACTCAAGAGGATGATATTGTCGAAGAAAAAAATGATATTCCAGAAGTAAGTAGTACTAATGAGACTATTTCTGCTGCGCCTGTTGTTTCTGAAGAACCTGTGACGGCAGTTGAAGAAGCACCAGCGGTTGCAGAAACTGTTGTTGAGCCAACTCCTACAGTTGAGACAAAACAAGTTGTTGAAAATAATATTTCTGCTCAAAATAATGAATTTGTTGAAAAGGAAAGAAAGATTTGGCCAATAATAGTTATATTAGTTATAGCAATACTTGGTGGATTATTTGCATATTATTATTTTGTGTTAACTAAACCAGTTAATGTAATTAATAAACTAGTTAATGATACATATGCTAATGTAAAAAAACTAGCAAATAATAGTACTTCTGATAAAGGAAATATTGATATTAATAGTTTTATATTTGATAGTAATTTCTCAGTATCAAGTGAAGCTAAAGAATATGCTGATATTTCTGGATTGAGTGCAAAAGTATATTATGCTCTTGATTTAAAAGATAATAAGAATAAAACTGATTTAACATTAACATTAAAAGATCAAAAATTAACTGATATGGCAATGTATACAGTTGGCAATAAAACATATTATGATTTTAAAGATGCTTTTCCTAAAGTAGTATATATGGAAATGGAAGAAGATGAATCTTTAGATATGGGTAGCTTTATTGATCAAAAAGAATTAAATACTATGACAGCTGATTATTTGTATTTGTTTGAAATTGTAAAGAATGCTGTATTAAAAAATATATCTGAAGAGAATCTAACTAAAAAAATGTTAATGAAGGATATAGATGGTAAAAAAACTCCAACTGTCGAAGTGACATATAAAATAGATTATAAAGAATATAAAAAATTACATACTGCAGCATTGAATGCTATTATAGATGATAGCAGAGCATTAAATGTTTTATCAAATGATTATGAAAAACCTGAGGATGTTAAAGAAGAACTTATTAGTGAGAGAGATGAACTATCTGAACTTGATTTTGCTAGCGATATAGATGTTGTAATAGACATAGATGCATTTACCAATAATTTAGTAAGCATGGAGATAAAGGATTCTGCTTCTAAAATAGTAATACGTAACAGTAGTACTGATATGAATATTGATATTGCTTCAGAAGGCTTAGGCACTATAGATATGACAGTAGATAAAAAAGAAAATAAATTATTTATAGATGCTAAAGTAAAATCTGGTGAAAAAACTACTAGAGTTGCATTGACAGTGAAAGCAAATGAATTAACTGATACATTGTTTGATATTAATACTAGCGTAGTATTATATGATTCTTCAGATATTAATAAAGAAGTATTAACTTTAGCAGGAAGTTTCAAGCTTGAATTAAATAAAATGTTCACAGCCATGAATGTTACTGATGCGGTTAATATTAATGAATTGTCTCAAGCTGATGCGGCAAAATTATCTAATGTAATGGAATCATTTACTGGTACACTTGATGCCGTAGGCGGAGTAGTTGGAACAAATTAGTAAAAAATTAAAAAAATCAAGAAAAAATGCTTGATTTTTTTTGTGTTTTCGAATATAATCATATAGAAACGACTGGCGGAGATATGCAAGGTTGCTGATACACCAGGTTAAGTTGAATTGAACTTAATTACATATCAGGTAATTTGCATCTAGCAAGTCTATATGAAAAAAATTATAGGCGAAGGAGGAATTAATATGTCTAAAGACAAAGTAAGAATCAGACTTAAATCATTTGATCACAGAAGTGTTGATCAAGCTGCTGCTAAAATTGTTGAGACAGTTAAAAGAACTGGTGGGATTGTTAGCGGACCTGTTCCACTACCAACTGAAATCGAAAAGATTACTATTTTAAGAGCTGTTCACAAATATAAAGATTCTCGTGAACAATTCGAAATTAGAACTCACAAAAGATTAATTGATATTACTAACCCAAGTAAAGAAACAATTGAAGCTCTTGCTCATTTGGATTTACCAAGTGGTGTAGATATCGTAATTAAAAAATAAGAAAGGAAAGTAAAAAATGAAAGGAATCTTAGGACGTAAAGTTGGAATGACTGAAGTCTTCTCAACTGACGGAAAATTAATACCTGTAACTGTTATATCTGTAGAACCAAATGTTGTTACACAAATAAAGACAGTTGAAAAAGATGGGTATGATGCAATTCAAGTAGGTGCTTTTGATAAAAAAGATAAAGCATCAAGCAAACCAGAAATGGGACATGCTAAAAAAGCAAATACATCACCTAAGCGCTTCTTAAAAGAAATAAGAGGAGTAAACACTCAAGAATATACTCTTGGTCAAGTATTAAGCGCAGATGTATTTAAGAGTGGAGATACTGTTGATGTAACTGGTACATCAAAAGGTAAAGGTTTCCAAGGTGTTATCAAAAGATGGAACCAATCTCGTGGACCAGAAACTCATGGATCTACTTATCACAGAAGAGTAGGTTCACTTGGTACAATGAGACCAATGAGAGTTTTAAAAGGTAAAAAATTACCAGGACATATGGGTCATGAAACAATCACTATTCAAAATTTAATGATTGTTGACGTTGACACTGAAAATAAATACATTTTAGTAAGTGGAAATGTTCCAGGTGCTAAAAATTCATTTGTATTTATTAAAGAAGCTGTTAAAGGAAGTAAGGGAACTCCTGCTGTTACATTAGTTACTTATGAAGAAACAGTAAATGAAGGCACTACTGAAGAAGTAAATGAAGTCGTTTTAAATGAAACTTCTGAAGAGGACGCAGTTGAAAATAATGAAGAAGTAACTGAAACAGAAGAAGTTGCAACTGAGGAAGTTGCTGATGAGACTCCTGCAGCAGAAGAAACTACTGAAAATGAGGAGGTTTCTGAATAATGGCAAAGACACAAGTATTAAATGTTAAAGGAGAAAAAGTAAAAGATTTAACATTAAAAGATAGTGTATGGAATGTCGAAGTTAATGAGCCAGTTATGCATGATGCTATAGTATTTGCACAAGCATCTTTAAGACAAGGAACTGCTAGTACAAAAACTAGAAGTGAAGTATCTGGTGGCGGACGCAAACCATACAAACAAAAAGGTACAGGTAATGCAAGACAAGGATCTACACGTAGCCCACAATGGCCAGGTGGTGGAATTGTATTTGGACCTAAACCAAGAAAATATGATAAAAAGCAAAATAAGAAAGAAGCTAGATTAGCATTAAGAAGTGCTTTAACATCTAAATTAAAGGATAAAGAATTAGTTGTTGTTGATAGTTTAGCACTTGAAAACAATAAAACTAAAACATTTAATCAAATGTTAAAGGATCTTAAATTAGATGGAAAAGTATTAGTTGTATATAGTGAAGATAATGATAATTTATTCTATTCTTCAAGAAACAATCAAAACGTTGCAGTACTTAGTACAGAAGAAATTAATGTTTTAGATTTAGTAGCAACTAAATACTTACTTATTGAAGAAGCTTCAGTTAAAAAGTTAGAGGAGGTGCTTAACTAATGGATATTATCTTAGCACCAGTTATCACTGAAAAAAGTGAAGCATTAAAATTAAATGATGTATATGTATTTAAAGTAGCAAAGAAAGCAAACAAAACACAAATTAAAAACGAAATCGAAAAAAGATTTAATGTTAAAGTTGTTAATGTAAATACAGTAAATGCTGTACAAAAGAAGAGAAGAGTAGGAAGATATACAGGTTTAACTACTGCTTATAAAAAAGCATATGTAAAACTTGCAAAAGGCTCTTCTATAGAATACTAGGAGGTTAAATATGCCAGTTAAGAATTTTAAGCCTATTACTCCTGGAACAAGAGGAATGAGTACACTTGTTAATGATGAAATCACTACAAGTACTCCTGAAAAAAGTCTTCTTGTTAAAAATGGTAAAACAGGCGGAAGAAACAATCAAGGTAAAATAACTGTTCGTCATATCGGTGGTGGAGTTAGACGTAAATATCGTGTTATTGATTTCAAAAGAAACAAAGACGGTATTAAAGGAACTGTTGCTTCTATCGAATATGATCCTAACAGAAGTGCTAACATCGCATTAATTAATTATGCTGATGGAGAAAAAAGATATATAATTGCTCCACTTGGATTAAAAGTTGGAGATAAAATTGAAAGTGGAGAAAACGCTGATATTAAAATCGGTAATGCATTACCACTTGATAATATTCCAGTTGGTACTTTAGTTCATAACGTTGAATTAAACCCAGGTGCTGGAGCTAAAATGGCTCGTAGTGCTGGAAGTAGTGTTCAAATCTTAGGTAAAGAAGGTAAATATATTATCTTAAGACTTAAGAGTGGAGAAACTAGAAAAGTTTTAGCTAATTGTAGAGCTACAGTTGGTGAAGTAGGAAATACTGATTATGAATTAGTACATTTAGGAAAAGCTGGAAGAAAAAGACATATGGGAATAAGACCTACAGTTCGTGGTTCTGTTATGAACCCTAATGATCACCCACATGGTGGTGGTGAAGGTAGAGCTCCAGTAGGACGTGCACAACCAATGACTCCTTGGGGTAAACCAGCACTAGGACTTAAGACTAGAAAAACTAAAAAATCATCTGAGAAGTTAATCATGACTCGTCGTAAGAAATAATTTAGAAAGGACCGTGAAATAACAAATGTCAAGAAGTTTGAAAAAAGGACCTTATACATTTAATAGATTATTAAAAAGAGTAAAAGAATTAAATGAAAAAGGTAAAAAAGAAGTAATTAAAACTTGGTCAAGACGTTCTACAATCTACCCAGAATTTGTAGGACATACATTTGCAGTTCATAATGGACGTGAATTTATTCCTGTATATGTAACTGAAGATATGGTAGGACATAAACTTGGAGAATTTGCTTTAACTCGTAAGTTTAATGGCCATGCTGGAAGCGGTAAGAAGTAGGAGGTATTATGGAAACATTTAGTATACATAAAGGCGCAGCTATTGCACCATTAAAAGCAAGAATGACTCTTGATCTTATCAGAGGTAAAAAAGTATCTCAAGCTGAAGCAATATTACTTACTACAAATACAAAAGCAAGTAGATTAATCATTAAAGTTTTAAATTCTGCAGTAGCTAATGCAGTTAATAACTTTGGTGCTAATAAAGAAGATTTATTCATAAAAGAAACTTACATTAGTGAAGGAAGAACTTTAAAGAGAAGAAAAGCTGCTTCTCACTCAAGAGTAGCTAAAAATTATCATAGAACAAGTCATATTTATGTATGTGTTACAGATAATATGCAAAAGAAGGAGGACTAAACATGGGACAAAAGGTAAGTCCAATCGGACTTAGAATTGGTGTTAACAGAGACTGGGAAAGTAAATGGTATGCACCAACTAAAGATTTTGCTAAACTTTTAAATAATGATTTAAAAATTAGAAAATATTTAGATAAAGAATTAAAAGGATGTTCAGTTGCTTCTGTAGTAATCGAAAGAAATAATAAAAGAACAAATGTTACAATCAATACATCTAAGCCTGGTATCGTAATTGGTAAAGGTGGAGCTGATATTGAAAAACATAAAAAAGCTTTACAAAAACTAACTGGTGAAGAAATCTATTTATCAATAGTTGAAGTTAAGAATCCAGATTTAAATGCAGCATTAGTTGCTGAAGGAATTGCACTTCAAATTCAAAATAGAGCATCATTTAGAGCAGTACAAAAAAGAGCAATTAGAAATACAATGAAAGCAGGAGCCGTTGGTATTAAGGTTGCAGTTTCTGGACGTTTAGCTGGTGCTGAAATGGCTAGAACTGAAACTTATACTGAAGGAACTGTACCTCTACACACTTTAAGAGCTGATATTGATTATGCTCATAAAGAAGCTGACACTATTTATGGTAAGATTGGTGTTAAGGTATGGATTTACAAAGGTGAAATACTTCCTGCTAAAAAAGTGAACGGAGGTAATGAAAATGTTAATTCCAAAGAGAACTAAATATAGAAAACCTCATAGAGTTAGTTATGAAGGAAAAGCTAAGGGTAATGTTGAACTTACTCAAGGTGAATACGGATTAATGGCAAAAGAAGGGGCATACATTACAGCTAGACAAATTGAAGCAGCTCGTATTGCTATGACTCGTCATATGAAGAACTTCAAAAGAGGAAAAGTATTTATTAATATTTTCCCACACTTAGCAAGAACTAAGAAACCTGCTGAAGTTCGTATGGGTAGTGGAAAAGGTAATGTTGAAGAATGGGCAGCAGTAGTTAAAGAAGGTAAAATTATGTTTGAAATGACTGATGTTACTGAAGAAATAGCTCGTGAAGCTTTCCGTCTTGCAGGACACAAACTACCAATTAAAACAAAATTTGTAGCAAAGGAAGTGGCTAAATAATGATAAAAATGACTGAAATTAGAAAATTAACCACTCAAGAGTTAAATAAGAAATTAGAAGAGAATAAAAAGGAATTATTTAATTTAAAATTTGCTCTATCAACTGGAAATTTAGAAAAACCTCATAGAATTAAAGAATTAAGACATGAAGTTGCTAAAATTAAAACAGTTATTAGAGAAAGAGAATTAAATGAAAGTAAGGAGGAAGCTAAATAATGGAAAAGGCAAAACAAGAATTAGTTGGAAGAGTTGTTAGTGCATCTAATAATAAGACTATTACAATTGCTGTTGTAACTTATAAAAAGCATCCACTTTACAACAAAAATGTAAAAACTACTAAAAAATACGCAGTACATGATGAAGAGAATAAAGCTAAAGTAGGAGATATGGTTAAAGTTGTATCTTCTCGTCCTCTATCTAAAACAAAGCATTTTGTATTAGATAGTATCATTGAGGAAGCTGTTATTCTTTAATTAAGAAAGGAGAGAGTTATGATACAACCAGAAAGCCGTTTAAAGGTTGCTGACAATTCAGGCGCTCGTGAAATCTTAGTAATCAGAGTACTTGGTGGAAGCAAAGTTAAATATGGTAATATTGGAGATGTTGTAGTTGGTACAGTTAAAAAAGCTATTCCAAGTTCAAATACTCCAAAAGGAAAAGTAGTTAAAGCTGTTATTGTAAGAACAGTTGAAGGCGTTAGAAGAAGTGACGGAAGTCATATCAAATTTGATGATAACGCATGTGTATTAATTAAAGACGATAATAGTCCTGTAGGAACTCGTGTTCTAGGACCTGTAGCTCGTGAACTTCGTGATAAAAACTACATGAAAATTGTTTCACTAGCTCCAGAAGTATTATAGGAGGGTAAACATGAAGATGAAAGTTGGAGACAATGTTCGTGTTATTACAGGAACTAATAAAGGAAAAGAAGGAAAAATACTTAAGATATTTAGAAAAGAAAATAAAGTAGTTATTGATGGAATTAATATTGTTAAGAAACATGTTAAACCAAATCGTACTAATGAAACTGGTGGAATTCTAGAAGTAGAAGCTCCAATCCATATTTCTAATGTTAAAGTATTAACTAAAGAAGTTAAAAAAGAAGAAAAAGTAAAAGCTAAAGAAGTTAAGAAAGAAGAAAAATCTAAAGCTAAAAAAGAAGTAAAGGAAGTTAAAGCAAAAAAAGCTTCTACAAAAAAAGAATCTAAAGAAAGTAAGTAGGTGAATTATGGAAACATTAAAAAAATTATATGAAGAAGAAATAGTTCCAAATTTAACTAAAAAGTTTAACTACACTACTAAAATGCAAGTTCCACGTCTAGAAAAAATAGTTTTAAATATGGGCGTTGGAGATGCTACTACTGATCAAAAGTTTTTAGATGCTGCTGTTCATGACTTAGAAGCATTATCTGGTCAAAAACCAATTGTTACAACTGCTAAAAAGTCAATTGCAGGATTTAAGTTAAGAGCTGGAAATAAAATTGGATGTAAAGTTACTTTAAGAGGAGATAATATGTATAACTTCTTAAATAAATTAATTACAATTGCACTTCCAAGAGTTCGTGACTTTAGAGGAATATCTAAAAATAGTTTTGATGGAAGAGGAAATTATACTCTTGGTATAAGAGAACAATTAGTATTTCCTGAAGTAGAATACGATCAAGTTATTAAAGTTAGAGGTTTAGATGTTGTTATTGTTACAACTGCTAAAACTAATGAAGAAGCTCTAGCTTTACTAACTGAATTTGGGTTACCTTTTAGAAAGTAAGAAAGGAAATATTTATGGCAAAGAAAAGTAAAGTTATATCTCAACAAAGAGGAAGCAAATTCTCTACAAGAAATTATACTAGATGTACAAGATGTGGACGTCCACATGGTGTACTTAGCAAATTTGGTCTATGCCGTATTTGCTTTAGAGAACTTGCATATAAAGGACAAATTCCTGGCGTTAAAAAATCAAGTTGGTAATTTGTGAAAAATAAAAATATAAACCAAACATTAACAGAGGTGTTAATAAGAAGGGAGGACCTATAATGGTTAATGACACTGTAGCAGATATGCTTACAAGAATTCGTAATGCTAATGCTATGAAGTATAAAACAGTTGAAATACCTGGAACTAAATTAACAAAGGGTATAGCTGATATTTTAACTAAAGAAGGATTTATTGCTGGATATGATGTTAACAAATTAGCTGTTGGCGAAATGCTAGTTGTAAATCTTAAATATTCAAAATCTAAAGAAAGAGTAATCAATGGTCTTAAGAGAATTAGTAAACCAGGATTACGTGTATATGCTAAGGCTGATGAAATGCCAAGAGTTCTTAATGGACTTGGAATTGCAATAGTTTCAACATCAGAAGGTCTAATGACTGATAAAGAAGCTAGAGCAAAGAAAATTGGCGGAGAAGTTTTGGCATACATATGGTAGGTGTGTTATGAGTAGAATCGGAAATAGAACATTAACTATTCCTGCTGGAGTAGAAGTAAATGTTGAAGGAAACAAAGTAACAACAAAAGGACCAAAAGGGACATTGGAATTCAATTTTAAGAATGATAGTGTTGATGTAAAAGTTGAAGGTGCTTCTGTAGTTGTATCTAGAAAGAATGATTTAAAGACTTCTAAACAATTACATGGTACTACAAATTCAGTTATTAATAATATGATAGTTGGAGTAAGTGAAGGCTTCAAGAGAGAATTAGAAATCAACGGTGTTGGTTATAGATTCCAAGTTCAAGGAAATAAAGTAGTTATCACTGCTGGATATTCTCATAATGTTGAACTAGTAATTCCAAATGGAATTAAAGTTGAAATGCCTGACAAATCTACTACTGAATTAATAATTAGTGGATATGACAAACAAGCAGTTTCTGAATTTGCTGCTAACATAAGAAAAGTAAGAGGACCAGAACCATATAAGGGTAAAGGTATTAAGTATAAAGAAGAACATATCCGTCGTAAAGAAGGAAAGAAAGCTGCATAGGAGGTAAAAGATTATGATAAAAAAAGAATCAAAAAATGTATCAAGAGTTAAAAGACATGAAAAAATCAGAAGAACATTGTCTGGAACTAACGAAACTCCTAGACTATGTGTTTTCAGAAGTAACAATGCTATTTATGCACAATTAATAGATGATGTTAAAGGTGTTACATTAGCAAGTTCATCTTCTTTAGAACTAAAACTTAAAAACAATAATCTTGAAGCTGCTAGTGCAGTAGGAAAAGATATTGCAACAAAAGCAAAAAAAGCTAAAATCAAAACAGTAGTTTTTGATCGTGGTGGATATCTATATCATGGACGTGTAAAAGCTTTAGCAGAAGCCGCTCGTGAAAATGGACTAGAATTCTAGGGAGGAAATTATGAACGAAAATAAGAAAAATATTCGTGAACCTAAGAAACTTTATGAAGATAAAATAATATCTATCGGAAAAGTTACTAAAGTTACACAAGGTGGACGTAATTTTAGATTCTCAGCTACTGTTGCCGTAGGAGACAGAAAAGGTAAAGTTGGAATTGGTACTGGTAAAAGTAAAGAAATTCCTGTAGCTGTTAGCAAGGCAATAAAAGAAGCTGAAAAGAACATTATACATGTAGATTTAGTAGATGGTAGAACAATTTCACATGAAGTAACTGGTGTTTGTGGAGCTGCTAAAGTTCTTATTAGACCAGCTAAAGAAGGACGTGGAATTATTGCTGGTGGATCTTCAAGAATCGTTTTAGAATTAGCAGGTGTTAAAGATGTTGTTTCTAAGTCACTTGGAAGTAATACAAAAGTTAATACAGCTAAGGCTACAATCGAAGCTTTAAGTTCTCAAAGAAGTATTGAACATGCTGCTGAATTACGTGGTAAAACTGTAGAGGAGGTTCTAAACTAATGAAATTACATGAATTAAGTAAAGTTGAAGGATCAACTCACAGAAGAAAAGTTGTTGGACGTGGACCAGGTAGTGGTTTAGGAAAAACATCTGGACGTGGAGAAAAAGGACAAAAGGCTAGAAGTGGTGGAGGAGTAAGCCCTTGGTTTGAAGGTGGACAAACTCCATTATATAAAAGATTACCTAGACGTGGTTTCTCTAACGCAAGATTTACAAAGAGATATTCAATTGTTAATGTTTCAGATTTAAATAGATTTAAAGATGGAGAAACAGTTACTCCTGAATTATTAAAAGAAACAGGACTAGTTAAGAAAGAACTTTGTGGAATCAAAGTATTAGGTAATGGTAAATTAGAAAAGAAATTAACTGTTAAAGCTAATGTATTTACTAATAGTGCTATTACTAAAATAGAGGAAATGGGTGGAATTACGGAGGTGATTTAAGATGTTTGCTACTTTCAAGCAAATATTTAGATCTTCTAACAAAGATTTAAGATTTAGAGTATTATTTACTTTAGGCGCATTAATTATATTTGCACTTGGTAATTCTATAGTTCTACCAACAATAGTATCTCGTCTTGGTGATATTGATAAATTAGATTATTTAGATTTATTTAATGCATTAAGTGGTGGAGGACTTAAACAATACTCAATATTTGCACTAGGGGTAATGCCTTATATTAGTGCATCAATCGTTATTCAAATATTACAAATGGATATAATTCCATATTTCAAAGAACTTAAAGAGTTAGGTGAAGAAGGAAGAAGAAAAATTGCAAAAATAACTAGATATTTAGGTTTAAGTGTTGCATTTATTCAAGGTTTCTTCTATCCAATGATGCTTTTAGGAAATACAATAAGTCTTATTACTTGTTTAAAGAGTGCTATAATTTTAGCAGGTGGAACAGCCTTCTTATTATGGTTAGGTGATGAGATAACTAATAAAGGAATTGGAAATGGTGTATCTTTAATAATTATGGCTGGTATTGTTAACTCATTACCAAGTATGTTTAAAACAGCATACACTTCATTAATACCAAATGCTAATAATGCATTAGTAGCTTGGATTACATTTGCAATATTTATATTACTATACTTAGTAATAATTGTAGGTATTATTTGGGTAGAAAATGCTGAAAGAAGAATACCTATTCAATATTCTAATAGAAGTTCAGGAAGCTATGGTGGACAACAAACATTCTTACCACTTAAGTTGAATTCTGCTAGCGTTATGCCAGTAATCATCGCAAGTGTTATTATGGGTATTCCATCTATAGTATCTAACTTTGTTAAAAATGGAAAAGTACTTGCATTCATGAATAATTATTTATCAACATCTAAACCAGTTGGATTTATATTATTTATTGTATTAATTATTGCATTTACTTATATATATACATTCTTAACAATTAACCCTGATGAATTATCAAAGAATTTAAATAAGAATGGTGGATATATTCCTGGTGTTAGACCTGGAAAAGAAACCAAAGATTATATTTCAAAAGTTTTATCAAGAATAACATTTATGGGAGCATTATTTATAGCATTACTTGCTGCTCTTCCATATATATTTACTTTAATAACTGGACTTCCAGATTCTGTAAAATTAGGAGGAACTTCAATATTAATCGCTGTTGGTGTTATTCTAGAAACTTATAAACAACTTGAAAGTTCTGTCGCATCAAGAAATTATAATAGGAGATAATATGAATTTAATTTTAATTGCACCACCTGCTGCTGGAAAAGGAACACTTGCTTCTATGTTAAATGAAAAATATGGACTTGTGTGCATTTCTGCAGGTGAACTTTTAAGAGGTGTTGATCCAAGTACTGAACTTGGGCAAATGATAAGAGAAATTCAAGCAAGACGTGAACTAGTTGATGATAAAATTACAAATGCATTAATGAAAGAAAGATTAATGAAAGACGATATTCAAAAAGGTTTCATATTAGATGGATATCCAAGACGTATGGAACAAGTTATTGCAGTTAATGAAATAACTAAAGAATTGAATCTTAAAATTGATTATGCTGTTCTATTAAATGTTGACTATGAAACTGGTTTAAAGAGAACTATTGGAAGACAAATTTGTCCAGTATGTAAAAAAACATATAATAAATTAACTGGAGTTAATGCTCCTAAAGTTGAAAACATGTGTGATGATTGTAATGTTGAACTTACAACTCGTAATGATGATACTGAAGAAGCCTATAAAGCTGGATATGAAAGATATCAAGTAAATTGTGCTCCAGTAATTGAATATTATAGAAACCAAGGAATGTTAATTGAAATAGATGGCAGTGGAACTGCTGAAAATACATTAAATCAACTAGAGAAAATAATAAAGGAAGAAAAAAATGATTAGTATTAAAACAGAGCAAGAAATTGAGTTAATAAGGGAATCAGGAAAAATCACTTACGGAGTATTATCAAGTTTAAAAGATTTTATTAAACCTGGTGTTACTTCTCGTGAAATTGACAAATTTGCGTACGACTATATAATTAGTCATGGCGCTACCCCAGCGTTTCTTGATTATGAAGGGTTTCCTGCAACTGCATGTATTAGTATTAATGATGTTGTTGTTCATGGAATCCCTGATGATACTATCATTAAAGAGGGAGATATCGTTAAAGTAGATATGGGTTCCATCTATAAAGGATATTATTCAGATTCTGCATATACTTATATAGTTGGTAAAACTAGTAAGAAAGTAAAGAAATTTGTATCAGATACACAAAAAGCTTTATATAATGGTATCTCAATTATTAAAGAAGGTGTAAAACTAAATCAAGTTTGCTCTCAAATTGGTAGAGTAGCTCGAGAGAATCACTATGGAGTGTTTACATGTTTGACTGGACATGGTGTTGGACGTGAACTTCATGAAGATCCTTATATTCCTAACTATAGTAATCATGAGAGTGAAGGAATAATTCTAAAAGCAGGTATGGTACTTGCAATCGAGCCTATGTTTAGTTTAGGCACTAAGGAAGTGTGGCTTCTTCCAGATGAATGGGGAATTGTTACCCAAGATGGAAGTATTGCAGCACATTTCGAACATACAGTGCTTGTAACCAAAGATGGTTATGAGATATTAACAGGAGAGTGAAAAATGGCCAAGGAAAAAGACGGTTATATTGAACTTGAAGGAAAGGTACTTGAAGTTATACCTGGTGGAAAATTTAAGGTACAACTTGAAAATGGGCACATAGTAGAAGCTCACGTTTCTGGGAAAATGCGCTTAAACATGATTCGTATTTATCCAGGTGATACAGTGCTTATGGAAATACCTATATGTGATTTAACACGTGGGCGTATAATTTATAGAAAGTAATGGAGGGATTAAAGTGAAAGTAAGACCATCAGTAAAAAAGATATGCGACAAATGCAAAATAATTAAAAGAAACGGAAAAGTTTGGGTAATTTGTGAAAATCCTAAACATAAACAAAGACAAGGTTAAGTAGGAGGAAAATATGGCACGTATTAAAAATATTGACTTACCAAAAAATAAAAGGATAGTAGTAGCACTTACTTATATTTATGGAATTGGTCCATCAAGAGCTCATCAAATATGTACTGATGCTAAAGTATCAGAGGATACTAGAACAGATAATTTAACAGTTGAAGAAATTAATCGTTTAAGAGCTGAAGCTGATAAATATGTATTAGTTGGTGACTTAAAAAGAGAAGTTGAAATGAATATTAAGACTAAGATGGAAATTAATTCTTATCAAGGTACAAGACATAAAAAAGGCTTACCAGTAAGAGGACAACATACAAGTAGAAATGCTAGAACTCGTAAGGGTAAAGGTAAGACTATTGCTAATAAGAAGAAATAGGAGGGATAACTTATGGCTTATAATAGAAGAAAAAGAAAAGCAAAAAGAGATATCACTGAAGGTCAAGCACATATTCACTCTACATTTAATAACACTATCGTAACTATTACTGATAATGATGGTGGAGTAATTAGTTGGGCATCTTCAGGAACAGTTGGATATAAAGGAAGTAAAAAGAAAACTCCTTTTGCTGCTGGAATGAGTGCTGAAGCTGCTGGTAAAGCTGCTTATGATTTAGGAATCAGAAAAGTAGAAGTTTTCGTAAAAGGAATTGGTGGAGGTCGTGAAACTGCAGTAAGAAGTTTACAAACAGCTGGACTTGAAATAACTGCTATTAATGATGTAACACCAGTACCACATAACGGATGCAGACCACCTAAGAGAAGACGTGTATAGTTAAGGAAGGGGAAAAAACCATGTTAAAATTTATAAAACCAGATTACAAAGTAAATGAATATGTTGAAAGTAATAGTTATGGAAAATTTGTTTTAGAACCACTTGAAAGAGGTTTTGGAACAACTATAGGAAATGCTCTTAGAAGAGTAATGTTATCAAGTTTAGAAGGTAGTGCAATTACTGATATTAAAATTGAAGGAGTAATGCATGAATTTCAAAAAGTTGATGGAATTGTAGAAGACGTAACAGAAATCATTCTTAACTTAAAGAAATTAGTGTTAAAAAATCATAGTGAAAATGATCAAGTATTACATTTAAAAGCTACTAAAGAAGGAGAAGTATATGCAAAAGATATCGATAAGAATTCTGAAGTAGATATTATCAATCCTGATTTATTAATCGCTACACTTTCTAAAGGTGGAGTATTAGATATGACTATGACTGTATCAAATGGTCGTGGATATGTTGATGGAAAGGTAAATGCAGTAGCTGTTAAAGATGTAGTTGGAGCAATTGGAATTGATTCAATATATAGCCCAATTGAAAGAGTTAGTTATGAAGTTGAAAGTGCTCGTGTAGGACAAAATGATAACTTTGATAAATTAACTTTAGAAGTTTGGACAAATGGATCAGTAAAACCAGAAGAAGCAGTTGCAAGAGCAGCTAAAATAATCATTGATCACTTTGAAGTAATTACTGATTTACATAATCTAAGTGGTCTTGAAAGTGTACTTGCTGATAAAGAAGAAGACACTGTTCAAAAGACATTAGAAACTCCTATTGAAGAATTAGATTTATCTGTAAGAGCATATAATTGCTTAAAGAGAGATGCAATTCATACATTACAAGATTTAACTGCTAAGAGTGAAGCTGAAATGATGAAGATTAGAAATCTTGGTAAAAAATCATTAAAAGAAGTATTAGATAAAGTAAGAGATATGGGACTTAAGTTCCGTGATGAGGATTAGGAGGATAAAATGGCATTATATAGAAAATTAAATAGAGAAACTCGCGTAAGAAGAAGTATTTTATCTGGACTAACTAAAAACGTTTTAGAATATGGATATGTTGAAACAACAGAAGAAAGAGCTAAAGAAGTTCGTAAGTTTGTTGATAAAATGATTACATATGCTAAAAGAGGAGATTTAGTATCTAGAAGAAAAGCACTTGCTTTCTTAAACAATGATAATAATCTTGTTCAAAAATTATTTAGTGAAATTGTTAGTAAATATCAAGACAGAAAAGGTGGATATACTAGAATCATTAAATTAAAAGAAAGAGTTGGAGACGACGCTTTAATAGTTCGTCTAGAATTAGTATAATTAGGTTGAATTATTCAACCTTTTTATTTTACGTAAATTGTCATAATAAAACTATTAATTGATTTTAATAAAATGATATAATTATTATGGAGGGTATAATTATGAACAATGATGAATTAGATGAATCTCTTCTTGCGGATATTAATGGTGGACTAGATAGGGATACAGCTATTGAAATAGGTAAACGTTCTAAATTTAAAGAAGTAAGAGAAATGGCTGATGCAGAAAATTTGAAACTTGCATCTTCGGAAGTAGATGCTGATGATAGTAAAGAATATACTGAAGAAGAACTTGATCAAATGGCATATAATTATTATCATAATAATGAAGAAACAATAACAAAATAATAGATAGGTGATTATATTGAAAAAGGAAAAAGAGGAAGCTAAAAGTACAACTAGAAAGAAAACAACTTTGAAAAAGGAAGAAGTTACTGAAAGTACAGTTACTAAATCATTAGAGTTTAATTTAACAGAAGTGATTATTATTATATTAATAACCACAGCTTTAGTGAGTATTGCTAGTGGAATAATTGTATTTAGAAATTATGATAAATTATCTCCACTTAATAATGTATTTGAAAATAAAACTTCTAACGAAATAATTGATACTTATAATCAAATTGTGGATAGTTACATTGATAAGGTAGACAAAGGTGAATTAATTGATGCCGCTATTAAAGGAATGTATAGTTTGCTCGAAGATGAATATAGCATATATATTGAAAAAGACATTAATAATGATCTTCAAGAACAACTCGGAGGAAGTTATAGTGGCGTTGGAATAGAAATAACCATTAATGATAAAAGTGAAATTATAGTTAATAGAGTATTTACTGATTCTCCTGCTGAGAAAGCCGGATTAAAGTCTGGAGATATTTTGATTAAATTGGATGGTGTAGATTTAACTGATAAGGATCCAGAATATGTTGCTAATAATATTAAAGGTAGTAACAAAGAATCATTTAACATAATATATAAAAGAAATAATAAAAAATATGATATAACAATAAAAAGAGATTTTGTAACAATTGATTCAGTCACTTCAAGGATATATGGAAATGTTGGTTATTTAGAAATAGACACTTTCTCTGCAAGTACGTTATCTCAAATACAAAGTGCATTAGATAAATATGATAATAACATAAAATCATTAGTAATAGATGTTAGAGATAATACTGGAGGTTATCTAAACATTGCAAATGACATTGCTGATTTATTCTTAGATAAAGGAAAAGTAATATATAAATTAAAGGATAGGAATGGAAAGATTACTTCTCATTATTCTAAAAAATCTAAATATAAATCATTTGATAAAATTGCTGTTATAATAAATGGAAATAGTGCATCAGCATCAGAGATACTTGCATTAGCATTAAAAGAAGATTTAAATGCAATTATAATAGGTACTAAATCTTTTGGAAAAGGCAGCGTACAAGAAACAAAACAATTATCAAGCGGAGCAATGGTGAAATATACAACTTCTTATTGGTTAAGTCCAAATGGTAACTCAATTAATAAGATAGGTATTAAACCGGATATAGAAATAGAAGATAAAGATGAACAATTAAATAAGGCACTAACTATTGCTGAACAAAAATAAGATTGCGATATTTCTCAATCTTTTTTATGATATAAAATTTAAGCTGAAGAAATAATTGAAGTAAAATGGTGTACAAAAAAATGAAATGAATTTGTTAATAATAAAGTAATTATTCTGCATGTTCGAGAATATAAAATATTAAAGAAACAAAATAGTCATTTATAAAGTGACTATTTTACTTTACACGCTTATAATAAAAAAAATAGTAAAAGAAAAAGATATGTGGTACAATATAGTTAGAAAGAGGTGCCCTATGAAATTAAAAGTAGGAGACGCACTTGTAATTCATTGCTACAAACACAATGGAATGATACATAAATCTTGGAAGATTGCTTACATACTTGATATACAAGATGAATATATAGTTCTTGGAAATGAAAATGTTTTAGTTACTAAACAAGATGGGAGAACTTGGAAAACAAAAGAACCAGCAATAATGTTTTTCTATAAGAACAGATGGTTCAATATAATTGCTCAAATTAAAAACAATGGAATATTCTATTATTGTAATATAGCTAGCCCTTATATAATTGAAGATAAGACAATAAAGTATATTGATTATGATTTAGATTTAAGAGTTTTTAATGATGGAGCTTTTAAAATTCTTGATAGAAATGAATACAATTATCATAAAAAATTGATGAAGTATTCTAAAGAAATTAACTATATTATTAAGAAAGAACTATCATCATTAATAGAGATGAAAAAACAAGGTGAGTTTCCTTTTGATTCAAATGTAATTGAATACTATTATAATATTTTTAAAACTATTCAAAAAAAGTAAATATTTTTGAAAAGTAAAATATAATAGTAATAGGAAGTATTAAATACTTTCTTTTTATTTTCGAAAAAATAGTTGACATTTTATTTTATGAGTGATATATTATTGTGGCACTTGCAAAAGTGAAACTATAATATATGATACAATTTTCGTGTTAAAAATGCTTTTTTACCGCATAAAAATGCCAAAAATAAAAAAATTGTAAAATTTTTTGAAAAAATGTAAAAAAGTTGTTGACATTGCAAATTGAAAATGATATATTATATGAGCAACCGCAAAAAATAAGGCTTTTGAGGCTGCAAATGATCTTTGAAAACTAAGTAAAATAATGAGTTTTGTAGACAGGATTAAAATGAAATCAATTCTTTATCAATAAAAGAATTTTTTATTGAGAGTTTGATCCTGGCTCAGGAT
>JAFRQT010000009.1 GCA_017428485.1 Bacilli bacterium | reverse complement strand
AGATTATGATAATGCAATCATAGTTGAAGATATAGATGAAGCAATAGGACAAATAAATTATAGTGGAAGTAGATATTCTGTGGCAATATTTACAGAAGATAAAGAAAATGCATCAAGATTTATACAAGAGATAAAATCAAAGATGGTTACAGTAAATACAAGTCCAAGTATAGAAAGAATAATAGATATAAAACAGTCAGAATTAATAAATGAAAAAACAATAATATATCCATTTGATTACAAAATCAATAAAAGTCAAAATGAAATTGAAATATAAGATGCTAAAAGCATCTTTTAATTTGACTATAGAATAAAAATATACTACAATATATCTCAATATTTGAAAGGAAAAGAACTTATGAATGCTGAATTATTAAAAAGAAAAATATATTGGGAAGTAAGATATGCAATAGATAAATATTTTCAAACTGGAAAGCCTGATATAACAGGTATTTGTCAAGATATGGAAGGATTATTATCTGGAGCAGAAGAATGTCAGAAACTGATAGAAAGTAAATCTGATATTTCAGAATTAGAATTTTATAATATGTTAACTACATTTGCCTTTGTTACTAATTGGACTGAAAAAGATTTAGATAATATCATTGAAATCCATACTGGGAAATATTTTGTTGGGAGTACTAGAATAAGAACAAGAATGCATAAAGTAGTTAAGGAAAGAAAAGATAATAAACATTGCGCTTGCTGGTATAATGAAGTTGGAATAGATTATAGAGTATTATATACTTCTGATGCTCATCTTGATAATAAACATTTATATACTGTTGAAGAAATTAGTAAACTTATTGCTGATGGGAAAATAGTAATTGTAAAAGAAATAAATAGGAAGTTATTTGGTAAAAAACAAGAAAGAGAAACATACTATCCATTTGAGTGTGCATATGACGATAATTCTGCTTTATATTCTTTTTTAAGTAAAGATGGCAAGTATTATTTATCTACTTTGAAATATATTAAAGAACAAATGACATCAAGTAAACTTAAGAAACTATTTATAGAGAACATGAAACATATTGATGGAGAAATAAGCTATGTATCTAATGGAGGAAAGTTTAATGGCTTATCATGGGATTATGTAGCTCAAGAATGTGAAAGAGAATTTGAGGAAAAAGGATATACAAGAAGACTGTTAAATTTGAACGCAGAGAAAGCAAAATATAGTAAAAACCATAGTTAATATTTTAAAAAAATTAACAAAAAAACTTGTGATTAATCACAAGTTTTATATATTAAGTTCAGAATATTCCGAACAGATTTAACTCTGGAGCAACTGCGAGTGTCATATGAGAAATATTGACACTACTTGAATTCACTCAATCGATAAATAGATTTTATCATAAAAGTTTATAAAGTCAAAATCATTTTTAAACTTTGTATTAGAATATGAAGTAGTTAGTTAATAGTAAAATGTAATTTAATAGAATATTTAAAAAAGTTGCATTTACTTCTTTAAATAACAAATTCAGAAGTTAGACTTGATAAAAAGGTTATTATATGCTATCATATATGCCAATTAGAAAGGGGAGATTTAAATGATAATCCAGGGTTTAAATATGGACATGTTGATGCCACCATATGATGAAGAAAAGGAAAGACAAAAAGAAGAAAAAAGACGAGAAAAATTAAAATCAGACATGGAAGAAATTATATGTGAAAAATTTTCTGACAAAGATTTGGGTGAAATACAACGTTATAAGAGTGAAATATTTGATTATTTAGATTGTAATGGTAATTTTGAATTAATAAATGATGCTTCAAAATTAGAAATTTTTATTAAAATTTATTATAAAATATTAAGTAAAAAAGATGTTACTTTAAGTGAATATGTTTTATTACAATCTTTATCAAGAACATCTAACAATGAAGTGGCAGAGGAAATACAAAGACAATATAAAGAAGCTAAAGATATTGTAATTTCAGTTGCAACAAAAAAATGTGTAGAACAAGGTGAAACAATTTTAGAGGAAGATTCTATTAATAAAATTGTTGATGAATTCATTGAACAATATAAAAATGGGAATTTAGAAGAAATTGGATTTAATTCTATTTATGAAAAATATAAGGATAAATCTGATGAAGCCAAGGCACTTATTTGTAAAACTTTAGGGTTTACTTCATTCGAAGAAATTAAATCAGAAAGCAATAATTTACTTATTAATGCTATTGCAACAATTATATATTTGGAATCAAATACTGATTTAGACTTAAATTCTCATTTGAAAAGTACAAAATTACGATTACAACAAGTTAATTAATTGCTCCCATAAAAGGGGCATTTTTTATTCTTTTTTCATCAGGATAATAGGGTGGTATCACATCATTAAAATTTGCGGTATTTCTTAATAATTTGTGACACCATTTTTATTTTGAAAATGCTCCCTCAGGCATATAATTTGATAATTTTTTACCTTAAATACTAATGAAAATTGCTCCCAAAATGACCTTTTTCTGAAAAAGTCGAGGGAGCAATTTTTTAATTAATTTCTT
>JAFRQT010000008.1 GCA_017428485.1 Bacilli bacterium | reverse complement strand
AATTTTAAAAATAATTAATACTCTTGAAATATTTTATTAATTCATATAAACTATAAATATTTTATTTTTATTAAAATTATTTAACCAAATAAATTTCCATAAGTTTTTTTCTTATCTTGGGGTTTGTTTTGTTGTCCTTTAGGAGGTTCTTGTGCCTTAGGGGGAGCGATTTTTGGTTCTTCTTTTTTACCTTTATTTGGTTTTTGGGCAGTAATGTCATCATCATTGATATTTATTTGCATAACAGACATAAGATCTGGGTCTCTTCTGATTATTTTTTGGGCATTTTTCATAACTTTGATCAATTCAGTTAATTCTTTCCTTCTCTCAGCCACACTTTCTGGTTCGCTGAGTAAATCAGTTATTTCTCTTGCATTATATAATTTATTATATAATTTAAGTTGCATATTTTCTTGAATTTCTTTTACTAAGAAATTACCCATTATTTTTGGAATACTATCTCTTAAATTTCTCACAATTAATTTAAAATATGCTTCAATTCTATTTCTTATTTCGTTAATAAATATATTCTTTGCATCAATTGGCTTGAAATTATAATCATTATTATTCTGATTAGGCCCTGAGCCTTGGGCTTGTCCTGATTGATTATTATTTCCTGTATTATTATTTGGATTCATAGGTCTTTGATGCTTAGGAATAAAAGTAGTAAAATTATTTAAATAATCAAAATCATTTGTGAATAAATAATTTATTTCCATTTCGACAATACTGTCTATTATATATTTTGTTTTATCTCTTTCTTCAATTAAATAATTAGTGACTAAATCAGTCATATCATTTATAGCTTGGGGGAATCTGGTAAAAGTTTTTTCTAATATTTTTCCAGATAAGAAATCTAAATATTGAAATACATTTTGGAAACATTCTTCAATAGGGTCTTTTAACTTTTCTAATTGGGGTCTTAATAAATAAATAAAAGCATCAACACTTGGAAATCCTGGAATGGAATCACCTTCATGTATAGTTAAAGCATAATTTATATTTTCATCAGTATAGCCTGCTGTTGCCTTATAAGTTCCAGTGAATTCTTCTAATAATTTTTTATATAATATTTTTATTTTAAATCCTCCTTCTCCCTCTAAGAAACTTAGATTTTTATTATTACATTTTCCTTGAAGAACTTTTCTAAAAATATCACAATATTCATTAATCATATTCCATAATAAACTCATTTTTCCAGCATCATCGGTAGGCATAGGTTGTCCTAAACTTTGTAATTCTTCATCAGCTGTTTTAACTCTATCATTTATTGCTTTAATAATTCTTGGTAAATTTTCTCTAATTATTCTAAAATATATTTTAGTCAATTTATTAATTAAAACATCAGTACCTAGAAGTCCTGATGGTAAATTTTTATATGATGGATGAGATTTAAAAAATTCTCTTTCTTTTCTTGATGTCTCCGCCATTGATAATTTATTAATTAAATCTTGTTTTGACCTATTTTTTACTCCGACATATCCTAATTTTAGAGGAATTTCTTCATTTAATAAAACTTTTCTAGCATCAGTACCAGCATCCATAATATCTAATTTAGTTAAAACTCCTATAGTTCTTGAACCTGATGTATCAATTTCTTTTGCCAACATTAAACCATCAGAAGTTGCAATATCACTATTTGCTGCTATAACACATAATATTATTGTTAATGGATCTTCAGCATATCTTCTTGCCATATCTTTTGTAATTTGTTCAATATTTTTTGGTTGATCGCCAATAGGAACTCTTGTTACACCTGGCAAATCTACCAATGTCAAATCTGGGCATGTTTGAGAATATACATTTAATACAATTGGTTTATCTATAATATTTTTATTTTTATTACATATTTCATCAGTCAAGGCTTCTATTGTTTCTCTTACTTTTATAAAATCAGTAAATTTTTGTCCTTTTCTTTCTTCAAAAATTGCCCAAGGTTCACCTGAATTTATATGACATAAACGCAATTCTAAAGGTCTACGAGTAACTACACCATCTCCTCTCGGTAAAAAATCTAATCCTACAATGGATTCTAATACTGATGATTTACCTGAACTTTGTGTACCAAGAGAACATATACGAGGTAATTTTATATATTCATTTACACCACAATCACGAAGTTGATCTATTAAGCTTATTAATTTACGTAATTTTTTAAATAAAATATTATCTTTATCGTCTCCTGTATCTTTACTCATTTTTGTTGAAATTAAATAAATTTTATTAATTTAAATT
>JAFRQT010000001.1 GCA_017428485.1 Bacilli bacterium | reverse complement strand
TAATACTATCATCGATACTAGATCTAGGGTGAAAATTAGATATAATAATATTAACCCTTTAGTTGGCGATAATGTATTTGTAAATATTGAAACTAAAACAATTGAAAAAGTATATGAAAGAAAAAACTATCTGGAAAGACCACTCATAGCTAATATAGACAAACTGTTAATAGTTATGAGCACTTCCATTCCAGTTTTTTCTCCATATTTAATTGATAAATTTTTAGTAATAGCTTTTTCTAATAATATAGAACCTATTATTATAATTACTAAAACTGATATGATTAGTATTAAAGAAAAGTTAGAAGTAAAAAAACATGTCAATTATTATAGAAAATTAGGTGTTAAAGTATACATTAATACGAGTGTTAAAAAAATTAAACAAGAATTTAAAGATTCTGTAGTAGCGTTGTGTGGTCAAACGGGTAGTGGTAAATCAAGTTTATTAAATAAAATAGATGCATCACTGAAACTAAAAACTGGTGAAGTTTCATTATCTTTAGGAAGAGGTAAACATACTACAAGGCTTGTTGAACTCTTAGAAGTGAATGATGGATTAATCGCTGATACTCCTGGATTTAGTTCATTAGAAATAAATATAAATAAGAAAGATTTAAAGAATTATTATCCTGATTTTAATAAACCTTGTAAATATAGAAGTTGTTCACATGTTAAAGAAGAAGGTTGTAAAATAATAAAATTAGTAGAAAAAGGTAAAATACCTTCTTGGAGATATGAAAACTATTTAAAATTTATGGAGGAATGTAAATAATGAAAGTAAGCGTTTCTATTTTATCTAGTAGTATTAAACCACAAGAAATAGTAAAAAAATTAGATAATACTAAAGCAGATTTTATTCACGTAGATATTATGGACGGAAAATTTGTTGAAAATAAGACATGGACATTTTCAGAAATAAAAAAAATAACTGATTATTCTAATTTACCACTTGATGTACATTTAATGGTTAAAGATCCTAAAAAATACGTAGAAGATTATGCTTTATTAAATACAGTTTATTTAACATTTCATTATGAGGCTGTTGAAGATATTAATGATATGATAGAATATATCAAAAATTATGGATTAAAAGTTGGAATTGCAATAAATCCTAATACTGATGTGAGTGTGTTATTTCCATATTTAAAATATATTGATCTTATAATTGTTATGAGCGTTTTTCCGGGAGCAAGTGGTCAGCCATTTATTGAAACCACACCAGAAAGAATAAATATGCTAAAAGAAGAAATATTTAAGCAAAATGTTAAAACAATTATATCTGTAGATGGCGGCATTAATAATGAAACTGGTCTTTTATGTAAAGATGCTGGAGTAGATATGCTGGTATCAGCATCATACATACATAGGGATATTCAAAATAATATAAATATTTTAAAAGAATTATAGAAAACTCAAAAAGTTTTCTTTTTTTGTAGTGTTTTTATGTTTAAACTTCTAATTATATTATTAGGAGGGTTAAATGAGAAACAAATATTTGGTAAGACAAAATGGTTATAGAGACTGTGGCGCTTCGTGTTTATTATCTATAATGAAATATTATGGATGTGAGGCCTCACATGAGGAAGTCACATATGTTCTTAAAACAGATTCTAAAGGTACTAATGCATATAACATTATTAATGGAAGCAAATCATTCGGATTCGATGGTTATGGATTACATTTGTCTTGTGATGATATATTTAATAAAAAAGTTTCTTTCCCGATAATATGTCATGTAAAAAAAGATAATATGTTACACTTTATAGTTGTTTATGATATTAAAAAAAATAAATTAATTATAATGGATCCTGCATCAGATATGAGCGTATTAAGTTTTGATGAGTTTAGGGAAATATATTTAAATACATCATTATTTATTTATCCTATTAAAGATGTTACTTGCGAAGTTTCTAAAGATAGATTATCAACTCATTTGATTTCTTTAATAAAGCATAATAATAAACAGGTTATTAAATTAATAGTATTTTCTATTGTGTCTATCTTGTTGGGAATTTTTTCAAATTACTACGCAATGATTATTATTGATTATATTCTTCCTAATTATGATGTAAATATTCTTATTAAATTAACAATTGTATTTTTAATTTTGATAGAATTTAAGAATATATTAAATTATTTAAAAGGAAAATATTTAATTCAAATAATAGAAAACATTACCATTAAATTTAATAATATTATTATTTTTAAAATATTTAATCTTCCATATCAATTTTTCAAAAACAAATCAACCGGAGAAGTGCTTAGTAGAATAAATGATCTAAAAACATTTAGAGAGATAATATCTGAAATAGTTTTAAATACTATTGTAAATTTGATATTGATATTTGTAAGTATAGTTTTATTATTAACTATTAATTATAAAGTGTTTTTCATATATTTGATTGGTATGCTTTTATATTTAGTAATAGTTTTAATATATAAAAAAATATTTATTAATAAAAGTGAAAAATTATTAATTAGTGACGAAAAATATAATAAAACATTAATAGAAAGTATATCAGGATATGAAAGCAATATTAATATTAATTGCAAAAATGAGATGTTAAAAGAAATAGAATTTTATAATGTTAATAATATTAAATCAAATAGTAATTACCTAAAATCATTAAATAATCAAATATTTTTAAAAGAAATAATAGTTGATATTATGTATATTGTTTCGGTGTTAATAAGTACAATTTTGATAAATAAAAAGATTATTACTATAGGAGAGTTCTTCCTATTTAATTCAATAATATATTATTTTACTGAACCCTTAAAAGAAATTTTAGATTTAGAACCTAAAATTAATCATATTAAAAATATCTATAATAGAATAAATGATTTATTAATATATAAAAGCAGTAAAGATGATGTGACAGATGAAATGATAAATGGTAATATAGTCATTAATAATTTGTCATATAGTCATAACGGTATAGATAATTTATTTGATAATATAAATATAAAAATCAATATTAAGGATAAAGTTCTTATATATGGTGAAAGTGGAATAGGCAAAAGCACTTTAATGAAAATAATATTAAAATATTTGAATGAATATAGTGGAAGCATTTATATGAATAATATCAATTTAAAAGATATTAACAAAAATATAATATCCAATAGTTTTACTTATGTTTCACAAAATAGTTATGTAAAAAATGATACATTAAAAAATAACATTATTTATGGTAGAAATATTAATTACAAGGAATATGATGATATGATTCATATTTGTAATTTAGATAAGTTAAGAGATAGATCTAAATTAAGGGATGATTTCATAATTGAAGATGATGGCTACAATATATCCGGGGGAGAAAGGCAAAAGATAGTTTTAGCTAGAAGTTTATTAAAAAAGAGTAATTATTTTATATTAGATGAAGCATTATCTGAAGTTGGTATTGTAGAAGAAAAGCAAATATTAAATCGTATTTTAAATCTTTGCAAAGATAAAACTATTATTTATATTTCTCATAAAAAAGAAATAATTAATATGTTTGAAAAGAAATATGAAATAAGAAAGGAGGAATCTAATGTTAAATAAAAAAGAATTATTAGAAGTTCAAGGGGGAATAAGTTGGACTGCTGTTGGTATAGGAGGCGCAATAGTTTCATTCTTAATAGGGCTTTTTGATGGTTATGTAAGACCTCTTAGATGCAGAAACTAATGACAAAAGAAGAACTTTCAAAAGTTTATGGAGGTGCCATATCTGGTACTATTCTTAGTGGTGTAATTAAAGCTTTTACTATAGCATTAGAACTTGGTAGAAGTTTGGGCACTGCTTTAAGAAGGATTAAAACCAAAACAGTTTGCCAATAGTTAGCGTATGCTAACTATTTTTTGTTTGCATTTTTATTAACAATAGTTAATAAAATTTAGTATGATGGATAATAAATATGAAATAATAATCAGTAATGAAAAAATATACATTAGAAATTATAAAAGAATATTTGATATAAATTATTTAAAAATTGTAATAGAAGTAGAAAATAATAAAATATTTATTAATGGTAACAATTTATTAATAGTTAAAATGGATAAATATGATATTGAAATAAATGGAAAAATTAAAGGAATCAGTTTTGAAAATGAATAATAATCTAGTTAGAATAATTGCTTATGAACAAAGTAATTCTTTTTATTATAGATTAATAAATAATAATATTTATTTTAAAGATTTAATTAAGACAAAAGATTATTATATTTTAACTATAAGTATTGATGAGTTTAACGGACTAAATAAAAGATATAAATGTAAGATAATAAGATATTATGGTATAAATTTTATAATTGATATTTTAAATAAACATAGATATATGTTTATATCTTTAATGATTAGTTTATTATTGCTGTATTTACTTTCAAACACAATATTTAATATTAGTATTAATTCTAGTGATAATAATATTATTAAAATATTAAATAAATCTTTAGAAGATAATGATATTTCAATTTATAAAAGAAAAAAGAATTATAACGAACTTGAAAAAATTAAAGGCAAAATATTAGATGATAATAGAGATAAATTAGAGTGGCTAGAAATAAAAAGTAAAGGATGCAATTACGTAGTTGACGTGACCCCTAGAATTAAAAAAGAAATAGAATTATCTAGTGAAGATTTTACAAATATAATTGCTTCAAAAGATGGAAAAATACTATTTATTACATCTAATAGTGGTACTATATTAAAAGATAGAAATGATTATGTAAAAAAAGGCGAGGTATTAATAAGTGGTAAAATATATAAAGATGATAAAGTAATATATAAGGTGAAAAGTGAGGGCAAAGTATATGCTGAGGTTTGGTATACAGTAAAAGTAACCATTCCATATGACTACGTTGAATATACTGAATATGATAAAACAATTAATAGATACTATTTAGATATATTTGGTAATGAATTTACAATATTAGGCAAATATAATGGAACTAATGTTATGAAAGAGAAACAATTAATTATAGATAAGCCATATTTACCATTTAAATTATATAAAGAAACAATTAAAAAATATAAATATAATAAATATTATTTAACAGAGCAAGAAGCATATAATGAGGCCTTAAAAAGAAGTGATAATAATATCCAAAAAATGCTTAATGATGATGAATATATTATATCTAAAAAAGTTTTGAAAAAAGAGACTTTTAGTAGTAAAATAAAGATAGAAGTATTTTATAAAGTATATGAGAATATTGGTATTGCTTCTAAAATAATAGAAGAGGAATAAAGATGGAAAGCGAAATAAGAAATGTAATTAATATGACTTGGCCTACTTTAACTATAGTAATTTCAATTATAGTTGTTTTAAGAGCAACTTATCTAGTAAAGGGTGAGAGAAGAAGCTTTGTTTTGCATGAAGAAATATTTGATCTTCTATTTTTATCATATTTAATTGTTTTATGGGCACTTGTTACTAGTCAAGACTTATCTGGTGGTGGAACTAATTTCATGCCTTTTAGGGAAATATTGAGATATGACTATGGTACAACTGCTTTTTATAAACAAGTTTTCGGCAACATTTTATTATTTATTCCACTTGGATATTTTGCTACAAGTTATTGTAAAATAAAAAATTTAGGGACTATTACAGTTGTTTCTCTTATATCTAGTACAGTTATCGAAGTGGTACAACATTTTATTGGAAGATGCTTTGATATAGATGACATAATATTAAATGTAGTAGGTGGTATTATTGGATTCTTATTATATACTGCACTTTCTGCAATTAGAAATCATTTACCTAAAATATTACAAAAAGATTGGATATATAATGTAATTAGTGTTATATTATTACTATTAATCATTATTTATTTAGTTAAAATTATTTAGGAGGGCAAATGGAAGATTATATTTTTAATACAACAAATGAACAAATCGATACTAGCGAACTTGATAAAGTAATTCAATTTGCTTGTAAAAAAATGGGGGTAAAAAATCCACTTTTAAATATAGTAATTGTTGATAATAAAAAAATACAAGAAATAAATAAAACATATAGAAATAAAGATGCCGTGACTGATGTAATATCATTTGCATTTGAAGAAGCGAATGATTTTAATTATGATGATATTAGATTTTTGGGTGAAATATATATTTCATATGAAAGATGTGTTAGTCAAGCTGGTGAATATGGACACAGTGTAAAAAGAGAATTCTGTTATTTAGCAGTACATGGTCTATTACATTTACTTGGATATGATCATATGAACGAGGAAGATAAAAAGGTCATGAGAGCTCTTGAGGAGGAGATACTAAATGAATATGATATCAAGAGATGAAAGAAAAAAACAAAGAGGTATTAAAAAATTTATAAATAGTTTTTCATATCCTATTAGAGGATTAAAATATGCATATAGAAATGAACAAAATCTAACTGTAGATGTTGGAATTTCTATACTAGTTGCAATAGCAGGCTTTATATTTAAACTTAATCCCACTGAATGGGTTGTTGTGGCATTTACTATCGGAGCAGTTATTTCACTAGAACTTGTAAATACTGCAATTGAAGCTGCAATTGACATGGTGACAGAAGAATATCACCCACTAGCTAAAGTTGCTAAAGACACTTCAGCTGCAGCAGTATTTATTATTGCAATTGTTGCTGTTATAGTGGGATTAATAATATTTTTACCTAAAGTAATTAGTTTATTTTAAAGGAGTATAAGTAGTATGAGAGAAAAATTAGAAAAATTATTAGATAATAGTTATGCACCATATTCAAATATGCATTTTGCATGTATAGTAGAAACAAAAAATGGAAATTTTTATGAGGGTGTAAATATAGAAAATGCATCTTATGGGGCAACAATATGCGCTGAAAGAAACGCAATTAATAATGCAATTAGTCATGGTGAACGTGAATTTAAAACATTATATTTGATGACAAGTAGTGATGAAATATGTTATCCATGTAATTTATGCAAACAAACATTTTTAGAGTTTTTTGATAAAGAAGTTGTATTTAATGTTATGACTAAGAGTGGTAAGATGGAAATTCTTTCATTTGAAAAAATAATGGGTACTACATTCACTAAGGAGGATTTAGTATGAAAAGCGGCTTTGTTAGTATAATTGGAAGACCTAATACTGGTAAAAGCACATTACTAAATCAAATATTAAAAGAACATATTGCAATAACATCAGCAAAACCACAAACAACAAGAAATTTAATTGAGGGCATTTATAATGAAAAAGACACTCAAATAGTATTTGTTGATACTCCGGGTATTCATAAGCCAATTGATAAACTTGGGCATGCTTTAAATAGTCAAGCTTATTATTCAATAAATGATGTAGACATTTTATTACTAGTTGTTGATGCCTCTGTACCTTATGGTAAAGGAGACGCATTTATTATTGAAAAACTAAATGGTGTTAATAAACCTGTATTTTTAATTCTTAATAAAATAGATAAGTTAACTGATAATGATATTTTACTTAAGATTAATGAATACAAAGATTTATATGAATTTGCAGAAATAATACCAGTATCTGCATTAAATAATGATAATGTAGATAGATTAATAAAAGTATTAAAGAATTATTTGCCGGATAATGTACAATACTTTATGAATGGGGAAACCACAACGGCTGATATTGAATTTAGATTATCTGAGATAGTACGTGAAAAAGTGTTTATTCATACTAATGAAGAAGTACCACACTCTATATCATGCAAGCTAGTCGGTTATGAAAATAAAAAAGATATAGCAAATGTATTTGTTGATATTATAGTTGATAGGGAGTCATTGCGTAAAATAATAATCGGAGCTTCTGGAAATATGATTAAAATTATTGGAAGTGAAGCAAGACATGATATGGAAAAAGTACTAAATAAGAAAGTGTATTTAGAATTATATTGTAAAACAATAAAAAAATGGAGAGAAAAAGACAAATATATAAAAGATTTAGGATATTTGTTAAATGATGAATAATAATTTTTATTATCCCACAATATAATATTGTAAGGAGATAAAAATGAAAAAAAGTGAAGCCTGGAAAAAATTTCAAGAAACAGGAAAAATAGAATATTATTTAGAATATAAGAAAGGAAATTAAGCATAAAGAATAATCTTTGTGCTTTTAGTTAAGTATGGAGATTATAAGCGTAGATGGAATTGTTGTTAATGGTACACCTTTTAAAGAAAATAGTAAAATAATTAATATTTTAACTAAAGACCATGGGGTTATTGGATGCATTTCTAAAGGGTGCAAAAAACTAAAGAGTAAATTAAGGCTTCCTAGTGAAAATTTTGCCTATGGTACTTTTCATTTGTATTATAAAGAAAATGGCCTTTCTACATTAATAGATGGAGATATTAAAAATTATTTTATTAACATTAAAAACGATATTATTAAATTAAGCTATTTATCTTATCTATGTGAACTTTCATATAATGTTTTTAAAGAAAGTGAAAGTGATGAAATATTTCCACTATTAGAGTCCGCACTATTAAAAATAGAAGATGGTTTAGACCCTAAAATAATAACTAATATAATTGAAACACAATATTTAAAATATTTAGGTATTAGTTTAAACTTGGATGAGTGTGTTAAGTGTGGAAGTACAAAAGTTGTAACCCTTTCAATAGATAAGGGCGGATATATTTGCTCAAACTGCAGAACAAATGAACCTATAATAGATGAAAAGGTATTAAAGCTAATGAGATTATATAATTATGTTGATATATCTAAAATAACAAATTTAGACATCGATAAAAATGTGAGCGGTAAAATAAATGAAATAATTAATACTTATTATGATGAGTATTCTGGAGTATTCATTAAAAGCAAAAAAATGCTTAAGGATTTAATTAATTAAAAGATTAATGTGAAAATTAATCTTTTTTTATTAAAGATATTTACTTTTTATATAATATTTTATAAAATTAATATATGATAGGATAGGGTTGTGTATGAAGAAAAAGAACTATTATGAACTTCAGGCTGAAGACATTGATCAATATAAAAATCTTTATAGCGAAGTCAGATATGCAAGATTTTTAAATGAATGTAAGCTAGTATGTTTAATAACATTTATATTTGGTTTTGTTATTGGTAATATTTTAACTTTATTTTTAGAAAATGGTTTTGATGTTGAAACCGTTACCAGTCTTATGAATGGCATTGCTTTGATTTCATTTATAGTTTATTTTCCTTTAATTATATATGATCACTATTGCTTTAAAAGGTGGCTTAAACTTAAGCATAATATTGAGTATTGAAAGGAGTAAATTATGGGAAAGAATAAAGATGAGGGTATTATTGAAAAAACAAAGGATAATAGCTTAATTATCAATACTGGTAATGTGATGAGTGTAAAAGAAATAATGAAAACATTTAGATGTTTATCAGTTATTGGAATTACAATTTCATTATCTGTGATGGTATTGGCATTAATAGTTGGAGGAATTCTGGCATATACTTGTATGTCATTTGATAGAACACAAGTTATTGAAAATAGAAATGTTGTTGCTCATTTAGCAATTATGAATGATTACTCAGAAAGTGAAATAGTTGATAGCATTAATGAGTTTTCTAGTATGAAGAATTTTACATTCTCATATGTAGTTATTCCAACATTGGTTGTAGTTGCTGGTATGATTGCAGTATTAGTTATTTCTATAAGTATTCATGGGTTTGTAAGGGATGTAGAAACTGAAGATGAATTATTTACTAGAGAAAAATTAAAGAAACTTAGAAAAATCAGAATTTATCTAATGGTTATTGGTTTATTGGTTATATTATTCTTTAATTTAAAACACATTTTAGTTTATGCATTACTTGAAGCAATATTTGAATTTGTATTATACATGTTTAACAAATGCGTTAAAGCTAACTAAAAAAGCAAGTTGACAAGGGGCAACTTTTTTTATTAAAAATAAATTAGCACTCATGTATTGACAATGCTAACATATAATATTATAATAGTATTGGCACTTAAAAGAAAGGAGTGCTAAAAGGAGGTATATGATGCTTGGAAGTAGACAAAAAGAGTTATTAAAATCTATAGTTGAAGAATATGTTAGATCTGCAAGACCTGTAGGTAGCAAATCATTGTGTAAAAAGTTTAAATGTTCAAGTGCAACAATAAGAAATGATATGGCTTTGCTTGAGGATTTGGGATATTTAGAAAAAACACATATATCTTCTGGACGTGTTCCATCAGAGAGTGGTTATAGATACTATGTTGATAACTTAATGGAACCTAAAAAAATAAGTGGAGAAGATATGATGCGTCTTCAAACAATATTTAACAACAATGAACTTGAGTTAAATGACGCTATAAGTAAAAGTTTAGAAATAATTAGTGATATGACTAATTATACTTCAGTTATTTTAGGTAAAGAATCTAGTGATAACAAACTACAAAAAGTAGAAGTTATTCCTCTTAGTGAAAGACAACTAATTGCAATTGTTATTACTAACACTGGGCATGTTGAAAACAAGAATATTAATCTTGAAGAAAACATACCAGCAATAGAGATTTCTAAAACTACAGAGTTATTAAATAAGATGTTAGTAGGCACACCTATTGATGATGTCCCATCTAAGCTAGAGTTTGAAATAAAACCAATAATTAGAAATTATGTTCAAAATTATGAAGTGGTTTATAATGCATTTTATAATGCACTTTCAAATTTCACGTCTGATAGGGATGTTAAATTCAATGGGAAGACTAATATATTAAAACAACCAGAATTCAATACAGTTGATGATGTTAAAAACATCATAAGTAAATTTGAAAGTAAAGATATGGTGAGTAAAATTGAAGAAACTGATGATGAGGTTAAGGTATATATTGGTAGTGAATCTGAATTTGATGATAATGTAACAATAGTAAAAACAAAGTATAAAGCAAATGGACGTGAAGGTACCATTGCTGTAATTGGACCAAAGAGAATGGAATATGAAAGAGTAGTTAATATGCTCGAATATATTAAAGAAAAAATAGAGAGCAAATTTAACAATGACAAATGATGGAAAATACCATTTTGAAAGGAAGATATAAATGGCAAAAGAAAAACATGATAAAAAGGAAGAAATAAAAGAAGATCAAACATTGAATGAAAGTGGATGTGCTGGATCTTGTGAAACATGTGGTGGATGTGCTCCTGAATTAGACCCAGAAACTATCATACAAATACTTGATTCTAGGAATAAAGAACTTGAAGAAAAATATATGCGTTTACAGGCGGAATATTTAAACTTTAAGACTAGAACTCAAGGAGAAGTAAGTAGAATGCTTCAGTATGAAGGCGAATCTTTCATTAAAGAAATGTTAATTATTAAAGATAATTTAGAAAGAGCTGTAATGATGGATGATAATGATTTATCCGATGAAGTTAGTAAGTTCTTAAGTGGATTTAAAATGATACTTGGAGCTTTAACTGGATTATTTGATAAATATGAAGTACATGAGGTTGATTGCTTGGGTAAGGAATTTGATCCACATTTTGAAGAAGCAGTTCTTACAGAACATGATGAAACTAAGCCTGCAAATGTAGTTCTTGAAGTATTGACTAAAGGATATACTTACAAGGACAAATTAATTAGACCAGCAATGGTTAAGGTAAATAAATAATGATTGATCCAAAGTTACTAATCGTTTTAACTACTATTATATCAGGAAAGTGTTATTATCCAGATTATAGTGATCTTGATGAAGAAGAAAGAAGAAAAATGGAATTTGTGGATGAATGCTTATTTTGGAGTGATGAAAAAGTACAAAATGCAAGTTCTGAGATTCAACTTTTAATTCTTGAATATATATCTAGATTTAATGATAATCCTATGTCAGATGAAGAATTTTTTAGTAAAAAATATGAAATTATTAAGGATTTATCAGATGATGAAAAAGATATAATAGATGAATTTGGACGTTCAGTATTTGAAACAATGGGTATTTATTCAAAAGAAGAAGTTGCCAAAAGGCAATTAAGAAAGAAAGGAAATGATAATATATGTCAAAAGTAAATAAAGTTATAGGAATAGATTTAGGTACAACAAACAGTTGTGTTGCTGTACTTGAAGGTGGGGAACCAAAAGTTATCCCAAATGCTGAAGGTAATAGAACAACACCTTCAGTAGTAAGTTTTAAAAATGGAGAAGTAAGAGTAGGAGATGTTGCTAAAAGAGAAGCTCAAACTTCTACAAATGTTATTAGTTCAATTAAGAGATTAATGGGAACTAAAGAGAAAGTTGAAGCAGAAGGAAAGAAATACACACCAGAAGAAATTAGTGCAAAAATTTTAATGAACTTAAAAGAAACTGCTGAAGCTTATCTTGGCGGAGAAGTATCTAAAGCAGTTATTACTGTTCCAGCATACTTTAATGATGCACAAAGACAAGCAACTAAGAATGCGGGTAAGATTGCAGGATTAGAAGTTGAAAGAATTATTAATGAACCAACTGCTGCAGCACTTGCTTATGGACTTGATAAACAAGAAAATGCTCATACAGTTCTAGTATATGACCTTGGTGGTGGTACATTTGATGTATCCATATTAGAACTAGGTGATGGAGTGTTTGAAGTTAAATCTACTAGTGGTAATAACCATTTAGGTGGAGATGATTTCGATAATAGAATTATTGAATACATAGTAAAAGAATTTAAGAAAGAAAATGGTGTTGATTTATCAAAAGATAAACTTGCTATGCAAAGACTTAAAGAAGGAGCAGAAAAAGCTAAAAAGGACTTATCTGGAGTTAAGACTACACAAATTAGTTTACCATTCATAACTCAAGGAGAAAATGGACCACTTCATGTTGACATGACATTAACTCGTGCTAAATTTGAAGAATTAATTAGTGATTTAGTAGAATCTACTAGAAAACCAGTTAAAGATGCATTAAAAGAAGCAAAATTAAAAGCTAGTGATATAGATAAAGTATTATTAGTTGGTGGATCTACAAGAATTCCTTGCGTTCAAGAATTAGTAAAAGAAGAACTTGGAAAAGAACCAAGTAAGGAAGTTAACCCAGATGAAGTTGTTGCTATGGGAGCATCAATTCAAGGCGGAGTATTAACTGGAGAAGTTAATGACTTAGTACTTTTAGATGTAACACCATTATCACTTGGTATTGAAACCCTTGGTAATGTAATGACAGTATTAATTCCAAGAAATACAACTATACCAACAACTAAATCACAAATATTTAGTACTGCTGCTGATAATCAGCCTGCTGTTGATATTCACATTTTACAAGGTGAAAGACCAATGGCTGCAGATAATAAAACATTAGGACACTTCCAATTAACTAACATACCACCAGCACCAAGAGGGGTGCCACAAATTGAAGTATCATTTGATATTGATGCTAATGGAATTGTTAATGTTAAAGCAAAGGATTTAGGAACTAATAAAGAACAAGCTATTACTATTACATCATCAACTAACCTTAGTGATGAAGAAATCGATAGAATGATGAAGGAAGCTGAAGCAAATAAAGAAGCTGATAACAAGCGTAAAGAAGAAGCTGAAATTAGAAATGATGCTGAACAAATGATATTTGCTGCTGAAAAAGCATTAAAAGATTTCGGCGATAAAGTTAAAGATGATGAAAAAGAAGAAATAGAAAAACTTGTTAAGAATACAAAAGATGCATTAGAAAAAGATGATACAGATGATATAAAGAGCGCTAGTGAAGAATTATCTAAAAAGGTAATGGATTTATCTAGTAGAGTATATCAAGAAAAAGCTGCTGAAGCACAAAAAGCAAGTGAGAATAATACTTCTGATGATAGTGACTCATCTGATTCTAAAAAAGATAATGTAAAAGATGCTGATTTTGAAGAAAAATAATTAAGTAGTGGGACTCAAACTATTGAGTCCCCAACTTATATAAGGAGATAAAATGGACAAATATAAATGGGATTTAACTAGGATATTTAAAGATGAAAAAGAATATAAAAATACAATTAATAAAGTTAATAGTTTATTAGATAAAATAATTAAGTATAAAGGAATTATTTTAAAAAACAGTTCTAATCTTTTAACCGTATTAGAAACAGATGATGAAATAGAATTATTAACAGAGAGAATATATATTTATTCTCATTTGGGTTATTATGATAATATGGCTGATAAGAAATTCCAGGAGTATAAAGAAGAAGTATTATTGATTGTAAATAAAGCAAGTAGTCTTACTAGTTTTATTACCCCAGAACTTTTATCTTCTGATTATAAGTTAATACAAAAATATATTAAAGAAGATAAAAAATTAGAAAAATATAGTTTAATGCTTGAAAGGACATTTAGATATAAACAACATGTATTAAGCGATAAAGAAGAAAAATTATTAAGTGATATGTCAGATTTATTAAGGATTCCATCCAATGCATTTGATGAACTTAATAATGTAGATATTGATCTTGGCAAGATAAAAAATGAAAAAGGAGAACTTGTTAACTTAACTAGTTCAAATTATAGTACATTTTTAATGTCTAAAGATAGAAGAGTAAGAAAAGATGCATTTAGAAAAGAATATGCATATTATAAAAAACATATAAATACAATAAGTTCTTTATATATTGGAAAAGTTAAAAGTAATTCATTTATTTCTAAAACAAGAAAATATGATAGTACTTTGGAAAGAAAACTATTTCCAGACAATGTTAATAAATCATTATATGAAAAACTAATTAAAATAACTAATAAAAATACTAAATATTTAAAAGATTATTATAAATTTAAAAGCAGTGAACTTGGTTATAAAATGCATATGTATGATTTATATGTTAATTCTTCTGTTATGCCCGATGAGAAGATAGAATATGAAGAAGGAATTAAGATATGTAATGAGGCATTAAAACCGCTTGGAAGTGAATACTTAAATAATTTCAATATGCTTTTAAATAGTAATTCAGTAGATGTATATCCAAAAGATAAAAAAAGAAGTGGTGCATATGAATGGGGAACATATAGGATACTTCCTTATGTTTCATTAAACTATGAAAATAATATTGATTCAGTAAGCACTTTGGCACATGAAATGGGCCATGCTATGCACTCGTTTTATAGTGACAAGAATCAAGACTATTTATATGCGGGTTATCCAATATTTTTAGCTGAGATAGCATCAACAGTTAATGAAGTATTATTAAGTGAATATTTAATTAACAATAGCAAAACAAAAGACGAAAAAAACTATTATTTAGTTGAGTTCTTAGATAAATTTAAGGCTACTGTTTATAGACAAGTAATGTTTGCTGAATTTGAAAAAAATATACATGAGAAATATGAAAATGGAGAATCACTAACAATGGAATTATTATGTGACAAGTATCTTAAATTAAATAAGAATCATTATGGTCCAGTTATTAAAGTGGATGATACCATTAAGTATGAATGGGCAAGAATTCCTCATTTTTATACTTCATTTTATGTTTATAAATATGCAACAGGATTTATTTGTGCATTAATCATAGCTGATAATTTATTAAAGGATAATAAATTTAAAGATAAATATATTAAATTCTTAAGTAGTGGAGGTATTAAGTATCCTCTTGATCTATTATTAGATTTAGGAATAGATTTAAATAATGAAAAAACGTTAAATAGAGCATTTGAAATATTTAATGAAAAACTAGAGTATTTAAAAAATCTATAGAAAAGGAAGAGTAGTGAGATATGGCAAAAAGAGATTATTATGAAGTCTTAGGTGTCTCTAAAGATGCAACAGAAGATGAAATAAAAAGTGCTTTTAGAAAAAAAGCTAAAGAGTTTCATCCAGATATAAATAAAAGCCCAGATGCTCCTGAAAAGTTTAAAGAAGCGCAAGAAGCATATGCTTGCCTTTCAGATAAAGATAATCGTGCCAAATACGATCAATTTGGTCATGCAGCATTTGAAAATCCTTATGGAGGGTCAGGAGGCACTGGTGGAGCATATCAAGGTAATCCATTTGGTAACTTTGATTTTGGCGATATATTCGACGATTTATTCTCAGGTGGATTTGGAGGCTTCTCTGGATTTGGAGGATCATCTAAATCATCATCACGTGCTAGAAAGGGTAGCGATACTCTTTATGGCATGCAGATAGACTTTATGGACGCAGTATATGGCTGTAAAAAGGATATAGATTTAGAATATTATGAAGAATGTGAAGATTGTGATGGAAAAGGTGGCCATGGAGAGTCAACATGTTCAGAATGTGGAGGACGTGGAGTAGTAATTAAACAAACAAATACAATCTTAGGCACTATTCAAACTAAAACAACTTGTCCAGAATGTAAAGGTACAGGAAAAACATATAAGTCTAAATGCAATAAATGTAGAGGTAATGGAAAAGTTAAAGTAAGCAAAACAATTACAATAGATATACCTGCTGGAATAGACAATGGAGAACAACTTAGACTTGCTGGTAAAGGAGAAGCAGGAATAAATGGTGGGCCTAATGGAGACTTATATATTGAAATTAGAATTAAACCACATGAATACTATCAAAGGAAAGGCAATGATATTTATTTAGAAGTCCCTGTTACAATAACTGATTTGTGTCTTGGATGCAAAAAGTCAATAAAAACTATGGATGGACTAGTTGATTTAAAAATCAAGGAAGGAACACAACCAGGAGACGTATTAAGAATCAAAGGAAAAGGTATTGATAATAAAGATTCATGGAAAAAAGGAGATTTCTATTGTGTATTAAAATTAATAATACCAACCAGTCTTTCTCGTAAACAAAAAAACATTCTTGAAGAACTTGAAGAAACGGACTTAGAAGATAGTCGTGAATTTGATAATTTTTATAAATTAAATGAATAAAATGTAATAATTCAAAAAAATAAAAATATTTTTAAAATAGGGGTTTACAAATATAAATTAATATTGTATAATCATACCCGTGAAGTGACCAAAGACAGTAAGTACAAAAATAAATCTTACCGAGGAAACAATATAATAACTAGATTATAATAGTTTCCTTGTCATGAGGAAACTTTTTAAATACATGAAAGGAGTCTTATATGGCAAGCAAAAAAATTCTTGAACAAAAACAAGCTGTTGTAAAAGAAATAACTGATAAACTTAGTAATTCAAAAACATTCTTGTTATTAAATTATCAAGGTTTAACAGTTGCTGAATTTGCAGAACTTAGAAGAAGTTTAAGAGAAGTTAATTCCGATGTAAAAATTTATAAAAATACTCTTATGAATTTAGCTTTAAAAGATAAGAATATTGAATTAAATAATTACATGGAAGGACCAAACGCTTATCTTTTTGCAGACTCAATTATTGAACCAATAAAGGTTGTTTGTAATTTTGCAAAAGATCATCCTGCTTTAGAAGTAAGAGTTGGATATATCGATAATGAAATTGCTGATAAGAAAGTAATTAGTGAATATGCAACAATTCCAAGTATGGAAGGATTACTTACAATGTTTGCTGGTGGTTTAATTGAACATGTAAGAAATTTAAGTATTGGATTAAATCTATATGCTGAAAAATTAGAAAAGGGAGGAAATAATTAATATGGCAAAGATTGAAAACAAAGATATTATTGAAGCTTTAAAAGAAAAGACTATTCTTGAAGTTAAAGAATTAGTTGATATGATGAAAGAGGAATTCGGAGTAGATCCATCTGCTGTAGCTGTTGCTGCTGCACCTGCTGCTGGAGCTGCTGAAGCAGAATCAAATGACGGTGGAGTTAAGACTGTAGTTCTAAAAGAAGCTGGAGCTCAAAAATTACAAGTTATTAAAGTAATTAGAGAAGTAACTGGTTTAGGACTTAAAGAAGCAAAAGATATTGCTGATGCTGGTGGAAATGTTAAAGAAGGAATTCCTGCTGCTGAAGCTGAAGAATTAAAAGCTAAATTAGAAGAAGCCGGAGCAACTGTAGAATTAGCATAAGTACATTAAGCCTTGTAAAAAGGCTTTTTTGCGTATTAAAGAAAGAAAAAGGAGAATTATGAGTCATTATTTTGAAAATGATGTTAACTTAAAAAGTAATATAAGAGAGTTGAGTTATAAACATGATTCTTCTTTTTTCACGTTCTTAAGCGATAATGGTGTGTTTAGTAAAAAGAATATCGATTATGGAAGTTACCTTTTATTAGAGACATATTTGAAAGAAAACATAACTAATGTAAAAGTATTAGATGTCGGATGCGGATATGGATTTTTAGGAATTGTTATTAGTGTTCTTACAAGTTCATATGTAGATATGGTTGATGTTAATAAAAGAGCTGTTCATTTAACAAAAAGAAATATTAAAAAATATGATAAATTTAATGGTAGTGCCTTTGTTAGTGATGCCTACACAGAAGTTAAAGATAAATACAATGTAATAATTACTAATCCACCAATAAGAGTAGGAAAAGAAAAACTATTAGAAATACTTGAAGGCGCTTTTGATCATTTGGAAAAAGATGGTACATTATACTTTGTTATTCGTAAAGATCAAGGAGCACTTTCAATAAAGAAAACATTAGAACAAAAAAGAAATGTTGAAATAATAAATAAAGACAAAGGATATTTTATAATAAAAGTTAAATAAATTACTTAACAATTAAAAAAAGTTATTGACATCTTGAAATGTATTATGATAAAATTTTATATTGCAGTACATTTGTTTTATTTTTAAAATTTGTGTTCTTTAAAAATTTAGAATTGGGGTGAAAAAGTGGCATACAAAACAGTAAAATTTGGTGACCATAGAGAAAGAAGAAGTTTCTCAACAAAGTACAGTACATTAGAATTATCTAATCTACTAGAAGTACAAAAAGATTCGTTTGATTTATTTTTAAAGGAAGGTATAAAGGAAGTCTTTGAGGATATTTTTCCTGTAGAGAGTTTCTCAGGTTCATTATCACTAGAATTTGGTGATTATTATTTTGATGCGCCAAAATATACAGTAAAGGAAAGCCGCGAAAGAAAAGTTACTTACGCTGCTCCTTTAAAAGTTAAGGCGAGATTATTTATAAATGAAACTGGAGAAGTAAAAGAACAAGAAGTATTCTTAGGAGATATGCCATTAATGACTGATACTGCTTCATTTATTATAAATGGTGCAGAAAGAGTTATTAACTCTCAACTTGTAATGGGACCATCTTGTTATTATAAGAATGAAGTGGATAATACAGGTAGAAACATTATTACAAGTGAAGTTAGACCTAATAAGGGTACATGGCTTGAATATGAACTTGATGCAAGAGGTATTTTATATGTAAGAATTGATAGAACTCGTAAAGTTCCAGTAACTACATTATTACGTGCATTAGGCCTTTCAAGTGATGAAGAAATATTAGAGGTATTCGGACAAGATGAATATTTAATTAATACTTTAGAGAAAGATTCTACAAAGAATACAGATGAAGCATTAATTGAAATATATGAAAAATTAAGACCAGGAGAACCAGCTACATTAGATTCAGCTAAAAACCAATTAATCGTAAGATTCTTTGATAAATTTAGATATGATTTATGTAAAGTTGGAAGATATAAATTTAATAAGAAATTAAATGTTATAGATAGACTTTTAAATGTTACAATTGCACAAGATATTAAAGTTGGTAAAGAAGTTTTAGTTAAAAAGGGTACTTTAATTACTAAAGATATCCTACAAACATTAAAACCAGTATTTGCTGATGGTTATGGTGTAAAAGAAGTTAAGATTAATGAAGAATTGGATACATATAATAAAATCCAAGAAGTTTTAGTATATGCTAATGATGATTCTAAGAAAGTAATTAAAGTTATAGGTAATGATCAAAGTATTGATACAAGAAGACTTACTATATCTGATGTATATGCTTCTTTATCATATTATATTTGTTTATTATATGGTGTAGGTAAATTTGATGAAATCGACCATTTAGGAAATAGACGTGTAAGGCAAGTTGGAGAATTAATCCAAAATCAATTTAGAATTGGTGTTGCTCGTATGGAAAGACAAATAAGAGATAAAATGTCTACTCAAGAAATTGATACAGTTACACCAAAATCATTAATCAATATTAGACCAGTTACTGCTGCATTAAAAGAATTCTTTGGTAGTAGTCAACTTTCTAAATTCATGGATCAAATTAATCCACTTGCAGAGTTAAATGATAAACGTAGACTTAGTGCTTTAGGTCCAGGTGGTTTATCAAGAGATAGAGCAGGATTTGAAGTTCGTGATGTTAACCCATCTCACTATGGTAGAATTTGTCCAATTGAAACTCCAGAAGGACAAAATATTGGACTTATTACATCACTTTCAAGTTATGCAAGAATTAATGAATATGGATTTATAATGACTCCATATAGAAAAGTTGTAGATTCAAGAATTACTGATGAAATAGTATATATGACTGCTGATGAAGAAGAAGATTACTATATTAGTCAAGCAACTATAAATGCTGATAAGAAAGGTAATATTCTTGATGAAACAGTTCCTGTAAGATTTAATGGGGACAACTTAATTGTTCCACGTGAAAAAGTAGATTATATAGATGTATCACCATCACAAATCGTATCAGTTACAACAAGTATGATTCCATTTATGGAACATGATGATGCTAACAGAACACTAATGGGTGCCAACATGCAACGTCAAGCTGTACCTCTTATGATTACTGAGGCTCCAATTGTTGGAACAGGAGTTGAGGCTGCTATAGCTAGAGATTCTGGATGCTCAGTTGTTAGTGATATTGATGGTGTAGTTGAATATGTTGATGCTAAAAAAATCATAGTAAAAGGTGCTACTGAAAAGCACACTTATGAATTAATTAGTTACCAAAGAAGTAATGCAGAAACATGTTATAATCAAAGACCAATAGTTAAAAAAGGTGAAGAAGTTCATAAAGGTGAAATTATTGCTGATGGACCTTCTACTGATAAAGGTGAAATTGCTCTAGGTAAGAACTTAGTAGTAGCATTCATGACTTATAATGGTTATAACTATGAAGATGCTGTTATTCTAAATGAAAGAGTTGTTCGTGATGACGTTCTTACATCAGTTCACATTGAAATGAAAGAAATAGAATGTAGAGATACTAAACTTGGACCAGAAGAATTTACAAGAGATATTCCAAACATTTCAGAAGAAGCTCGTAAAAATTTAGATGAAAATGGTATTGTAAGAATTGGTACTGAAGTTAAAGAAAATGATATTCTTGTTGGTAAAGTTACTCCAAAGGGAATGCAAGAACTTTCTTCAGAAGAAAAATTATTACATGCAATATTTGGTGAAAAGACTCGTGAAGTTAGAGATACATCACTTCGTGTATCACATGGATGCTCTGGTATTGTACATGATGTACAAATATTTACTAAAGAAAATTCTGATGAATTACAACCAGGTGTATCTAAGATAGTAAGAGTATATATAGTTAAGAAGAGAAAGATTCAAGTTGGAGATAAAATGGCAGGACGTCATGGTAACAAAGGTGTATGTTCACTAATATTACCATCTGAAGATATGCCATACTTACCAGATGGTACTCCAGTTGATATTATTCTTAACCCACTAGGTGTTCCTTCTCGTATGAATTTAGGACAAATTCTTGAATTACACTTAGGAATGGCTGGTAAAAAGCTCGGAGTACATTATGCAACTCCAATCTTCAATAGTGCTACTGAAGAAGATGTTCAACAGCAGACTAAAGAAGCAGGACTTGATCCAGATTATAAGACATGGTTATATGATGGACGTACTGGAGAAAAGTTTGATAAGAGAGTATCTGTTGGAGTTATGTACATGATTAGACTTGTACATATGGTTGATGATAAGATTCATGCTCGTGCAACTGGACCTTATAGTTTAGTTACTCAACAACCACTTGGTGGAAAAGCTCAATTTGGTGGACAAAGATTTGGAGAAATGGAAGTTTGGGCATTATATGCTTATGGTGCTGCTCACATTCTTCAAGAAGTTCTTACTGTTAAATCAGATGATGTGGTTGGAAGAGTTAGAGTATATGAAGCTTTAGTTAAAGGTAAGACAGTTCCAAGTGCTGGAGTTCCAGAAAGCTTTAGAGTATTAATTAAAGAATTCCAAGCATTAGGATTAGATATTCAAATCATAAATAAGAATGGTGAATTAAAAGACGTTAAAGAACTTGAACGTGAAGAAGATAAAGATGATACACCAGTAACTATAGATGAAATTACTAAACCTGAGGAAGAAGAAGTAGATGAATCAGAATATGAAGATGTTCAACCAGAAGATGATGAAGATGAAGAATTTGATGATTTGGAACCAGGTGATGATGACTTCGATTATGAAGAAGAATATGGACTAGATGATAATTTTGAAGATGATTATGAGAGGGGTGAAGAATAATGTTAGAAGTTAATGATTTCGATGGAATTCGTATTGGTATAGCTTCTCCTGAAAAGATTCGTGAGTGGTCTTATGGTGAAGTAAAGAAACCAGAAACAATAAACTATAGAACTTTAAACCCTGAAAGAGATGGACTTTTCTGCGAAAAGATATTCGGTCCAACAAAAGACTTCGAATGTTCATGTAAAAAATACAAAAGATTAAGATATAAAAATGTTATTTGTGATAGATGTGGTGTAGAAGTAACTCGTGCTAAGGTACGTAGAGAAAGAATGGGACACATTGAACTTGCAAGTCCTGTTAGCCACATTTGGTATGCAAAAGGTGTACCTCCTAAAATTGGACTAGTTTTAGATATTAGCCCAAGAGAATTAGAGGAAGTACTATATTTCGTAAGTTATATTGTACTTGATCCAGGAATTGCACCTCTTGCTAAAAAGCAAACTCTTTCTGACAAAGAATACAGAGCATATTATGAAAAATATGGTGATGAATTTAGAGTTGGAATGGGTGCTGAAGCAATTAAAGAATTACTAAAAGAAGTTGATCTTGAAAAAGAAGTGGCTGCTTTAAAGAAAGAAGTAGAAAAATCTCAAGGTCAAAAGAAAATTAGATTAGTTAAAAGATTAGATTGCTTAAATGCATTCTTAGAAAGTGGTAACAGACCAGAATGGATGATTTTAGATGTTCTTCCTGTTATACCACCAGATTTAAGACCAATGATTCAACTTCCTGGTGGAAGATTTGCAACTTCTGATTTAAATGATTTATATAGAAGAATTATTAATAGAAATAATCGTCTTAAAAAATTATTAGAATTAGAAGCACCAACAATCATTGTTCAAAATGAAAAACGTATGCTTCAAGAAGCAGTTGATGCTTTAATAGATAATGGAAGACGTGGACGTAGTGTTCAAGGTGTTGGAAATAGACCATTAAAATCTCTATCTTCAATGCTAAAAGGAAAACAAGGTAGATTTAGACAAAATCTTCTTGGTAAAAGAGTTGACTATTCTGGACGTTCTGTAATTGTTGTTGGACCAACACTTAAAATGTATCAATGCGGTGTACCAAAAGATATGGCCTTAGAATTATTTAAACCATATGTTATGCAACAATTAGTAGAAAGAGGAATTGCTCATAATATTAAGGCTGCTAAAAAGATTATAGATAATCAAGACGAAAGAGTATGGGATGTAGTAGAAGATGTAATTCGTGAACATCCAGTACTTCTAAACCGTGCTCCAACACTACATAGACTTTCAATTCAAGCATTTGAACCAGTACTTGTTAGTGGAAAAGCATTAAGACTTCATCCATTAGTTTGTGGTGGATTCAATGCAGACTTCGATGGTGATCAGATGGCTATTCACATCCCAATTAGTGAAGAAGCTCAAGCTGAAGCAAGATTATTAATGTTAGGTGCTAATAACATTTTAGACCCTAAAGATGGAAAACCAATTGTTACTCCATCTCAAGATATGGTATTAGGTAATTATTACTTAACTCTTGAACTTGCTGGAGAACCAAACGAAGGTAAGGCTTATAAAGATCCAAATGAAGCATTAATGGCATATGAGAGAAGAGAAATAACTCTTCATACAAGAATTTGTATACCAACATATGCATTTAGACATAAAGTATGGACTGATGAACAGAAAGGTAAATACTTAGTAACTACTGCTGGAAAAATAATATTCAATGAAATATTCCCAGATACATATCCTTATATATGTGAAGGAAGTAAAGAAAACATTGAATTAATGACTCCAGATAAATTCTTTATTGAAAAAGGTAAAAATTTACCTGAAGAAGTTGCTAAAATGCCTTTAGTTCCTGCTTTAGTTAAAAAAGATTTAGGAAAGATAATTGCTCAAATATTCAAGAGATATAAGACTACTGAAACATCAATTTTCTTAGATAAATTAAAGAATTTAGGATTTAAATATAGTACTAAATCTGGTATAACAATATCTCTATCTGATATTCCAATTAACCATGAAAAGGATGCTTTAATAGCAGAAACTAATGAAACAATTGATAAAATTAATAAACAATTTAAACGTGGTCTTATAACTGATGAAGAAAGACATAATAAAGTTATTAAATTATGGACTGACACAACTAATGCAGTTCAAACAAGATTAGGTGAAATACTTAAAGAAGATGTTGAAAACCCACTATCAATGATTATTAATTCTGGAGCCAGAGGTTCTGCCAACCAGTTAGGACAACTTGCTGGTATGCGTGGTATTATGGCAAAACCAGATGGTGGTCAAGTAGAAATCCCAATTCTAGCTTCATTCCGTGAAGGATTAGACGTTCAAGAATTCTTCTTATCAACACATGGTTCTAGAAAAGGTACAGCAGATACAGCTCTAAAAACTGCAGATGCTGGATACTTAACAAGACGTTTAGTTGATGTTGTACAAGATATTATTGTACGTGAAGAAGATTGTGGTACTATCCAAGGACTTGAAGTATCAGCATTTACTGATGAAAAGAGTGGTGCTGTAATTGAATCATTCAGAGATAGAATAGTTGGACGTTATTCAAATCAAAAAGTATTACATCCAGAGACTAAAGAAATCTTAATTGATAAAGGTGCATTAATCACTGAAAGAATAGCTGATAAGATTGTTAATGCTGGTATCACTAAGATGGAAATTAGAAGTGTTCTTACTTGTAAGTGTGCAAATGGAATTTGCCAAAAATGTTATGGACTTAACCTTGCAACTGGTAACGTGGTTGAAGTTGGTGAAGCAACAGGTATTATGGCTGCTCAATCAATTGGTGAACCAGGTACTCAGTTAACAATGCGTACATTCCATACTGGTGGTGTTGCATCTGCAGCTGATATTACTCAAGGTCTTCCAAGAGTTGAAGAACTATTTGAAGCAAGAATACCAAAAGCTAAGGCAACTATTGCAGAAATCGATGGTAAAGTTACTAAGATTGCTGAAGATAAAAACAATAGATTTAAAATATATATTACAAATGACTTAGAGACTCGTGAGCATGTAACTCAATATAATGCTAAATTAAGAGTTGAAAAAGGAAGTGTCGTAGTTGCTGGACAAGCATTAACTGAAGGAAGTATTTCTCCAAAAGAATTACTAGCAGTAACAGACCCAACTACTGTTGAAGAATATATACTTAAAGAAATTCAAAAAGTTTATAAATCTCAAGGTGTTGACGTTAGTGATAAACATGTTGAGACTGTAGTAAGAAGAATGATTACTAAAGTAAGAGTAGTTGATCCAGGAGATACAACTTTAATCGAAGGATTAACTGTACCAATTCGTGAATTTGCTGAAATAAATAAACCTGTAATTTTATCAGGTGGTGTACCTGCTACTGGAAAACCAATTATGCTAGGTATTACTAAAGCATCTTTAGAAACTGACTCATTCTTATCTGCTGCATCATTCCAAGAGACTACAAGAATCTTAACAGATGCTGCAACTCGTGGAAAAGTAGATATGCTAAACGGATTAAAAGAAAATGTTATTCTTGGTAAATTAATCCCAGCTGGTACTGGAGCAAAACAATATAATAATATTGAAGTAATTCTAAAAAATGAACTTTTAGATGACGATGCTGCTGAAGTATTAGAAGAAAAATTCTTAACAGATGATAAATCTGAAGAAACAGTAGATGCTATGGCTGAATAAAAGGAAATGATTAATTCATTTCCTTTTTTTTAATTTGGTGTTAGAATTATTATAGGAGTATAATATGAAGAAAGTGATTGTACTATTGTTAGTAATAATAATATTTTCAGTTGGATTTATTCCATTTTTTCTTCATAAAAAAATAAAATATACAATAGAGATAATTGGAAATAAAAATATTACCATAAATGCTAATGAAGAGTATAAAGATGAAGGCGCTATTGTAGATAATAATATAATTAGAATATACAATTTCAAAACTATTAATAATGTTGATACAAGTAAACCTGGTACATATGAAGTTATATATAAAAAGAAAGATGTAGAAGCAAAAAGAATAGTTAATGTAATAGATATAGAAAAGCCTACAATCAAACTTGTTAAGAATAACTTCTATGCTAAGAATAGTAAAACTGATTTATTAGACTATGTAGAAGTTACTGACAATTGTGATAAAGACTTAATTAAAAAAATAAAAATCGATAGTAATATTAATACTAAAAAAGATGGTACATATAAAGTTAAATATATTGTTAAAGATTCTTCTAATAATGAAAGTACTTTAGAAACTTCAATTGTTGTTCAAGATAAAGATACAAATGGAATACCTGTTCTTATGTATCACTGGTTTTATGATGATACTAAAGGCGAAACTTTTGGTGAAAAGAACAGTCATAATTATATAGCTAAAACTGAGTTTGAAAAACAAATGAAATATTTAAAAGATAATAATTATTATTTTTTATCATGGCAAGAATTGGAAGACTATATTGATGGTAAAATAGATTTACCAAAGAAAAGCATTGTTTTAACAGATGATGATTGTGTCAATTCATTTTTTGATGTGGCTTTGCCTGTTCTTCAAGAATATAAAATACCGATGACATCATTTTGCATTACTAATAAAACATATTATAAAGATTTCTTAAATGAAAAATATATAGATTTTGAATCGCATACTGATTCATTACATAAAAGATCATGTGAGGGGAAATGGAATGGAGCAGTTATGTGTTCTGATTATGAAACAATTTATAATGACATTAAAAAATCATTGGAGATAGTTAAAAATAATAATGCATTTGCTTATCCTTTTGGGCATTATAATGACGATACAATTAAAGCATTACAAAATAATGGTATAAAATTAGCATTTACTATAGAAGATGGTAAAGTTAAAAAAGGAGCCAATAAATATTTACTACCTAGAGTAAGAATATCTAGAAGTACTACTATTGAGAAATATATAAATTTAATTAAATAGGAGGAACTATTATGTATGCTGGAATATTTCTACTGATATTTGCAGTTTGTATATTACTTGTTGGATTATATATGTTTACTGGACATAAATTAAATATATTAACTTGGAGAGCAGCCTTTAAGCATTTAACTATTAATGAATGGAAGAATATTGGTAAATGGACTATGATAAGTAGTATTCCAATCACAATATTTAGTATTATTTTAATAATATTACAAGTAGACTAGTTAAATAGTCTTTTTGTATGTTATAATATTTTGTAGGTGATAAATATGTTCGAAGGACTAAGTGAAAGATTACAAAAAGTAGTAAGTGGTATTAAATCAAGAGGAGTTATTAATGAAGATAACATTAGTGACATAGTACGTGAAATAAGATTATGTTTATTAGAAGCTGATGTTAATGTTAAAATAGTACGTGAATTTATAGACTCTGTTAAAGAAAAAGCCCTTGGTGAAGAAGTACGTAAAAGTATTAAGCCAGGAGATATGTTTGTTAAAATATTAAAAGATGAGCTTGTTTCTTTACTTGGTGGGGACGCTGCACCTTTAGAATTAAATCATAAACCTACAATTGTTATGGTTGTTGGTCTTCAAGGTGGAGGTAAAACAACTACAATTGGTAAAATTGGTAATATGGTCCGTAAGAAACATAATAAAAAGCCAATGTTTATAGCATGTGATGTTTATAGACCTGCTGCAATAGATCAATTAAAAAGCATAGGAAAACAGCTTAATATTGAGGTTTATGAAGAAGGAAAGGGAAATCCTGTAGAAATAGCAAAAAGAGGTATAGAACATGCTAAAACAAATGGATATGACTATATATTAATTGATACAGCAGGACGTCTTCAAATAGATGAAAAATTAATGGATGAACTTGTTTCAATTGAAAAAGAAGTTAAACCAAATGAAGAATTATTAGTAATTGATGCTATGATGGGACAAGATGCTATTAATGTAATAACTGGTTTTAATGATAAGTTAAAATTAAGTGGTTGTGTTTTAACTAAGATGGATGGAGATACTAAAGGTGGAGTTGCATTGTCATTAAGACATTTAACTAATATTCCAATCAAATTAATTGGTGACTCTGAAAAATTAGATGGTCTTAGTGAATTTTATCCTGAAAGAATTGCTAATAGAATATTAGGTGATGGAGACTTAATTTCAATAATTGAGAAAACTGAAAGTGAACTAGATCAAGATGAAATGATGAGTGCTGCTAAAAAGATGCAAAAAGGTAAATTTGATTTAGATGATTTTTTAAGAACAACTAAACAAATAAAAAAATTAGGCCCACTTGAAAATTTAATTAAATTAATACCTGGAGCATCTAAAATGGGACTTAATAATGTAAATATAGATCCTAAAGTTATGGCTAGAACTGAAGCAATTATTCAATCTATGACAATGCAAGAAAGACGCAATCCAGATATTATTAAAGGAAGTAGAAAGATGAGAATTGCTAAAGGTTGTGGACAAAAAGTAGAGGATGTTAATAGATTACTAAAACAATTTGATCAAATGAAACAAATGATGAAACAAATGAATGGTAAATTTAAATTTTAAAGTGCGTAAGCACTTTTTTATTTTGCCTAAACAATATTTATTCTTGTACATAAAATATTTATGAAAAGGAGTTGTTAAAATGAATAATGGAATGTATCAAGGATATAGCGTTGAAGGCAGTGCAGAATTAAAAGTTACACCAGATAAAGCTATGCAATATGAAACTTCTTGTGAAGTACCAACAACTGTATGTGCCCCAGTGTATGAATGTCCACAAGAAAGATGTATACATAGACAAATAGTTCATGAAGTTCCTCATGTATGTCCGGTTAATACGAGAATAATCAATCATCATATTTATAAACATACATATAGTCCATGCTATACATGTACAGAGGAAAATGAAGTATGTAATGTAACTGAAGGATGTCCAACTAAATTTATGTAAGCAAATACTTTGTTATTTGCTTTTTTAATTAATAAAAAATAGTTCTTGTAATTGTATTAATATTTTAATATAATGTTGTAGGATGTGATAATATGGAACAAGTAGGATTTTGTAAAGTGGCAATTATTTCAATCGTTTCATCATTAGATTATGAATTTTTAAATAGTGATACTAACGAATTAAAATCATATTTAAATAGTGCTAAAAAAGCAATCAGTAAATTAAGAGAAACAGGGTATTTATATTTTAAAGAATATAATGATGGATGCTTTGTTGAAGTGATAACAGAAAGAAAATTCAAGCCAGTATTTTTAGAAGATAGAGACGTGCCTCTTTATTACAATAAAGAAAGTGGCTTGTATCTTTTGCCTAAAGTAATGTATGTTGCATCTAAAAAAGAATCATTAAGCGTAATGAATGATAAAGAATATATAAAAAATGTTAATAATTTTTTTGATACATTTACTAAAATAGAAGAGAAAGACACTGAACTTGTTAGTAAATCTCAATATATGTTACTTTTGCAAAATAAGAAAATAGTTGAATAATTGAAGTTATTAAGTATAACTTCTTTTTATTTATAAAAAAAGAAGGCCTTGGAAAATATCCCAAGGTAACTTCTATATATAATTTATCATTAAAATATAAACATTGTCAATAGTGTGCTAATTTGATAAAATTAATTTGGTGAATATTATGATAAATATAGTTTTATTTGAACCAGAAATACCAGAAAATACCGGCAATATTATGAGAACTTGCGTTGCGACTAATTCTCATTTACATTTAATTAAACCATTAGGATTTAGTCTAGAGGAAAAATATATTAGAAGAGCTGGTGTAAACTATATAGATAAGTGTATTTATAAAGTATATGAAAACATAGATGATTTCTTTTCTCAAAATAAGGGAGAATTTTATTTTCTTACAAGATACGGTCATAAACCACATACTAGTTTTGATTATAGTGATCCTAATAAAAACTATTATTTCTTCTTTGGAAAAGAAAGTACAGGTATACCACCCAAGATATTAAAGCCATATATTGATAGATGTATGCGTATGCCTATGACAGATAATGTAAGGGCATTAAATTTATCAAATACAGTAGCCATAATGACATATGAAGCATTAAGACAACAAGAATATCCTAATCTTTTATTCGATGAGCCTCATAAAAGTAAATACTTTATAGAGGAGAGTGAATAATATGGCAATAACTAAAACTAATTTTATAGAATTTACTAGATGTAGAAGATATCCAGCATTAGAAAGCATTAGACAAGATAAATTGGATTCAAAATTAACTATTGAAGAATACAAAAAAGAAGAAGAAAATGAAGAAATAAAAGAATTATTAAGTGGTATGTTTGAAATGAATGAAGATGGAACTGATACTGACCTTACATATAAAGAAGACATTCAATTAAATGCTATGATGAAATACTATAAAGAAGTAGAAATTGAAGCCGCAAGAGTAGCTAAAAAAATATTTAAAGGTAAGTTTGTTTATAGTGAAAAAACTTATAATCAAGAATCATTTGATTTTGTTCACAATGGAATAAGATATTTATGTTATACAGATATTTATAATGAAAATGATGATGAAATTAATATTATAGAAGTAAAAGCAACTACTAGTAGAAAATATATTGATGATATGCTATATGGTAAAAGTGGTGGAGAAAAATACCCTTTATTTAAACGTGATTATGATAATATATATAAACTTAATAAGCCAAATACAACTGATGAAAAAGTAATTGATTCATATAATAAAAAATATAATAAATTATTCGATAGATATAGTAGCGAAGGTAAGTATGTTCTTGATATTGCAACTCAAAGATATATAATTGAGCACGATTTAAAAGAGCATAATATAAATAAAAAAGTTAATTATTATTTAGCAGTACTTAATCATAATTATGTTTATGATGGATATAGAGTTGGAAATACAAGAGTATATAGAGAAATAAATGGAGAAGAAATAGTTAACTTCTTTGATATGAATGAAATAACAGAAAAGTATCAACCAATTATTAATGATATGGTTAAAAGGCTTGAGGATAATATTTTTAATCCTGATCCAAGTCCTTGTGGAGTAGGAAAATATTGTTCTTACAAAAAAACTAATGAATGTAAATATAAGGAAATATGTTATAAAAATGTTCCCAAATATAATGCTTCATTTAATTATATAGGTTTTAGTGATAGTACTGGTTTTACTAGTGATAAATTAAACAAATATGATTTAATTAATAATGGATATTTAAAACTGGATGATATTCCAATAGAATGGATAAAAGATAAACCTAATATGATGATTGAAAGAGATTGTTATGATAATGATAAAGTATATGTTGACAAAGAAAAAATAAAAGCATATTTAAGTACTTTAAAATATCCAATATATCATTTGGATTTTGAGACATTACCATGTCCAATGCCAAGATTTAGAGGCGAAAAGCCATATACACAATCATGTTTTGAATTTAGTTTACATATAGAAAGAGAACCTGGAAAATGTGATAATGATAAAGATAATTATGTTTTTCTTGCTGAAACATTAGATGATGAACGTGAAAACTTAGTTAAAGAACTCGTTAGTAGAATAGATGGAGAAAACGGAACAATGCTCGCTCAAAATGTTAATTTTGAAAGAAGTAGAATTAAGGAACTTGCAGAAGTGTTTCCAGAATATAGAGAAAGATTATTAAAAATAAGAGAAAATTCAACTGACTTGTTATATGTAATTAGGACAAATACTGAGTTGTATAAAGATTTGGGATTTGATGAAGATAGATGTAAATTAGTTAATTTTTATCATAAAAATCAATCTGGAAGTTATTCCATTAAAAAGACATTACCAGTTTTATCAGATTTAACATATGCTAATCTAGAGGTTAAAAATGGAACAGAAGCACTTGTGACATATTCACAGTATGATACTATGAATGAATTTGATTTAAATAAAGCAAAAAAAGCTTTAAAGGTATATTGCAAACAAGATACATGGGCTATGGTAGTTATATTAGAGGCTCTTAGAAAAATTTGTAAATAGTGTGTAAAAAAAGCTGTACATTTGTTGTATAGTTTTTTTAAATTGAGTATATTATTATTGTAGAGAGAGGTGGATAAATAATGATATATCCTTCAATAGATAAACTATTAAATATAGTTGATTCTAAGTATAAACTAGTACATATAGCGGCTGATAGAGCCAAAGTTATGAAAGAACATAAGCATTTTCAAATGCCAGAAGATGAGTATGTTTCAAAAAAGGAAATAGGAAGAGCTTTAGAAGAAGTGGATAAAGGATTAATTACAATTAAAGAAAATTAAAACACATGAAAGTATCAGTGATAAGTTTTAAATATTAAAAAGAATCCGAAAAGGATTTTTTTTTATTTAAAAAATGTATATTTTTGATTTAAATTATGCTATACTCTATTATAGAATAGTGGGTGTATATAATGTTTGATAATAAATATCTTGTAAACATATATGTTTTATCTTTAGATACAAATTTTGAAGTTTATTTACCAGCTAATGAAAAAGTGGGAAACATTACAAAATTAATGAATACTACTATGTTTGATAGTATAAATACAGATAATAATATTAAGTTTATTAATGCTGACACGGGAAAAGCATACAACAATAATGATTTAATAAGAGATACTGATATTAAAAATGATAGTAGAATATTGTTAATTTAGTCTAGTAGGAAGGGTGAAAAGGGTATGAATTTATATTTTTTTGATGATGAAAGTATTATTATGTTTAACCTTCCTGTTAAAAAAATAGGAAATTATTGGTTAACCGATTCAAATGGAAAAAATGTTATAAATATTAATGGAGAAGATGGAAAATGGGTTGCTACTTCTGCTGAGAATGTTAAAATAATAACCCAAAATGAAGATGAAGATACAATAATAGAAAAAAACTGTTATTATTTAATCGAAAAAAATAACAGAAAATATGTAATATATTCTAGCATATTAAATGATGAAACTTTTGTAAGCTATGAAGTTTTAGATAAAGAAACAATAACTGTTGGCAAAAATGAATCTTGTAAAATTTCTATAAACCTGCCTTACTTAATGGATAATCATTTTACATTACAATCAGAAAATGATACTTGGAAAATAAATGTTCCTGAGGGGGCATTAGTATATGTAAATAATAATACTATAAAAGGAGATAGTACTCTTAAAAATGGAGATGTAATAAATACGTTTGGTTTTAAAGTAGTACTAGTTAAAAATTGTATTTTTATAAATGCTCCATTTAATAAAAAACCAGTTTCTAAATTAAAAGAGAAAACATTTAGTATTAGTGATGAAATTGTAGAAGAAGAAATAGAAAATAAAGATATATATGATGATTCAGATTACTTTTTAAGAAGCCCTCGTATGAGAAAAATAATTGAAAGACTAGATATGAGAATAGATAGCCCACCTCAAAAAGAAAATATGCAAGAAACACCATTAATTATGACTCTTGCTCCAATGTTAACTATGGCGGCCTCTTCAGTACTTACATTAACTACAGCATTACAATCTGTATCTTCTGGTGAAAGGACTTGGAAACAAGTTATACCAACTTTAATTATTAGTGCAGTGATGATTTTTAGTATGTTTGTATGGCCTTTTGTAACAAGAGAATACGAAAAGAAGCAAAAAAAGAAAAGAGAAGAAAAAAGACAAGAAAGATATAGAAATTATTTAGGAATAAAAAAAGGAGAATTGCAAAGAGAATTTGATGGTCAAAGGAAGACACTAGAAGAAAATTTGGTCTCAACAGATATTTGTTATGATTCAATCATAAATAAAAGAAGAACCCTTTGGCAAAGAAGAAAAGATCAAGGAGATTTTCTTACAGTAAGAATAGGCAAAGGCAGTGTACCATTTGAAGCAAATATTAATTATTCTGCTGAAGAATTTACAATGGAAGACGATGATCTTAAAAGAATGCTTGAGTCTTTAACGAATGAATTTAAAACACTAGAAAATGTGCCAATAGGGTACTCATTTACTGACAACCATCTAACTGCAGTTAATGGCTTATATCCAAAGTATTTAAAATTCTTAAATAATGTTTTTTTGCAATTAATGGATTTTCATAGTTATCAAGACTTAAAGATTGTAGTGTTTACTAATAAGAAAAATGCAAAAAGATGGGAATATTTGAAAGAGTCACCATATTGTTTTTCTGATGATAAATATATCAGATTTTTTGCAACTACAACAGAAGAAATGCAAGAAATATCTGAATATTTATTACCTAGATTCCAAGGAAGGGTTGAATATGCTAGTAATGCCAATAATCTAAGTGATTTTTCAAAATATTCATCTTACTATTTGATACTTATTGATAATATAGATGATGCTAGAAAAATAGATATCATCAATAAGATACTCGAAGATAAAAGAAATTTAGGTTTTAGCATTATATTAGCAGAAGAAAAATTATCAAAATTACCAAGTGAAATATCTAGATTTATAACTATTGGTGATAGTGCATCTGCGGTGTTATATAGTGAGAATAATAATCAAATACGATTTACTGATGAAATAAATGATACTTATGATATGATGATGGTCGCAAGAATACTTTCTAATGTACCATTGTTTATAGATGAGAAAATAAAACAATTGCCAAGTACAATCACTTTCTTAGAATTATATGGTGTAGGTCAAATTGAACAGTTAAATGTACTTAATAGATGGAAAGATAATGATCCAGTAAAATCATTAAAAGTTGAAGTGGGAGTAAATGAAAATGGTGATCCATTTATTATTGATTTACATGAAAAATCACATGGCCCTCATGGACTTATAGCTGGAATGACAGGTAGTGGTAAATCAGAATTTATCATTACATACATACTTTCAATGGCTATTAATTATAGCCCCGAAGAGGTATCATTTGTCTTGATAGATTATAAAGGTGGAGGCCTTGCAGGAGCATTTGTTAACAGTGAAACTGGTCAAAAACTTCCTCATATAGTTGGTACAATTACTAACTTGGATAAAACAGAAATTAATAGAGCACTTTCAAGTATTCAAAGTGAGTTAAGAAGAAGACAAGAAAAATTTAATGAAGTAAGAGATAAACTGGGTGAAAGTACTATTGATATATATAAATATCAAAAATTATATAGAGAAGGTATAATAAATGAACCAATTTCTCATTTAATAATTGTGTGTGATGAATTTGCCGAATTAAAAGATCAACAACCAGATTTTATGGAAGATTTAATTTCTACAGCTCGTATAGGTCGTTCTTTAGGAGTCCATTTAATTCTTGCGACACAAAAGCCTAGTGGAGTAGTTGATGCACAAATATGGTCAAATGCTAAATTTAAAATATGTTTAAAAGTTCAAGATAGATCAGATAGTATGGAAATGATAAAATCTGATGCTGCCGCCGAACTTAAGAATGTTGGTAGATTTTATTTGTTAGTTGGCTATAATGAATACTTTGCTTTAGGTCAAGCAGCATGGGCAGGAGCGCAGTACTATCCAAATAAAGAATTTAAAAAAATCACCGATAAAAATATGTATTTTATAGATAATATAGGTTCTGTCAAAAAAACTATTTACAATACAATATCTAGAAAAAATCTAGTATCTCAAGGTGAGGAACTTACTAATATAGTAAAATATTTGATAGATATAAGTGGTGAGTCTAATTTTAAAATAAATCCTTTATGGTTGGATAGATTAAGTGATACTATTATGGTGGATGCTTTATATAAAAAATATAATTATATTAAACAGCCATTTAATATTAATCCAATAATTGGTGAATATGATGACCCTTATAATCAATCTCAAGGATTATTAACTTTACCTATTGGTGAACAAGGCAATGCAATTATTTATGGAACAAATGAATCTGGAAAAGATGAACTACTAAGTACATTTGTATATTCCTCACTAATGATATATGATACAAGTGAATTGAATATGTACTTGGTTGATTTTGGCGCAGAATTGTTACAAAATTATGAGTCAGCACCACAAGTTGGTAATTCTATCATAAATGGTGAAGATGAAAAATTAGAAAACCTTGCTAAAATGTTATTTAGTGAGATGAATAAGCGTAAAAAAATATTTAGTTCATTTAATGGTAATTATGATGATTATATCAGAAGTAGTGGTGAAAAAATACCAAATATTATAGTGGTAATAAATGCAATTGATGCCTTAAATGAACTATATCCTGATTATTTAGAAACAATTACTCCTATAATTAGAGAAGGAACTAAGTATGGTATTAATTTTGTCATAACTGCAACCAGTCAAACTTCAGTAAAATATAGAATATCTCAAAGTTGTAAACAAACAATATGCTTACAAATGAAGAATGAAAGTGATTATAAAGATATACTTGGTAAAACAAATGGAATAATACCTTCTGCATTTGTTGGACGAGGATTAGTTAAACTTGATCATGTAGTAGAATTTCAAACTGCTATTATAGATAAAGAAAATGCTTATTTGAAAGTAAAAGAACTAATTGCTTCATTAAATGAAAAAGGTATTAATAGAGCAAGAGAAATTCCAGTAATGCCAGAAAAAGTAAAAATATCATTATTTTCTCAAAAATACTTAGGTATTGATACTGTCCCTATTGGACTTACAAAAGAAACATTGAATGCACAACTATATGATTTTAAAAAGAATGTTGTAAATTTGATATCTTCAAGTGATATGGATAATATATCAAAATTCGTAAATAACTTTATTAATACTTTAGCAAGTAATACTACTTTTAATACAATGTGTATAGATGCTAGTAATTATTTTGAAAAATTTGATCATAATGTGACATATGTCAACAATAGTTTTAATGAATTTATAAATTCACTAAGTTCATATGATAAAAAACTTCAAGATATATTAATTTCTAATAATATGAATATAAAAAGTTTGTCTGAAATTAAGAATAATTTAGCAGTTATAGTTGGTTTTGATAAATTCTATAATAAACTTGATGAAGAGCATAAGACTATATTTAAGGAAATATTAGATAATCAAAGAGAAGTACTAAAATTAACATTTGTATTTATAGATATACCATCATCATTTAAAAAATATGAATATGAAGAATGGTATAAAAACAATATAAATAATAATGATGGTATATGGGTTGGAAAAGGCATTGGAGGCCAATACACAATTAAAATAAGTATCCAGCCTAGTGGAATAAATGCAATTGATGATGATTATGCTGTTGTAGTAAAAAATGGAATGCCTACAGTAATTAAAACTATTAATGAAGAGTAAAAGCATAAAAGTGTATACCTTTTGTGTAAAATAAGTAGACAAAGCAGCATAAAATTGTTATAATTTAGTTGTATGATAAATTTATGATAGGAGGGTAAGATAAATGAATCATAAAGTTAACAGTGTGGCTGATTTGTACACTAGTTCTGTAGAATTATATAATAAGGTTGTTATTGGAACTAATGATACAAGTGCTGCAAGCATTGCAAAAAATTTGAGAGAGGGAATTGAAGCATTAAAGAATTCTTGGCAAGGAATGGATGCAGGGACTCAAATCAATAATGTAGTTACTGTTTATAATGCAGTTGTTAAGATTAAAAATCTTTTATCATCATTAACAGTTGAAACTAGTAAGATTGCAGCTGATTATAGAGCAATTCAAAGAGCTAATGGTGCAAATAATTTAGAAGAATTAATGAAGATAAAAGAAGATGCTCCAGATACAGTAATGCCTGAATATAGTGATTCAAGAGATACTGTAAATATTACTCAAGATGCAGTTAATGGAAAAAATAAAGTTGATGCCGCAAATACAGGAATGGATGGATTCATTACAGATGTTAAGAGATATTTTGATGAAATTATGAGTAATTGGACAATGGGACCAAAGAGAGATGAAGCAAAACAATCATTTGATGAATTCATCTCAAAAGCACCAGCTTACAAGAATTTACTTGCTGAAGTTTCTCAAAGTATTACAACAGCCTTACAAAATTACGGAATGTAGTTATGAAGAAGAGAGCAGAAATGCTCTTTTTTAAATTCAATATAGTTTATTAGAAGTAGTACAGATTATGATACTAAGATAGATAGTTTTCATTAAAATAAAACAAAAAAATTTGAAATTATATAAAAATATTAAATTAAAAAAGCATTAATTTTATTGTATTTAAAATTATATATTGTATTAAATAATAATTATAATAAAAATGTAGAGGTACAAATTGTTGTGCTTTTTAATTAATTATGGACAGTAACATCCAATAATGATATAATTAATTTATATAGTAGAAATATAGGGGATGTTAATACTCAAATAACTATTTAAACAATATTGTCACTATTTGTGTATGAGAGTTAATAATATAAAAAGAAAGGATATTTTTTTTATGATAGATATTACAGAGCAACAAGCATATTATAGTTCTAAAATTAGTTCAATTAAATCAGAAATAGAAGCAATAAATAAAAAAATAGAAAAAGCTGATAGCATACGTCCCAAGATTAAGGAAATAATACAAAAAAATTCAGATTTTTGTGATAAATTAAGCGTTGTAGCAAAATACTTAAAAAGCGTACAAATAAATGGAGAATCTTATGATAAGGGAGAGTTTTCTGAAAGAACCAAAAAATTATCAGAATATGAAAACTCTTTTAATACACTAATAAATGCTATAAATGAAAAAATAGAAGAATTAAATGAAAGAATAAGAAAACTAAGAAGAGAACAAAATCGCTTTGAAAATTTGTTGGATAATTGTCAAGCAAATAATAAATGATTTAAAACAAAGCAACCCGTTATTTAAAAATAATATTTTATTTATGTGGAGGTAAGTATGGATGATAATAATAATTTAGACGATGATTATTTAACATCACTTCTAGGCGATGATTTTTTTGGTATGAATGAAATTAATCTATACTACATAGATGATAAAGATAATTATGATCTAGGAAATATAAATGAAAAAGCATACTCAGTAAATAATTATAAGGATTTGACTGAAAGTATAGGGGAAGATAAAGGAATAGTAAAAATGACTTTATCTAAAGATGCTAAAGTGTGCAATATAAGTGAAGAAATTACTGAAGAATTGATTAATCAAAAAAAAGAAGAAGGATATGATATTATTGCTTATGAAAAAAACGGGCAATATGAATACATAATATTAAATGAAAAAGCAATCGATAAAAAGCAGTTTTTGTCAAAAGAAGAAGCATTAAAAGATTATGCGCTAGAAGAAGAAAAATATCAAAATCTTATTAAAGCTTTGTTAGGAGAAGAAGAATCACAAAAACAAGAGCAGGAAGCAAAAAAACGCAAGAATAATCCTGAACCAGTAATTACAGAAGAAATGAAGCAAGCTCATGAAGAGTTAACTAAACAGATGCAAATGCTTGGTCTTTTGGATATTGATGAAAGTGTTGAATATTCACAATTAAATGATGCATATAATGCTGTTTCACAAGCAAAGATTGATATTAATTATGGATTTTTGCGTATGGTAATTGAATTATTATCAGGAATGGATGTTGCGCCGCTTGAAATAAGTAATGCGGTTATTGAATTTGATATATTAAAAGATTTAGAATTGGATTGTGATATATCTTTTATTGAAAACTATAAAGAAGACATAAAAGAACTATATAGTGTTTCTTCTAATGGTGGAGCTGGAGGTTTAATCAAAAGCTACGCTCAAAGATTAAAAGAATTAAGATCTAGTCTTCAAGAATTGAGTCCTGATTATTCTTATTATGAAACAGCAAATTATTTAGCATATATGGGAGAATTTGCTGCAGATTTAAATTGGACTGATAAAGAGATTGAGCAAAAAGCTAAAGAAATAGGTGATGAAGAAACTCAAAAATTAAGAGACCGATTAAAAGTAAAAGCGGGAAAATTTAATGATATAGAAATTGATGAGATTATTCTTGATGATGATAGAAAGCAAACCAAAGAAGTAAGAGAACAGATTGATTTAATAACTAGTTTAGTAAATTCGAATCAAAACCTTTCTACTACGGTAGCTTACAAAATAGCGTCTGATATTGAATTGAGTAAAGCGGAGCTTGAATTTTATGAAAATCGTAAAGATCAAAGAGAATTTATAGATTTGATTGATACATATAGTATGAGATTATTTGAATTAGCAAGTTACAATGTCAACTTTGGTGAAGCAACTGAAAAAGATTGGGAAATATACAAAGATGAAGAAAAACAAGTAAAATATGCTGATGTATATAAAAGAGATATATCAATAAGATTTATGAATGATTTGTCAGTGCCAGAAAAAGATAGAGGGAAAGAACAGCAAGCATTTTTGAAAGAACATGAATCAGATATTTTGAATTGGGGAAGTGGTACTTGGCAGAAATATGATTTAGATAATCAATACAATAATGATGGCATAATAAGTTCAGATGTAATTGATATATTAGATAACAGAGAAAATTCATTAAAATCGAAACTATCTGAATTAAATATAAATTCAATATTTGATAATACAAGTTCAAAAACTTCTGTATATGATAAAATGTCAGATACAGAACTATATATTATTAATGCATATGCTACACTAATGATTAATAAAACAGTAGAAAGAATGCAGCCTGTATCAGAGAGAGAAGATAAAAGAAAAAGACTTAATGCATATAAAGAACTTAAGCAATATTATTATAATGGCTTTTCTACTAGCAATTACCAAGGTCAAGAAAAAGATGAAAATGGGAAACCTATATATGGTCTTGGAGATACACTTAGTGATGAAACTAAAGAATACTTATTTTCTAAAAATGTTGATGGGACAGCAGATTGGGCAAATTATTTCTGGCGTTCATATTATTATGCTGATGGAGCAATTGTCATAAATGTTAATGTCTTAAATAATCAAGATATGTATGATACACCAACTTTAAATGAATATCATAATCTATTTGCGGAAGAATCAGAACTTAATAAGTATAAAGAATCTGATCAGAATATATTAGAGCAATGCAAAAAAGATTATGCTAAATTTAAAGAGGCTTTTTATGACTCCAAGGCTACATTAATAGAAAGGTATCCAAGTGATGACCCAAAACAAAGAGCGATAGAGGAAGATTTTTTATTAGAAAGAGATCAATATAAAATTAGTTTAGAAACAGAAAAACTTAGTGAAAAAGTTCTGCAAAACAATAAAGAGTTAGAAAAAATAAAAGACGATTGGAAATACACTTTTGATAATTTAGAAAAAGATTTAAAAAAATATGCAAAAAAATTAGGATATGATAAGAATAATTTAACTGCAGCAGATTTAGAAGTAATTCTTGAAAAATATTTAAATGATTCAGATGTTAAATCTATAAAAACATCTAAAAAAACAAGTATGGATAATACTTTAGAAAATAGAGAATTAATATTATCTGCTTATAAGCAAAGAAATGCATTAAATAAAGAGCAACTTACGTTATCTGATACAATAACTACTCTGCAGAATGTTAATCTATCTTTATATACACTATATTCTGATTTCGATGAAAATAAAAGTGCTAGAATTGCTAGTGTCAAAGTAGAAAAATGTCAATACTGGGGAGACAGACTTGTATATGCATATGATGAAAATGGAAATCAAATAGATGTAACTGCAGCAGATTTAGCAATATTTTGTTCAGAAAGTAAAGAAAACTATGATTTATTAGATGGGGTATTTGATGGGCCAAGGTTATATATTATTGATACAAAAGGTATAGCTAAATCAATAGGCCATTCTATAGATGTAACAGATATTGTTACAGGTATAAATTATATTCCTAATAAAGAAGAGTATTATGATTTAGTATCATATTTAACAAATGTTGATGCAAAAAATGGCACTAACAATGCTTATTCTGCAGCAGTAGAAATTGCTGATATGGGTAAAAGGATTGAAGGAGCAAGATTAGCAAAAGAGCGTCAAGAAAAAATTGATAAAGCTGCTAGAACTTTAGGAAAAATATTTACACTTGGTAAATCAGCCATTGTTGATGAAATCTTTGACATTGACAGTTCTTATTACATGGGGCAAGAAATGGCTGCTATTGGAGTAGGATTAGGTGATGGATTAGCACAATTTTGGAATGGTCTGCGTAATATTTGCAGTAAAGCAGATGGCAAAGTTAGTGCAGAAGATTATGCGAGGATGTATTATGCGCAAGGATTAAAAGATAACTTCGGAAGTATTTTTCTAGGGACATATGAAGTGTGCACTTCTATAGGAAACATGTTACCTACCATAGCGATGGCTGCAATTGGTGCAGCAATTACATATTTTTCTGGAGGTACTGCAGCTCCTGTGGTCGCAAAAATATTTGCTGGTATTTTTACTTATGGCTCTAAAGTATTAATGGGAGTATCAGCCGCTGGTAATGCAATGGAGCAGGGAATGCAAGCAGGTATGAGTTTATCTGAAGCTCTTGTATATGGTGGATTTGTTGGTACAAGTGAAGTACTTTTGGAGAAACTTCTCGGAGGTATTCCATATCTTTCTGATACACCAAATTTAATTGCAAAACTATTATCAAAAATCGGTGGAAAATCAATGCAAAAATTCCTTGCTTCTAGTGTAGGAAGTTTGTTACATGAGATGTTTAGTGAAGCAATAGAAGAAGGATTACAAGAAATTTTAGATCCTGTATTTAAAAGTTTTGCAACTCGTGGCAGAATAAAAGAAGAAATTGATTGGGAAGCAGTTGGAAAATCAGCACTTTATGGAGCATTAACAGCAGGAATAATGCAAGGATCAGGGAAACTGGCAAAAGCTGGTTTATCTGTTGCATTGACAGGAAATTCTAATGGATTAAAAGTTGCTTTAATGCAAATGGTAAATCAAAAACATACAAATTTGCTTGATAATTTTGATATTTTTAAGAATAATATTGAAGCAATACGAAAGAATGGAAAATCTTTAGAGTTGATTAAAGCTAGTTTAAAAGTAGATCCAAATGTCAAAACTAAATATGACCAATATGTAGATATTTTTCTAAATAATCAAAATGCTCTCGGAAATATGGAATTTATGTCATTTGATCAATATGTTGAGAATTTAGCATTAAATTCAATAATAGGTATAAATGCATCAGAGGGTAATATTGATATATTCAATACAAAAATAGAGTCATTAAATAATAAAATAAATGATATTAATGCTAAATTAGAAAATGAAACAGATGTTCTAAAAATTAATGAACTTGTAAAGCAAAGAGAAAATATTAATAAGCAAATAGAAGAATGTAACACCCAAATAAAACATTATGAATTTTTTAAACAATTTAATGGTAATTATCAAAATGCTGCTTTATTATATGCAAATAATATGTTTAGTTCAATGATTGAAACTATATTAGAAGAAAATGGTGTGATTGAAGGAATAGATAAAATTAAATCATCTGAAATAGAGTCACTATTTGCACAATTAGAAACATCATATAAAATAGATCAAAGTAAATATTCAGAAATAGTTAATGGCTTGAAATCAACGGATACGGTTGGATTCCAAGAGCAGATGTCCAAATTTTTGGGAAAAGATTTAACAATGAGTGATATTATAGAAATACAAAACATATTAAAAACATTTGGTGTGGATCAAAGTTTAATAAAAAATTTATTCACCAATCAAAAGGAAATAGTATTTAAAGTTGAGGAAACTTCTGTTAGTTTTGATGATATATTTAATGGAAAACTAGATGAAGGAGATGCTGTAACGTTTATAAGTGAAGACTCAATTATTACAAGATATAATTCATCAGCTAAATTTTCAAGTCACGATGGAAACTGCGCTAGTATATTATCAGATATTCTTGGTAAACCAATAAAGGCAAGTGATGTTATTAGTGGAGGAAAAATAGATACTGCTGATTATGGAACATATATTCGATACGTTTATGGCGGCGGTAACACTATGATAACTATATCTTTACCAAACGTGATAACTAATAATACTATAGCGGGATTAGAAATACTAAAAGCTCAATGGGAAACCGTTAGTATGGAAGAAGGAAATGATGCTGGTTTCTTTTGCTCTGATGAAGAATTTAGTGAACAATTTGATCCTGATGGTGATGGTATTGATATATCTAAAATTGACTTACTAATTGATTATTTAAAAGCAAAACTTATGAATAGTAATAATATTACGAAAGTCGATACAAAAATTGAAATACCAACTTTTGATACCATTGAAAGTGCGGTAGAATTCTTAAAAAATATTCCTGTAGACCAAGATATAGATGTTGATAGCATTAGTTCTAAAATTGAAGATTATTTAACTAAAAAATATGTACATTCAAACGGCAATAATACCGCGGGTATTTTCTATGATTTAATTAATTTAACAGATTTAGATGCAAATAAGAAAGCTTTAATAATTGAAAAATTAATACAAAATAATAAATTTATTAGAGAAGCTATTTATACTGAAGCATATAATGAAATAAAAAGTAAAATGGGCTCAATTTCAATTAATGGACTTGAGGATTTTCAAATTGGTTATTTACTTGATGATATTTTTGGTGTGGATTTTATTGAAAATGGTTATAGTTCTCCTAGTGATCAAAATTACTTAAAAGCCACGTTAGCAGTAAATTGCTTTAATAAATTTATTGATTCATCTCCGACTAAAGAAGCCATTTTATGGGGTAAAATTGAAGATGAATATCATCCTTTAATGAATGAAAAATATTTAAATGTAGAAAATACAACCATTGGTGAAAATTTTATGTTTTTAGATTTGGCTTTTCCTAACTGGAATGGTCAAGTCGATGGTGCCATATCGCCACAGTTAGAGCAATTATGGGGATTAATATCTTCAGTTTATGTAAGTACATGTACTAAATTTCTGGGAAGTAATATAAAGTATTTATTCCCTTCAAATATAGAAAATATAGAAGATATTTTTGGAAATATATTTAAAACTGTTGAATTTCCTCAAATATTAAAAGATGGTTCAATAGATACTATAACATTTACAAAAGTCAATCAGACAAATATGACAGAGTTGGACACTTATGTGGTTGATATAAATGATATAATTTATTACTATCAAAATGGTATTAAGACTGGTGAAGACATATCAAAACTTAATGAATATGCATTAGAGATGCTAAAAGCAAAAATAAAGCATGAATTTGATGTAACAGAAGATGTACAATATAGTTCACAAACAATCTCAGAGACTGATGCCATCAAACCTAGTAGTGATGCAATTATAAATAAAGAAAGTTATTCAGATGAAAGTGAAATATTTACTGATACAGAGACAATTTTACATGCGTTATTAGATTCGGGAATAGTATTATCTCATGCAAATATGGGTCAAACTGGAGTAATGTATGAATTTACGTATAATGGCAAAACTTATTTAGTAAAACCTGGTGTGAATAAAGGTACTTATAAAGTAAGACCATTTAGAGTTGAAATACAAAAAGCAGCTAGTCTACTTCAAAATCTTTTATCAGATAGAGCTGTTGATGTACAAGCCTATGGTGATGGAAATGTAAAAGTTGCTGTTCAAGAAAAAATAGCAAATGCTAAAATGGCAAGCACTAACGAGATAATTACGCAACACACAGCAGAATTATTAGAAGAATATGTAATAGATTATTTACTTGGTAATTTTGACTCCGATGCGGAGAACTTTATTATTGATTCGGATGGTAAATTAAGAGGAATAGATAAAGAACAAGCATTTAAATACTTATTAAGTAATACAGATGAATCTTTAGCACTAGACTTTGGATTTTCACCAGCTGGATCTAAACAAAATATTTATCCACAATTATTAGAATATATAAAGCAAAATGGTCTTTCCACAGAATGTAAAAATGTTCTTACAAAAGCAATACAAACTTTAAGTAATATTAGTGATGCAGATTACATAGATATGTTTGCTAGCTATGCATTAGCAGTTAATCCTTCTTCATCTAATGAAATAATTGAAAAAATATTACAAAGAAAAGAATACTTTATGAAAAATATTAATTCGTTTATGGATAATGTAACAGGTGTACAAGATTGTTTATCACAAACAACAAATACTTCAGTTGAAAAAGTAAAAATGTCACCAACAGAAATTGAAGATACAATATTTATCCAAGGAATCACAACTGCAGAGCATTATAATAATTTATTTAAAGGAATTGATAGCAGCTCATTAAAAGAATATATAACCGGTTTAAGTGCACAACAAATTAAAAATTTACAAAATATCGGTGTCGATCCAAAATACTTAGTAAGTAAGAATTATGTGGATATGACTACCGAAGAAATTCGAAACTCTATTGCTAGAGAAATAGAACTATTAGATCCTAATGATGTAGAATATAAGAAAAAGAAGGATTTGTTACATCTAAAAGAGGCATATATATTGGAATTAAAATCATCATACGTGACTGAAGTGGAAGTAAAAATGTTTGATAAATTATCTACTGAAGTACAGGCTAAAATTGAAAAATATGCCAATGAAATATATAATAATGCTCAATTGCAAGAAAACTCAGTAACTCAAGATATGCACACATTAGAAGAAGATGGATGTCGATTAGAAGGATTAGATTTTAAATTAAAGTCTCTTGAAAGTATTAAAGAAAAAATTGCTCGAATAATAAGCAAGGGTGGACAAATTGAAGCAGCAGCTGCAGATATAAGTGATAGCCTAAGATATACATTGATAGTTCCTTCAACAAATCAGTATGAATCAACAGTAATAGAAAAACTTGCTAAACTACAAGCCTTAGGATATAATATAAAATATGTTAATAACTGGTGGGGGCAATCAATATATCAAGGTTTAAATGTTGGGTTAACAACACCAGATGGATTAACCATAGAATTACAATTCCATACTGAAAACTCATATAATGTTAAACAATTTATGAACCATGAATTGTATGAGATATATAGAAGTAGTACAGATCAAATTATAAAAGATGTGTGCAGTCAAATACAATCATTGAACCAAAAAATTTATGTTGGTAACGAAGTGGTATTTAATTATAGTTCTGAATATGCATTAACTAAAGCCATCAATGAATATAAAAAATTCATAGCATCTACAGTTACTGTTGATACTAGTCCATTTGGCTTTACAGAGACTCCTGAAGAATATGCCGAATCATTATTTAAAGGTATTAAGAGTTATGGAAAATATGATTGGAAAATCTTTAAAAATGATTATGTCAACGAGATAAAACAATGGCAGGACAAACTTAGAAAGACAACAATTCTTGATAAAAATGGAGACCCTCTTATTAACCCAAATAGTGGTAAAGCATATACACAATTAGATTTATTATACGGATATAAGGATGAAAATGGTGAAACACCAATTGCTAGTTATTCATTCTTGAACACTATTTCTAGAGCTAAGGGAAAAAGTGATATTGAAACCATTAATAACTTGTTGGAGAAAAATTCGGATGGAACACTTAAGCAAACACCAGATGGAAAATATTGTATAAAATTTTATCATGTAGGTTGGGAAACGGAATATATATATGACCCTGATACTAGTGAAGTATATCGTTTCGATGTGGATGGAACGAAAAAGGGATTGAATAGAGATGGTAGTATTGGAACGGTGAAAGACATGCTAGAGAGATATGAATATGAATCAAAGGCATTAAGTGAGGCTCTTAAACATATGACATTTAAAGAATCAATATTATTAAAAAGAGGTACAAGGATTAATGCATTGAGAAAATATGGTGTATTAGAAACAGATGATGGTGATACAATCTATAAAAAATTAACTGCTGAAGGAAATATATATGTTGATGAAGGCTTTATGAGTACTTCTCCAACCTATGGATTTGATGGCAAAGTTCAATTTAGAATACGTACAAAAGTTGGCGGCCAATTTGGTAATTTTGTTAATATAAATGATGCTGAAGGAGAGGTACTGCTAAATTATGGAAGTAAATTTGAAATAAAAGCAGTTAAGAAAGATAGTAATGGAATAATTTATATTTATATGGATCAAATATAATGAAAGGAGAGAATAAATATGTTTGATAATAATTATCCTGCCAAGGAAACTGGATTTCGTATGGAAAAGCAAACAGCTAATTCTCATAGCATGACGGCAGACGAAATAAGCAGAGATCTTAAACAAGCTGTTACTGGAGACCAAGAAAAGGCCCATGTATTTTATAAGAAACTATTAACTGATAGTTTAATAACTAGAGGGTATGATATATCAAAAGTGGATGTTGATGAATCATTGATTATTGGTCCCCACAAAAAAGATTGTAGATATTTCAAATACTGTCAGACTATTATAGTGAGGATTTATCCTGAGGTAAGTAAATTATACATATTTGATAAGGATAATAAAATGTGGAGAGAAGACTTCTATTTAGCATCTGAATATGTATATGGGAAATTGCATTTAGAGGAGATACATTTTAATGATGAATATCCAACAGGGTATCCTTGGAATCATGAAATTGGGAGGTCACTTTGATGATATACACGCCAAAAACGAAAATAGCAATTAATTTGATGTATGATTTACATAAGGACCAGGTTGATAAATCTGGATTACCTTATGTATTTCATCCATTTCATGTTGCTGAACAAATGGATGATGAAGACTCTACCATTGTTGCTTTGTTACATGATACTTTAGAAGATACAGAAATAACTGTTGATGATTTAAGAAACAAAGGATTTTCTGAAAATGTAATTGGTGCATTAAAATTACTTACACATAATCCTAATGAAGATTACTATAGTTATGTTGAAAGAATAGGAAGTAATAATTTAGCTAGAAAAGTTAAAATTAAAGATTTAGAACATAATATGGATATAAGTAGACTAGATGAGATAAATGATTGGGATTTACAAAGATATCAAAAATATGCTAAATGTCATCAATATTTAGTGGACTTAGAGGAAAAAGAGAGCAAGATAAGATTATAAAAATATTGGAGGTTACCTATGAATGATAATTATAATGAAATAATTAAACAATTACATTCAAAAAGAAATAATTATTTTTTTGGTGAGAAAGAATTAAATAGTCTTTCAGAAGAGCAAAGAAAAGACGTTGAAAAAAGTATTGTTAGTTTATGTCAATTTGGGATAGAGGAAGCATATAAATATATTCCACTTCTAAACAGCATAGATGTATTAAAACAATTAGATGATAGTCATATAAAAAGAGTTAAGGATCATTCTAAAAATTTAATATATATATATTTATATATTAGAACAAAAGATGTTAATTTCTTACATAAAATAAATAAGAAAACATTAAAAATTAATCATTTTGGCGTATTATTAAAAGAATTTAAAAATAATTTTAATGCTGAATTATTATCATTCATAATGAATTATGTCGGCAATGATGAACAATTGATTAAATATAGTTATTTATGTATATATGGTCAGCCTAATATTAGTACAATTGATCCATATAAAGTAAGAAGCGGAATTATTGGATTTGCTATCGGAGATGCTCTTGGAGTTCCAGTAGAGTTTACTGATAGACAGTCTAGAAAAATAGCGCCAGTAACTGATATGCAGGGTTACGGGAGTCACCATGTTCCTGAAGGAACATGGAGTGATGATACATCTATGAGTATCGCATTTATGGATTCAGTAATTAAAGAAGAAAAAATAGATTATGATGATATAATGCAAAGGTTTTGTGATTGGTGTATTAAAGCAGAATATACTGCTACTGATAAAGTATTTGATATAGGAATTACAACGAGACAAGCATTATCAGCATACTATTATAAAAGGAATGATGCATTACATTGTGGATTACTCGATTATAATAGTAATGGGAATGGTTCTTTAATGAGAATGTTACCTGTAGCAATATATCTTTATGCCAACAAATTCTCTGAAACTGAAGAAGTAGAAATAGTTAACAATTTATCTGGATTAACTCACGCACACGAAATTAGCAAATTAGGATGTAAAATATATTGTGACTATATGAAAAGAATACTAAGTGGTATTGATAAAAAACAAGCATATGAACAATTAAAAAGTATTGAATATGATAAATATTATTCTACTGAAACTATTGATAAATATTCAAGGCTATTAAGAGGTGATATATCTAAATTAACTGAAAGTGAAATATCATCATCTGGATATATAGTAAGTACTTTAGAAGCATCAATTTGGTGTACATTAAATAGTCAAAAGTATGATGAAGCAGTACTTAAAGCTGTTAATTTAGGATCTGATACTGACACTGTTGGAGCTATAACTGGTGGAATTAATGGATGTATTTATGGTGAAAATAATTTTCCTGATAATTGGAAATCTAAATTAAAAAAATATAATTATTTAGTTAACATGTCTAATGGATTTAGTAATATATTAAATAATCAAAAAAATAAACACTTATCAATGTAAAAAATACATGTAAAAAAATACTAGGGTTGCCATTCTAGTGATAACTAGTATTTTTTTTTGATTTATGTTATAATTTTAACAGCATTTAAACTTTTAAGGAGATGAAATTTTTATGAGCAAGATTAACATAATGAGTTTAGGTGGTTTAAACGAAAATGGTAAGAATTTATATACAGTTAGAGTAGATAATAAACTATTTATTTTTGATTGTGGCATGAAGTATGCACCAGATAAAATGTATGGTGTTGATTATGTCATTCCTGATTTTTCTTATTTAAAAGAACATGAAAAAGAAATAGTTGGTGTATTTATTAGTCACCCACATAGAGAAAATATGGGAGCTTTAACCGATTTGATTAAACTATTACCAAATATTGATGTTTATGCTTCAAATTATACAAGTGAAATAATTAAATATGATTCAGAAAATGAAAAAGTTGAAATTAAAAATTTACATATTATAAAAGCACATAGAAAATTAGACTTTGATAATATTAGTGTATTTCCATTTAGTGTGACTCATAGTAGTCCAGAAACTTTAGGATATTGTATTAACACACCAGATGGAGCAATAATATATATGGCTGATTTTATCATTGATCCTACAATGAAAGATAATTATGATATGGATTTAGGTAAGCTTGCATATATTGGTAAACAAGGAGTTCTTTGCTTAATGGCAGAAAGTGTTTTTGCAGAAAAGAAAGGACATACTTCTCCAAAACATAAACTTGAAGGATTCTTTAAAAAAGTTGTAGACAGAAATAAAGGAAGAATAATATTTACTGTATTACCATTACATATTTATACTATTCAAGAGATTTTTAATTCATTAAAAGGCAAGAATAGAAAAGTGGTTATTATGGGAAAAGAACTTCATAATATAGTTTCTATTTGTGTTAAAAACAATTATTTAGATATTGATGAGAGTATGCTTGGAAATTTAACTGATTTAAAACTTCTAAATACAGTAATTTTAATTAGCAATGATAGAGAGACACCATATTCAAATATTAATAGAATGATATCTGGACATGATAAATTTATTACACTTGAAAAAGGAGATGCAATCTGTTTTGCTGAGCCTAGTTATGATGCATATGAAAAAGTACTTGTTAAGATAATGAATGAACTTGCTATTAAAGGTGTTAATATTGAACAAATACCAAAAGATAAAAGCGTTCGTCATCATGCTTCTTCTGAAGATTTGATGATGTTAGTAAAATTATTTAATCCAAAATACTATATGCCTATTAAAGGTGAATATAGATATCAAGTTCAAAATGGCGATTTAGCATATAAAGTAGGTGTACCAAAAGAAAATATATTACTTAAAGAAAATGGTGATATTGTTACATTTGAAAATGGAAAATTAGTTGATAATTTTGATAGAGTATTCGTTGATGATGTACTAATAGATGGAAATATGATAGAAGATATTGGAGAATTAGTACTTAAAGATAGAGAATTATTAAGTAGTAATGGACTTGTTGTTATTTCTGCAACTTTAACTAAAAAAGAAAAAGAATTAATAATAGATCCTGAAGTTGTCACAAGAGGGTTTGTATATGATAAAGAAAATACAGATATGATAAATGAAATAAAACGAATCAGTTTAGAAGTTATTAAAGATAATACTTATGGTGCTAAATATGCTGATTATGTTAAAATTAGAAATGACATACGTGAACAAGTGGGCGCATATTTGTATCAAGAAACTTCATGTAAACCAGTAATACTTACAGTTATACAAGAAATATAAAATGATAGATATCGATAAAAAATTAATTAGTTTATCTAAATCTAAATTTAGAAGTTCATTTCATTTAAGAAAGTATATGATTGCTTATATAAATGAAAAAGGATTAGATAAAATAAAAGAACATGCTTTTGATTTTATTAATCAAAGATTAGCTGTTTATGACAAATTAAAAGATGGTCATCAAACTCCAATGAAAGGGCATCCTGTTTTTATTGCACAGCATGCTACTGGAGCTTGTTGTAGAAAATGTTTAAATAAGTGGTATAATATACCAATCGAAAGAAATTTAACTGATGAAGAAGTTAATGATATAGTTTCTATAATAATGAAATGGATAAATAAAGAGTTAAATGAAAGGAAGCAATAATATGATATATTTAGATTATAGTGCGACAACACCAGTTGATGAAAGAGTATTAGATTCATATTGTAAAGTTACAAAAGAATTTATAGGAAATGCAAACTCTATTCATAATCTTGGAGTTAAATCAAAAGAATTATTAATGCAAGCAACAGATCAAATTGCTGATATATTAAATTGTCATCCAAAAGAAATAATATTTACAAGTGGGGCAAGTGAAAGTAATACTACAGCTATAAAGGGTGTGGCATTTAAATATGCAAATAGAGGTAAACATATAATAACTTCTAAATTAGAACATAAAAGTGTTTTAGAAGTTATGGGTTATCTAAGTAACATTGGATATGAAGTTGATTTTGTAAATATTCTTGACAATGGACAAATTGATTTACACCATTTAGAGCAATTAATACGAGAAGATACAATTCTTATTAGTATTTGTGCTGTTAATAGTGAAACTGGCTTTAAACAGCCCCTAAAGACTATTAGACAAGTAATTAACAAAAAGAATCCAAATGTAATATTTCATAGTGATTTAACGCAAGCTTTAGGCAAAACTAAATTTTATTTAACTGATCTAGATTTAGCATCTTTTTCATCGCATAAAATATATGCTCCTAAAGGATGCGGAATTCTATATAAGAAACGTGATTTACAAATAGACACATTAATATATGGTACTACTCAAAATTGTCCTTTTAGAGGTGGAACACCTGCATTACCATTAATTGTGGCATTTTCAAAAGCTATGAGACTTATTAATGATAAACTAGAAGTGAATATTAAAAAGTGTGAAAAATTGAAATCTGAACTTTTAAAAGGATTATCAAAATATCCAATTCAAATAAATTCTAATGATTTATGCGTACCTCAAATAGTTAACTTTAGTTTAATCAAAATAAAGTCAGAAACTTTTGTGCATGCTCTTGAAAAATATGATGTATATGTCTCTACTACAACAGCATGTTCATCTTTAGAAGAAAGTGTTGTACTAAGAGAATTATCTCATGGTAATAAAGATATATCCACAACATCTATTAGAGTTAGTTTAAGTCATTTAACAACTATGGAAGAAATACATGAATTTTTAGATATATTTGATAAAGCATGGAATGAGTTATTATTAAAATGAGAAAAGTAATATTAATAAAATATGGAGAATTAACAACTAAAAAAGATAATAGAAATTTCTTTATTAAAACATTAAAAAAGAACATTTTTGATAAATTATCTTCTTTTTCCTTTGAAATTAAAGATGATTATTATAGGATGTTTATTTATCCAAATGAGGAAGACATTGATTCAATTATTGGTGTACTTAAGAATATATTTGGTATTCATGAAATAAATGTATGTTTAATGAGTGATGATTTGAGCGTTAATAATATTAAAAATCTTTCATTGGGTTTAATGAAAGATAAAGAAGGAACCTTTAAAGTTGAAACTAATAGAAGCGATAAAAGTTATCCAATTAAATCTATGGATATGAGTAGAGATGTTGGAGCACATATTTTAAAAAATACGAATTTAAAAGTAGATGTTCATAATCCATTAACTAAACTAAATATAGAAATAAGACATGAAGCAGTTTATATTTATGAAAATAGTATTAAAGGTTTGGGAGGATATCCAGTAAGCACTTTAGGAAGAGCCTTATTAATGCTAAGTGGTGGAATAGATTCTCCAGTTGCAGGTTACTTAACAATTAAAAGAGGCGTTGAACTATATTATTTATATTTTGAAAGTAGACCTCATACAAGTATAGAAGCTAGAAATAAAGTAATAAATTTAGCAAAAAAATTGGAAAAGTATAATTCTAATGGTAAATTATTAGTAGTAAATTTTACTAAAATACAAGAAACAATTTATAAGAATTTAGATACTGATTATTTGATTACTATTATGAGACGTATGATGTATAGAATAGCTGAAAAACTTGCTCGTAAAAATAAATGTTTAGCAATAGTTAATGGAGAAAGTGTAGGACAGGTTGCTAGTCAAACATTATCAAGTATACTTGCTGTTAATAATGTAACTAATTATCCGATATTGAGGCCTCTTTGTTCATTTGATAAATTAGATATTATAGAAATATCTAAAAAAATAGATACTTATGATATATCAATTTTACCATATGAAGATTGCTGTACGATATTTGTACCTAGACACCCTGTTATCAATCCAAATTTAAAGCATATTTTAGAAGAAGAATCCAAAATAAATTTCGAGCCATTGTTAGAAGAAGCAATAAATAATGTAGAAATAGTTAATCTAAATGAAAAAGAGAAATATACCGATTTACTTTAGAATAAAAATGTAAAATTAAAGCATAATATATAGTGGTGATATATTATGCTTTTAAATAATCATTTTAGTAAAAAGAATAATTATCTTTATAAGATGAAATGTATAAATACTAGAAATAGTGAATATTATGAAGACAATATTTATAATCATGATAGAATTGAAAAAAATAATTTTTTAAAAGGCAAACGATAATGTTTGTCTTTTATTATTGAATTAATTTTGTTATAATAATATCGAATTAGAAAGAAGGAAAAAAATATGAAATATTTATGCGTTAATGCAGGAAGTAGTTCTTTGAAATTTCAATTATATGAGATGCCAGAAGAAAAAGTAATCATTAGTGGTTACATTGAGAAAATTGGACTTGAAGATAGTTTCTGGACTACTAAAATAAATGGTGAAAAAATTAAAGGAGCAAAATATTTAAAAGATCATAGTGCTGCAGTTGAAGTATTGATTAGTGAATTGCTTGATAATAATGCAGTTAAAAGTTTAGATGAAATTAAAGGCGTAGGACATAGAGTACTACATGGTGGAGAAAAATATAGTGATTCAGTTATAATTACTGACGAAGTAATAGAAGATATTAAAGAATTAACTAAATTAGGCCCACTTCATCATCCAGGTAACTTAGCTGGAATTGAAGCATTAAGGAAAGTATTACCAAATACTCCAATGGTTGCTGTATATGATACTGCATTCCATCAAACAATGCCTAAAGAAAACTATATTTATCCAGTTCCATATGAATGGTATTTAAAATATGGTGTTAGAAAATATGGTTTCCATGGAACTAGTCATAAATACATTACTACTGTAATGAAAGAAAAATTAAAAAAGGATGATGTTAATTTAATTATTTGCCATATAGGTAGTGGTGCATCTATTAGTGCAATTAAGGATGGAAAATGCTATGACACAACAATGGGCATTACTCCTCTTGATGGACTTATGATGGGAACTCGTAGTGGTTCAATAGATCCATCAATCTTAGAATATGTATGTAAAGAATCAGGAGATAGCATTTTTGATGTAACTAATACATTAAATAAGAAGAGTGGATTACTTGGAATTTCTGGATTTAGTGATTGTAGAGATGTTGAAGCAGCAGCTAGTAGTGGTGATGAAAGAGCAATTTTAGCATTAAATATGTACAATGATAGAGTCGCTAAATATATAGCAGATTACTATATTGAATTAAAAGGAGAAGTTGACGCAATTGTATTTACTGCAGGTGTTGGAGAAAATGGAATAGCTGCAAGAGAAGCAATTCTTGAACGTGTATCTCCACTTGGAATAAAAGTAGATAAAAAAGCTAATGAATCTATAGCAAGTTTTAAAGATATACATGAAGGAATCATTAGTGCAAAAGCATCTAAAGTTCCTGTATATGTAATACCAACAAATGAAGAATTAATGATTGCAAAGGATACATATAATTTAGTAAACCAAGAAAAATAGAAAAGAGTTGTATATGAATAATATATATAAATCAATTTATAATGAGATTAAAAAATATAAGAAAATCTATATTGCTAGGCATATAGGTCCAGATCCAGATGCTTTTGGTAGTCAAATGGCACTAAAAGAATCTATTCTATTAACTTTTCCAAGTAAAGAGGTATATTCTGTTGGTGCTACAGTAGCTAGATTTAAGTATTTTGGACATGTAGATAAAGTAACGGATTATGATTATGAAAATGGTCTACTAATTGTTACTGATACACCTGATGCTAAAAGAGTAGATATAGATAATTTCTTATCTTTTAAGCATGTTATAAAAATTGATCATCATCCAAATGTAGACAAATTTGGTGAGGTTGAATATGTTAATGTAAATGTTAGTTCTGCTAGTGAATTAGTATTAGAATTAATTGAAAATTCAAAATTAAAAATCAATGAATCTATCGCAGGTAATTTATATTTAGGAATAGTAAGCGATACAAATAGATTTTTATATGGAACTAATTATAAGACATTTGAAATAGTAAGTAAACTTATCAAAAAATATAATTTAGATATGGATAAGTTGTATAGACAAGTTTACAGTAGACCACTTAGTGAAGTAAGACTTATGGGACATATAGCAAATACATTAAAAGTTGATAAAAATGGATTTGCTTATGTAGAATTAGATGATGATATTATGCAAACATTTAATTCTGATGCATCTGCTGCTTCAAATATGATAAATGATTTTAACAATATAAATGAAATTATAATATGGGTATTTGTATCAAAAGACAAAAATAATTTATATAGAGTTAATATAAGAAGTAGAGGACCAGAAATAAACGAAATTGCTGCAAGACATGGCGGTGGTGGTCATAAATATGCAAGTGGTGTTAGAACAGATAATCACGAAGTAATTGATTCATTATTAAAAGATTTAAGTGAATGTGCTCGAAAGTATAAGGAGGATAATAATGGAAATAATTAGTGTAAATGATCCTATAATAGCTGTTAGAATTTCACAATACCCAACTGATAGAAAAAATGAGTTCTTATGTTTGGGAAGAAGTAATGTTGGTAAAAGTAGTTTTATAAATACTATTATTAATAGAAAAAACTTAGCTAGAACAAGTTCTAAACCTGGGAAAACTACAACATTAAATTTTTATTTAGTAAACAATAATTTCTATATTGTAGATGTTCCTGGATATGGATATGCTGAAAGAAGTAAAAAAGAAATTGAAAAGTTTGGTATTATGATTGAAGAATACTTAAAGCAGCGTCCATATTTAAAACACGTATTTATGCTTATTGATTATAGGCATAAACCAACTGAAGATGATGTATTAATGTATAAATTTTTAAAATATTACAATATTCCAGTAACAATAGTGGCTACAAAGCATGATAAAGTAAATAGATCACTAAGAGAAAAACAAGATGATGTAATTAAAAACACGTTAAATCCTGCTTTAGGAGATGAAATTGTTAATTTCTCAAGTGTTACTAAAATAGGAAAAGAAAGAATATATGAAATAATTGAAAATTATTATGAAAAATAAAAAGTATATATTACTTTTTATTTTTTATTTATAAACAAAAATATTTACATTAATTTCATTTTTTTATATAATGTTATATAGAATAGAGGTTATATATGAAAAGAAAATATGGATTTACACTTACTGAAGTTTTAGTCGTTATAGCTATTATAGCTGTAATAGTAATTATCGCAGTTCCAAGTGTACTTGTTATTAATCGAAATATGAATGAAAGAGTATATAACAGAAAAATGGATTTAATAGAATCAGCTGCTGAATTATATGGAACTAATAATCCAGATGTTTTTAATGCTACAAATGAAGAATATGTAACTGTAGAAGATTTAATCAAAAGTGGTTTCTTAGAGGCAGATGTCACTAAAAACGGAGATAATTGTACTAGTGATAATGGATGTGTAATAGATCCTAGATGTAGTGATGATGAATCCATTGGATGTAAAAGATCATTAAATGATGTACAAATATTAATTACTAAAGAAGTTGCAGGTGTAACTGCTAAAATTGGTGGAATAAAGTGTGATAATAATAATCCTAACAACAAATGTAAAGGTGGAACTTTAGTACAACAAGTATGTGAAAAATTCAATGGTGGAAAGTTCATTGGTAAATATGGAACTGGTTCAGAAGATTATTGTGGTTGTAGAATGTTAAATGGACTTCCAAATGGACTTTATAGAGCAACTAAGAATAGTGATGGAACATTAACATTAACAAATACTCCAGTTAAAGCATGTATTATTGCTGGAGATGAAAAAGGTAATTATTTAAAATATAACGGAGTTATGTGGAGAGTAATGGGTGTATATGACCTATATAATAATGGAAATAACCTTGTCGCTAAAATAATTACAAATGATACAGTAGATATTGATTAAGTATGCTAAAAGCATACTTTTTATTTACATAACAATATTTAAAATGTAAAATAAATATTACTGGGGATAATATGAAAAAAGTATTTAATTGTGGTGATATTAATTTAACTTTTCAAAATGGTGATTTTATTACTATAATGAGTAACAATCATCATGTTTTTAAATGCTTTATCGAAGATGAAAAACAAATTATTAACTATAATAATTTGTTTTGTTTTGAAAACATAAGCACAATAGATGAAATTAAAAAATACTTAAAATCTCCGCAAAAAACAAAAGAATATTTAAATGAATTTAATTTAATTGAATATAAAAATACAAATATATTAGATTTAAATATTAATGAGAGAATAAAACTGTTAATATTATTAAATATTATTCAAAATAAAAAAACAATAGTAATCAATAATATATTATCTCTATTAGATTATGAAGATTATAAATTAGTTATTAAAATATTAAAAAAATATTCTAAAAATAATATTATTATTAACATAACTAATAATGTGGAAGAATCATTAATAGGAAATAAAATTGCTATTATTTATAATAATAAATTAATATGTTTTGGGGATACCCTTAGTGTGTTGAATGAGGAAAAAACATTTAAAAGATTAGGATTGGGTCTTCCATTTATAATTGAACTAAATAAATATTTAATAGACTATGGACTTATTAACACATATTATTTATCTAATAAAAAGTTGGTGGATGCATTATGGAAATAAAGTTTAATAGTGTTAGTATATTAGATAAAGAAATATCTTTTGAAATTGATTCAAGTGGTATCTATTCATTCCTTGGGACAAGTAAATCTATAAAATCTTTAATACTTGATTTAATAAGTGGAGAAACAATCCCTGAAAGTGGAGATATACAAATAAAAAAGAATATAAAAGTTGGAATATGTAAATCTAATCCATATGAAATGGTCAAAAGCAAAAAAATAAAAGATTATTTTAGATATGTTCTTGAGTTGAATAATTATAAAGATAAAAGTATTAATATAAGAATAAATCAATCATTAAAACTTGTTGGGTTGGATAATGAATTATTAGATAAAAAAATAAACAAATTAAGTTATATAGAAGCAAAAAAGATATCTTTAGTATCAGCTCTTATTCATAATCCTAGAATTATAATTATAGAAGATTATACAGATGGAATGGTAGATCATGATAAAAAAGAGTTTGCAAGATTAATAAGAGTTTTAAAGAATAAATATAAAAAAATAATAATATTTTTAACAAAAGATACTACTTTTTGCTATACAACAAGTGATATAATTTACTTGTTAGATGATAAAAAAATAATTTAAAAAGGAAACAAATCCATTTTAAAAAATACCAATCTTTTAAATAAACTTGGTTTAGAAGTTCCTCCGATTATTAATTTCATTAATGAATGCAAAAAAAATAATCATGAATTAGATGAATACAACAATATTTTGGATTTAATAAAATCAATATATAGAGAGGTAAAATAATATGAAATACTTAATTAATTTATCATATAATGGTAATCATTTCTATGGGTATCAAATTCAAAAAAAAGAATTGACTGTAGAGGGTGAAATAGAAAGATGTTTATCAAAAATATTAAATATTAGTATAAACACTATAGCTTCATCCAGAACAGATAGATATGTTCATGCACTTGATCAATATTGTACTTTTGAATATGAAAAACCAATTAATACTAAAAAATTAATAAAGAGTTTAAATAGTATAGTAGATGATAATATTTATATTAAAAAGATAAAAAAAGTTAATGATAGTTTTAATGTTAGATATGATGTAAAAAAGAAAACATATATTTATAAAATTAACATTGGTATGTATAATCCTATTGATAAAGATTATGTTTATCAATATTGTAAAAAGATTGATAAAAATGTTCTAAACACATTTATTGCAAAAATAAGTGGTGAGCATAATTTTAAAAGTTTTACTTCTGATAATGATAATAGTAATTATATTAGAGATATTAAAATAAGTTATAGAATAAGTAAAAATATATTGTATTTAAAATTTGAATCTAGTGGATTTTTAAGATATATGATTAGAAACATAGTAGGTCTGCTTATTGATATAAATAATGGAAAAAAAGAGTTAGAAGATATAGATGATATATTTAAAAATCAAAATAGGACTTTACTCGGAATGTGTGCTCCGGGTAATGGATTATACTTAGAAAAAATAGAGTTTAATAAAGATTGAAAATAATTAAATAATAAATTATAATTATGATAGGTGATAATATGAAAAAGATATTAAAGTCTTTTATTATAATTATAGTTTTTTTAATGTTTATAAATGTTAAAGCAAGCACAACATTTACAAATACTCCAAAGTTTGTAAATGATTATATAAAAAATTTTCCAAATTATCAAAGATATATAGTAACTGAGAACAAAGATTATGGATTTCTTTCAGGAAATATTCAAAGTGGTATAAGTGGGTTTAAAAATGGTGGACTATTAAATATTGATGAATATAAAATTTCAAAAAGTAGAGGTAATAACACATATTTGTTTAATGGATTAGAATTCTTTACAATGACTTTTGATGGGGGAAAAATACAAGTAATTGATCCCAACTCAAATAACGGAATTAGTCAAAAAAATGAAAATGAAGCAAGTGGTATAAGAGTAACCAATTATGTGCAAAATGGAGTTAAATTAGAGGGAAGAGGAACTCTTGTTGATCCATGGAAATTTATTGATAGATATAATTTACAATTTTATTATGATGACACTAAAATTACAATTAAGCCAAGTAGTGTAATGGTTCCTGAAAGTGGAAATGTTACTGTTGACATAATACCATCTAGCACATATAGATATGCTAGTGATGATTGCGGTGGAATATTTAATAATGATAAATTAACAGTTAATAATATCAGTAGTGATATGATCTGTAACGTTGAAGTTGGACTTAGGGAGTTCGAAGTTACTGTTGATGCAAATGAAGGAATAGTAACAAATGCCAATGGTTGGGATCTTAATATTGATTTAAAATCTGCAACTAAGAAAATAATATATAATTCAAAGATTGGAACATTACCAATTGTTGAAAGAACAGGATATAATTTTGTTGGTTGGTATACTGATGCTGAAGGTGGTACACCTGTTGATGCTAATACTATTGTAAAAGGTGAACTTAATGCTTATGCCCGTTGGGAAGGTATTGACTATACGCTAACTTATGATAACAATGGCGGTAGTGGATGTACAAGTAAAACCGCAAAATATAATTCAACTTGGGGAGAACTTTGTACACCAAATAAAACAGGATATAGTTTTGATTATTGGTATGATGCAAGTGAAAATAGAGTAACATCTAGTACGAAAGTAACAGGCAATTTAACAGTAACAGCTCATTGGACTGCAAAGAAACCAACTGTAACATTTGAAGTAAATGGGGGAAGTGTAAGCCCAACATCTAAAACTGTAACATATGATCAAAAATATGGTTCGCTTCCAACTCCAACAAAGAGTGGTAGTACTTTTGCAGGATGGTATAAAGAATCATCACTTACAAACTTAATTGATAGTGAAACAATTGTACAAACAGAAACAAACCATACATTATATGCAAGATGGTTAACAAATATAAGTGCAGTAACAACCTCATTATGTTTAAATCCAACATATAATGGATCTGGTCAAAGAATAGTTTCAACTGCTGGAACCGGATACAAATGGACTGATGGTGAAACTAAGATAGACGCAGGAAGTCAAGATGTTACTGCGACATTACAATCTGGATATATATGGTCAGATGGAACGACAGGAACTAAAACCATTAGTTGTAGTATTCAGCCAAAGAGTGTAGAGGTCACATGGGGAAGTACAACATCATTTGTATATACCGGAAGTGCTCAAGGACCAACTGCTAGTGCAACAACTGGTGTAAATGGAGAAACAATGACAGTTACAGCAACAACGCAAACTAATGTCGGAAGTTACACAGCATCAGCAAGTTGTTCATCTGTAAGTGGAGGACGTGCAAAATGTGGAAACTATACATTAACAGGAACTAAAGCATTCACAATTAATAATGTAACAATAACATTTAATAAAGGCGATTGTAGTAATATAAGTGGAACAACCCCTTTATATACTAGAAAAGGAGCATCAGCTTTATATTCTGGAGCAACGAATTCAACTTCAGCTACTGCACCAAAAGGAACAACAGTAAATGGAAAGTACTTTGCTGGATGGTATACAGCAAGTAGTGGTGGAAGTAAAGTCCTTAATGCAAATGGAAGCTTAACCGGCACTGCAGTAAGCGGTTATACGACAACCAGTGCATTCGCTATGACAGAAAACAAGACTTTATATGCACGTTGTTCATGCGCTCTTTCCGTTGATACTCCTGACGGAACTAGTTTCGGTGATGACCCTTGTGGAATAACTGATGATGGTTGCATGAGAGAATTCAATCCAAAATTTACAAATGGATATACTCCTTCAAGTGACAGTGAGATAACAGTAAGTACTAGTTCAAGTTTAGTTTCAGTATTTAAAATATATTGGGATAGAATAGACGTTGATAGGAATGATAATAATACAAGCTCTGGTAATGCAACAGTCACAGCAAAACATACAATAAGTGGATGTACAGTTTCAAGAACATTTACACTAGCAGCTGTTGATTGTTCAAAAGATATACCACATTGTACAAAATGTACTACAGTATGTACGGAATGCGCAAGTGGATACAAAGTATCTGCAGGTAAATGCGTAGAAAAGCAAAAAATAGGATGCGTTGCCGGAACATATCTAAATTCTTCAAACTCATGTGAACAATGTCCTGCAGGTTATTATTGTTCTGGGGGAACATATACTGAAGATGAGGGTGAACAAGGTCTAACTAAATGTCCAACCGGAAAAACAAGTAATAAAGGTGCAAAAAAAGCAAGTGCTTGTTACTGGATATGTAGTGGTGTTAGTAATTGCACTTCATGTTCTGGCGAAAACTATTGTGGAACTTGTAAATCTGGATACTATCAATCTAGTGGAAAATGTTATAGTTGTTCATCACATTGTACAGCATGTTCAAGTTCAAGTAATTGTACTTCTTGTTCGAGTGGATACCATGTATCAGGAGGATATTGTGCAGCTGATTTAGGCAGTGGCGGCGGTGGGGGCTGCTTTACTAAAGGTACAAAAGTAATGACAATATTTGGACCTAAAGATATAAATGAGATTACTGATGGGACACTAGTACTAACATACAATGAAGAAACTGGAAAACAAGAATATAGTAGAGTTAAACATCACATAGAATTAAAGAATTTAGATGAAACATTATATACATTTAAGTTTGATGATATGACAAAACTAGATATCACACATCTTCATAGAGTATATGTAATTAGAGATAATAAAGAAATGTATATAAGCGCGGAAGAACTAAAATTATTCGACAAGGTATTATACGCTGATGGTTCTACCCATAGTATTATAGGAATATCAAAACAAAAATATAATAAACCTGTATATAATATTGAAGTGGAGAACAATCATAACTTCTATGTGGGTGACAGCAATATTTTAGTTCATAATGTAGTAATAAATATTATGTCAGCAGTTGATCCTAATAATGATATTCTTAAATAATAGAAGAGGTGATAGTATGAAAAAGGCAATTAAATATATTGTTATAATTCTAATATGTGTATTATTAGCATTTATTGTAATCAAATTAATGCCTAAAAATAATGATAACAATAGCAATAATAATACCAATACAAAAACACCTACTAGTGATGATTTGATAGAAAAACAAATTATCTCAACAAATGATTTAACTACAACATACAAATATAAACATTATGAATATGAAATACCAAATAATATTGAATTTGCCCCAAGAGTGTATACCTTTAACTTAAAGAATAAAGTTGACGATTCTTGGGAAGCAAATATTACACTTTTATATGATGACTTAAAGATTATAACTAAAGAAACTGAACGTATTGAATATAATTTAATCAATAATGGATTTAATATTGATAAAAGATCTGAAGTAGAAATTAATTCTCATAAATATCAAGTTATATTCTGTTCTATAGATTTAATAGATCATATAACAGCATACATTGATTTAGATAATAACTTTGGATATGAAATTGATTTTACTAACACAACCGAAGAACAATATAAAGATATTTTAAGTAATATAGATAATATTATTCTTAATGCTAATTATACTGAGAGTGAAGAAAAATATAAATATTACGTTTTAAAATAATCAATAAAATGCAAATTGTTAAAATAATTTGCATTTTTTATTATTCTTTTTCTATTGTGTGAAAATAATAAATGTGATAAAATGAACTATAGAATAGAAAGGTAGTGTTTTTAGTATGCTAGGAAAAATTCTTACAATTAGCAAAACAAGTGCAATTGTTGCAATAAATAAAGAAACAACAACTATTAAAGATTTAATTAATTTGCACGTTGTATTCGAGGATGCTGATAAAAAAATATTAGGGGAAATTGATTCTATTGAAAAAGATACAATTAAAGTGAGTTTTTTAGGAGAACTTACTGATAATGATTTTATTGGTGGCCTTATTAAAAAGCCAAGTTTAGAAGCAAATGTAAGAATTATTAATGATGAAGAACTAAAAATACTTACTGGTCCTGAAACAAAGTGCTTAAGACTAGGAGTTAGTCCTTTATATAATGATGTACCATTAAATGTTAGTTTGGATGAATTATTTTCTAATCACACTGCCATATTTGGTAATACAGGTAGTGGAAAAACATATGGAATTTGTAGAATAATACAAAATGTTTTTACGCAGTCAAATATTATTCCATATAAGGCTAATATGTTTATATTTGATTCTTATGGTGAATATATTAATGCATTTAAAGACCTTAATCAAATAAATCCATACTATTCATTTAAAGTAATAACTACTAATATGCATAAAGATTATGAAAAACTAAATATACCTGTTTGTTTATTGGAACTTGATGATGTATTAAATTTATTAGACGCAACAAGTTTCTCACAAATCGCGATGGTAGAAACTGCTCTTGCATATGTTAAGATGTTTGCTCGTGATGATGATGAAGCACATGATTATAAAAATCATATACTTGCAAAAGCTATTACAAATATAATGTATACTAATCAAACATCATCTAAGATAAGAGATCAAATATTTGAAATATTAAGTGAAACTAATACACCAGAATTATCTTTAGAAACTGAAGTACCTGGTATTGGATTTACTCGTATGTTTAGAAATTGTTTTGATATAGATAGTGAAGGAAGATTCGCTGAAAGAAAGATAATATCTGACTATATTAAAGAATATATAGATGAAAATAGAAAGTGGAATTTTAATGCTCAAAATGTTTATTATTCGTTACATGATTTAGAAGTTGCATTAAACTTTACACTTTATAGTGAGAGATATTTATTGAATGATAGTATGTATGATGCTGCGATGAGTTTGAAAGTTAAATTACATGATTTAGCGACTCGTGGTAATGGTAATTTCTTCTCTGCAGATGGATATATAACAATAGATGAATATATTAAAAAAATTGAAACAAATGCCCAAGGTAGAAAATGTCAAATTGTTAATTTTAATTTAGAAGATGTTGATGATAGATTTGCAAGAAGTATAGTTAAATTCTTTGGACGTATGTTTATGAAATATACAAGATCGCTTCAAAACCGTGCTACATTCCCAATACATATGATATTAGAAGAAGCACATAGATATGTTATGGAAGGTGATGATAAGGCATTACTTGGATATAATATATTTGAACGTATTGCTAAAGAAGGAAGAAAATATGGATTATTACTTGACTTAATTACACAAAGACCAACAGATTTAAATGAGAATGTAATTAGTCAATGTGCAAATTTCTTAATATTTAAAATAAATCACCCAGCTGATTTAGAATATATTGCTAAGTCAGTTCCAAATATGAGTGAAGATGTAGTGGAAAAACAAAAAACATTACAATCAGGTACTTGTGTATCATTCGGTAGAATATTTAAAATACCAATGATTGTTAAGATGGAAAAGGCTAGTCCTCCTCCAACAAGTTCAAACTGTGAAATATATAATAATTGGATGGTAAAATTAAATCAACAACAATAATATAATAAAAAGGAGAATAAACTATGTATGACTTCGGAGAAAACTTTAAAATAGATATATCTAAAAGTAAAACTGATTCCGCGTATACATTCGAAGGCGACAAATTTAGAATAAGTGTGCTTTCTGACGTACTTATTAGATTTGAATATAGTGAAAAAGGACAATTTAATGATTATCCTACCTTTTTTGCGCAAAATAGATCATTCGCCACTCCTAAAATAGTATTCAAAGAAGATGCAAACGTTATTATTATAAGAAATGAAATATTTGAGATTCAATATACTAAAAATAGACCATTTACAGGTAGTAAGTTTGCCCCAGAACAATATTTAAAAGTATGCTTACTAGGTACTGATAAAATGTGGTATTTTAATCATCCTGAAGTAAGAAATTTTAAAGGAACCGCCTATAGTTTTGATTATGATAAAGGAGATCCTGAATTATCAAAAGGACTATTCTCACTTGATGGATTTGTGTCATTTGATGATTCTAGGACTCCAATATTAAGTCAAAATGGAAATATAGTTGCTCCTAATTATAACAATATAGATACATATTTATTTATATATGGTACTAATTTTGGAATAGCTTTAAGAGATTATTTTAGATTAACAACATTCCCACCACTTCTTCCAAGATATGCACTTGGAGTTTGGTGGAATAAAAATGAAGCTTATAACAAAAGCGAAATAGAAGGCATAATTGGTCAATTTAGAAGAAGTGAAATACCTATTTCAGTACTACTACTAGGTGAATATGAAAGAACAAGAAATAAACTATCGCCTTTAAGTTTTTCATTAAATAAAGTTGGAATTCCTTCAACTAAAGATCTTAGTGACTTATTACATAAAAATAATATTTATTTAGGATGTAATATTAAAACTGAGGGTTCTATAAGTACTGAAGAAGAACACTTTGCTGAATTCAGTAAAATGTATGGAAGTGATAAACCAGTACCATTAAATGTGTTTGATAGTAAACTAATAGACTCATTCTTAAAAACAATTATTAATCCATTCTTGAGTTCTGGAATAGACTTTTTATGGGTAGATGATAATAATAGACAAAATGCATTAAGAAGTTATATAATGAATTATTTCTTATATAATGATATGTCAACATTTGTTGATAAAAGAAATATGCTTATGAGTCGTAACTTTGGATATACTCCTCATAAATATGGAATATTATATTCAGGAAAAACAAAAGTTAACTGGAGAACTTTAAGAAGTCTTCCATTCTATAATGCAACAGCATCAAATATTGGTATTTCATGGTGGAGTCATGATATAGGTGGGTTTGAAGGTGGAACAGAAGACGGCGAACTATATATGAGATGGGTTCAACTCGGAGCATATAGTCCAATATTAAGACTTTCTAGTTCATTTGGAAAATATTATAAAAGAGAGCCATGGAAATGGAATGCTGAAACATTTAAGGTCGTTCATGATTATTTAAGATTAAGACATAGATTAATACCATATTTATATAGCGAAGCATATAAATATTCACACGTTGGTTCACCAATAGTTCAACCATTATATTATAAATATCCAGAAATATATGATGAAAAACTATATAAGAATGAATATTATTTTGGTAGTGAATTATTTGTATCACCAATAACTGATCCTAAGGATTCAATTATGAATAGGGTTGTTCATCAAATATTTTTACCTAATGGTATATGGTATGATTTTAAAACTGGTAAAAAATTTCCGGGTGGACGTAGATATGTAACATTCTATAAAGATGAAGACTATCCTGTATATGCAAGAACTGGAGCCATTATTCCAATGGCAGTTTTGGATAATGAAAATTTAAATGATACAACAAATCCTAAAAAATTAGAAATTCAAATTTTCCCAGGAAGAAGTAATACATATAAACTATATGAAGATGATGGTATTTCTGATAAATATAGAGATGGACATGGGCAAATTACTGAAATTAATTATTACTATAAAGAAAATGACTTCTCAGTTTCAATTGAACCAATGGAAGATGGAGACATGAGTGTTATTCCTGAAAAGAGAAGTTATATAATTAGATTTAGAAATACTAAATATACAGAGGGTGTACAGGTATTTGCAGATGAAATTAATGTTCCATTTGAAAGTTATGCGGATGATACTGATTTTGTAGTTAAATTTAATGATATAAAAACTACAAGTAAGATATATGTACATTGTAAAGGAAAAGATATAGAAATAGATGCTGTTCGTGTTATTAATGAAGACATTGAAGGTATCATTAGTGATTTAAAAATAACTACTGATTTAAAAGTAGAACTTGATAATATATTGTTCAGTAATGAAGCAATCAAAAATAAGCGTATAAAGATAAGACATTTAAGCAAAAAAGGTCTTGATAATATATTTGTTAAAATGTTCTTAAAGCTACTTGAATATATTGCTGAACTATAGTATAATTTAGTGGTATTTCCGTGATGAATAGTAGTAGTAAATTATGATTTTATTAAAGAGATTTAGTGGTTGGTGTAAACTAAAATAAATAATAATTGAACTTGACTCTTCTAGAAATAGCGCAGATCTGCGATAAAGATATAAAGATGCATAAAACTTTATGAATTAAGGTGGTACCGTGGGTATAACTCATCCTTAAGTAATAAAGTTTTTATTTTTAGGTGATTATATGAGTGTTCCATTAAAAATGTTATATGATTTTGTATTAATATTTGCATTATTGTTAATTATTTATTTAGTTTTTATTAATAAAAACAGAAAAGAATATTCAAAACTAAAAGATAATAGCGTTATTAAAAATTTTATTGCAAAATATAATTTGGATATGAGAAAAACTAAATATAAAAATGTATTAATAACTTTAAGTATAATTAATTCATTTATACTAGCATTTACAACAGTCCTCATATTGAATTTAAATGTATCTTATTGGAAATATCCAATTGCATTTGTAGTTATAGTTTCACTTATATATTCACTATATGAAATTACTGGTAGATATTTTAAAAAGAAAGAAGATGAAAGAAATGTATAATTTTAAAGAAATAGAAAAAAAGTGGCAAGAAAAATGGGTAAAAGAAAAGAGCTTTAAGGCTATTGATTTTCATCCAACAAAACCTAAATATTATGTTCTATATGAATTTTATAATATTAGTGGTAACTTGCACATGGGACATTTAAAAGGTACTATACCTGCAGATGCACTTTCAAGAATGAAAAGATTGCAAGGATATAATGTACTTTTTCCAATAGGTGGAGATGCTTTTGGATTACCTGCAGAAAATGCTGCGATTAAAACTGGTATTAATCCAGAGGACTTTGTAAAACAAGGCATGGATAGAGTACTTGATCAATCAAAAATGTTGGGTCTTTCTTTTGATTATGATAGAACAATATGTACAAGTGATCCTTCTTATTATAAATGGACTCAATGGATATTTAAAAGATTTTTTGAAGAGGGAAAAGCATATAAGCAAAAAGGATTTGTTAACTTCTGCCCAAATTGTAAAACAGTTCTTTCAAATGAAGATTCTCAAGGTGGAGAATGCGATAGATGTCATGGTAAAGTAATTCAAGAAGAAAGATGGGTATGGTTCTTAAAAATGAAGGAATATTCAGAAAAACTTCTTGAAAATATAGATAGAATTGATATGAATGAAAACTTAAAAGAACTTCAAAGAAATTGGATTGGTAGAAGTGAAGGAATGGAAGTTTCTTTTGATATAGTGGATAGTGAAGGTAAAAAATTAGATTCTTCGTCTATATTTACAACTTGTATTGAGACAATATATGGTATTACTTTCTTTGTTATGGCACCGGAGCACCATATGATTGAAGAATTAAAAGAATATATTACTAACTATGACGAAGTAAAAGAATATCAAAAGCAAACTGCATACAGAAGTGAACTTGATAGAATAGCAGATCAAAAAGAAAAAACTGGTTGTAAATTAGAAGGTATATATGCAATTAATCCAATAAATGGAAATAAAGTGCCTATTTATTTATCTGACTTTGTACTTGTTAACTATGGTACTGGTATTGTTATGGCTGTACCAACACATGACCAAAGAGATTATGAATTTGCACAAAAATTTAATATACCAATGATTCAAGTTATTGAAGGTGATATAAGTAAGTGTGCATATGAGAAATATGACTATCTTAAAGACAATGCTAAGATGATGAATTCAGATGAATTTAATGGATTGCCTGTTAATGAAGCTAAAGAAAAAATAGCAGATAAATGTATAAAATTAGGATTTGGTCAAAAGAAAATCAATTATAAGATGCAAGATTGGTCATTCAATAGGCAAAGATATTGGGGTGAACCATTCCCAGTAGTATTTTGTGATAATTGTGGTATTGTCACTCTTGATGAAAAAGATTTACCATTGACTTTACCTAAAACAGATGATTATCTTCCAAATGAGACTGGATCATCTCCACTTTCTAAGATTGATTCATGGGTTAATTGTAAATGTCCAAAATGTGGTAGAGATGCTAAAAGAGAAACAGACACAATGCCTAACTGGGCAGGTTCTTCTTGGTATTGGTTAAGATATATTGATCCACATAATGATAATGCTTTAGCAGACTTCGAAAAATTAAAATATTGGGGAAGTGTAGATGTTTACACAGGTGGTACCGAACATATTACAAGACACGTACTTTATGCATTCTTCTGGCAAAATTTCTTATATGAAATTGGAGCAGTTCCAACAAGAGATCCATTTATCAAGAAAATGGGTAGTGGACTTATTTTAGATGATACTGGAAGAAAAATGAGTAAAAGTTCTGCCAATGGTGTATCACCTCTAGAAGTTATAGAAAAATATGGTACAGATGCAGCAAGACTTCATGTTCATTTCTTAGGAGGATATGAAGATAATACTCCTTGGACATATGATGGCATTAATGGAATTACAAGTTTCTTAAATAAAGTTTGGGATTTACAAGAGATAGTCAAAGGTGATGAAGTATCCAAAGAACATGAAACTGAATTACATAAATTAATTAAAAAAGTTACAGATGATTTAGAGAACTTAAAATTAAATACATCTATCGCATCACTTATGTCATTTATAAATATAGTTAGGAAAGATAAATTCATAACAAAAGAAGAATTACGATCATTCTTAATTCTGTTAAATCCATTAGCGCCACATATCACTAGTGAAATATACGAAATAGTATTTGGTGGCAATATCATTGATGATAAATGGCCAGAATTTGATGAATCTAAAGCACAAGATAATGAAATAACTATTGCTATTCAAGTAAATGGTAAATTAAGAGGTACAATACTTGCTCCTAAAGATTTAGATAAAGATGAATTATTAAAACTTGCCAAAGAAGAAGAAAACGTATCTAAACACCTTGAAGGAAAAGAAATAATAAAAGAAATAGTTATACCAAATAAAATAGTTAATCTTGTTATAAAGTAAGTTAGAAATAACTTACTTTTTATTTATATTATTTACATATAAATCATCTGAATTATCAAAAAAATGTTGATTTTATTTGGTTTTTATAGTATTATTAATTAGACGTTTGTTCCGGGTTTAGAAAAACCTCGATTCTTTACTCAGAGTTAACGGATTATTTAAAAAGGAGGAAAATTATTATGGCATTAACTAAAGAAGTTAAAAGTAATATTGTCAGTGAATTTAAAAGAAGTAAAAATGATACTGGAAGTGTAGAAGTTCAAGTAGCATTATTAACTGAAAGAATTAATAAATTAACTGATCATATGAAAGATCACGCTCATGATTTTCATACTAATCGTGGACTTTTAAAATTAGTTGGTAAAAGAAAAAGTTTATTAGATTATTTAAAGCGTGAAGATGTTCAAAGATATCGTGATTTAATTAAAAAATTAAATTTAAGAAAGTAGGCACTTGTTTTAAGTGTCTTTTAATTTAGAGGAGGAAGTATATGAAAAGAGTATTTGAATATGATTTTCAAGGTAGGAAGATAGTAGTTGAGCACGGAGAACTTGCTAAGCAAGCAGCAGGTGCTGTACTTGTTAGATATGATGATACAGTTATTTTATCAACTTGTGTTATGAGCAATAATGTATCTACAGCAGATTTTTTCCCATTAACAATTTTATATCAGGAAAAATTATATTCTGTAGGAAAAATACCTGGTGGATTTATTAAAAGAGAGGGTCGCCCTACAGATGCTGCTACATTAACTGCAAGGGTTATTGATAGACCAATAAGACCTATGTTTAATGAGAATTTCAGAAATGAAGTTCAAGTTGTTAACACAGTTTTAAGTGTTGATCCTGATAGGACTCCAGAAATGACTGCATTATTTGGTACATCATTATGTTTAGGAATTTCTAACATTCCATTTGAAGGACCAGTTGCAGGAGTTGTAGTTGGTAAAATTGATGGAGAATTAAAAATAAACCCAACTTGTGAAGAAATGGAAAGAAGCACAATCAATTTAACAGTTGCAGGTACTATTGATGCTATTAACATGGTTGAAAGTGGATCTAAAGAAGTTTCTGAAGATGAAATGTTAGAAGCATTAATGTTTGGACATGAAGCAGTTAAAGAATTATGTGCTATTCAAAGTGATATCATTAGTGAAATAGGAGAAGAGAAGATAGAGGTAACTCTTGCTACTATTCCAGATGAATTAAGAGAAGAAGTTAATAATGATATTAAAGAAGAAATGTGTGCCGCAATTCAAATTAAGGATAAACTAGAAAAGTATGCAAGAATAGATGAGGTAAAAGAAGAAGCTATTACTAAATATACTGAACGTCATGAAGGAGAAGAAAATCTAGAAGAAAACTTAAAATTAGTTAAAAAAGTTGCAGATGAAATAGAAGGATCTGAAGTTCGTAGATTAATAACTAATGAACATATTAGACCAGATGGACGTGGAATGGATGAAATCCGTGAACTTTCTGCAGACGTAGATTTACTTCCAAGAACACATGGTAGTGCATTGTTTACAAGAGGTCAAACTCAAGCTTTAGCAATTACTACTTTAGGTGCTCAAAATGAAGAACAAATTTTAGATGGACTAAGTTTAGAAGAATCTAAGAAATTTATATTCCATTATAATTTCCCAGCATTTAGTGTTGGAGAAACAGGAAGATATGGAAGTCCTGGTAGACGTGAAATTGGACATGGTGCTTTAGCAGAACGTGCATTATTACAAGTGATGCCAAGTCAAGAAGTATTCCCTTATACAGTTCGTGTTGTGTCTGAAGTATTAGAAAGTAATGGTTCATCTAGTCAAGCTAGTATATGTGCTGGATGTATGTCTTTAATGGCTGCTGGTGTTCCAATAAAAGCTCCAGTAGCGGGTATTGCTATGGGACTTATTACCGAAGATGGAACTTGTGATTCTAAATATACAATATTAACCGATATTCAAGGGCTTGAAGATCATATGGGAGATATGGACTTCAAAGTTGCCGGTACACGTGAAGGTATTACAGCACTACAAATGGATATTAAGATTAAAGGTGTTACAAGAGATGTATTAAAAGAGGCATTAGAAAAAGCTCATAAAGCAAGAATGCAAATACTAGATGTAATGCATGATACAATTCCAGAAGTAAGAAGCGAATTATCACCATATGCGCCAAAAATTAGAACAATGAAAATCGCACCAGATAAAATTAAAGATGTTATTGGAAAAGGTGGAGAAACAATTACTAAAATTATACTTGAAGCAAGCAATGTAACATCTGTAAATCATAAAGATGCTGTTAAGATTGATATTGATGATGATGGTAATGTAATATGTTATCATATGAACAAAGAAGTTTTAGACAAAGCTATTTCAATGATTGAAAATATTGTTAAAGAAGTTGAAATTGGAGCTATTTATACAGTTAAAGTTGTTAAAATTGAAGATTTTGGAGCATTTGTTGAATTATGGCCAGGATGTGAAGGATTAGTACATGTAAGTCAACTTGACAACAAACGTGTAGAACATCCAAGCGATATCTTAAAAGTTGGCGATGAAATTGTTGTAAAAGCTACTGGATACGATAGAAAAGGTAAGTTAAATCTATCTCGTAAAGAATTACTTCCAAAGAAAGAAAATAAAAAAGAAGAGAATAAAGATATTGAAGAATAAAAGATAAGCAAATTGCTTATCTTTTTTACATGTCTTTAAAATGTAAAATATGTTGAACTTTCCTAGTAAAAGTGATAGAATTAAATTATAAAATATAGAGGAGAATAGATATGAAGAAAAAATTGTTAAGTTTATTTATTATTTTAGGTGCATTTTTTGTAATGCTATTTTCAGTAAAAGCATTAACAGCTAAAGCACCAGAAAGTATTCCTGCAACTGGTACAGAAGTTTATGGGGTTGTAGATAAAGATACATTTAATTTTAGTAAAATTAAATTTACAACATCAACTGGTGACACTATTAATGGAAAAAGTGATTTAAAGAAAATTATGTTAGGAACAAATTATACTGACTTAAGTATACATAGAGGAGAGCCTCTAATAGATTGGTTTACAGCATATTGTTTAGATCCAACAGTATCCTATCCTGATAGTGGATATGCATTTCAAAGTAAGTTAACTGACAATAAAAAAACTTTATTTGAGTTTGCAGTATTAACAGCATTAAAGAATCAAGCAAATATTAATAAAAATATGTATGATTTAATCGCAACATTAAGAGGTCTTATTTATTCAGAAATGGAAGTAACAGTTCCTGAAGAATATATGGATGGAACAAGTATTAATTATGATAAATTAATTCGAGAGTTAATAAGCCCTAACTATGGGCATATTGGTGAAAGCTATGTTGGTCCTAAGCAAATTAAAATTACTATTAGTAAGATAGTATATGTATCAGCCACATCAACACCAACAATTACAGAAATAACTGGTGCTCAATTGAATGAGGCTCTTGGTAAAACTGGAGATGCCTTTGAAATGACATTATCAAAAGATCATGTAGAATTTAATGAATATTTAACAACTACCATGAGCAGTTCAAAAGTAAATTATAATTGGGCATTATGGATTATCGAACATAGTTATCCAAACTTAACAATGGATAGAATGTTTGATGATATTGGAGTTTCTAAAGATACTCTTGTTCAACAATTAATTACTCTTGAAGGATTAACTGATGTTTCAGAAACAGAAGCTGATGCTCTAATTGAAAATTATGTATATGGTACAATTCAATATGCTGTATGGAGATCAACCGGAAGCAAGGTTGATGGAGTTATCCTTGGAGATGAATTACAAGGTAGTACAGAATTAAATAAGATTTATAAATATCTTATCAAAGAAAGAGATTATTCAAATTATGGTAGCGAAAAATTTGAAACAAAATTGACTTTAAAAGCACCAGCTAGTTCAGATGAAATTGCTGAAGAAACAAAAACGACTATTAAATATGGACCATATTCATATAAGAGTTCATTATTAACAGTTGAAAAAATAAATGTTACAACTACTGCAACAAGTGGTGTAAAAATAGTTAATTTATCTGGTGAAGAAATTACTTCTGTTAAGGATGGAGAAGAATTCTATGTCTTAGTTGACAAGAATCATAATCAAACTCAAATAACTATAAATGCTGAAACAGTTAATGGTTATACATTTGAACCATCATCAAACAGAGGTAGAGTATATTATGCACATGATCCACTAACTCAAACAGTCGGAACAGGTGGAATTATTAAAGCAGCTAGAGCAGATTATTCTTTTGATATTATGATTAATGTTAAAACAGGAATTGCTAACTTAGCTCTAGTATTTGTACTAAGTTTATTAATATTCTCATTGGGTTATATGTATATTGCATATAGAAATAAGCCTGTAGAATTATAAAAAAGAAATTTAAATATTTCTTTTTTTTTGTAGTGTTTTTAGTTTCACTTCTTTAATTATATTATTAAGGAGGTGATAAATATTATTATAGATTTTTTGAAAAGACATTTATTCAATATTATTATCAGTATTCTATTATTAATTATTATTCTTTTATTATCTTTTCTAATAGTTTATGAATTAAAAAATAAAGAAAAAAAGGATGAATTATATATAGAAGATACAATAATATCAGATGAAGTTATTCCTGAAGTTATGGAAGAATACATATTTGTAGATGTAAAAGGAAGCGTTAAGAAACCAAATGTATATAAATTACAAAAAGGTGCAAGAACAATAGATGCAATTAACGCTTCTGGTGGACTTGCAAAAAATGCAAATACAAGATTTATCAATTTGTCAAAAGAATTAAAAGATGGGGATGCTATAGTTATATATTCTAACGATGAAATTAAAAAAGCTCAAAAACAAAACACTATATATGTTGAAACTCCATGCATATGTGAAGAAGTTAAGAATGATGCTTGTTATCAAGAAAATAATATAAGTAATGCAAAAATAAATATTAATACTTCTACTAAAGAAGAATTAATGACATTAAGTGGAATAGGTGAATCCAAAGCAAATGCTATAATAGAATATAGAACGAATAATGGAAATTTTAATGTTATTGAAGATGTTATGAAAGTTAGTGGAATAAGTGAGACAATTTTCAATAAAATTAAGGAAAATATTACTGTATAGTCAACTTTATTATATATTATTATTAATTTCCATTATTATAATAATTTTCAGTTTAATTATTTATGATGAAAATAGTTATTATGACAATTATAATGTTTCCAATTTAACTGTTAAAGATTATAAAGTAGATGGAGATAAATTATCCATAGAGTTTAAAGAAAACCTGATTGGAACATATTATTTTAAAACTCTCGATGAAAAAAATAATTTTGACTTGGATTTAAATGATAAAATTAATGTTAATGGTAAATTGTCTCTACCTACTAATAATACAATTCCTAATATCTTTAATTATAAGAAATATTTACATTATAAAAAAATAAATTATATACTAAATATTGAATCATATAGCATAATTCATAAGAATAAAAATATATTATATAGAATCAAAAATGGTGTTATAAATAGAATAAATAATATAAAAAATAACGAATATTTATTTGCCTTTATATTAGGTAAATCCAATTATATTGATAGTAGTGTATATAACAATTATAAAATCAATGGAATAACTCATTTGTTTGCTTTATCTGGCCTTCATGTGTCATTATTTTCCAACATTTTATTATTTATATTAAAAAAGATTAAAATAGGGGAAAAAGCCTCATGTATAATCACCAGCACATTTTTAATCTTTTTTTCTTTTATAGCATCATTTACACCATCTATTTTGAGAGCAACTATCTTCTTTATATTAAGTTGTATTAATAATATTTATTATTTATATATAAAGCCAAAAAAATTATTATATTTAACATTCTTCATATTAATAATAATTAATCCTTTTTATATTTTTAATACAGGATTTATACTATCATTTACAATTACATTCTTTATTTTGATATTTAATGAACAATATATTATAAAAAATAAAATAATATCTATTTTAATTATTAGTGTTATTTCTTTTTTTGCTAGTACTCCAATAATAATAAATATGTCATATGAAATAAATATAATTGGATTTATTAATAACTTGTTTTTTATTCCTTTTGTTTCTTATATAGTATTCCCATTATCAATAATAACAATGTTAATAAGTAAGTTATTACCTATTTTATCATTATGTACTTCATTCATGGAAATAATATCTTCTATTAGTAGTAATTTTTTAAATATAACATTAATATTTAGTAAAATGAATTTATTGGAAATTATCATATATTATATTTTATTTATTTTGTTAATAAAAACAAAAAGAAAAATAATATTGGTTCTTTTTATAATTTACTTAATATTTTTATATATTAAGCCGTCATTTAATAATGTATTTAAAGTGTATTTTTTAGACGTTTCTCAAGGCGATAGTACATTAATACTAACCAATATGAATAAAGCAATTTTGATAGATACTGGTGGTATAAAAAAATATAATGCAAAATGGGCAAAAAGAACTAAGTCATTTAATATAATGATTGATTCATTGATTCCATTTTTTAAAAGTATAGGTGTTAGAAAAATAGATAGTTTAATTCTTACGCATGGCGACTTCGACCATATGGGAGAAGCTATTAACTTAGTTAATAATTTTAAGGTAGAGAAGGTAATATTTAATTGTGGTTCTTATAATGATTTAGAAAAAGAACTAATCAAAGTATTAAATAAAAAGAAAATTAAGTATTATTCATGTACTAAAGAATTAAATATAGATAAGAATAAATTATATTTTTTACAAACAAAAGAATATGATAATGAAAATGATAATAGTAATGTAATAATCACAGAACTAGATGGTTATAAGTTTATGTTTATGGGAGATGCATCAATTACTACTGAAAGAGAGATATTAGATAAGTATAATTTACCAGATATAGATGTATTAAAAGTAGGGCATCATGGTTCTAAGACAAGTAGTGGTAAAGAGTTTATTAATGAAATAAAACCTAAATATTCCATTATTAGTGTTGGTAAAAATAATCGTTATGGTCATCCAAATAGAGAAGTATTGGAGAATTTAAAAGATTCAAAAACATATAGAACAGACGAGGATGGTAGTATTATGTTTAAAATAAAGAATAATAAATTAAAAATTGAGGCTTGTAGTCCATAGAAAGGAAATTGATAATATGAATGAAATAAAAGAATATACTGAAAAAGTATTTGAAGATATAAAGCATATAGATGATAATGGTAATGAGTACTGGTTAGCTAGAGAATTAGTGCCATTACTTGAATATAGTAAGTGGGAAAGGTTTTCTAACACTATTAACAATGCTAAAATTGCTTGTGAAAACAGTGGGTACAATGTTAATGATCATTTTCCCCGGGTTGGGAAATTGATAAGTATTGGTAAAGGTGGCAAAAGAAAAGTAGATGATTATAAATTATCTAGATATGCCTGTTATTTAATTGCTCAAAATGGTGATTCAAGAAAAAAGCCGATTGCATTAGCTCAAACTTATTTTGCTATTCAAACAAGAAAACAAGAATTAAATGAAAAAGAGTATAATGAATATACTGCAAATTTAGTTCACTATAAAATTGGAAAAATAGTAAGAAAAGCAATTAAAGAAGCGGGAGGGACAATGCCTGAAGATTTACCAACTCCAAATAAAAGTTTAAAAGAATTAGAAAAAGAAAGTAAGAAGGTAAAAGAATAAATATAATCTGTGATATAATAATTTAAACTGGTGGTGATATTATGTTAGGAGCAATTTATGGAGATAAAGCGGGTAGCACATATGAGTTTAAACAGTTAAAAGAAATAAAAAGTATTAATCCTGAAAAGTTAATATTACCAGACTCATTTTATAGTGATGATACGATTGAAACTATTGCAGTTATAGATGCAATTATTAATAATAAAGATTATGAAGAAACTTTAAGAAAATATATACTCGAAAATATTGATTATAAACCAAATTTTAATCCATACTTTAATACTTCATTTTCACCTGGTACAATAAAGTGGGCTAAAGGGATTGGAAAAAATAATAGTATTGGTAATGGAGCTATGATGAGAATTTCGCCAGTAGGTTATTTATTTAATAGCAAAGAAGAAGTAATTGAAAATGCTAGATTAGTAACAATTCCATCACACAATTCAAAAGAAGCAATTGAATCGGCTACAATTATTGCATTAATGATATATTACTTTAGAAATGGATTGACTAAAGAAGAAGTATTTCAAAAATTAAATATATTAGTAAAATATGAACCGTTTGTTAAATTTAATACAACTTGTAGAGAAACAATAGGTAATTGTTTATATGCAATTTATAATTCTGTTTCGTTTGAAGATTCAATTAGAAAAACATTATTAATGGGTGGAGATACTGACACTAATTGTTGCATAGTTGGATCAGTTACAGAAAGTTTATATGGTATGAGTGAAGTGCAAAAAAAAGAGACTATTTCAGGATTACCTAATCAATATGTAAAAATATTAAAGAGAGTTTATAAATAGTAAGAATTTATAAACTTTTTTTAAAATAAACATGATTTACTAACTACTCAATACCAGTTGGTAAGAACAACAGATATGGTCACCCAAATAAAGAAGTATTAGAGAACTTAAAAGATTCAAAAATATATAGAACAGACTTGGAAAGAAGTATTATGTTTAAAATAAAAACGATAAATTGAAAATGGAAACTTGTGTGCAATTGAAAAATATGATATTATAAAAATGAAGGTGAAGATATGGAACAAGAAATGATAACTATATGTAAGAAACCTGGGGTAAAAAATTGCGTTAGAATTAGTGGGGAAACTTCTATCCCTGATTTTTTGAAAGAAGTTGTTAGAATTGACGGAGACACAATAGTACTTGATTGCCTTGAAGGCGAAGAAAGATGTCCACTAGGGTCTGTTATTGCTTTTGAAAAACTTGAAAGTGGCAAGATGAATGTATGGAATAAAGCAAATTGGAAAGAAACTACAAAGGAAGTTGATGGAGTCTTTTATGAATTGCCAAGGCCAAATTTGGCTGTTAGAATTACAGATAAAGTTCCGCAAAGTATTGTAGATGGATTAGGAGACAGATTTACCGTATTACCTACTGGAGAATTTCAAATCGATGCTGGATGGGGACTTGTAAAATGTGCACCAAATAATGGATATGTTGTTATATATGGGAAAAAAGAAGATGGCAGTTTAGATGCAAATTTCCTAACTAAAGGAACACCTTCATTTGGCCAGTATTACGTTCTAGATGAAAATGGTGAAATTGTTCAATCACTTCAAGAATATGATGATCGATTACAACAAATGCAATCTTCTGGCAAAAAAATGTAATTAATATTTTGGTTAATTTTCGGGATTACTTTTACAGTAATTCTTTTTTATACTCTAAATCTATTGTAATTATATATATTAACTACACAGTACAGGTTGATAAAAATAATAGGCATATACATTCAAATAAAGAAGTGTTACTAAAAAGCATTACATTACTTGATATTAAAATAATTGAATATAAAATAGAAAACTTTTAACACTTAGAGTAAACAATTTTAATTAATTGCATAATATACTATGTAGAATAGTTTAAATTATAATGACACCTAGGGTGTTTATATAGATTGGGACTTGTAAAGTCCCTTTTATTTGAAGAAAAAAAGTAATATAATTAATGTATGGATAAAGAAGAGTTTAAAAAAAATTATTTAATTGATGCTTTTATAAAATATATTGAAAGTAAAAATTATTCAATAAACACATTAAATTCATATATAAATGATTTGTTTTATTTTTATTTGTTTGTTAAAAAAGATTTGGATAAAGTAATTTATGAAGACGTTTCTGATTATTTAGAATACTTAAAATTAAATGGTAATAAGAAAAAGAATACGTCCATAAAAAGGATGATAAGTTCTTTAAAATCATTTTATAAATTTTTATATAGAAATAATTATATTAAAAAAGAAAACAACCCAATGGTTAGAGTTTCTGCTCCTAAAATTGAAAAAAGATTACCTCATTTTCTATATTATAATGACTTACTTGAAATAATAAGAGAATCTTCAAAAGATAAAGATGGAATTAGAGACCAATTAATAATTGAAATGCTTTATGCTACTGGAGTACGTGTATCTGAACTTGTTAATATAAAAATAAAAGATATATATTTTGATAATAGAAGAATAATAGTTCAAGGAAAAGGAAATAAAGAAAGAATAGTTTATTATGGAGAATATGCAGAAGAAGTATTAAAAGAATATATGAATACACATTATAGAAAAGACTATGAATATTTATTTGTTAATAGTAAAGGTGAAAAAATAACAGATGCAGGTATTAGATATATAATAGACAAAATAATGGAAAAGTTATCAATAAAAGTTCATGTTACTCCACATGTATTAAGACATACTTTTGCAACAGATATGCTTAATAATGGATGCGATATTAAAGTTGTACAAGAATTACTAGGGCATAGTTCCCTAAAAGCAACAGAGATATATACTCATGTCACAAATGAAAGATTAAAGGAAGTTTATTATAATTGTTTTCCAAGGAGGGATAAAGATGAGTAAATTATATTATAGATATGGTGCAATGAACAGTGGTAAAACAACTCTTTTATTACAAGTTGCCCATAATTATGAAGAAAGAGGAATGAAAGTTTTAATATTAAAACCTAAAATAGATACAAAAGGTGATAATAAATTAGTAACTAGGATAGGACTTAAAAGAAAAGTTGATCACTTAATCGATAAAGATGAAAAATTAATTAATTATTTAAATACAATTCCTAAAGATATTGCTTGTATATTAGTGGATGAATCTCAATTTTTAACGAGAGATCAAGTTGATGATTTATTTATGTTTACTAAATTAAAAGATACAGCAGTTATTTGTTATGGACTTAGAAGTGATTTTAAAACCATGGCATTTCCTGGCAGTTTAAGGTTGTTTGAAATAGCAGATGTTATGGAAGAACTTTATACTATTTGTAGGTGTGGAAAAAGAGCAAAATTTAATGGAAGAATTGTAAATGGAGAATTTACTGCAGTAGGAGATCAAGTTGCAATAGATGGTGAAAATGAAGTGCAATATGAATCTCTTTGTGGAAAATGTTATCTAGAAAAGGTTCTTGGAATCACTGAAGATAATTTAAAAGAATGAAAGTATATTAATGACTTTTTATTTTATGTAAAAAAAATATAAAAAATTTTTAATAAAACCTATTCTTAAAAAAGCATCCATGGTATAATAAAAAAGTCGGTGTTAAAGATACACAATGAGAAGGGAGAAGTATTAATGAAATACGTTTACATGTTTAGTGAAGGTAACAAAGACATGAGAAATCTTCTTGGTGGTAAGGGTGCTAACTTAGCAGAAATGACAAGTATTGGTTTACCTGTACCTCAAGGATTTACAATTACAACTGAAGCTTGTACTAAATACTACGATGATGGTAGAGAAATTAATGAAGAAATTCAGAAACAAATTAATGAGTACATTGTTAAGTTGGAAAAAGAAACAGGAAAGAAATTTGGAGATAAAGAGAATCCATTATTAGTATCTGTAAGAAGTGGTGCTAGAGCATCAATGCCAGGTATGATGGATACTATTCTTAATTTAGGTCTAAATGAAGAAGTAGTAGAAGTTCTTGCTAAAAAAAGTAATAATCCAAGATGGGCTTGGGATTGTTATAGAAGATTTATTCAAATGTATTCTGATGTTGTTATGGAAGTTGGAAAGAAATACTTTGAAGAATTAATTGACAAGATGAAAGAAAAGAAAAATGTAAAACAAGATGTAGAGTTGACAGCAGAAGATTTACAAGAATTAGCAGGACAATTTAAACAAGAATATAAAAACAAAATAGGAAAAGATTTCCCAAGCGATCCAAAAGAACAATTAATGGGAGCTATTAAAGCTGTATTTAGATCATGGGATAATCCTAGAGCTAATGTATATAGAAGAGATAATGATATTCCTTATTCTTGGGGAACTGCTGTAAATGTTCAGTCAATGGCTTTTGGAAATATGGGTGATGACTGTGGAACAGGTGTTGCGTTTACAAGAGATCCAGCTACTGGTGAAAAAGGATTATTTGGTGAATTCTTAACAAATGCACAAGGTGAAGATGTAGTTGCAGGTGTTCGTACTCCAATGAAAATTGCTGAAATGGAACAAAAATTCCCAGAAGCATTTAAGCAATTTGAAGATGTTTGTAAGACTTTAGAAGAACATTATAGAGATATGCAAGATATGGAATTTACTGTTGAACATGGAAAACTATTTATGTTACAAACAAGAAATGGTAAAAGAACTGCAAAAGCTGCTTTAAAAATTGCATGTGACCTTGTTGATGAGGGAATGCGTACAGAAGAAGAAGCAGTATCAATGATAGATCCAAGAAACTTAGATACATTATTACACCCACAATTTGATGCAAAAGCATTAAAAGAAGCAAAACCAATTGGTAAAGGACTTGGAGCATCTCCAGGTGCTGCTTGTGGACAAATAGTATTTACTGCTGAAGATGCAGAAAAATGGAAAGCAAACAAGAAGAAAGTTATACTTGTAAGACTTGAAACTTCACCAGAAGATATTACAGGTATGAAAGCTGCACAAGGAATTTTAACTGTACGTGGTGGTATGACATCACATGCTGCAGTTGTTGCTCGTGGAATGGGTTCATGTTGTGTATCTGGATGTGGAGATATCAAGATGGATGAGGCTAATAAAAAATTCGAATTAGGTGGTAAAATATTCAAAGAAGGAGATGTAATCTCAATCGATGGTACTACCGGAAATATATATGATGGCGAAATTAAAACAGTTGATGCAACAATAGCTGGAGAGTTTGGCCGTGTAATGGAATGGGCAGATAAGTTCAGAACTTTAGGAGTTAGAACTAATGCTGATACTCCAAGAGATACAAAGAAAGCAATAGAACTAGGAGCAGAAGGTATTGGACTTTGCCGTACAGAGCATATGTTCTTTGAAGAAGAAAGAATCTTTAACATTAGAAAGATGATACTTGCTGAAACTACTGAAGAAAGAGAAGCTGCTCTAGATAAATTAATTCCATATCAAAAAGGTGACTTCAAGGCTATGTATAAAGAACTAAAAGGTTTACCAATGACAGTTCGTTATTTAGACCCACCTCTACATGAATTCTTACCAAAAGAAGAAGTAGATATCAAGGCAATTGCAAAAGATATGGGTGTTACAACTGAGCATTTAAAAGCTAAATGTGATGAATTACATGAATTTAACCCAATGATGGGACACAGAGGTTGTCGTCTTGCTGTCACTTATCCTGAAATAGCTAAAATGCAAACTAGAGCATTAATGGAAGCTGCAATTGAAGTTAAAAATGAAGAAGGATATGATATTGTCCCAGAAATAATGATTCCTTTAGTTGGAGAAGTTAAAGAATTAAAATTTGTTAAAGATATAGTTATAGAAGTAGCAGAACAAGTTAAAAAAGAATATAATTCTGATATGCAATATCACATTGGTACTATGATTGAAATACCAAGAGCTGCAATTACAGCTGATGAAATTGCAACAGAAGCAGAATTTTTCTCTTTTGGAACAAATGATTTAACTCAAATGACATTTGGTTTTTCAAGAGATGATGCAGGTAAATTCTTAGGTTCATATTATGAAAATAAAATTTATGAACAAGACCCATTTGCTAAACTAGACCAGAAAGGTGTAGGTAAATTAGTAAAAATGGCTGCTGAATTGGGTAAATCAGTAAGACCAAATATTAAGCTTGGAATTTGTGGAGAACATGGTGGAGACCCATCTAGTGTTGAATTCTGTCATAATGTTGGACTAACTTATGTATCATGCTCACCATTTAGAGTACCAATAGCAAGATTAGCTGCTGCACAAGCTGCAATTAAGGCGAATCAAAAATAGGACGTATAAACGTACCGAATAAAAAAATTAAAAGAGTAGAAATACTCTTTTTTTGTTGGGATTAAAAGGGTTTGTGGGTAATCATAAATATTTAAGTGAAAATTATTAAAAATTGGAAAAGAGGTGGTTCTAAATGGCATAGTATAGTGACAATAAAACTCGGATGGCGTTTCTTGTAGTCCAAATAAGGCGAACAAAATTAAAAAGAATAAAAAGGGATTGGCTAGTATTAAGTACTAGTTTTTTTAATGGAATAAAAAAATAAGATAGGAGGTATATTTATGAAAAATTATTTTTTTAAACCTGAATTGGAGAACCTT
>JAFRQT010000007.1 GCA_017428485.1 Bacilli bacterium | reverse complement strand
TTATTAAAAGACTATTAATTGTCGATGATGTCTATACAAGTGGTTCATCTTTAAAAGGTGTACTAAAGGCTATGAAGGGTCATTATAAAAAGGTAAAAATAGTCTTATTATCAAGAGCCTAGTATAAAGGTTGTAAGTGCTGTTGAAATTTTTTGAAAATGTCACCACTAAACAATAAAGGAAAGATTATCTATTCTTTCCTTTTTTCGATATAGTCTGATATTCTACTAGTTAATTCTTTTTTATTATCGACAACATCTTTTAGTCTAGTTTCTCTTATGAATATACAAGGTATTAGTTTTCCAAATCTTTTTATGTATAGTTTTTTATTTAAGATATCATGTATCACATTCACTTTAACGCCACTAGTTATATGTAATATTTCTCCAGTTTCTTTATTAATTGGAGAAAAGTAACAGTTTTCGTATGAGAATATATCACCATTTTGAATTCTTCTTTCAACCTTGATAGAAAGATTATCTAAATAATCAAACTTTTCATCAACAGGTACAAACTCATCATTAGAATCTATAGGTACATTAGCGAATTTCTTATTTAAATAATGTTTATAGAACGAATTAAACCATTCATTTAATTGATCATAGTCTTTTATACCAAATCTTTTAATATCAACAATTAGTCTATTTTGAATAGTTGAATTATATCTTTCAACTCTGCCTTTAGCTTGAGCTGTATTAGCTAAAATAGTATCTATTCCTAAGCGTTTCATAATTGATTGGAATTTAGTTTCACCCTCAATTTCATCTTTAGATTTAAATATAGAATGTTTATCTGAATACATAGCCATAGGTAGTCCATATTCTTTAATCATTATCTCAACTACCTTTAAATAGCCAAATAAACACTCATTTTTAGTAAACCATCCAGCTATTATTTCTTTACCAGCATCATCTATAGCTAAATGAAGACAATACTTTTCATTAGTAGAAAACCAATCATGAGGTGTTCCATCAATTTGAATAAGCATACCTCTTCTAGGCATAGCATCTCTTAAATGATGCATAGGGTAATCACTGGCAACAATATTTCTTTTTATAGGTGATTTCCAGCCATTATCTTTATACATTTTCCTAAAGAATGATTTACTTCTTTTCTTTAGTCCATACTTTAATACATCTTTTTCTTTATCATGATTATCAATAACATCTTCATCAAATACATCTTTAAACTGTGCTATAGTGATTTTAGGATATTGAGATTTGAAATTGATGATATAACTCTTTTCTTGGTCGGAAGCAGTTATGGCGGGAGTTCTAGAAGTATTCCCATGAATCAGCATAGTTTCAATATCCTTTTTATCTAATTCTTTAGCCATTCTTTTAAGATGTCTCTTTGAATAGCCACTCATTCTTTCTAGCTCAGCATATGAATAACTACTTTTACCATCCAATTTATCTTTCAGAAGGGATAAAGTCTTTTCTTTACTCAAAATCTTATACATAAATATAAAAACCTCCTGTAATTACTATACAAGAGACAAAAAATGGGTGGTGACATTTTCAAAAAATCAAAAGGTGACAAAATCAAAAAATCTTAACACATTAAACTTATTTTTTACAATTGGTCTTAATATAAAATATAATATTTTCCAAACTCTTTGGTGATGTTTATATAAATCCATATTCTTCTTAATATTAACATATTAGTTTTATATAAATAATGTTCATAATCTCATTAAAATTGGAAAACCATTAATTTTATGCCTATTTTTTATTGGAAAACCTGTATTTTTAAGGTAAAATAATATTGGAAAAACTGAAAGGAATTCTAAATATGGCATTTTATCGTAAAATAGAAGAACAATTAAAGGCTTATTA